>JBJMIR010000093.1:0-19717 GCA_045806785.1 Propionibacteriaceae bacterium | reverse complement strand
GAGCAGTTCTACGAGACCGATCCGGCGCAGCCCTATCGGCGCGGGTTCTCCATCCAGACCGTCTCGCCGCTCCCGATCACCTGGGCCGAGCACGTCGCCGGCCAGGGTCACTGGGGCGGCTCCCTGCGCAGCTGGATGCGGGACTACGTGCACTGGTCGTGCCTAGGGGCGCTGTGCGAGTTCCTGCCCCAGGCGGACAACCGGGTGACCCTGGCCGACGAGGTCGACCGGCACGGGCTGCCCGTCGCCCGCTTCAGCTACAGCCAGTGCGAGAACGACCGTCGACTCATGCGCGCGGCCCAGCGGGTCATGGAGGAGATCCTGCGCGCCGCTGGAGCCGAGGAGGTCATCACCTTCGACCGCTACGCGCACCTGGTCGGCGGAGCCCGGATGGCGACGGACGAGCGCTCCGGCGTCGTCGACGGTGACTGCCGCTCCTTCGCAGTCCCCAACCTGCTCATCACCGACGGCAGCGTCCTGCCGACCCAGGGCGCGGCGAACCCAGCCTTGACCATCATGGCGGTCGCTGCCCGCGCCGCCGACCGGCTGGCCCACCACCGCGAGAGCTCAAGTGCTCGTGCGGCGCAGGACTGAAAGGGGAGATTCCATGAGCGAGACCGTCGCGGACCACATCCTCGCCAGGTTGCGAGAGTGGGACGTCCGACAAGTGTTCGGCTACGCCGGCGACGGCATCAACGGCCTGCTCTCCGCCTGGGAGCGCGCAGATGATCAGCCTCGGTTCATTCAGGCGCGGCATGAAGAGATGTCTGCCTTCCAGGCCTGCGGCTACGCCAAGTTCTCGGGCCGTGTCGGGGTCTGCACCGCAACTAGCGGGCCCGGCGCGATCCATCTCCTCAATGGCCTGTACGACGCCAAACTTGATCATGTCGGCGTAGTTGCCATCGTTGGCCAGACAGCCCGCTCGGCGATGGGCGGGGCCTACCAGCAAGAGGTCGATTTGCTTAGCCTCTTCAAGGACGTCGCCAACGAGTACTGCCAGATGATCACTGTGCCGGAACAGCTTCCCAATGTGATTGACCGGGCGATGCGGATCGCTGGTAGCCGGCGCACGGTGACGGGGGTGATCATTCCATCCGATCTGCAGGAGCTTGACTACTCCCCGCCGACGCATGAGTTCAAGATGGTGCCCTCCAGTCTTGATCAAACCTGGGCGTTCCCAGTTCCAAGCGACGCGGACGTACGCCGTGCGGCCGATGTCCTCAATGCCGGGGAGAAGGTTGCCATGCTGGTTGGCCAGGGCGCTCGGCAAGCAGTGGAGGAGGTCACCACTGTCGCTGATCTTCTCGGTGCCGGCGTGGCCAAGGCGCTGCTCGGCAAGGATGTGCTGTCCGATGAACTGCCCTGGGTAACCGGATCGATCGGTCTGCTCGGTACCCGAGCCTCGTACGAGCTGATGATGGACTGCGACACCTTGCTGGTGGTCGGCTCCAACTTCCCCTACAGCCAATTCCTGCCCAGCTTTGAGGCGGGAGAGCCAAAGGCCCGGGCGGTGCAGATCGACGCCGACCCGACCATGATCGGATTGCGTTACCCGTTTGAAGTGAACCTGGTCGGGGACGCCGCGGCCACACTGCGCCGCCTGATTCCCCTGCTCACTCGCAAGGATGATCGCTCCTGGCGAGAGACGGTCGAGGACAACGTCACTCGCTGGTGGGAAGTGATGGACCGCCGCGCCGGCGTATCCGCCGATCCAATCAATCCGGAACAGGTCTTCGCAGAGCTGTCGCCACGGCTGCCGGACAACGCGATGTTGAGCGCCGACTCAGGATCCGGTACCAACTGGTACGCCAGGCACGTCAAGATGCGGGGCACGATGCGCGGCACTTTGTCCGGAACGCTGGCCACTATGGGGTGCGCTGTTCCGTATGCGATCGGGGCCAAGTTCGCGTACCCGAATCGGCCCGCGTATGCGATGGTCGGTGATGGCGCCATGCAGATGAACGGCATCAACGAATTGATCACGATCGCCAAGTACTGGCAGGAATGGCAAGACCCGCGCTTGGTGGTAGCGGTCCTGCGCAACGAAGACCTGAATCTGGTCACCTGGGAGCTGCGGGCCATGGGCGGTTCACCGCAGTTCTTGCCTTCGCAGCAACTCCCCGACTTCGGCTACGCGGCGTACGCGGAAAGCCTCGGGTTCTATGGGCTCGTGGTCAGCGATCCGGAGGAGGTCGCGGGCGCCTGGGACGAGGCGATGGCCGCCCGCCGGCCGTGCCTGATCGAATTCCAGACCGACCCGGCGGTTCCACCAATCCCGCCGCACGCCACCTGGGATCAGCTGATCAAGGCAACCGAGTCCGTGGTACGCGGCGACAGCGACCGGCTCGATATGGTCAAGGAAATAGTCAAGTCCAAGGTGCAGGAGGTACTGCCCGGCGGCCGAGATAGCTGATCATGATCTCAGCATCAGCGAGTTGCAACTGCCGTGGGTACCGGCGTCGGCGAGGTTGGTGGTTCTGCCGACGGCGTACCACCAGCGCTCGGCTCGACGCGGCAATCGGCAAGATCGCGTTTCAACAGTGGCTGAACCGATTGCAGCCGGCGCACGATGTCATCGAGCTGTTGCAAGTTGACAGCGCTGGCCGCAGGACCAACCTCGCTCAGCATGATGCTGACGTCCTGCGCGTCGTTGATGACCCGCAGGCAAGCGGCATTGACTTGCGCGCTTGCCGCGACCGGAACACTTTGCCCTCCGGTCGGCGAAGGCGTGGCGGGCGGAGTGCTTGTCTGCCTCGGCAGGAAATCCGGCCCCGTTATACCGAGCAGGCCGACGGTGAGCACACCGACGAGACCGCCGAGGATGAAGGTGAGGACCGGGATCCACCAGCGCGACGGTCGCTGGACGCGCCTGCCGCTGTAATCGGCTCGCTGTTTCACATCAGTGCCAGACACCTGGCGCCTCCTAGGATGGAGCAGCTGAATGATCTTCGATAATGAAGACCGCAGCCGGTGAAGGGAGTCCAACGGGTGGACGGGGCCGCCTCCCTAGTGTTATCCGGTTTTGGCCGGGCGTACCGCTTTACCGTTACGACACTTCGTTGGGTCGTTGTTCTCGCTTGGGTAGCGGCGGCTGTGGCGTTGACCGTACTTATGCCGTATCGCCCGGATAACACTGGCAGCAATTTCAGCGACCTGCTGCCCAACGACAGCCCGATTTTCAAGGTCGAGCAACGCATATTCCAAGAGTTCAAAGTCCCGCTGCTCTCTGGCACCACAGTCGTCGCGCACCAGGCCGACGGACTGAGCCTGTTGACCCGGGCTGACTCCCTGCTGTGGGCGCTCGCAACGACACAGGACACTGAGCAGGAACGCACACAGCCCAAGGCGGGCACTATCGCGGCCGCGGTCCCAATGCCGACTGGCCGGACAGACCTCACCGTCACCTATCTATACGTGGCCCCGGGTACCGGGCTCCGAGACGAGGTGCGGCTCGCCGACCAGTACGCCGCGCACTTCAAGAACCAGGAGGATGTCAGTTCCTACGTGACCGGCTTCGTCCCGGCCCAGATTGCCCAGCTCGACTACCTGGATGCCCGGCTGCGCTTGTTCGAGATCGCCAGCGTGCTGGTGATCATATGCGTGGTAGCACTTGCCTTCCGTTCCGTGCTGGCGCCACTGGTAGTCGTCGGCGTCGCAGTGGTCGGTTATGTGGTTTATTTCCCGCTGCTATCCAGCCTGGCCGCGGCCCTGGGTTTTACAGTCCCAAGCCAGCTCGAGCCGGTCATCGTCGCTCTGCTATTGGGCGTGGTCACCGACTACTGCGTCTTGCTTTTCTCCGCATTCCGGGACGAGCTACGCCGCGGAATCGAGCGGAAGGAGGCTGCTCACGCCGCCGTCGGAGTCAATGCGCCGATCATCACGGTGGCCGGCTTGACCGTGGCAGGTGGCACCATTGCCCTGCTAGCGGCACCATTCCATGTCTTTCGAGGCCTTGGCCCGGCACTGGCCCTCACCGTGCTTGTTGGCCTGGCCGTCTGCCTCACTCTGGCGCCAGCGATCATGACCATCCTGGGCTGGCGCCTCTTCACTATTCTCCCGGTCCGCGGATCGCGGTCCCAGAATGGCTTCTTCCATCCCGCTCCAGCTCATCGATATCGCGGCCTGAAGCTGCTGACCTACCGCGGAACGGCGCTACTGGCGGTGATCGTGGTGGGCGTCGGCCTTGAGGTGGCAGCGAGCCCGCTCATCCATGCCCGATTGGACCTCTCCTATGTCACGGCGCTGCCTAACGATGACTCTGTCGCCGAGGGCGCAGATCTGCTAGCCACGGCCGGTATACGTGGCATCAGCGCGCCCACCGAGATCTTGGTGGAAAGGCCGGGTGTGGCCGCGGACCGGGCAGCGCTTACCAGACTCCAGGACGAGCTCGCTCAGCAGCCTGGCGTCACGCGTGTCATCGGGCCCTCCGATCTACTGATGAGCCAACCGCGGGGGGTGCTGATATCAGAGAGCGGTAACGCGGCACGTTATCTGTTGATCTATGACACCGATCCATTAGGTGCTCAGGCCATCGGCCACGTTCGGCAGCTGGAGTCGAATCTGCCCGAGCTCGTTACGCAGTCCGGTCTCTCCGATGCCCAGGTTTCAATTGCCGGACAGACCCTGTTCGCCTCCGAGGTCGCCCAGCTAACCCGGCGAAGTGTAGAGATCACTGTTGCGACGGCCCTGCTGATCGAGCTTGTGATCTTGATCCTCTATCTGCGGGCATTGGTAGCTCCGATCGTGCTGCTGGGGGCTAGTGCGCTGAGCGTCGCCGCGGCACTAGGTCTAACGACCTTTGTGTTCCAGGACCTACTTGGTCAGCAAGGTCTCACCTTCTATGCGCCCTTCGCAGCCGCGGTGCTGCTCATTGCCCTTGGTGCGGACTACACCGTCTTTTCGGTCGGATCGATCTGGCAAGAAGCTGGCCGCCGACCACTGGCTGAAGCGATCATGGCTGCGGTGCCCCGAACATCGCGAGCGATTACGACGGCCGGCGTGATCTTGGCGGCGACCTTCGCGCTGGTTGCGATCATCCCGTTGGCAACGTTTCGTCAGATCGCGTTCGCGATGACCGTAGGGCTGATGATCGACACGCTGATCGTGCGGCCGGTGCTCACACCCGCGCTGCTCACCTTGCTGGGGCCGCGGGCGAGTTGGCCGAGCAGCCGGATTACCCGGGGTCAACGGCGTACGGTGACAACCGCTGTCGAGTCCGAGCATTGAGGTGAAGACAATGCGACGACGTGCCTTATCGCCGCAACGCCTGCGCATCGTGCTCGAGGCGCTGGGCCTGGTCGTTATTGCCACGCTGCTGCTGTGGGCAGCTGATTCTTTCGCCAGGATCGGCGCTCAGACGCTGCTGGAGAAAAACATCCAAGACGCCACCGGCGTCGAGGCACGCCCCCACGTCAAGGTGCATGGCGTGCTCTTCCTACCGCAGGTGATCCGCGGCGCCTACTCAGAGGTGGACGTCACAACGCGGGGCATCGCGAGCGGGCCGCTGCGGATCAATGGGGTCGAGTCTCACCTATTCGACGTTCGGGTGCCGTTTCACGATGTCCTGGTCCGCAACATTCGCCGAGTCAGCATCGGGCGTTCGGAGGAAACCGTCAACGTGACCTACCGCGATCTGAATGCGTACTTCGCAGCAACTGGTCGGCCGCTGCAGGTGGGCCCGGACCGGAACGACTCAGTCACGCTTTCCGGAAAGGTCACCGTACTGAGCAGAAGTGTGCCGGTCTCCGCCGACGGCACCTTATGGGTCGAAGAGGATCTGCTGCGAATCTCACCCCACAACTTCGCCGCAGGGCCGGCATCACTCGACGCGGCGAGCAGGCTGCTCCTGCGGCAACGACTGACGCTGACAATTCCCATCGGCACGCTGCCATTCGGGCATCGGCTGACTGGCGTTGGGACCGATTCGAGTGGCGTGAACATCACTGCAGAAGGCGCCGCGATCATGCTCGAGCCCTGATCCTGATCACGAGAGCATCGATGAATAGTTGCAAGTAAGCAACTGATCAGATTGGATGTAGCTCCATGAGCCCTCAGCGGCGTGGGTCGACGGCACGGCACCTAGAGACGTTGATGAGCGCGGCACCGGTCTTCGGCGCCATCACCGCCGAGTCGATCGCCCAGGCTGGGGAAGGCGTCACCCTGCCCCAGCTACGGGTGCTCGTACTCGCCTCCCAGCCAGGTCATCTCAACGCGACCGGCGTTGCCGAGGCTCTTGATATACATCTCTCCTCCGCTAGCCGGATCTGCGATCGACTGGTCCAGGCCGGATTCCTTCACCGACGCGATTTGCCGCGGGACCGGCGGCATGTCGAGCTGACCCTCACCCCCGACGGCGAGCGCCTGCTGGCCACGCTCCACGATCATCGACGAGAGGTATTCGGTCGGATTCTGCGGCGCATGGATGCCACGGAGCGGGACGCACTGACACAGGCACTCGGGGCGTTCCTGGCAGCTGCCAAGGAATACCAGGCTCGGCCAGCCGCTTCGCCTTAGGCTCTCCAAGACCGGCTCCACGCCACTCCGCATCACCTACTTGGACGCCGCATCAATTGCAGCTGGTGCGAAGACCAAGCAACCGATGCGGAGTGGGGTCAGGTAACGGACCGCGCTTCTTCACCTAACGCCGCTCTCACAAAATTTCTACATCGCAATTGTTGTCTCTATGCAATTGCTGCGTGATGATGGAGCCGTCCGATTACATAGCCAAGCCATGTGTTATGGCGGCCATCTGTTTGGAGGCACCGAATGAGCAGCGGAGCGGTTGTTGCCATTATCGTCGTGGCGATCATCGTCATCGCGGCGGTGATCGTGCTGACCGTGCGCAGTCGTAGACGACGGGCTGCAGCCAGGCATCACATCGGCCTCCCCGATCTGGGCTCATTGTCCAAGGCGTCGGAGCAGTCCGAGGGTGGTGTAGGTCATGAGAAAGCCGCCGAATCACAGTCTTCGACTCAGCAGCGTCTGTCTTGAGCGACGCGTCACAGCCAGCCGCGAAAGGAGCTAAATGACCTATTCGGGTTGGTTCCGGGGAGCGCCACCAATCTGGTACGGCGTACTGATGCCCTCATACATCAAATGAGCCACCATGCCTTGTTGAGCATGCTTGAGGTGGTGACAGTGATCGAGCCAGATCCCAGGATTGTCAGCAACGAACGCAATGTCGTACGTCTCACCCTCGAGCACATTCAATGAGTCGATCCACCACGGGCTACCTGTGGCGGCCACACCATTGCGAGACAGTACGACCGCATGATGTCCGTGCAGATGCATCGGATGCACCTGACCGCTGTGATTGTCGATGTGCATGATCACGATGTCGCCCTGCCGGACCACGTACATCGGCACATTGGGATAGAGATGCCCGTTGATCGACCACCACAGTCCCGGGATGCCGCGCACGAAGCCAGGCCGACGGCCGATCGAGTAGTCGAAATGCCGGGTCGCCTTGGCGGGATCGAACCCCAGCGCGGTCGGGCTTCCATAGCTCAGCAGATCAAGGGCGGTCGCCGGCTGCGGTGGTGCTGGCGGATCACCGCTACCAAGAATCACAGCTGTGCCCTTGGATACCTGGACACGTACCGGCTTGCCGTCGCTCGGCATCGTCACTCCAAGATCAGCCCGGCCGCCAGCGGTGATTGTCATGGAATGATCAGCCACATCGGTCGGGCCATTGACCGCGTAGCCGTCGGTCGCGAGCACTCGGAACGGCGTATCGGCCCAGGTCTCGATTGGGCCATTGTCGGTGTTGATCACCCGGACCCGCACCTGCTGACCCGGCTTGGCCGGCACCTTCAGATCACCGGCCACACCGTTGATCGTCTTCGTGCCACCGTAGGTGTGGGCTGCGGCAATCACATCGACGGCGGCGGCGCGACCGGTCTTGGGCAGCACGACAAGCGTGCCGAAAAGACCGCCAATCACCTGCTCATTGGAAACCTGATGCGAGTGATACCAGTACGTCCCAACCTGGTCCGCGACGAACCGATACGTGAAGTCGCCGCCGACCGGAATCTCATCCTGGGTCACCCCGGCCACGCCATCCATGGCCGCCGGCACATCGACGCCATGCCAGTGCAACGCAATGCCAGCCTTCACCGAGGCGTTGCGGACGTGCACCTCGACCAGCTGTCCCTGATGGGCGGTGATCCTCGGTCCAGGTGACGTGCCGTTCAGGGTGTAGCCGGGCAGGGAACGGCCGCCGATGTTCAAGTTCTGCTGCTCGGCTACAAGATCGGCCCGAACATCAGCTTTGTGGGCAGGATCGACCACGAAGTCGCTGACCGATCGAGCCGTCGAGCCGTGCTCATGATCACCGACAGGCCCGCCCCCGTAGTCCGGGTACCCCATGCCTGTCACCGAGTAGCTGCTCGGCACCAAGCTCGACTGCCACAGCCAGGCCAGCGGCACAAGGATCGCCAGCGCGGCCACTATCGAGACGATGAGCCGCGCGCGCGTGGAGAAGCGGCCGGCCATGCTTCAGGTCTCGCCCGCTACGCGACTTCGGCCGGCACGGCCTCCTCGACAACAGCCGGCCTACGTGACCGCATCGCTGCCATCACAGCAACTCCGAACAGCACCAGCGCCACCGCACCGTGCACCGCGCCGATCGCAGCCAACATGTGCGACAAGGTACCCAATGCGATCTGGACGATGGTTGTGACCAACACGATCACGGCCCACTTGACGCCCTGCGGGATCTTGGCGAAGAACGAGACGACCAGCAAGGCGAGCGCGATGAGCAGGACCACGCCGCCATCTAGAGCGTGGAATATGTACGCTGCGGTCCCAGGCGCCGATTCAATCGAGGCCTTGTCGACCGTGCCTCCGCCGTCGATCCAATTCAACTGCGCGAAGACCGCGTAGCCGATGGCGGCCGCCTGGATAGCGACCAGCGCTGCGATGGCGAAGGCAAGTACTCGATAGGCCGTTCTCATGGTTCCCCTTCTGGGCTAAGTTCCGATCCGCCCCCCGAATCAGACACTGGGGCAAGGATGCCTGATGAACCTGTGAAATGTCGCCATATTTGTGCTTTGTCCAGGCAAATTTACGACTGATGTCAAGCGGACGCCAGGTGCTCGAGGTCTTGCCCCCGCGCGGATCTGTCAGGCGCCCTGAGCCTCCCAGAGACCCGGTTGATGAGCCGAGTCCACCAGGAAATCGGTGAGCGCCTGCACCAGGTCGCCGGGGTTGTCCTCAGCCATCTGAGTGCCAGAGTCGATTGGGAAACCATGAAGATGCTCGGCCCATGGTTTCCAGACCGCGAGCGGGTCGCCGAAGAGGGCCTCGATGTCGCCTTGGCTCGACCATAAGAACAACGTGGGGCATCCGATGGTGCGGCTGGCGAGCCGATCAGCACGGTCGGCTTCCCGGTCAACTCGCAGGCCGGCGCGATAGTCCTCGAGCATGGCGCGTACGGTCCCAGGGTCGTTGATCGCCTTCACCAATTCCGCATAGTTCTGCGGACCCATCTTGTCGACATCGGGCCGGTACCAGCCCACCGGGTCGGCAGAGATCACCTGTTCCGGCAGCTCCGGCTGGGCATAGAAAAACCAGTCGAACCAACGCTCGGCAACCCGGGCGTCACATCGCTCCAGAGCGTCGAGGATCGGCACCCCGTTAATGATCACAAGCCGAGTAACCTGGCTCGGATGGTCCATCGCCAGCCGGAAGGCGACGTTGCTTCCTCGATCATGTCCAACGACCGCAAATTGATCATGCCCCAGTCGCGTCATGAGCTCGGCAAGATCATCAGCCACCGCGCGCTTGGCCTGCTGGCGGTGATCATCCCGCAGTCGCGGTTTGCTTGATCGCCCATAGCCGCGCATATCGGGGCAGACCACGCGAAATCCGGCCGCAGCCATGCGTGGTGCGACCCGGTGCCACGTCGCCGATGTCCTGGGATGACCATGGATAAGGAGTAGCGGCGGACCGTCGCCACCGAAACGCACCCGAAGCTGCACCCCGCCGAGATCGACCATCTCGTCGGTAAATCCTTCGAACATGGTCACCTCCAGCCGGCGCAGCCTAGGTTCCCCGAGATCGAACATGCATTCGGTTGTAACCGACTCCCGTAAGTGGGAATACGCCACATGATCCCACAGTTGGCGCAGAATAGGTTCAGATACCCCTGGAGGGTATAAAGGAGAAGTGATGGCGTCTGCACCGTCGCCCGGAGATGCCGAGGCACACAACACCGACCATGCCATGACTCACCACACCGAACATGCAACCGCCCAGCACACGAGCCATGCCGGGAGCCACCACACAGAGCATGCATCGATCAACCATCCAGAGCATCGAGCGCTACACCACGAGCATCAGGGTGGAGGTCACGGCGATCATGCTGCGGATTTCCGCCGTCGTTTTCTGATCAGCAGTCTATTGGCCGTTCCGGTCGTCGTTTTCAGCACGATGTTCTCAGACCTGCTGGGGTATCCGCTGCCCGGCGGATCATGGGTGTCGTGGGTTTCACCGCTGCTTGGCACGGTGATCTTCTTCTATGGCGGTACGCCATTTCTGACCGGAGCCTGGAGCGAGCTCAAGCAACGGCAGCCGGGGATGATGCTGCTGATCTCACTTGCGATCACGGTGGCTTTCGTGGCCTCCTGGGCGACCACTCTGAAGATCGGCGGCTTCAATCTGGATTTCTGGTGGGAGCTGGCGCTGCTGATCGTGATCATGCTGCTGGGCCACTGGTTGGAGATGCGCGCACTTGGCGCAGCCTCGAGCGCTCTTGATGCACTGGCGGCACTGCTGCCCGACTCAGCCGAGCGGATAAAGGGGAATGAGACCGAGCTTGTGAATCTGGATGAGCTGACGGTCGGCGATGTCGTCCTGGTACGCTCCGGCGCCCGGATCCCGGCGGATGGAACGGTTCTGTCCGGGACTGCGGCCGTCGATGAGTCCATGATCACCGGGGAGTCCCGAGCCGTACGCCGCCAGGTTGGGGACCGGGTGGTAGCCGGAACGGTAGCCACCGACAACGCGATCCGCGTCAAGATCAGCGCGGTTGGCGCGGAGACCGCGCTAGCCGGGATTCAACGGCTGGTGAGCGACGCCCAGGCATCATCATCACGCGCGCAAGCACTTGCAGATCGGGCGGCAGCATTCCTCTTCTACTTCGCCGCTGGGGCAGGGCTGATCACCTTCCTGGTGTGGGCCCTGCTTGGCCAGATGGACCAGGCCGTCACCCGTACCATCACGGTGCTCGTCATCGCATGCCCGCACGCTCTCGGGTTGGCAATTCCTCTAGTGATAGCGATCTCCACCGAACGAGCGGCGCGAGCCGGCATCTTGATCAAGGACCGGCTGGCCCTGGAGCGGATGCGGACGGTCGATGTCGTGCTGTTCGACAAGACCGGCACGCTGACCAGGGGTGAGCCTGCGGTCGTTGATGTTGCGACCACGGACGGCGTTGATCGCAATGCGCTGCTTGCGCTGGCCGCTGCCGTGGAGTCTGAGAGCGAGCATCCGATCGCCCGGGCGATCGTCCGAGCCGCCACAAGGATTAACACCGGGATCGATGATCATCCGCAGGTACGCGACGTGGAGTCGCTCACCGGCCGCGGCGTACGGGCCAGCCTGAACGGCAGCACCGTTTCTGTTGGTAGCCCCGGGCTGCTGACCGAGCTGGGCGCGAAGATTCCCGCCGATCTGGACCGCCGACTGGAGGCCAGGCGTGAGGCGGGCTCGACGGTGCTCTATGTGACATCGGATCGGCAGGTTCAAGGCGCCATTGTTGTTGAGGACGAAATTCGACAAGAGTCACGTGATGCGGTAGACGGCCTGCACCGGCGAGGTGTCCGAGTTGCCATGATCACTGGCGATGCCCGGCCGGTGGCCGACGCGGTTGCGGGAACCCTTGGCATCGATGAGGTCTTCGCCGAGGTGCTGCCCTCAGAGAAAGACGCCAAGGTCCGCGAACTGCAAGATCGCGGGCATCAGGTGGCAATGGTTGGAGATGGTGTCAACGATGCACCCGCCCTGGCGCGCGCGGAGGTTGGCATAGCCATCGGCGCAGGAACCGATGTTGCGGTCGAGTCGGCCGGCGTCGTACTGGCCGGCGATGATCCGCGTGCCGTCGGGTCCATCATCGAGCTCTCAAACGCCTCGTACCGCAAGATGTGGCAGAACCTCGGCTGGGCAACCGGCTACAACGTCGTGGCCATTCCGCTGGCAGCTGGTGTCTTGGCGTCGATCGGTTTCGTACTGTCGCCTGCGGTGGGCGCGATCTTGATGTCTGCGTCGACGATTGTGGTGGCCTTGAATGCCCAGTTGCTGCGCAGATTGGACCTCGATCCAGCCCGAATCTGATCTTGAAGAAGTTGAATGATAGAAACCGAATATGGACTATCGCACTCTCGGGCGCAGTGGCTGCGCCGTTTCTTCGCTCTGCTTGGGAACTATGACCTTCGGGGTCGAGACAGACGAGGCCGGCTCCCATGAGCAGCTCGATCGCTTCATCGAGGCCGGTGGCACGCTGGTGGATACCGCCGACGTGTATGGCAAGGGTCAGTCGGAGGAGATCATTGGCCGCTGGTTCGCAAGCCGGCCGGCCGATGTCACCGAGCGTGTTGTGCTGGCGACCAAGGGCCGGTTTGCCGTAGGCAACGAACCGAACTCGCTCGGGCTGTCAACTCGGCACCTGACGCGAGCCCTCGACGCATCTCTCTCGCGGCTGGGGCTGGACCGGGTTGATCTTTACCAGGTGCATGCTTTCGACCCATGGACGCCGCTGGAGGAGACGCTGCGTACCCTTGACGGCTTCATCCGTGCGGGCAAGATCAGCTACTACGGCCTGTCCAACTTCACCGGTTGGCAACTGACAAAGGTGGTGCAGCTCGCGAACGCTCTCGGGCTCGCGGCGCCGGTGACACTGCAACCGCAGTACAGCCTGATCGTTCGCGAGATCGAGTGGGAGATCGTGCCTGCAGTGCAGGACGCCGGCATGGGGATGCTCCCGTGGAGTCCCTTGGGTGGCGGCTGGCTGTCTGGGAAATACAAGCGTGACGAGCGGCCCACGGGCGCCACGCGGCTCGGAGAGGATCCCGAGCGTGGCATGGAGGCGTGGGATCGGCGAGGTAGCGAGCGCACCTGGAACATCATCGACGCGGTCCAGAAGATCGCCGAAGATCGCGGTGTCTCGATGGCAGAAGTTGCTCTCGCCTGGGTGACGGATCGGCCGGCCGTGACGTCGACGATCCTGGGCGCCCGCACCACCGAGCAGCTGGAAACCAATCTCCGTGCGGCCGACATGCATCTCACTGCAGAGGAGGTTGCGGCTTTGGATCAGGCGAGCGATCTGCATGCCAGCGACTATCCGTACGGCGAGCTGGGAGTCAATCAACGCAGCCGGAGCCTCGCCGGCGCCTGAGTTGGTCAGCGGTACGACCACACGGGCGTGAGGACGACGTTCGCCGCTAAGCCAAGGGGTCGCGGTGTGCCGCCACCATGAACGTCAAACACGTACAGGTCGTAGGTCTTGCCCGGTTTGCCTGATGGCTCACGGTTGGAGATGATCATCATTTGGCTGCCGTCCGGAGACCAGGCGGGCTTTTCTTCGATAGCAGGACCAGTCGCAACTGGCCGTACGCCCGACCCGTCGGAGCGCATCACGTACACATCAAAGTTGCGCTCGGCCACCCGACGCCGGAAGGCGATCATGTTGCCGTCCGGTGACCAGGATGGATCGGCATCGCTGCCAGCCTTGCGATTGGTCAATCGCACAGGCTGAGATGCTCCATCGATTGCGAGTGTGTAAATCGATCCACCGTTCGGGCCGCCCGCAAAGGGATGCGCCCAGTAGGCCACCGTGCGCCCATCTGGGGAGATCGTCGGGTCCTCGATACGCCGCATGCCGGTCTTCAGCTCGCGTACCACGGTCCCGTCGAGCTTGATCACCAGCAGCCTGTCCGGCCGACCCTCCGCACGACACTCCACTACCATGATCGACTGGTCGGCAGGACTCCACGATGCGCGGGTGATCTCTCTGCAGCCCCTTGGTCCCGGTCTGATCAACAGCCGGTCACCGCTGCCGTCGGCGGCCATCGTTCGCACGGTGCCCGTCAGGTAGTTGATGTAGATGATCGTGCGCCGATCGGCCGATAGCAGGGGCCAGGAGTTGCGGCCCTTGTGATCTGAGAGCTTTCGCGGCGGGACGACACCAGCGACGCTGGCCAGGTGGAGTTGAGCGCCGGCAGCTCTTCCACTGGGCACGACGAATTGCTGCGGAGCAAGTGGATGCGACGCCGGCAGATCCACACCAACAGCCGGGACTGCGGTGACCCTGCCTGATGATGCCCGAGCGGGCGGCTCACTGGCCACCGACGAACTACCGGATTCCGGCTCTAGGGCTTTAGGAGCTCCGGCGTCTCGTACAACGCCTGTTGTTATCGCTCCTGCACTCACGCCGGCCATGACAGTGAGGATCGCCGCCCCAATGAGCAAGCCAGGTCTGTTGCGCCGTGTCGATCTTGGTTGGGGTGCCGTCCTGAGCGGCGGTGGCGCGGCAACAAGCTGAGTCGGAACGTCACTGGGCAGCTGTCCAGTGTCGGCTTCACTGGGTGGGATTGCTACGGAGAGCTTCGGTTCGGCGGCGGGCTGGGTCACCGCATCTGGGATTCCGGCCAGAACCAATGCCTCCCATAGCTGGAGAAGCTGCCGAGACTCCCAACTGGCGGGATACGTCAGGCGTACCGATGCCGGAAGCTCTCCGAGCTGCTCATTGGCGATAACCACAATGCCGCGAAGCAGCTCGGCGAGAGCGCCGAGCTGAACTCGGCCGTTTTCCAGGAACCGTGCGGAAGCAAGATCGTTCCGGAACGGACCCAGCCGAAGGGCTACCGACTGTCCCCTGCTCTGATAGCCAGCCGACGTGAAGCTGAGGCCGAGATCAATGTTGAGCCGGTACGTCGCACCAGATCCACCTGAAGCCATGCCATGAGTACCGTCGCCATGGACCTCCATACACCTAATACGGAGTCGGGGGCGGGTTGGGATCACTTGTGCGGCAAAACGTGCCCGGAATTTGTGGCATGTCGGCCTCCAAAATGGGCGTTCTTTGGTTGAATGCCTGAACACGCAGCGTGTGCTGCCGTCCGGCGGGGGCCGGGCTCGATTCTCGGGGGGAAGCAATATGTCGAGAGTGCGCTTGCGCGCGCCCTTGCTCGGCGCTCTGATATCGGCCTTGGCCGCTGGCGCGATCTTCCTCGGAGGTGCGGGCGCGGCCGATGCGAAGGACAGCACGGACCGCATCAAGAACGAGCAGGAGCAGTTCATCGATCCCCAGGCTCCGATCGGAACCGAGGCGAAAACCAGCAAGACGATCAGCAAGAACGTCGAGGTTGACTCGCCTGTCAAGACCACGGCCACAGATCCCGATAGCGCGTCCGACCTGAAGGCCGTCTCGACCACTGACGGCGGTCGCTGGTCGAAATTTCCCTCCCTGCCCGCAGGATCCAACGCTTACCACCTGATCATGGGCCCGGGAGGCAAGATCTTGCTGCTGGCCGGATCTGGCAACAGCTCCGAGGTCTTCGAGGCCGGTACGTTCAAGTCCTATGTCTGGGAGCCGAAAACCGGCGCCCTCAAGCAGCTGACGACTCCGACCGACATGTTCTGTGCCGGCCACATGCTGATGAGCACTGGTGACGCGATTGCGGCCGGAGGTACAACTGCGTACAAAACCAGCAAGTCGCCGTGGAACGGCTCCAAAGCCCTTTACACCTTTGACTTTGGTACCGAGAAGTTCGTCAAGCAAAAGAACATGTCCGACGGCCGCTGGTATCCCAGCGTGATCAACACCCGTGGCGGCTACGCCTTGATCGTTGGCGGATTCGATGCAAAGGGTAGGAACTCGGAGTCGTCTGAAGTCTGGAACCCCTACGACAACAAGTACGATCCACAGCCAGCCAACCGCGACTTTCCGCTCTACCCACACATCTTCCTTACCGCTGATGCCAAGTATTTCTTTACCGGTGAGGGGTGGATTCAGCCTGCCGAGGACGCGGAAG
Source organism: Propionibacteriaceae bacterium (assembly GCA_045806785.1). Classification (GTDB taxonomy): domain Bacteria; phylum Actinomycetota; class Actinomycetes; order Propionibacteriales; family Propionibacteriaceae; genus Microlunatus. The sequence goes on along the minus strand of JBJMIR010000093.1, from coordinate 3,686 downwards.
GCTCACAAGATCACTTCACACCGGGTTTCTGGCAGCCGTTCAAGGGCAATAAGTTCACCAAGGTCAATTCGCTGACACATCCCACCCGACGAGGGTTTGGAAGCGCCTGCTGGCTGGGCAGCATCCGGCGGCAGAAACTTATGGTCATGGGCGGTGGCTGGCCCGCGACTGCAACGACGAACGTGATCGACCTTGATAGCTCCTCCTCACCCAAGTACAAGTCAGGTCCCTCACTGCGATCAGCCAAGGCGTATGTCAACTGTGTGCAGTTGCCCGACGGCAGCGTGCTGGAGGTCGGCGGCGGTTCGGCGAACAAGATCGAGAACGCCAGCCAGGAAGTCAGCCTGCTGAAGTCGGCAACGTCGAAGTCCTGGACCGCGATGAACCCGCTGCCCAAGGGCGAGCATCGGCTTTACCACTCGATGGCGTTCCTCGCTGACGACGGCAGCGTCATCAGCATGTCGTCGAATCCGAAGGGTCAAGCGCGCAGTGACACGGTGCTGCGCTTTGAGCCGCCGTACATGTTCAAGGGCGACCGGCCGAGCTTGAGCGGTGTGCCGGATCAGATCAGCTACGGGAAGACGTACTCGATCAACGTCAGCAGCAATGTCACGAAGGTGATCATGATGAGCCCAGCGTCACCGACGCATGGCTTCGACGCCAACCAGCGTGAGATTCCACTGCAGTACGCCGACGGCAAGATCACCATCAATGCCACGACAAGCCTCGCGCCTCGCGGCTACTACCGGCTCTTCGCGATCAACTCCAACGGCGCGATCTCGACCGCTAAGTGGACTCGGCTGACCTAGCTTTCTCCTCCTGCTGGAGTCGTTGCTCCGCACAAGCCACGAATGCGTCCGATTCTGGCCGAATCGGCTTTCGGACATGGCCTTGTGCGGAGAGACGCTTTCCAGGAGTTAATGACCCGTGTGCAGTCGGGCCAGTCGGGCTAGCTTGTGCTGACTACCCAGCGAGAACTGACCGCCCCTCGCTCGGCAGGAAAATATCTGAGCCGCGAAGAAAAAGCTGTTATTCTCGGAGGTGGCGCTGGGAGCAGGCGAAAAGCATGACAATACAATTTCCGGCAAGAAAAAAGTCGGTCCGTCACGCATCTCCGCCGCCGCTCGAGCTCCGGGACGTGCGAGCGACGCGAAACGGCGCGCACCCTCAAGTCACCCTGGTTCTCAGCCGACCTCTGACCGAATATGAAGCACGAGTTGTTTGGGAATTCTTTCCGCTCGCATCGGCCGCTGAGGGATCCACCAAGATCACGGTGCACTTGATGCGCAGGCCCCCCACCCGTCCTCAGCTCGATAAGGACGTATGGAGAATCTCACAGCGTGCAGTTGCACTCGAACGGCAACACGAGAGGATTTTTGAGCGGTACCGAACCGCCGTCAAGGCGGAGCGCCCTTCCCCCAGCAGTGCGGTCAAACCACCCTCGGCATAGCCTCGCAGTCGTCGTGCTAGCCCGGTGAATCTTGACCACTTTCGGAGAAGGAAAAGCGCACTTGCGCGAGTCGGGCCCCTAGCTTTGGGCTTCCGCGTCAGAATGCGGGTATTGCTACCAAGCAGCTGCTCGCAGAGGGCGATCAGCTGAGCTAGGAGGACACGTGGAAATCATCGGAGTAATCATTGCAGGCATCATCATCGGCCTGCTTGGCAAGTTTGTTGCTCCGAGCACTCGGGACAACATTCCCATTTGGCTCACCATTCTGTGTGGCATTGTCGGCGTCATCATCGGCTGGTACATCTACACGGCGTTTGGCGGCAACGGGAGCCCGGGAATCGACTGGGTGCGATGGCTTATCGCGATCGCTGTTGCGGCCGTTTTGGTGATCATCGCCGACGCAGTGATGGTCAGGACGAGAGCAGGTCGCACCACACCGCAGGTCTAGTTCCCATTCCGGCTAATAGCTGACGCTTAAGGCTGGCGCCCCACTTCACTCGGGAAGCGAGTAGGTGGGGCGTCAGCGCGTTAAGCGGAGATGCTGACTCCCTTGGAGCTACGCTCCCCATGTGGTCATGAGCACTGGCCTGGATCAGCGGCGCACAGTCAGCCGGCTAGCGCTGGCCACCGCAATCGTCACCTTGCTGGCTGTCCTCAGCTTGATCATCTTCTATGCTCTCGGCGGTCCCTTCGGGCTCATCAATGATGTGGCCAATGGCCTTATCGGCCTGTTGAGCCTCGCGCTAGCTTGGCGCTGGGTGCGCAATCGCAGAAGTGGATTGAGCACGCTCGGCATTGCCGCTGCCGCCCTGGGAGCGATCGTCATGATTCTCGGCTCCCTCTTGGTCATCTTCGACATCACCGGCTGGTACCTGGCCGGCCTAGTCTCAAGTGTCGGCAGCTCTCTTATCGGCATCTGGCTGCTGATCGCGAACCGCCTCCGTCGGCGCACACCAGAGCTGCCACGCGGACTGATCACGCTCGGCATCACAACCGCGATCTTCATGATCATCGGCTGGCTGGGCATTGCCGGAGTGATTGTTCGTATCGACGATCCACAGCTGGCTCCCTGGTACGTCAACGCCGGATTGCTCAACTGGATGGGAACCTATCTCCTCTACCCGATCTGGTGTCTGTGGCTCAGCCGCAGATATGGTGGCTGAACTCACCATGGCGGCAAGTATCGGTCGAGTGCTGGTATCGGGCGCCAGCGTCGCGGGCCCGGTGCTCGCCTTTTGGCTCAGTCGGTTTGGATTTCAACCCACCGTGGTGGAGCGGACTGAAGAACTTCGTTTCGGCAGTGGTGGCCACGCCGTAGACCTCTTCGGCCCAGCTCTTCAGATCATGGAATGGATGGGCCTGCTCTCACAGGTCCAGGACGCCGGCACGCAGACCGAGATCATTTCCTTCATCCGAGAGGGACATCGGCCAGTAGACGTACCGGCGGAACTGATGTCGGAGGGCGTTTCGGCGCAGCATGTCGAGATTATGCGCGGTGAGCTGGCCAAGATCATCAACGACGCGGATCGAGCTGACATCGATTACGTGTTCGGCAACTCAATGATCTCGCTGGAGGACACCGAGCAGGGAGTCAAGGTCTCGTTCCGGCATGGACCGCCGCAGACATTTGATCTTGTGATTGGAGCGGACGGGCTGCATTCGATCACTCGCCGACTGGCGTTCGGCGAGGAGCACCTGTTTCTGCACTTCCTGGGCGGTTACCTGGCGGTATTCACGGTGCCCAACTATCTCAACCTGCATCAGCAGATGCTGGGATGTGCCGACGTTGGCCGTACAGCGGCGATCTACCCGGTACACGACACTGGCGAGGCCCGAGTGATTCTCCTCTGGCGGACTCCAACCCAGCATGATGACGATCGCCACGATCTAGCAGCGCAGCGGCGACTGATTCACAACCTGTACGGCGACATGGGCTGGGAAGTGCCCCGCTTGCTCGCCGAGCTGGATCACGCGGACGATCTCTATCTCGACTCGATCAGCACGATTGTCATGGACTCATGGAGTCGGGGCCGGGTAAGCCTCGTCGGAGACGCGGGCTACTCCCCCGGTCCAGCGGTGGGCGGCGGAACCAGCCTTGCCGTCGTTGGCGCGTACGTGCTCGCTTCCGAACTGGCCGCAGCGAACGGTGATCATCGTCACGGGCTCGCGGCGTACGAGCAGATCCTGCGACCCGCCGTTCAGCAGAGCCAGCGGATCGGCCCAACCGTCCTGCAAA
>JBJMIR010000092.1:0-12333 GCA_045806785.1 Propionibacteriaceae bacterium | reverse complement strand
CCGCCACCGAGTACGACGGGCACCAGATCTAGGTGTATTTCGTCGAGGAGTCCCGCTTTGATGCACTGTTGCACGAGGTTCGCACCGATCACACCGACGTCTTTGTCGCCTGCAGCCGCTTTCGCTTGTTCTACGGCGCTTTCCAGGCCGTCCCTAACGAACGTAAAAGGCGATCCTTCGTCTACCCACTCTGGTGAAGCCTGATGGGTAACAACAAAGACTGGTACGTCCAAGGGGTGTCTGCCACCCCACCCGTGGGTGAGGTCGAATGTCCTCCGTCCCGTCACCAACGCCCCTGTCGTTGTGCGCGTCTGGCGAAGGAGCTCGGCGGTCTGTGGCGCGACCTTGAACACCATCTCCGTGCCAGGCAGCCGGTACTCGGTGTCACCGCCGAAGTACCAACCCAAAAGTCGCTCGCCACCCTCACCAATGGGTGCTTCCGGACCGTCGTTCGGCCCTGCAATAAACCCGTCCAGCGACGTTGCGTGCCCTGTGCGGACTTTCCCCATTACTCCCGTCCCCTTTCCGACCCTCGTCTGCTCGGCGCATGTCGCCCCTCGCCCTGCCTGAACCGACTGGGCGCACCCGCACACTACGCGTCGTAGCCTCTTGGGATCTCGGGCGGGCCGCCGGTCAGGCGCCGCGTTGGCTGGCAGGCCGACCAGGTCGGCACACAGCTAGAGCCGCCGAACAAGCCGACCACGTCATCAAGCGCAGCGGCACATTCCTCCAGCAACACCACTAACCCGCCCGCGCCATGTCGAAAGGCGACCCTCGTGCGGGACGCACGCAAGCCGACCGGCTACCGGACGGCCCGCCCGAAGAGCGGCGCTCCGATTGCCGACCAACTACTGACCTCGGTTCGGCAGTGCGGTCCAGCGGCTTTCGAGGGCGGCAAGCCGGTCCATCACAGCCAGTACGGACGATCAGATTTTGATATGTAGGAGCCGCCGTCAGGGAGTGATAGCTGACCGCGGCATCAACTCCAGCCTTAACGCCGAGCGCCATCGCGGACTGCGCCGAACTCGACCACCTACCTCTCCCGCGACCCGTACGTTGGGCGAAGGCCGCATGGACGCCATTCCCGAAGTCGCGTCGCTTACACCGGGCGAAGCAAGAAGGTTGGGACTGTCCCAGATGACCCGACCGGTGACATGCCCGATGATGGTGCCTGGTGCGGGCGGGATTGCTTGTAGAGCTCTAGCCTCAGTCGATGAGCGAAATCGCTCCCCACATCGCAAGGTTCGCTCTTGCGCCGCCCTGGCTACCCGCATGAGCTGTCCTAACGCTTATGTCGGCGCGAGAGATGCAAGGGCCATTGCCCCCGCGGATGTATCCAGCAGTTTCAGCCAAACACTCGAAACAAGAAGCGGGAAAATCGTCCGGGCAAATTCTTAAGGTGCACCACGCTGCATACTCGAGACGGTCGAAACCCGTCAACGGAATACGGATCACGGCTGCAGGCCCCGCCTATATGCAACTCGCTCGCGAAGCATATCGAGCGCATCCCCACCCAACTGAAATCATCCGGATGCGACTTAGCCCACTCAAACGGGCCTTATGCTACCTCTCCAACGCCGGCACACCATCATCACTAATCCAGTCGTCGCCCCGGAACACCTGCAGCTCAAGCGGCGGGCCCTCACCCTGCGGGCGGCGATGCACTGCCATTTCAGCCGGCCACACGCTGAGAACGCCGACGCGCCTCACTCAGACGGCGTTTCTCCCGCAACACATCCAACGCGGTACCCAATGGTGAACCCGGATGCGCCTTGACCCACTCCATGCGAGTGGCGCCCCACAACTCCAACGACTGCCACCACTCACCCGCCGGCCACTCATCAGGATCGAAAGACGCCAACTCCGGCGGAGGCGCTTCAACTGCTGCGGGTGCTCGAGGTCCAGCCGTGCCGGATAGTCACATATCGAAGTGCAGCGGCGAGATGATCCACTCGATCAGTCTGTTTCGGCAACGGGTGAACGCGCGACGAACGATGAATGACAACGACAAGCCACGCGCTATCTGTCCCCTTCGGCCGGACGAAGATCGGCAGCTTGATCCACTTCTGACGTCCGTCTGGACCCCGTACGCGACCCAACCACTCCTGCCGCTCCTTGGCGCTGGGTACCGACCGGTATCCGCCGTTCACTCTCGCCGATGCTCCCGGTGCCAGGGGATTCCTCTCCTTCCCCTCGTGTCTCGCTCGAAGTTCCCGCTGATTGCTGCTGCCGACGACGGTCACGGACTGCATGACGCCACCACAAATGCCGCACAGATCCAAGCATGGTGGAAGGCACATCCAACGCCAACATCGGTTTGAGAACCGGCGTGGTCTTCGACGTAATCGACCTGGACAGCGAGGCAGCGGTGGATGCGCTGGAAGCCGCCAGAGACGGTCGCGAGCGCATCCGGGGGCCGGTCGTGGCAACCGCGAAAAGTCTTCACTACTTGGTCTTGTCGACCGGCCTTGGCAACCCGGCTGGTGTGCTGCCGGGCGTCGATTTCCGCGGCCAAGGCGGGTACTGAGACGAGTGTTTTGCGAGCCACTTCCGCGCGTTGCTCTTCCGATAGAGGAGCTTCCTGCCGACTTTGTAGAACGGTGGTCCCACGCCGGGCCTGTTCCACGCGTAGATCGCGCTGATCGGAACCTTGAGCAGCTTCGCAACTTCCTGGATCGAGAGGACGTCTTGCGACTCACCATCGGCTACTTCGCCAGGCTCCTCCACATCTCGTGGCGGCTTGTCGGTTGCCACACACCGTCGAGACTTCGAGCGACCTGATACTGCCATCTGCTGAGAGTCTGCAGCAAGAAGAAATCAGCCGAGTGCTCGAGGCCAGGATGAGCAACGGGCGCGACACGCCAGCCCACCAAGATGCAAAACGTTCGCACGTGACTCCAGTGCGGGTAGGCGATCAACGGGATCACCCCGATTGCGAGGATGGCAGCGAAGGAGGGCTGGAAGGGAAGGATCGTGCCGGCCACGATGGCCGCCATGGCGTGTTCGACGAACAACAGTGTCCGGCGCGGTTGCAGTGCGAGAGGGCAAGCAGCACACCGGCAGCGATCGCATCCACACAGCCGGCAACTGTGAGAAACCAACGATTCAGTTCCGTACGCGTCTGCTGATCGGGCTGCAGCAGCACCCACGGTGCCGAGGCCATCAGCACAACAGCCACCACGAAGAAAAGGCCTGCGAGCGCGGCAACCACCCGGATGTGCGTTCTTTCCGAGGTCATGCGGTCTGTAAACCAATGGTGGCGTGGTGGCGGGCGGCTAATCATGGCGGCATGACCGTCACTAGCAACAAGTAGATTGCCGAGGAATTGATCACCGCTCTGTTCACCAATGGGACTGACGGCAGTCGACTTGTATCTCGATCCAGACCTCGTCGACCATGACCGGCCATTACCAGATTCGCCGTATTGGCCTGAGGGCATGCGTCAACCAGGCCGAGTTTTCCGCCACGCCTTACCTGGTGCCCGCGGAACGCACCGCCCTCAGGGATGGGCGAACCGCCCACTGGACGCAACGTGGTCTTCTGCGTGGTCAACAATCTTCCGCATCGCCGACGGCAAGATCGTCGAGCGTTGGCGGCCCGAACGGTCACCTAGATGTCGGGCCAGATCGCAGACTTGTAGATCTCGAACTCGGCGGCGCTGATCGCCCCGCTGGCGCGCAGTGTGCGGAGTTCGGCCAATGTGCGGAGCGGGTCTCGGTCTGGCAGAGGTTCACCTTCACGACGTCAATCCCGCGCTGGACGCGCTCCCGCATGGCTGCTGAGATCTGATCCCTGTTCGCGACCTCGCCGCCCAGAAAATGGCAGTGCCCGCCAACGCTGGTTAAGGGCGGACCCGACGCCACGACTGTCGGCTCCGGCTTCCGCATCCGACCGGCGCGTTGCACGTCGCGACGATTCACCACCACGTACCGGAGGTCACCCAGGTCACGAACCGTCGTCACCCCGGCCGCCAGCTGACGCCGCAGTCCCTCAGTGATCACCGCGTCCAGCTCATCGTCGCCGAGCCCGGGGACGCGATCCAAGGCACCCACCTCGCTGTCCGCAACAAGATGAACATGGGTGTCGATGAGCCCGGGAGAACAGTCGCGGTGGGGTACTCGGCCACCTGCCAGGACTCGTCGAGCTCAACGTGCCCGGTCTCGACGCCGACGATCTTTCCCCGATCGAGAAGTACGGTCGCTGGTCCCTCGCCGAACTGTTCCCCCGTGAACACCCGCGAGGCATCGGATGGCCATCACCAGCACGTCATACTGCGCGGGCCGAGTCCGGTCAAGGCCGGCTCGGAATTGATGCGCGGCATGACCAAGGCAGCACGGTGGTCCTCACCGCCGAGTGCTGCACGTTGGAAGATGGTGATGCGACATACCTGATCTTCAGTCGCCGCCCTCAAATAAATCGAGGCTCTGGCTACATGTCTCGATCAGAGGCGCCGGTCTGAGTTACGCTGCGGTGAAGAAAATTGAGGCGATGAAGTAGGTGATGCTGTCGGCGGTCGCACCGACTGCGTTCATGTATGCCGGCGTTCGTCGTTCGCTCCGTTGGTCGTTTCAGGCACGACGTGAGCCTATGACAGTAAGGCGCGGCCGGCGCGTGTTGCCGGCTAAGTCCTCGCGCGCCCTTGTCGCCGCAGACCGCTGTGCGGCATGCGCACCATGGAATGACTTAGCCGATCACGAACAGCGCCTTCTTGGGGATGCGGCCAGGCGCGCCTTGTGTCATGGCGACATGAGAGTCCTACTGTCCTACTGCCGGGCTTCAGAGCTAAGTTGTATTGGCCGTGCCGGTTCCAGGGCGCGGACGCATATCGGGCAGGCAAGCTAATCGATGCCTGCCCGTATGGCGCCGCTCGGCAGTTCTCTGGTCGTGCGTGGCGACAGTGGAGAGCCGCGGCCATGGCCGCCGGCGTCAAGCTCCCGCACCAGCTCGCTCCGTGACCGCAACCGCGTCGAGTCGACAAGGAGGACCCTGGGTGAATCCCGGGGCTCTCAGGCCGCTCGGCATGTCTAGACAAACTGCGCGTAGGTGATGTGGAGCCACAGCCTTGGGTTTCTCCACCGCGTTCGATCTCGCGGAAGGTTCACCCATGAAGACCCCTTCTACACCGGAACGATGTGTGAAGCGCCGGTCGCCTCGGCGATGGCACCTGCCGTGCTGCGGGCCCGCAGATAGCTACTGCTCACGATGACATCGACCGTCAGCGCCGTCAGGCGCTCCGCGAGGCGGCGGGCATCCTCCATTCCTAGCGGGGTAAGAGGATCCGAGTCGTACTGGTTGCTAGCTTGAAATGTGTTCGTGGCGTTCGTCGGGCTCTCGCCGTGGCGAACAACGATGAACTGTTGAAAATCGGTCATGTCGCCATCCGATCCAAGGTCGTACGTATGAACGCCTGGGTGACTTCAACGTCAACGGGGTCAGCCTGTTTGCGGTTCAGACGATTCTGTCGGTATTCGGCCTGAAGAATTGCCTGAACCAGCTGTGCCGTGAGCAGCGACTCCTCCGCAACATCGCCGCTGTAGGACTCCCAGAATCCGGTTGCCAGATCGCGGTCGTGGGTGAGGGGTTTCGATGGCACGCCCTCACGGCGATTGCGCAGCTCGTTGAATGCGACGTTGTTCATCATCGGTGCAATGTCCCATGACGGGTCACCGCTCAGTGGGTTGGGATCAAAGAGCCCGACGACGATCGGGCGATAGCTATATACCGCAACGTTGCGAATCGTCACGTCCCCGTGCAAGAAACGGCCCTCGGCGACAAATGGACATATCGCAATGAAGGACCGCGCGGCCTGAACCCGATCATCACCCATGCCCAGCCGTCGTAGGAAATCGGCATGCAAGGCAAGGAAATCCTCGAGGTAGACGCTCCAGCTGCTGTAGGTTCGCTCGCTGCCAGGTGAATCGGCGAAGTTGCCGAAGCCGGTACGGTCCACGGCCTGATGCAAACGGTGCAGCTCGCCGCCCAGCGCACGCCCCAGCTCCCGAGCGCTTTGTGCCGACCGTTCGAGATAGTCCTTGGCTGTTTCCACGATCTCGCCACGATCATTCTTCAAGGCCGAGAGAATCAGGTACTTGATCGAGTGCTCTCGGGCTGACGGCACGGTGCCGAGCCCCAGCACCTCCGGAACGCGTGGCGTGTACGCCTTCCAAGCACGCAGCGCTGTGGCCTCCGCCTCAAGGCCGACAGTGTTCAGCTTGATGACAACGTCCCTGTCAGGACACCTCACCAAGTAGGTGGCAGCATCTACCCCACCGCCCAACGAGACGATCTGCTCAGGCACCAGCTGATCAAATCCGGGCAGGTCGGGGAACTGACCGCTCTCGTCGAGCACCCATCTCAGATGGGCCTCTGCCTCCTCATCCAGCTCTTTCTCTGAAGCCGAACTAGCCGCCATGATCAACTGTCACCCGTGGTCCTCTTCTAACTCGTCTGGAGCAGAGCATAGGCAACCGGTCCCAGCTGAGGGCGCGTGATTTCCCTCGAAGCTAGCGGTGCCCCAGCGGATCATGGCCGCCAGCTTTGACGTATGGATCACCTCGCCGCATGGCCGAGCGTCTCGCTGAGAAGACCGAATTGAGTTTGTGGCGAACGACCTGCGATCCGGCCAAAGCGGAGATCGTCGGAGTTGGCGTTCCGCCCAAGTGGCAACTCCAATGACCGGCCGCTGCTTGTGCAGCTGGTTAACGGAGGCAAGATCGTTGGAGATGAGTCGCTTGAAACCGTGCGGGAGCGACACCTACGCGCGCCCGCCCCGAACTGCGCTGGAGGCGCTCAAGATGTTCCGAGGTGAGCCGGTGATCGAGACTGTGTTTCCCGCACTGGCGGAGGCGATAGAAATCCTTGCCGAACCGGGCCCAGCGGCGAACTGCGCGCAGCGGGCGGCTTGGGGAAGGCGATCGCTGGGCTAACCAGGGAGTTGTGAACCATGACATGTGCTTTGATCGTTGCGGATCCGCAGCGAGATTTCTGCGAGGGTGGCTCGCTAGGTGTCATTGGCGGTGCCGATGTTGTCAGCCGTATAGACAAACTGCTTAACAGTGATCATCGCTATGCGTATCTCATAGCCACTCGTGATCATCACATCGACCCCGGCTCGCACTTTGCGGCGGAGCCGGACTTCGTGGACTCCTGGCCACCGCATTGTGTGGTGGGCTCGCCAGGATCTGAGTTTCATGACAACCTCACCTTCTGCGACTTCTCGGCCGTCTTCTACAAGGGCCAGTACGCACCCGCGTACTCCGCGTTCGAAGGTGTTACAGACGACGGCCAGAAGCTATCGGAGTGGCTTCGGGAGCGCGGCGTTGATCAGCTCGATGTCTGCGGCATTGCGACCGACTATTGCGTACGCGCCACTGCCCTGGACGCCGCGCGCGAGGGGTTCGATACCACGGTTTTGCTGAACCTAACCGCCGCTGTCGCACCCGACCGGATTCCAGAGATATCGACAGAGCTGGCTGACGCCGGAGTGGCGATCAAAGAGTCCGGCTGAGTTGGGTCCCTTCTGCTGCCTGCTTGTGCGCTGAGCCTGTCGAAGCACGGGGTCGCGCCCTTCGACAGGCTCAGGGCACATACGGAGACAACACAGACGCAACCTCTAGGGTCGCCACAACATGGCGGGGCATGCCTAGCGCTGCACTCCCGGGACTCTAATGCTGGACGTTTTCGGTGTGCATCAGCTCGGAGTACTCCTCCGGCAGCTGGTCCAAAACATGCAAGTACTCCGCGCCAACCGCCTCTTGAAGGGCCGCAGTCATCGCGCCAGCATGCTGATGTGCCTGCTGTTCGCTGCACCCTCTGCCCTCTTCGGCAGCCACGCGGCGGTAGAACTCTTGACTGTCGAACCGTTGTGGACCCTCGCTCGCTAACAGCTCCCGCCCAGTTCAGGAGGCAACTGCGCGGCTAGATCTGAGGCTTCTCCGGCCAACCGTTGTCCGAGCACTCGCAAGGTCGTTCACCCGGAAGCAGTCGGGCCAGTCGCCTTCCACGCCGACGAAAGAGAAGTCCTGTTCGGCAATCAATCTCTGTGTGAGCGCAGCTCCCCAGCGGTAATACTCGGCCGTGCCATGCGACGCCTCGCCCAGAAGAACGAATCTGGCGTCACCGATCGATGCTTGAAGCGGATCGAGGCTCGCGTCGTCGGTGAGCGGCGTGGCAAGGTCGCGAATCTCCGAGGGCGTTATGGCAGCGCCAGTGGGCGTCGTGCGGGTTTTCATGCTCAGCTCCGCTCCCTGATTTGCGCTACCGTCGGGGAGCTACTGTCATCACCTGTCTCCTTCCAAACTGACATGCTCAAGGTCCGCCCGGACGAGTGCATTTAGTAGACGTGGAAAGTCAGCGCGGGATGTCAGCTCGGTGAGGGATCCTGCATCGGTAGCCAGCCCAAACCGCTTGGCCGCTTGCAGCGCACGTTTGTCGGCGAACGGAAAGAGCTCTGACCAGTCGCGCTGCACCTCGCGAAAGAAGATGTCGGCGCCGACGTCGCCGATGCCCTTGCATTCCTTGATCAGCTTGCGTTCGGTTGCTGGTTGATGGCCTGCCTCTTCGCGCAAACGCCGAAGGTCGCCGTTATACCGGTCCAGCAATAACGCCGAGGTTTCGCCCAGCATCGTTGAGGTGCGCTCGTCGTACCGCGCATATCCGGCGCGATTGAGGGTGCGAGCTCGGGCTTCCCAGCTGGCGTCTGCCATCGCCCGAGCTGTTCGCCAGCGCTCCCGAAAGAGGGCGGCAGCAGCATCTACAGCGATCGACGCGCGGATGCGAGCACTCATGAGCAGCGCCAACACCAGCAGACGAAACAGATCCGACGGCCGGTCGAGGCGGTCGATCCCCAACTCCGCTGCGTAGCTACGGGGATATCGCCGGAGCAGCTCCGACGCGACCTCGGCCCCGGCACTAGTGCGTGCGACCATCGCCGATCAGCCTTTCCTTGCTACTCGACGCCACGGCGAACTCTTCATCCATCCCAGATGATGCCATTACCCAGGGCTTTGCATGATGATCAATTTTCGCTGCCGGGATTTCGAGATTGAGTGAGGTGAAACGGAGGACTTGACGGGACACTGATCAAATGGCTGAGCGGGTCACGGATTCGTGCACTCTCACACTGTTGGGCATTGGCGCCATGGCTTCAGAGCGCTACGCACCCGCTGGGCTCCTCGTCGAGCGACACGGCCGGGCGATCATGATCGACGGCGGCCCGGGCGCGGAGCCTGACCGACCAGTGGAGGACTGGCTCGTCACAGACGAGCGTGCAGAGCTCATTGCCATGATCCGCCGTATGGCTCGTGAGAGGTTCAGCGTCCGGCCGCGTGCCGGCTCTGTCTCGCTTGACGACCTGCGGATCGACGCCGAGCCGGTCGTGCATACGTCACGGGCGACCTACGGCTACCGCATTCAGCTAGGCAACTCAATGGTGGCGTGGGCGCCGGAATTCCTGGAGTTCCCCAGGTGGGCCGCTAGTACGAAGATCATGTTCGCCGACGCCGCCGGCTGGAATCGCCCTATTCGATTTGCCAAGCGCGTCGGCGGACATGCGGCGGCGCTCGATGTTGCTGAGGCTGCACAGGCGATGAATGTGGCGCGACTCGTGTTCGCCCATGTGGGGAAACCGACGATCCGTGCGCTCGATGCCGGCAAGTCGTTTCCGGTCGGAGACCTCGGTCAGGAGAGAACCACGTACGAGCTGACTTAGTAGCCACCGGGAACCTCAAACGTCGATCGTGACCAGGCATCGCCACTTGTTATCTCGTTCCTCGAACACCAGGTCGGAGAGCGCAATTGCTTTGGGCGCCGGCCCGCAGATCTCGACAGCTTCGAGCGGCGCCACGGCGAATGACCCGGCAAGTCGGCCAGCCTTCTCATGCACAAAATCGACGGTCACAGGTACCACACCAACTACTTCGACGAGGTAGATCACCTGCTCCAATACCGCGACGAGCAGATCCTCATCGTTGGATTCTGCAAACGACTCCTCGATCGAGTCTGTGGCTTCCGCACCTGTGACATCGGCAAAGGTCGAGACAAGTGCGCGTACGGCGGCTTCCAGGCAGCAGGCGCGCGCCGGTGCCCATGCCTCAATTCTGGTGTCGGCGGTGTGCGGCAGCACGCGGTAGCCGATGTCCCCCGGCACCGACTTAGCCCTTGACGACACCGACCGGCCGAAGTCGCGCAATGCGCCGGGCGAGGCCGGCCACCTCGCAGGTCGCCACCACCTCGTCGACGTCCTTGTACGCCAACGGTGCCTCTTCGGCCAGGCCCTGGACCGACGAAGCGCGCACCGCAATGCCGGCGTTCTCCAGCTGGTCGCGCAGATCCGCGCCGCGAATCTTACGCTTTGCCTGGTGCCGGCTCAGTGCCCGGCCAGCTCCATGGCAGGCCGAGAAGAAGGCGCCCCCAGGCTGTACGCCTGCCAGCACATATGAGGCAGTGCCCATTGAGCCGGGAACGAGGACAGGTTGGCCCACCTCGCGCAAATCCGCCGGAAGATCGGTATGACCCGGCGGCAGCGCCCGAATGGCACCCTTTCGGTGGACACAGAGCTGGCGTGGCGTGCCATCGATGTCATGAATCTCGATCTTGGCGAGGTTGTGGGAGACGTCATAGAGAAGGGCGATCTCATGGGTGCCGATCGAGTCGAAGAACGCCTTGCGTGCGGCAGCTGCGAGCACTTGGCGGTTCGCCTGTGCGTAGTTGGCTGCCGCCGCCATAGCGCCCAGATAAGAACGGCCTTCGACGGACTCGACGGGGACACAAGCGAGCTGGCGATCGGGCACCGAGATGCCGTAGTGGGCCATTGCCGAACCCATCGCCTTAACATGATCCGAACAAATCTGGTGACCGAGGCCTCGGGATCCGCAATGGATCATTACGCAGATTTGACCTAAAAAGAGCTCGAGCCTCTTAGCCACAGCGGGATCGTAGATGGTGTCGACGGCCTGAACCTCCAGGAAGTGATTGCCGGACCCGAGGCTGCCCACCTGGAGCAGGCCCCGACCGCGGGCTCGCTCGCTCACCGCGTCTGGCTCGGCACCGGCCATCGTGCCGCCGTCCTCGCACCTAGCAAGATCAGCATCCGATCCAAAACCGTGCGCAACCGCGTACGCCGCACCGTTTCGCATCACGTCAGCTAGCTCGGCAGCCGATCCAAGCGACCACACCGCTCCCTTCCCCATACCACGGGGGATGGATCGACTCAGTGAGTCCATGAGCGCGCCTCGGCGAGGCGCAATGTCACGATCGCCCAGTTGCGAAACGAGCAGCCGCACCCCGCAGGAGATGTCGAATCCGACACCCCCGGGTGATACGACCCCGCCTGCTGCCACATCGGTTGCAGCAACCCCTCCAATGGCGAAGCCATAGCCCCAATGGACATCCGGCATGGCGTAGGAGGCCTCGACGATTCCGGGAAGCGTCGCGACGTTCGCCACCTGGCGAAGGGCCTCGTCCGTGGCGATGTCAGGGAGCAGGGCGCTGGATGCGAACACCCGACCAGGAACCCGCATCTCACCGTGCTGTTCGATTCGCCACCGAAACGGTGTCTCCTGGACCAGCTCCAGCTGCGCTACATCCGCCATGATCACTGCCTGGCCTCGATGTGGTCTGGCCGACCTCCTCACGAACCCGTCACCGTCTGTTACCCGCACTCAGAGAAGATCCAACATCTACAGGCCCACATGTTGGTCTCGCATTTCCGGTCGATGTGCCGATGCTGAGTGGCGGAACTCCCGCCACCTGGAACGGCTGGATGCACGGGATCGCGTTCCTGTTGATCATTGCGACGGGGGTGCTGGCGCTGTTGACGATGGCTCTCTCGGTGCGCGGCGACGCCAGCTGGCGGCCGATCGGAGTCGTTTCACTGGTGGCCAGTGCGCTCTTCGTTGTCTTCCTGCTTCTTGCCGTGGGGCAACGCCTCATTCCTGCTGGCGATCGTCACCGTCTTCGCCTGGATTGCAGCGGTTGCCTTACGGCCTGCCACGTGGCGACGCCTTTGACATCGGTTGGATGCGACGGAGCCCGCAGGATGTGCGTAACGCGCCGACCAGCGGACAGTGTCGAGAGAACGTGAGCTTGACGCTCCCTAGCGCGAATCGGAGGATCAATTTCCCGGTTGGCTTGATCAGGACGAGGTGATCGATGACGCTCACCGCCTTAAACTTCCTACCGACCGGCCATCTGTCGCCACGGTCTCCGTGATGTCCGGGCCTTCCCGTTCGATTTCCTCAAGATAGAGGCGGCCCCAGGCGATTTGGCCATCGCGGATGCCCATGATCGTCACCCCGCGCTCATCCAAAGACGTCCCATCCTCCTTAGTTCCGC
>JBJMIR010000091.1:0-5911 GCA_045806785.1 Propionibacteriaceae bacterium | reverse complement strand
GAACCTCGCGGGGCCGTGACGGGCGATACTGCTGGACGCCAAAAGGCCGCTGAGGAAGAAAAACGTGCCGATGACGAACAATGCAGTCGGTCCGAGAACTGTCCCCAAGATCAGCTCCAAGTGCCGGGGCATGGTCGCCTCAGTCACTTCGTCATAAGGCCATCCGCCGATCATGGTGTAACCCAAGAACGCGTGGCCGGCAATCACCCAGGCAACGAGAACCGCCCTCAGGTTATCGATGGGCGCGACCCGCTTAGTCTCTGGGCTGCGCAACTCCTCGCGTCGGACCGACGCTGCAGGGGCCGGCGTCAAGGCAGCAACCGGCAACGCTGGGGCGTTGTCCCATCTGCCGAAAACCTGATCTGTCGGCATGATGTTGGAGCTCTCACTCCTTACTGATGCGTGGCCTGCGGTTTGCAGGGTTTCGCACCCTGGCGAACCGGGGGGCGGAGACGTGCGATGTGTCTGCTCTCTACGTCGTCGAGTCCCTATGAATCAGCCCCGAAGACCAGCGTAGGCCACAAGTCGTGGCGCAGCGAAGCAAGATGGGATTCAAGCCAGCCTTGGCTTGTGCATGTGGCCCCGCACTATCGCTTGACTAGGTCATTTGGTGCACCACTCGGGAATCGAACGAGCAATCGGCCAGGCAGGTAGCTGAACGCTGACAGGTCTCGCTGGGGCCATGGGCTTAAGCCAGCATGTTTACACCTTGCGGCAATGCCAATAAAGTACTGCCAGCGGTTCATTTCCTTCCTCAGGTAGTGGTGCCGCCCACGAGCAGGAGTGATAACCATGCCCGTGAACGGTGTACTCGAGTACCTCTGGTTCCGAGACAACGATCCGTGGTGGGCCACGATCTTGCGGGCTGTCACGCTGATCGCCCTCCTTATCCTGTTCGCCTTCAAAGGCATGCACAAAGTGCCCTCGGGCAGCAAGGCCTTGCGGACGCGGTTTAACAAAGTCATCCATCTCCGCCGGGACGTGTATGACCGTCTGGGCTACAGAACTCATAGCCGCGGTGACGCCAAAGTCGTTGGTCCAGGTTTAGTCCTCGGAATCCCGTTCGTACATAACGTCATGGTCGAGTCGGTAACCGAGCAATTCGAACCCTTGCCACCAATGATCCGGCTGCAGCCGTTGCGGGAAATTGCCTCCCAGATCAATTTCAAAGTCGTCGACCTAGAAAAGGCCTTGGTTGGTGTCGCGGATTACAAAGGTTTGATGGTCAATAGTTGTGCGGCGGTGATACGGCGTCTCGTGCAGCAGTCCATACTCACTGACGACGACATCTCGGCTGGCGTACTGGCCGACGAATGGCTGCAGCAGCGCGCGGATCATTTAGGCGTCAGGCTTCTGGAAGTGAATGTGGCAAGCGCCAACCTCACCGAACCGGCACAGCTCGCTCACGCGTTCAAGCAAGAGGGCATCGTTCTGGAGGGCAGCCCGGCCGCGGTACTGGCGTCGCGGATGGTCAACGGCGCATCCGTCCCGGCACCCTTGACCGCGGTCGATGACGACGCTCCAGCCGCTTAGTGCGCCGCGAGGGAATCGAACCCCCAACCCGCTGATTAAGAGTCAGCTGCTCTGCCAGTTGAGCTAGCGGCGCGCGAAGAGAAACACTAGCAAATCCCGGGGAGCCGGGAAATTGGTCGGCGCCACCGTCGCCACGGATGTGATGCGAAACGGCCCCTTCAGAAGCGACTTAGGCGGTCGTTTTGACGGCTGTGCTGCGAAACGCACCCAGCGGGCGATCAGTCGCCCTCGAGTATGGCCATGGCGGCATTGTGTCCACCTAGACCGCTGACCGCCCCACCCCGTACGGCTCCGGAGCCGCACAGCAAAATCCCAGTGTGACCACTGGCTACACCCCAGCGTTCGGCCGGCGTCGTTGCAGAGGCACCCTCGGCCAGCCACGGCCACGCCAGATCACCGTGGAAGATGTTGCCGCCAGGCATGCCAAGTTCGGCTTCGATATCGAGCGGCGTCATCACTTCGACGCACGGTTCGCCGCCGCGGTCAAGGGCCAGGCATGGCTCGAGCGGCTCGGCGAGCACCGACTGCAGCGAGCGCAAGGCAGCAGCCTTTGCTCGTTCCCGGGCGCCTTCTGGATCTGCGGCGAACAGGTTGGGTGGAGTATGCAGTCCGAAAAGGGTCAGTGTGTGATATCCGGCAGCCCTCAGCTCTGGATCGAGGATCGAGCCGTCGGTGAGCGTGTGGCAGTAGACCTCACATGGCATAGGATCCGGAATCTGACCGGCCGAGGCTTGCTGGTACGCCTCTTGCAACCGGCCATAGCCCTGACCGAGATGCAGCGTGCCGGAGAAGCCGATTGTCGGCTCAATCCCAGAACGGAACTGCGGAAGTCGACGCAGCACGATGTTGATCTTGGTTTGGCTGCCGACCGGGGGTTCGTACGGTTCCCGGAGGAGCCGTTGCAGGGCCGCCGGTGCACAATTGGCCAAGATCGTCTTCGCGGTGATCGTCTGCCCGTCCTCAAGCCGCAAACTTGCGCCACTTCCGGTCCCGGGCTCGATCATGTCCACCGGGCAGCCCGTTCGGATCGAAACCTTCGCATCCTGGGCCACCCGGACCAGCTCAGCCGTCAACGCGCCCATGCCGCCGACGGGGACCTTCCACTCTCCGCTGCCATTGCCGATCACGTGGTAGAGAAAGCAACGGTTCTGCCGCAATGACGGATCATGTGCCGAGCTGAAAGTTCCGATCAGAGCATCGGTCAGTACGAGGCCGCGTACGGTGTCGTCGGCAAAGGTCGATTCCACCAGCTCACCGAGCGGCCGCTCGACCACCGATGACCAAAGGTAAGGATGGACGCGCGACCGCAATTCGTCGACACCAGGCAGCGGCTGGGTCAGCGTCGGCTCTATCACCGCAGCCAGCTCGTGCATCCTGCTTTGGAAGGCGGCCCATGACTGGTATTCCCGCTCGCCGCCAGTCAGCAAGCGGAATGAGTCGCGGGTCAGCCGGCCATCCTGACGCTCGATGAGGAGACCGCTTCCATCGACCGGCGTGTACGACCGTATCTGACGTGAGCGCAGCTCCAGCCGGAGTCCCAGCTCATCGATGATCAAGGTCGGCAGCAAGGAAATCAGATAGGAGAAGCGGGACAGCCGAACCGCTACCCCTCGAAACACCTCTGCGCTGGCCACCGCCCCACCGAGCTCGGCGCGTCCTTCCAGAACAGTTACCTGATGCCCGGCCCTCGCAAGGTAGGTCGCCGCGACCAGTCCGTTGTGCCCGCCGCCAACGACGACTATCTCCGAATGGCTGTTGGTCATCGACTCCGACTGCATCGGGCGACCGTAGCTGGACCGGGGCGGTTATGCACTCTGGACACGCAGTCGGTTACGCGCATGCAACCTGCGGACTCTTGCGAGTCTTTGGCGTCTGAGCTTGTTGATCTCTGGATGAACCAGCGGTTCCAGCTCGTGCCCCAAGGCCAGCTCGAGTATGTGATCAGCAAGTGCCGGATTCCTCGCCAGAACGGGCCCATGCGGATACGTGCCGATCACACTGCCGCCAACTGCGCCTTCAGTACCGTCGTTGCAGTTTCCGACACCGATTTCGATAGCGGCAAGGGGTTTCACGCCGGGACCGAGCCGGGTGTATCCGCCGTGGTTCTCAAAACCGGTCAGCCATTGATCATCACCGTCTCGGCCGTTCCAGCGGCTAATGATCTCGCCTACGGCGCGCACCGGACCACGAGTCGTAGTGACATCCAGTAGCCCAAGCCCGGAGATCACCTCGTCCTGGTACCCGACGGTGAAGCTGCTGCCGACGATCTGGTAGCCGGCACAGACGGCCAAGATCGCGGCACCGCGGTCAACCGCCCGGTACAGTCCGCCGTCGGCCTTCAGTGCCCTGACCGCGGAGACCTGGGCCGCATCCTCGCCGCCACCTAAGAGATAGACGGCACCAGTGTCTGGCAGCTGATCGCCCGGTTCCACGAGCGTGAGCACGGGCTCGTAGCCACGCCAAGCCAGGCGTTTCATCAGCACGGTTGCATTGCCGCGGTCGCCGTAGAGACCCAACAGCGACTGATAGATCAAGACCACTTCCACTCGCTGACTGCGCCCGTTCATCAGACCCTCCCCATCCTGCGTAGCCGCTGGAACGGTGTGTACGTGGCGATGACGTCTACCGGTTCGGAATGACCGGTGAGCGCTTCAGCAAGATCAGGTATGCAGCGATACTCGACTTCTGCGTACCTGAGGCGTACGGCAAGGTCCTGCGCCCGGCGACCGGTTGCAATGACCGACCGTCCCGCGAGCCGCTCATACTCAACATCCCAGAGCCAGGACACATCACGGCCGTCAGCCGCTGCGGAGTCGATCGCCAGGACGACGGTTTGGCTCTGGGCCAGTGGCAGTGCTTCGGCCCAACCCGCTGGATTCTTGGCCAGGATCAATCGAGCTGTTGTGCTTCCAAACCGCGCGGTGGCGAAACGGCCGGCGGGGGAGGTGACTTTCCGCATGCCCTTGAGAGCCGTTCGTGGGTCGACGCCCAGCAGTTCCGCCGCCGCGAGTGCACAGGCGGCATTGTTGATGTTGAATCTTCCGGGCACGCTGAGCTGCGGATGCCATACCTGATGTGCACGATCGACGATCGTGCCGCTTTCGACGCGATAGTCGCCCTTCGGCCGGGCGAGCCCACAGCCTGTGCAGTACCAATCGGCGTCTTGGCCCGAGGCCGGATCCGGCTGAATGCGAATGAGGTTGGCGTCGCATTCGGGGCAGAGCGAGGAGTCCTGAGTCCAGTTCGTGGCGGTGTCCACCCAGATGACGTGCTCGGCGGCCAGCGCGGCCCAGACGACCAGCGGCTCGTCGGCGTTGGCGACCACGACCGGCCCACTGGGTCCAGCCGCAGCTAGTGCCATACGCCAGCTCCGGCCGAGGCTTTTGATCTCATGGTGCCGATCAAGCTGATCGCGGCTGAAGTTCAGCAGTACCAGCACCTCAGGTCGGCCAAGCTTGATCACGTCACCGACCACGCGCTCGTCGCACTCCAAGATCGCGATGTCAGCTTCAGGGTGCTCGCTGAGTGCAGAGGTAAGGCCGTGATGCAGATTCGCTCCGTCGGCGTTGTGTACCAGCCGGCCTGCTTCAGGTCCCATAGACTCCCGCAGTGCGGCTGCCAGCAAATGGGTAGTCGTGGTCTTGCCGTTAGTCCCGGACACGACGGCGATCCGCTTACCAGCAAGCAGCTTGCGCAGCGCGCTCGGGTCGATCTTGAGCATGATCTTGCCGCGGATCGAGGCACCGCTACCGCGCCCGGTAAGCCGGGAAGCGGTCCCAGCCAGCCGCCCGGCGAAGGTGGCCGCCGAGAGGCGGGCGGTGGAGACCGACATGGCAGTCATCGGAGGTGGAACGGGTAATAGGTCATCTAGCCTCCAGCGACGATCGTTCCCCGATTCGTTTATCTTGTGGAGCTTTCCCCTTGGGGTGAGTGACGGGACTCGAACCCGCGACATCCTGGACCACAACCAGGTGCTCTACCAGCTGAGCTACACCCACCGTGTCGGCGACGGATCGCCGAGCCGGATCAGTCTACCTGGCTGTCCGCAACCGTCTGCACGGCCTTCGCTGCGGCCTGCGCCTCCTCGGCCGAGGGCCCGGGGACCGGGACGAAAACGGTGGCCCGGTAGTAGGCCAGTTCGGTGATGCTCTCCCGGATGTCGTCCAGCGCGCGGTGCGCGAGACCCTTCTCCGGCTGCGACTGATACACCCGCGGGTACCAACGTTTGGCGAGTTCCTTGATCGACGAGACGTCGACCATCCGGTAGTGCAGATGCTCGTCGAGCGCCGGCATGTCCCGGGCGAGGAACGCGCGGTCGGTGGCGATCGAGTTGCCGCACAGCGGCGCCGTCTTCGGGTCGGCCACGTGTGACTTGACG
>JBJMIR010000090.1:0-68676 GCA_045806785.1 Propionibacteriaceae bacterium | reverse complement strand
CCGCTGCGAGCGCGCTACTGGGGGACGATGTTGTCACGGCGGGCTCCATCCCGTCGAGGGCCCGTTTCGGAGTTCGCACCCCTGGCGGGCCCGGCTAATTGGGAGTCGGAAGCCCGGTCTCGAAGTCATCGCGAAGGTACGTTTAGCGCAGTGTTTGCAACCTCACCTTGCTGTGCAGATACCACCACACCAACTTCCTGCAAAAAGGCTGGAGCTGCCGCATCAACAGCGACGGCTTGCCGGAGTGGATCCCGCCCCGCTGGATCGACGCTGATCAACGAGGCCACATCAACGCCCGCATCCAACGCATCCACACCCAACGTGAACTCGACCGACGCGTTCGGCGACGAACAGCCGCCGCGGCATGATCATTGAGGTGAGCGCTGAGCGCTCAGGAGCCGGTCTCGTGATGCGGTTCGGCGACAGGCTTGGACTCGGGCGATCCGCGCTGCCGCAGATACACCGAGGCGAAAACGATCACAGCAACAGCAAGAAACTCACTCTGCCAGTTCTGAAAGGACTCGAACCAGAACTGCGACGTTCCCAGATACTGCAGCGTCGTCACCGGCTGGCCGCCATGCGCCAGCTGGTCTTCGCTGTACTCCTTGGCACCGCCGATCGCGTGTCCGATGACCGATGCAAAGAAGAGAATGAAAAACAGGGCCGACAGCGAATGCTCGTACGCCGTCAGCACCCACCCGCCGCGGCGTACCGGCCACGGCACGCCAGGGCGCTTCGTCGCTTCCCGCGGATCCTCGTCCTGCGGCGCCGACTCATCAACTGGCTTGGACTCGGAGGATCCCTTCTGGAAAAGGAAAGCAGTCAGTACGACGTACATGCCCATCTGGAGAAATTCGCTCTCCCAATTCTCGAACGTCGCCTCATAGAAGGCGCCGCTCAGCAGGTAGCCGCCGAGCGAGACCGCCTGCTGGCCATGTTCCAGTTGGTCGGAGTTGTAGACGCGTACCCCGGACAGGATCATGCCACCGAAGAAGATCAGGAAGAGAGCCAGATTGGCGATCAGCAGTCCATGATCACGCAACCACTCGCGCATCGTGCCTCCATATTTGATCTTGTTCGCCGCTCACCCTTTATCGCTTCGCGCGAGACGAATCCATCGATATCCCCAGCCATTGAGCGTGAGGTCGGTCAACTTCTCCGACGGTGCGGCATATGGGCCGTCAACGAACAGGTCGTACGGCGCGCCGTCCATGCCTGGCATTGGACCGATGTCAACCGTCACCTCGGTGTCGGCAAGGTTGTGCAGCAGCAAGATCGATCCGGCCGGCGCGTCGAATCGGTGTGCCAGTACGGAGCGCGGCAGCGGGGCATCGACGACCGAGCAGGTTCCGGTTCCGATCTCCGGTGCAGTACGCAAGGTATGGATCAGGTTCTCGAACCACCTCAGCAGCGAATTGGGTTCTTGTTGCTGGCCGCGGACGTTGACCTTCTCAGCGCCGAACTTGCCCGTCATGGTGACCGGTCGGAACAGCGCCTCGGGCGGTGCCGAGCTGAAACCTCCATTCGTCGTGCCGTCCCAGTGCATAGGTGTCCGGACGGCCTCTCGGCCGTCAAGGCTGAGGTCCTCGCCCATCCCAATCTCTTCGCCGTAACGCAGTGCCGGGCTGCCAGGCAAGGAGAACTGCAGCGCGTACGCGAGCTCAATGTGGCGACGATCACCGTTCAGCATCGGCGCCAGCCGGCGGCGAATGCCGCGACCGTAGAGGCGCATCTCGGGGCGCGGCGCGAAGGCACTGAAGACATCGCCACGCTGCTCGTCTGTCAGCCGACTGAGATCGAGCTCGTCGTGATTACGCAGGAAAGTGACCCATTGACCGCCCTGCGGCAATTTCACCGCTGTCGTCAAAGCCTCGATGAGTGGTTCCGCATCGCTGCGAGCCAGAGCCAGCCAGAGCCGTGGATTGAGCAGGAAGTCGAACATCATCTGTGCCCGGTCGCTCGGTCCGTCCGGACGGCTACCGACGAATGTGCCCATCTCGCTTGGAGGCAGGTTCGCCTCACACAGCAGCACCGAGTCTCCGCGCCGCCACTGGGTCTCTTGCCGCCAGGAGTCCATGATCGAGAAGTCCTTCGGCGCCGAATCGACGCCTGGCTTGACCATCTCGATGATGAAGGGGGCTGCGTCGATGCGAAAACCGGCGGCACCCATCTGCAGCCAGAAGCCCATCACTTTGGCCATCTCGGCGCGTACAGCGGGATTGGCCCAGTTGAGGTCGGGCTGAAAGTCATAGAAGCGATGGAAGTACCACGCCTTCGCCTGCTCGTCAAAGGTCCAGGTCTCGCTTTGCTCGCCAGGGAAGACGGTGCCTTGATGCCGGTTCGATGGCTCCTCAGCGCTCCAGACGTACCAGTCGCGGAACGGCGATTCAGGACTGCTCCGGGCCGATTTGAACCAAGGATGTTCGTCGGAGGTGTGGTTGACGACCAGATCGAGGATGATGCGTATGCCGCGCTCTTGAGCTTCGCGAGCCAGCTCCGCGAAGTCACCGACGCTTCCCAAGACCGGGTCTACGCCGTAGAAATCGCTGATGTCGTAGCCGCCGTCCCGGCCCGGAGTTGGATAGATGGGGTTCAGCCACAGGCAGGAAACACCCAATCGAGAAAGGTAATTCAGGCGACTGATCAATCCACGAAGATCACCACGACCGTCGCCGTCGGAGTCTTGGAACGACGAGACATCGACACTGTAGATGACAGCTTCCTGGTACCACCTGTTGATCATCTTCTAGCCCTTCTGGCCGAGTACTGCAGCAAGACCGCCAACGGGCGCGCGGCCGCACCCACCAGAGCACGTGGTGCTGGCATGCGAAGACGCGTCCAACGCAGGCACTGGCGCCGGGTTATCACGACAACCCGGCCGCGCACCTCCCCACTGCCCACGCCTTAGCAGTACCCGCTGGCACAGAGCCAACACTAAAGTCGCAATCTGGCCAGCAGCAGTTCAACCCGCGTATTAGATTGGGCGGCGCGCGCGAGCGACCCCGGTCAAAGGCGTGCCCGCGGCAACAGGCACAACGGCCCAAGAGCCCAACGGCCCAAGCCCAACAGCCCAACAGCCCTGCGCGACAGATCGGAAGCATGACCGAGTCCTTTGAGGCCCAAGAAGAACCCACGGTCGATTTGTCGCCGCTGGGTTCAGTCAACGGCGCCTCGATGCGGGCGGTGTACGACCAGGTCGAATGGTCGGCCACGGCTCTTGGTCCACGGGACACCTGGCCTGCGCTGCTCAGGCTGGTAGTGGATCTTTGTCTGGACTCGGAATTTCCGGTCCAAATCAGTTGGGGACCAGATCTGCTGGTGCTCTACAACGATGCCTACATTCCGTTGCTCGGTGCTGAGAAGCATCCTTGGGCGCTCGGTCGACCAGCGAGCGAGGTAGGACCGGATCTCTGGCCGGCGAGTGACCAGCATTCGCAAGAAGTTATGGAGACCGGCCGGGCATATCACAGTGATGATCAACAACTCATCATCAACCGGCATGGATATCCCGAGGAGGCGTATTTCACCTTCTCACTGAGCGCAATCAGGGACGCCGACGGCAAGATCGTCGGGCTTTTCAACGCGATCACCGAGACCACGCAACACATCTTGTACGAGCGACGACTCCACGTGCTGCGCAGGCTGGGCAGCCTTTCCATCACCGCAGACGATTCGCTGGCCTCGACCTGCCGAGCCGCCGTCGAGGTGATCGGCAAAAACCGCAAGAGTGTCCCTTTCGCTGCGGTATTTCTCAGCGAGGCTCCGCACCAGACTCCGCGGCGTGTTGCAGGTTACGGCTTCGACGAGAGCGTCGCAGCCGCCTGCGAGCTGGTCGCACCGGCGCCGATGAGCGGACCGGTACTGGAGGTGTTGGAGAACGGCGGCACAGTGCTGGTGTCGGGGCTCCGGGAGCGTTACCACGGCCTGTTTGAACGTGGGCCACTGGGCCCGCTCACTCCAGATCAGGCTTTCGTGCTTCCGATAGTCATGCTGGGCACCCGGAAGCCGACCGGAGTGTTGATCATTGGCATCAATCCCTATTGGCGACCCGACGAGGCTTACACCGCTTTTGTGGCCATGGCTGCCCGGCAGCTGGGCGTCATCATCACCGACGCAGTGTCCTACCAGAACGAACGCAGACGGCAGCAGGCCCTCGAGGAGCTCGATCGCGCTCGCACGGAGTTCTTCCAGAACCTCACTCATGAGCTGCGTGCCCCACTGACGATGTTGCTAACGCCGCTGCAGGACATCCTCCGTGAGTCCGGCGTCGCGCTTTCTGCTGCTGCCCGAGACACCGTTGAGACATCAGTACGCGCAGGTGATCGGCTGCAGCGTGTGGTCGATGCCCTACTGGACATTTCCCGTGCCGAGTCGGGAGCACTGATTCCGGATCGCGAAGAGATTGATCTTGCTTCGGTGACCGCCGACGTGGTGGGCGGGTTTTCGTCAGTCGCTGAAGACCGGCTGAACCTGCGTCTGGACCTGCCGGCCGAACCGCTCCGGGCCTACGTCGACCGAACCATGTGGACCACCATTCTCAGCAATCTGATCAACAACGCTTTGAAGTACACGTCCGAGGGTGAGATCTCTGTCCGACTCCGCGGCGACGACAGCCAAGTGGTTCTCACCGTCGCCGACACTGGTGTCGGTATCCCGGCCGACGAGCAGCCGCGCATCTTCGAAAGGTTCCATCGCGTACCTGGTGATCAACAACCGGGCTCGGGCATCGGCCTGGCTCTGGTTGCCGATATGAGCGCTGCCCACGGTGGATCGGTCGAGGTAGCCAGCGAGCTGGGCCAAGGCAGCGAGTTCGTCGTACGGCTTCCGCGCTACAACGGATCCACAGTGGAGGACAGCCTGGCCGAGGGCACCATGACATCGCTCCCGGAGGACGAGGACAGCGCAGATCGCCCGCAATTGTTGATAATTGAAGACGAGCCTGATCTGCGTGCCTATCTGGCACGGATCCTAACGAAGGACGGGTACGCGGTGGAGGCCGCGGGCGATGCGGAGACCGCCTTGGCGTGGCTGCATGAAAACGCAGAGGATCCACCCGACATGGTGATCACCGACGTCATGCTGCCAGGACAGAGCGGTCTCGACCTTCTTGCCGCGATCCGGCAGGACCAAGCCATCGGCACGCTTCCCGTTGTGGTGCTGACGGCACGCGCCGACGCCGAATCAGCGGTGGAAGCCTTCGCCGCTGGTGCCGATGACTTTGTGGCCAAGCCGTTCAACTCCGCCGAACTGCTGGCGCGCGTTCGTGCTCACTACCAGATGAACCAGTTGCGCGACCTTGCGGTCGACGCCGCCCAAACCACCGTTGGACAGCTGCGCCGGGCATTGCAGAGCAACCGCACCACCGGCACAGCGGTGGGCATTGTGATGACGCGTTATGACCTGGATTCAGAGCGGGCGTTCCGGGTGCTGGTGCGTACCAGCCAGCAGAGCAACCGGAAGTTGCATGACATTGCCGAGGAGACCGTGCGCACCGGCGTGCTGCCCGGGTTGAGCTCGCCTGTTAACTCCTGACCTGCTGAATCTCGGCAGAACTTAGTTTCTGCGACGCCGGCGCCACTCGGCCACTGCCCGTTCTGCGTTGACAAGCCCGATCACGATTGGCGGACCGTCGGCTCGGATGCGATGTGATTCGGCGATCCGATGGTTCAGATCTGCCACGATTTCGCGTACGGAGTGCTCATCGGTCACGTCGGCGAGCGTCTCTTGGAGATTCACGACCTCCCTGCGGAGGGCCAGCGCAGTCGGCAGCGGCAGCGGCAGCTGTTCGCGTTCCAGGTAGGCCTTGACCCACCAGTTCTCATCGTCGCGGCCGTTCAGGCCTTTGATCGGCTTGCCGTGTCCAGGCAGGTCGTCGAATTCTCCGCGCTCGATCGCCTCGCGGATCTGGCGATCTATCCAGCTCTCGTACGGCATCAGGTATTCATTTTCCCCCTTTGGCGTCGCGGCCTCGTTATCAAATATCCGTGGCACGCTGAACAGGTGGATCCGTGGAGCGTCGGGCTAATCGGGGTGATCGTTGTCGGACTTGCCGCGATCATCTTCGGGGCTTTGTGGGACCGCCGGCTGAACAAGCGACGGGCTGCTGAAATGCTGGCGCCGCCGCGGCGGAGGATCCCGCACTTCAAACCCGACGCGCCGTCGCCGCACTACCTCTCAGATCTGCAGGCCCGGCGCCGTCCCGAGAATGCGCAGCCGACCGATCTCAACGATGCCGAGCGGCAGTCGATTGCAGAACAGCTCATCGATCCGCAGACCGTCCGGATCGACGCCGGATACGCCTCACGGGACTTCATCACCGATCCCAGCTCGGGCTGGGCGGTTTTAGAGAAACCGGCAGTGCTGGTCTGCGGTGACCCCATCAAGACGTTCCGGGAGCTCCTCGGCACGCTGGAAAAGTTGATCTTGAGCCGGGCGCCAGTCGTCGTCGTGGCACCGGCCATCGCCCCTGAGGTGTTGTCGACGTTGGAAGTGAACGCGATCAGGCAGACCATGCGGTTGCTCGCCGTGATCTGTGATACGGATCGAGTCAGCACCATCGCGGCTGCCTGTCAGGCAATGATCATCGACCGGTCGGATCGACAATCGGGATACCTCGCACCGGACCAGCTGGGACACTGCGAGCGCTGGATAAGTACCGACAAGTCAAGTCATCTAGTTGTTGCCGTCGAGACGAGGCAAGAATCCGCATGACGGCCGAGAGCGCGGTAACCCCAGCAGCGGTTATCGACCGACACACCGGCGGTTGGGGATACCTCTCGGCGCTGACTCCGATCATCTTTGGCACCACCTATCTGCTCACCACGAATTTCCTACCCCCTGGCCGTCCGTTGCTGGCCGGCCTGATGCGCTCGCTGCCAACCGGGCTGGTGTTGATCATTGGCAGCCCAATCCCGCCGCGTCGCTGGATGGCTCGCTTCTTCGTGCTCTCGGTGCTGTACGCGTCCGGACTCTTTCCGCTGCTCTTCATCGCTGCCTACCGGCTGCCGGGTGGAGTGGCGGCAGTGATCAACTCGCTCAGTCCAATACTCGTCGTGGCGATCTCGGTGCCGCTGCTGGGTACTCGGATTCGTGCTATTCAGATCATCGCCGGCATCTTGGGCGCGGTCGGTGTCGCATTGCTGGTGCTGCGGTCGGATGCCCGGCTGGATGTCGTTGGCCTGATAGCTATGGGCGGCGCCGCCATCATGTTCAGCGTGGCAACGGTGCTGACCAAGCGTTGGGGTCGACCAGAAGGCATAACCTCCATCGGTGTCACCGGGTGGACCTTCCTGTTCGCCGGCCTCACCCTGCTGCCTGTCACATTGCTCATTGAAGGACTCCCTGACCACCTCACGGCGCGCAATGTCGGCGGACTCATCTATCTCGTGCTGATCAGCGGGATTGTCGCGTACGCGCTCTGGTTCTGGGGTTTGCAACGCCTGTCCGCCAGCGCGGTCACCTTTCTCACCTTGCTCAACCCGGTCACAGCAGCGCTGCTCGGCTGGGTCGTGCTTGATCAACGCCTCAATGGGTGGCAGCTTGTCGGTGCCGTTCTCATTCTCATTTCGGTGATACTCGGCCAGCCGGGAACCTTCGACCGGCGACGGCGACGACGATCCCCACTACCATCGCGAGTGTGACAGCGCCGACGCAGCACCGTGACCGTCGCTGGCCGCGTCGCGTGTATGCGGCGGGCTCGGAACCGGATCCGCGATTCACCTTCGCCAACGAGCGCACCTTCCTGGCCTGGATCCGAACCGGCCTCGGTTTCCTGGCTGCAGGCGTAGCCATCGCTGCGGTCGCGCGCTGGACGGACCGCCTCGGCCTGGAGATCCGGATCGCTTCTGCTGTGCTGGTGCTGTGCGGACTGGCCTGTGGAATCGGCGCATTTCGGAGGTGGATGGCAAATGAGCGAGCCATGCGGCTCAATGAACCGCTGCCGTCCTCGCCGCTGCTTGTCGTATTGACCGCAATCGTGGCCGTGATCGCAATCGTTGCGCTGATCATCGTAGGGTTCGGATGACTTTCGGACCCTGGGATCCCGGACTGCAGAATGAGCGAACGGGCCTGGCTTGGCAGCGCACCATGCTCGCGGGTCTGACGTGCAGCCTGCTGGTGTCACGGCTACTGGCGTCGATCTCGTTGACGTTAGCAGTGATCATCGGGTTGTTTGGCCTGCTATGTACGGCCGGTCTGGGCTACGTAGCGATACGGCGCTTTCGGTTGAACAGCATGGCCATCCATCGGGAAGAAGCGCTCGGTGACGGCAAAGCAAACGCTTTGATCAGCATGCTGGTCGTGATCACCGCCCTCGCTGGCCTGCTTTACATCGCCGTTGCCTAAAGGAGTCAGCCGTACCCGAGTTCATGGAGGCGTTCGTCAGTGATTCCGAAGTGATGGGCGATCTCGTGTACGACGGTGATCCTGATCTCCTCGATCACTTGCTCCGGCGTATCGCAGATCGCCAAGATCGGAAATCGGAAGATCTGAATTCGATCAGGTAGGCCGGTGTAGAACTCGCCACGCTCGGTTAGCGGGATTCCGGTATAGAGGCCGAGTATGTCCGGAATGTCGGGTGGCGGGTAGTCATCCACCAAGATCACACAGTTGTCGATCAACGCCGCCAACTCGGCTGGGATCTGATCAAGCGCCTCGGCAACATGCTCCTCGAACTGCTCAGCAGACATCTGAACGCCGGAGCCGCTCATCAGTCAATCCTTGCGCAGGCTGTTTCGAATAGGTCAACTCACCATTTCGGCCTTGCAGTTACGAATGTGACGCCGTTACAGTGCTGAGCAGTTTGAGTCGATTGTGATTTTTGTGACTATAGCGATCACGGCCAATCTTCCCCGGGGGTCCTCGATGCGCCGAACCATGATCAAAGTACGTGCCCTTGCCGCGCTTGTCACTGTCGGCGTGATGTTGAGCCTTCTGGCACCTCAGGCAGCCAATGCCGCGACGCCAGTGACAGCGACCGTCGGAGTGAACATCCGTTCCGACCCCAGCACTTCGTCGAAGATTCTCGGCGGGCTCTACCGCGGACAAACCGTGACTGCTATCAGCAGCTCGCACGGTTGGACCAAGATCAGATTTGCCGACTCGACCGCGTACCTGGCCAGCAGGTATCTCAGCAAAGGCAAGGATCTGCCGGCCCCGAAGAAGATCGGCGCGGGCACGATCAAGATCACCACGACGGCCCTTAACCTTCGCACCGGCCCTGGTCTGTCCTACCGGGTGATCAAGGTCCTCAAGGAGGGCACCAAGGTCACGATGACCGGCAAGACCGCTCGCGGTTGGGCGCAGCTGGTCGACGGAAAATCGACCGGCTGGTCAAGCATGCAATATCTCGCCGGCTCCGCGGCCGGGCGACCGGTGATCATCGGCAAACGAGTAGCCACGGCAGATCTTGATATCCGTACCACGAGCGGTGCGCATGCCAAGACTGTTGCCGAAGTGAAGAAGGGCACGGCAGTGTCGATCACCGGTGCCATTCAGAACGGCCGAGCGCAGATCGTCTACCAAGGCAAGGTTCGCTGGGTGACTGCGAAGTACCTGACCAACGTGAAAAGCAATCTGCCTTCTCCGCCCAAACTGCCGAAGGTCACCGGGGTTCGGTACGCCACAACGACGCTGAATATCCGCTCGACGTACGCCGACAAGTACCGGCTGATCACCGAAGTGCCGCGCGGCACGAAACTCAAAATCACCGGCGTCGTCAAGAACGGCCGGATGCAGATCATCTTCGAAAAGGCCGCTCGGTGGGTGACCGCCAAGTACCTCTCAAAGTCGGCTCGGAGCTCCATACCGCCGAACTGGCGGGCGGTCGAGCGCGGCCTGAAGCCGAATGCGATCAAGGTCCATCGAGCTGCTCGAGCGAAGTTTCCCCAGATCACGACCTACTACACCTTACGGGCTGGCGTGTTCACCGATCATTCGACTGGTCGCGCACTTGACCTGATGATTCCCAACTACAAGTCAGCATCCGGGCAGGCCTTCGGCTATAAGGTTGCGGCCTGGGCCAAGGCCAACGCCCGGGACCTCGGGATCAACTATGTGATCTGGAACCAGCACATCTGGAATATCACCCGCGACAACGAGGGCTGGCGGTACATGGCTGACCGCGGCGGTGATTCAGCCAACCATAAGAACCACGTCCACATCACGGTTTTCGCTGCCGGCTTTGACCCCCGCTAGAACTCTGCGATCCCTTTGCCGATCACGGCGACGCCGATCACCAACAGCACTACGGCCATAATCACCGCGTTGTTGTCGACCAGCCATTTACGCAACCTGTCAAGAGGGCCGGCCAGCCGAGCCGAGGCGATGAGGTAGCCGACCACCGGAATGATCACCGTACAGCCTGCTAGCAGTACGAAGATGATGATCACGATGCCGGTTTGACCGAATGCCAGACCCGCGCCACCGACGATCACCCCAGCCGAAGCGGCCATCAGCAAGTTCTTTGGATTGACCGCCGAGAGTAGAAAGCCCAGTCCCAAGCCCTTGCCAGCTGTCATGGAGTCGATCGCCGACATCCATTTCGGCATAGCCGGCTCCTCACCCTTGGTCAGACGGCCCCGCCACTGCCTGATGGCCAGGAACAACAGAAGTAGCCCCAAAATGATCTTGATGACGCCGGCAACCGGCGACCCGCCGCCGGTATGCTGCGGAATGATCGATGCAAGCAGGGTGAACACAACGATCGCTACGACGATGCCAGCTATCCATCCGATCATGAACCCGAGGCTCGTGCCCTTGGCACGAGGTGACAGCAGCATCAAGATCACGGCGATGATCGGTATTGGGCTGATGGCAATGCCAACGGCCAATGGAAGAATCTCGCCAATCACCGAACCCATCGATCCTCCACCGAAGAGCGCCGACCTGTGTGGTCATTCAGCCAGATCCACGGCTGTAGCGCCTCACCCCAGCGGGGCGAATCGATCAGAGAAATGTCGGGCTCGGCGCTAGTCGCCGGTCACCATATACCGCTGGTACGCGCCGATCGTCGAAAAATTCGGATATTCCGCACTCAACGCCACGTTGCTGAACAGCTCGCGTGCCTGATCGAGATGGGTCGAGGCCGGACGTTCGTTACGCCAGCGCTGGTATTCATCGTCGAGGAGAGCCTTAACCAGATCGCGTGTGATGTGGCGATCATCGGACAGCTGTGTGCCGTAATGCAGCCACTGCCAGATCTGGGATCGGGCGATTTCGACGGTTGCAGCATCCTCCATCAGGTGGTCAATCGCCACCGCGCCATTGCCGGCCAGCCACGCATCGAGATATCCAAGGCAGACTCGTACGTTCGCCCGCAGCCCTGCCTCAGTCACGTCGCCGACCGCGGTTTCGATGGCAAGAAGGTCCGCCGCGGAGACGTCGACGTCCTCACGAGTCCGCTCCAGCTGATGGGGACGTGCACCCAGCACATCGTCGAAGACCTCTCGGCAAACCGGCACCAGATCAGGATGGGCCACCCAGGAACCGTCGAAGCCGTCTTTTGCCTCGCGTTCCTTATCGGCGCGAACCTTGTCAAACGCCACTGTCGTCGCGGCCTCATCACGCCGGTCGGGTACGAACGCGGCCATGCCACCGATCGCATGCGCGCCGCGTCGGTGACAGGTCCGCACCAGCAGTTCGGTGTACGCGCGCATGAACGGCGTCGTCATCGTGACAGCGGAGCGATCAGGGAACACGAACCGTTCGCCACGGGTACGAAAGTTTTTGATGATGCTGAACATGTAGTCCCAGCGGCCCGCGTTCAACCCTGCGGAGTGCTCTTGCAGCTCGTAGAGGATTTCATCCATCTCGAACCCTGCGGTAATGGTCTCGATCAGCACGGTGGCACGGATAGTGCCGCGCGGCAGGCTCAGCCGATCCTGGGCCCAGCAGAACACCTCGTTCCAGAGCCGAGCCTCACGATGGTTTTCCAGCTTCGCGAGGTAAAAGTACGGTCCACTGCCGCGGTCCAGCTGCCGCCTCGCGCAGTGGAAGAAGTAGAGCCCAAAATCGACAAGACTCCCCGACACCGGACTGCCATTGACGACAATGTGGAGCTCTGGAAGATGCCAGCCCCGCGGCCGTACGACGATCGTGGGCAGCTCTTCACCGAGGCGATATTCCTTACCCGAATCAGCGGTGAAGTCGATTTGCCGGTCCAAGGCATCCATCAGGTTGAGCTGACCAGCTACGACGTTGTGCCACGTCGGCGCGGTGGCATCCTCAAAATCGGCTAACCACACCTTGGCGCCGGAATTGAGCGCATTGACTGTCATCGAGCGCGTCGTCGGACCAGTGATCTCAACCCGCCGGTCTTCCAGACCCGGCGCTAGCGGAGCAACCCGCCAATTCCGATCCTCTCGAAGATCCTTTGTTTCGGCGAGAAAATCGGGGTCTTCACCAGCAGCGATGCGCTCCCAGCGGGTTCGCCGCTCGGCGAGCAGCTCCTGCCGGCGCCCCTCGAACTGCTCGTGCAACTGGCCCAAGAAGGTCAGGGCTTCAGCAGTGAGGACCTCGTCATAGCGATCGCCGAATGGCGCGACGACGCGGATGCCGCGTTCGGTTCCTTCTTCCATGCAGAGAATTCTGCTCAGTGGAACTGTTCGGCCTCGGTCGACCCCGCCAAAGCAAGAGTGCCGCTGTTCGGGTTGAGGGCGGAGGTTACAAGATCAAAGTAGCCAGTGCCCACTTCCCGCTGGTGCTTGACAGAGGTGTAGCCGCGCTCGGCGGCGGCGAACTCCGCCTGCTGCAAGTCGACGTAGGCGGTCATCGCTTCTTGCGCATAGCCGTACGCAAGATCGAACATCGACAGGTTGAGCGCGTGGAAGCCGGCCAGCGTAATGAACTGGAACGTATAGCCCATAGCCGATAGCTCGCGCTGGAACTTCGCGATGGTGGAGTCGTCCAGCGCGGCCTTCCAGTTGAACGACGGTGAGCAGTTGTAGGCGAGCATCTTGTCCGGGAACTCCCTATG
This sequence comes from Propionibacteriaceae bacterium, assembly GCA_045806785.1. Lineage (GTDB taxonomy): Bacteria > Actinomycetota > Actinomycetes > Propionibacteriales > Propionibacteriaceae > Microlunatus. The sequence goes on along the minus strand of JBJMIR010000090.1, from coordinate 55,703 downwards.
CAGCGCCTCGGCGTAGTCGCGAGCGAAATCCAGATTCGGTGTGCCTGTTTCGACCCAGATCAGGTCCGCGTACGGCGCATACGCCAAACCACGCGCGATCACCGCCGGCATGCCACCGGTGACGCGGAAAAAGCCCTCGGCGGTACGCTCACCGGTGCAGAAGCGGGCGTCGCGCTCATCCACGTCACTGGTCAGCAGTGTCGCGGCCAGCGCATCGGTACGAGCGATGACGATGCTCGGGACGCCGCTGATGTCTGCAGCCAGGCGGGCCGCGTTGAGCGTACGAATGTGTTGTGCGGTCGGAATGAGCACCTTGCCGCCGAGATGACCGCACTTCTTCTCTGACGCGAGTTGATCTTCCCAATGCACGCCCGCCGCGCCGGCCGCGATCATCGCCTTCATGAGTTCGAAGGCGTTGAGCGGGCCACCGAAGCCAGCTTCAGCGTCAGCCACAATCGGCACCAGCCAGTCCCGATCGATATCGCCCTCCGACCAGGCGATCTCGTCGGCACGCAAGAGAGCGTTGTTGATACGCCGGACGACCGACGGCACGGAGTTGACCGGGTAGAGGCTCTGATCGGGATAGGTATGGCCGGCAAGGTTGGCGTCAGCCGCGACCTGCCACCCCGAGAGGTAAATGGCCTGGAGGCCGGCTTTGACCATCTGCACCGCCTGGTTGCCGGTCATGGCGCCAAGCGCCGGCACGTAGTCCTCGGTGTTCAGAAGGTGCCATAGCCGCTCAGCACCGCGTCGCGCCAGCGTGTGCTCTTCCTGCACAGTGCCGCGCAACCGGACGACGTCTGCTGCGGAATATGTGCGTGCTACCCCCCGCCAGCGTGGCGCGGTATCCCACTCCAGGGCAATGTCCTCGGCAGTGGGAGCGGTTTGAGTGATCCGGGGAACCAATGTGTCAGTCATGGCTTTCTCCTTTGAAGTCCACTACCTGCGACTCTTCTAGGAAGATGGCACCCTCTTCAATGCAGCGCGCCAGGAAAGATCTGCGATTCTTTCGCTACAGTGAAGGAATGACAGATGTTGATGTTGCTCCCGCCACTGCGGACCTGCTGGCGCTCGGCCATCGGTTACGGCACTATCGTCGCGCCAAGGGCATGACGCTTGACGAGCTCGGCGCAGCGGTCGGACGAGCTGCGAGTCATCTGTCGTTGATCGAGAATGGCCGCCGGGAACCAAAGCTCTCATTACTGCAGGCGCTCGCGGCAACGCTCGAGGTACCGCTGTCTGATCTACTTGCCTCCGAGCCGCCGAGTCGCCGGGCCGCTTTGGAGATCACCTTGGAGCGTGCCCAGCAGGGCCCGCTGTACTCCTCGCTGGGGCTGCCGTACGTGCACGCCGGCCGCCGGCTTCCGATTATGGCCCTCGAGGCGCTCGTCGGATTGCATGAGGAGCTGATACGACGGGCAAGTGAGCAGGCCGCGACACCTGAGGAGGCGCGGCGCGCGAATGCCGAGCTTCGAGCCCAGATGCGGGAACGTGGCAATTACTTCGCCGAGATCGAAGCGGCCGCCCAGGGCGTACTCAAAGCCGTTGGCCATGAGGGAGGGCCGCTCTCACAGCGCGTCATGGTGCAGATGGCAGAACATCTGGGCTTCGAGCTGCACTACGTTTCCGATCTGCCGCTCTCCACACGCTCCGTCGCTGACTTGCATCATCGCCGGATCTATCTGCCTCAGGTGCAAGCGCCAGGCAGCCATGATGTCCGGCTCCGGGTTCTGCAGATGCTCGGACACGTGGTCCTGGGTCATGCTGAGCCCAAGGACTATCCGGATTTCCTGCGACAGCGTGTCGAGGTTAATTATTTCGCCGCCGCGCTGCGCATTCCTGAGCAGGCTGCTATTGATCTTTTGCAGAATGCCAAGAAGGAAAGGCAACTCGCCGTTGAAGATCTGCGGGATGCGTTTGCGGTGTCCCACGAGACGGCGGCACACCGGTTCAGCAATCTTGCGACACAGCATCTCGGCATACCCGTGCACTTCATGCGCGTCCACGAGGGCGGCGTGATCTACAAGGCGTACGAGAACGATGGTGTGAGCTTCCCCACCGATGTGCTGGGAGCTATCGAAGGGCAGCCGGTCTGCCGGAAATGGACTGCCTACGTGGTTTTCGATCTGCCGGACAGGTCAGCGGCCTACTCCCAGTACACCGACACGCCGCGTGGCACCTACTGGTGCACTGCGCAGGCCGAAGCGACCCACGATGGGGTCTTTTCAGTAAGCCTCGGAGTGCCGTACGCGCACGTGAAGTGGTTCCGCGGCCGGGACACCACGGCGTGGGGCAAGTCGCTGTGCCCGGATCCGGATTGTTGCCGGCGTCCACCGGCGGACTTGGCAAAGCGGTGGTCTGGACAGGCTTGGCCGAGCGCGCGGGCCCACTCGCATCTGCTAGCGGCCTTACCGCCCGGCACCTTTCCCGGCGTCGACGACACTGAGGTGTTTCGATTCCTGGAACGCCATACGCCAGACGATGGGGTTCGGCAAATGACGACCGCTCGAACCTGATCAGCGCTTCACGTTTTGTTGCAAGGTCAGCTCCGGACTTGCTCATAAACCTCTGCAACTCTGCTTGCGACTGCCTGCCAGCAGTACCCGCGGCGAACCAGGGCTTGGGCCGCCTCCGATCGTGCCCGACGTTCCCGCGGGAACGTCAGTGCTTCGACGAGCACCTTCACTAATGCATCCTCATCGTCAGGCGGGATCAGCCAGCCCTCGGGCGTACCCGGCTGGAGATTGAGAAACGTCGGAGGGCCTCCGGTATTGGTGGCAATCACCGGCAACCCAGCCGACATCGCCTCTAAGTAGACCGCGCCGAACGCCTCGCCTACCGACGGCGCAACCATCACGTCCGCGCAACCAAGGCCGAGCCGGAGATCCTCATGACCGCGCCAACCCACAAAGAACACGCCGTCGATGTGCTCTTGCTTGACCACGGAATACGGATGCTGACCCTCCCATTCGCCCGGGTGTCCGCCCCAGATCAGCAGCGGCGCGACCGGACCGAGCTGGGATCTCACCCTTGCGTACGCGCGGAGCAATAACGGCAGTCGCTTGACCGCGGTAAACCGCCCGACGTACAGCAGCATCGGACGCAACTGTGTCGAGTCGACGAAAGCGGACAGGTCGGCGGCGGAGTACCGGAGGCTACCTGGGCGGCCACTCTCATCCCAGCCACGCGGATCGTCAACGAGCCAGCGGCGTAACAGCGCCAGCCGCTCGGATGGGGTGAAGTCCAGCGGTCGGAAGTGCTTGATGTCAACACCGTTTGGTATGACGGTCACCCGATCCTCCGGTACGCCGAGGACTCGAACAGCGCGAACAGCGTGGTCGGTGGACACCGCCAAAATCCGACGACTGCGCTGCGCGGTCGCTCGCAAGCGGTCCCCCCAATAGGCTGCGTACCTCCATGCGGATGAGAGGCCGATCGCTGATCCTTTGCCGCCGGCGCCGCCGTATTGCTCGACGTGCTCCAGCATCAGGAGCTCAGTCCCGTGGAGGTGGGTGACAACCGGCACCTCAGGCCAGACCTGCTCGGCGGCATCGTGCAAAGGCGTGAGGTGATGAAGATGAAGCACCTCCGGGTGAAACGAGCCCATGCTCAGAAACAGACGCCGCCACGAGTCCACCTGCCGGGCAGCGAGTTCGGGCGAAACTGCGGTGAAAACACGATCCGGGGCACCCGGCTTGTCCTCGTACGAGGCATGCAGCGGCACCGGCTGATCCAACGGATCCTCGCCGTGCTGCCACGCCTCGAAAGCGGGCGTGAAGTCGACGGTCGACAGCGGCAGATTGCCGAAGAACGTTTCAGCATGGCTCGAACTTCCTGCGGGACCCAGTGATCCGGCCGCGATTCGTGGACTCCAACCGCTCTCCAGCAGGGCTGCAGTCAGGTAACGCACAACCTGCGCCGAGCCACCTCGCGGGAAGAACGAAAACCCTTGCAAAACTGCGCCCCGAGCCATAGACGCACCATTCCACAAGGGCTCTGCGTCGCGCCGACTGTGAGGGTGCCCGTTGATCAAGCCTTGCGGTGGTGTTCCAGCGCGGCGAGCCGAAGCTCCAACTGATCAACTCGATGCCGCAGCAGCGTCAATTGCGCCTCCAAACTGACCTCGCGCTCGGCGCGGCGCTGGATGCGTGCTGACTGCCCAGCCCGATCAAGCACGGCCTGCAGCGGCACCAGCCTTTGCGGACCGTGGGGCCCGTCGACCAGGCGGGATGCAATCTCGCCGTTGCGGTACCAGGCTCGCAGCGCGGAGCGGGATACGCCCGCCTCGGCTTCCGCGATCGCTAATGGCACCCACGGCGTGTCGTCAAGCTTTGCCAACAGGTCCAACTCGTCGCGCCACGCGGCGAGGCGGTCGTCCCACTCGGACGCCACCATGCCACCTCCCATACAACCCTATCAATATCAGTGTATTGACAGGGTTTTCATAATGAAAACATGTTTGAGCGATTCTCCGGGCAGGCCCGACAGGTCGTGGTCATGGCCCAAGAAGAGGCCCGCAAATTGGACCATAACTACATCGGGACCGAGCACATCCTGCTTGGCCTGTTGGCAACATCGGACTCCCTTGCCAACGCCAGCCTCAATGCCCTCGGCTACGCGCATGATGATGTGCAGGCCAGCGTCGAGGCGATCATCGGTCGGGGCAAGGCGGCACCGGGAGGACACATTCCCTTTACGCCGCGGGCGAAAAAGGTGCTTGAGCTGTCATTGCGCGAAGCGCTGCAACTCAAGCACAACTACATCGGTACCGAGCACATCCTGCTCGGTCTGCTTCGTGAGGGCGAAGGCGTCGCCGCCCAGATCTTGTCGGACAAGCATCCACTGGACCGGATCCGCGCCGACGTGCTGGCCAGAGTCGAATCACCGGGCGCCCCTGAAACTCACGGCTCAGGACGTACGCCGGCTGCGCATGAGGTGCTGGCGCTTGCTGCAGAGCTCGCCGGTGATACGCCCGTCGGCAGCCACCACATCCTCGAAGCGATCCTGCAGCAGCCGGACAGTGCTGCGGCAAAGGTGCTCAACGACGCGGGCATCGACCTTGATCAGCTCGCCGCGACCTTGGGCGAGGTCAGTACTGAGGACACGGCCGACGACACGCCCGAGCAAGCAGCCACGCGCCAGCTCGAGTTGTCGGTGACCGACGATGCCGTGACGATCGTGCTGCGCGACTCCGGCTCGGTCGAGCTGGGCAAGCGAATCATTGAGCTCAATGGCGGCCCGCTGGCAGCGCGTGGCCCGCAATTCGACTTGCTCGGCCGGCTCTGGAATGCCATGGACAGTTGGCTGCTCGCCACCGCCAGAGTGCTTGCGCCTCCGCCGGAAGCAGCACCCGAAGAGACAGAGGAACTATTCAGCCGCGTGCGTTCTCGGTTCCGACGTCGCAGGGCCAGCTAATAAGAGATCAGCGTCGATTGCTCAACGTGTGGTACGCCTCATTCCAATAAATCTCCTGCTGGAAGCGCCGTGGCCTGGTGCCTTCGTCGATGATCAGCAGTTCCGTACCGATCATGGTCGCGAAATCGGATAGTTCTTCTATGCCGACGGCAGCTGACAACACCGTGTGATGCGGTCCGCCGGCCGCGAGCCAACACTCCGCTGAGGTGGCGAGATCCGGATGCGGTTGCCACACAGCTCGGGCCACGGGCAGCTTGGGCAGCGGCTCATCCGGTTCGACGACGGAAACCTCATTGGCCACCAAGCGGAATCGGTCACCAAGATCACAAATGCCGATCACTACCGCTGGACCGGGCTGCGCGTCGAACACCAGACGCACGGGATCCTCGCGGTCCCCAATACTCAGCGGATGGATCTCCACGCGCGGCTTGCCGGCGGCGATGCTGGGGCAGACCTCGAGCATGTGCGCACCGAGAATCTTCGGCGTGCCTGGCCCCCAGTGATAGGTGTAGTCCTCCATAAACGAGGTCCCGCGCCCCGAACATAGAGCTGAGTCGTTGCCGCCCATGGCCTTGACCGTGTGCAACATGACCGATGTCTTCCAGTCGCCTTCGCCGCCGAAGCCGTAACCCTCAGCCATCAGCTGTTGCACTGCCAATCCAGGGAGCTGACGCAGTCCGCCGAGATCTTGAAAGTTGGTGGTGAAGGCGCCAAAGCCACCGGAGGTGAGGAAAGCGCGGAGCCCAGCTTCGATCCGGGCTCCATCACGCAGCGACTCATGGCGCTCACCACCAACTGCCAGCTCCGGTGCAATGTCGTACGTATCGGCGTACTGCTCGATGATCTTGTCGACTTCCGCGTCGGTTATCTCCTCGACAAGATCAACCAGGTCGTTGACTCCATAGGTGTTGACTGAGACGCCGAGGCGCAGCTGGGCTTCGACCTTGTCGCCTTCGGTGACGGCAACGTCACGCATGTTGTCACCGAACCGCGCTAGCTTGAGCCTCCGCACAGCCGCCGCTCCGATGGCCGCTCGCTGCCACGTCGCGACGCGAGCCACCACCCTGGGATCGGAGACATGGCCCGCCACGGTCTTCCGAGGCACACCCAGACGAGTTTGGATGTAGCCGAACTCTCGATCACCGTGCGCGGCCTGGTTGAGGTTCATGAAATCCATGTCGATCTCGGCCCACGGCAAGCTGACATTGGCCTGAGTGTGGAGGTGCAGCAACGGGGTTTGCAGCGCACTCAGCCCGGTGATCCACATCTTCGCGGGCGAGAAAGTGTGCATCCAGGCGATCACGCCTAGGCAGTCGGAGTCGGCGTTGGCGTCCAGCATCATCCGATGGATTGCTTCGGAATCGGTGAGCACGGGCTGCCACTGAATCCGCAGCGGCAGCCGCCCTGAGTCATTGAGCTGGTTCACAATCTCCTGAGATTGACGCTCAACCTGCTCGAGCGTCTCAGGACCGTAGAGACCTTGGCTCCCCGTCAAGAACCAGCAGTAAGCAGCCTGTGCCACAGGTCCTCCTTCGTTCTGAATGTGATCAACGCTGTCCGTAGACCTGCTGATAGCGCTCGAAAAGCGAGTCGACATCGGACTGAGCGATCGGCAGCGGCTGACCAATCTGGCGGGCGATGTGCACCGTCCTTGCGACGTCCTCGCACATCACCGCAGCCTTCACCGCGGCCTTGGCCGTCGGGCCGATCGTGAACACCCCATGGTTCTTCATCAACACCGCTGAAGACCGTTGTCCAGACAGTGTTTCGACAATCCCCCGGCCAATAGAGTCATCGCCAATGAGCGCAAAGGGGCCGACCGGGATGTCACCGCCGAACTCATCCGCGATCATGGTCAACACGCACGGGATTGGTTCACCGCGAGCGGCCCAGGCCGTGGCGTACGTCGAGTGCGTGTGCACCACCCCGCCCACCTCCGGCATGTGTTTGTAGACGTAAGCGTGGGCAGCAGTGTCCGACGATGGGGCATGATCACCTTCCACCAGATTGGCGTCGAGATCGGTAACCACCATGTTCTGGGACGAGAGCTCGTCATAACTCACCCCCGACGGCTTGATCACCAGCAAATTCCGCCCGGGCACTCGGGCCGATACATTGCCGGCAGTCCACACCACCAATGAGTTCCGTGGCAGATGATCATGCAGCTCGGCGACTTCCTCGCGGATCTGCTGTACCACGTCTCGGATCTCCGCATCTACGCTCATCCGGTCGCTCCTAGTCGCTGCTATGTCCTCGCCGGCGAAGATCGCGAAGATGGTGCATCACCTTGTCTCCTCGCACCCAAGTAGTAGGGCCCAATCAGGCGGCAGCAGAACGCCGTCTACGGTCATCTTCACTCCCTCCTTGGCGACTACTTGGTGGCGCTGGCCGCCCGCCGCTTGTTGAAGATGTCGAAGGCCACGGCCAGGAGCAAGACGAAGCCCTTGATAAAGGACTGAACCTCAGTGCCGAGACCGAGCAGTGACATACCGCTATTGAGCACACCCATGATGAGGCCACCGATCAGGGCGCCGGTGACTGTGCCGATGCCACCGGTGACGGCAGCACCCCCGATGAAGACGGCAGCGATCGCGTCGAGCTCAAAGCCGGTGCCGGCACCAGGGAGCGCGGAATTGCTCCGCGCGGTGAACGCGATACCGGCAATACCTGCCAACACACCCATGTTCACAAATAGCCAAAAGTCGACTCGCTTGGTGTTCACGCCCGAGAGCTGCGCTGCCAGCAGGTTGCCACCGCGGGCGTACACGTGACGGCCGAAGACGCTGCGGTTCATCACCGTTGTGTAGATCAAGACCAGTACCGCGAGAATGACTAGGACGATCGGAGTGCCCCGGTAGCTGGCCAGTACGAATGTGATGCCCAGCAGGAAGACGACGATAAAGCCAACTCGGATCCAGAACCAAGCGACTGGCTCGTCCTCCAAGCCGAGCTGCACCCGCTTGCGGCGTTCCCGGATTTCTTGGATGACCAGTGCGGCGGTGGCGAGTAGGCCGAGACCCACGGTGAGAGGCTCGAGGAACGAGGTGCCACCACCCAGGTCGGGCAGGAACCCTGAGCCGATCGCGGTGTATTGCGGCGGGAACGGTGTGATCGGGACATTTCCCAGGACCATCTGGGTCAGGCCGCGGAACGTGAGCATGCCTGCCAGCGTGGCGATGAAGGATGGGATTCCGACATAGGCGACCCAGAACCCCTGCCAGGCGCCGATCAGGGCGCCGACCACCAAAGCGAACAGGATTCCGACCCACCATGGCATTCCCAATTTGACGATGAAGATGCCGCTCATCGCGCCGACGAAGGCGACCACCGAGCCGACGGAAAGGTCGATGTGGCCGGCAATGATGATCATCACCATGCCGATGGCCAAGATCAGGACATAGGCGTTCTGATTGATGATGCTGGTGACGTTGCGCGGAGTCAGCAGATTGCCACCAGTCAACACCTGGAACAAGATGACGATGGCGATCAGGGCGATGAACAAACCGATCTGCCGCAGCCGGCTGACCATGAACGCCATGACGCCGGCGTGAGCCTGCGTCCGCGGCGGCTCGACCGGAGCCTGGGGCTCCGCGACATCAGAGACTGGAGATGTCATAGGTCTCTTCCTTTTCCTTGGTCATGTACTGCATGAGCACTTCCTGGTTGGCTTCCTCGATCGGCACTTCGCCGGTGATGCGCCCGGCTGACATCGCGTAGATGCGGTCGCAAGTTCCCAGCAACTCAGGCAGCTCACTGGAGATGACAAGGATGGCCTTGCCCTCAGAGGCGAGCTGATTAATCAGCGTGTAGATCTCGTACTTTGCCCCGACGTCGATGCCACGGGTCGGCTCGTCGAGAAGCAAGACGTCGGGATTGGCGAACATCCACTTCGACAAGACGACCTTCTGCTGGTTGCCGCCGGACAGCTTGCCGGTAATGACGGCGACGTTCGGTGCCTTGATCCGCATGCTCTGCCGATAGTCATTGGCCACCACCTGTTCGTGATTGGCGTCGACCCAGCCCCAGCGCGAAAGCTTGTCGAGCGCTGCGGCGGTGATATTCCGCTTGATGTCTTCAATGAGGTTCAGCCCGTACGTCTTGCGATCTTCGGTGGCGTACGCAATGCCCTGGTCAATCGCCTGGCGCGGCGTCCGAGCATGAATTTCCTTACCGTGCAGGTACAACCGCCCGCTGATGTTGTGACCGTAAGAGTGGCCAAAAATGCTCATAGCCAGCTCAGTTCGCCCCGCGCCCATCAAGCCGGCGATACCGACCACCTCACCCGCGCGGATCGTCAGATTGGCATGGTCCACGACCACTCGGCTGTTCTCCAGAGGATGGTGCACCGTCCAGTCCTCGACTCGAAGAACTTCGGGGCCCGGTTTGTGATCGCGCTCGGGGTAGCGGTGGGCCATGTCGCGCCCGACCATGCCGCGGATAATCCGGTCCTCCGAGACCTCCTCGCCGCGAAAATCAAGCGTTTCGATCGTCTGGCCGTCGCGGATGATCGTGACATTGTCGGCAATGGCCCGGATCTCGTTCAGCTTGTGGCTGATGATGATACTGGTGACGCCGTGGTCGCGCATGCCACGGATGAGATCGAGCAAGTGAGCCGAGTCCTCGTCATTGAGCGCTGCAGTGGGCTCGTCCAAGATCAGGAGTTTCACGTCCTTTGACATTGCCTTGGCAATCTCCACCAGCTGCTGCTTGCCTACTCCAAGATCGACGATCTTGGTAATCGGGCTCTCCTTGAGTCCGACCCTTGCGAGCAGCTTCGCGGCCTCCAGATTGGTGACGTTCCAGTCGACCAAGGGACCGGTGCGGCGTTCGTTGCCCAAGAAAATGTTCTCCGCGATCGACAGGTACGGACTCAGCGCCAGCTCTTGGTGAATGATGACGATGCCGGCCTTCTCGGAGTCCCGAATGTTATGGAACCGCGCTGTCTGCCCCTCGTAGACGATCTCGCCTTCGTAGCCGCCGTAAGGGTAGATGCCGGAGAGGACCTTCATCAGCGTTGACTTCCCAGCTCCGTTCTCACCACAGATGGCGTGCACCTCACCGCGCTCAACCGACAGGTCAACCTGCTGCAGCGCCTTCACACCTGGAAAGGTCTTGCTGATATTGCGCATCTCGAGGATGTGGTCAGCCATCTGGATTTCCTTCACTTGCGTTTGGCCAGCCGGCGAACAAGCCAGCAAATCTCATTGTGGAAGAGGGCGGCGGTTTGAGCCGCCGCCCTCGTCGGGACCTATTCGCCCGATTCGACCTCTTCCCTGGTGTAGTAGCCGGTGTCGACGACTTCCTTGATCAAGTTGTCCTTCGTGATGATGACCGACTGGTGCAGATAGGACGGGACTACCTTGATCTTGTTGTTGTATGTCGTAGTGTCGTTGACCTCAGGCTCCTTGCCGTTCAGGACGCTGTCAACCATCGTCGCAGCGGTGTTACCCAGCTTCCGGGTGTCCTTGAAGATCGTCGAGTACTGGACTCCGTCCAAGATCAGCTTGTCCGACGGCTTCTCGGCATCCTGACCGGTCACGATCGGGTTCGGGATGCTGGCCGACTTGACGGCGTTGAGAATGCCGCGGGACAGGCCGTCGTAGGGGGCGAGTACGCCATCCAGCTTGGTATTTCCTTTGGCGTAGAAGCCGTTGAGGATGGTTTCCATCCTGTCTTGGGCGGTCTTTAGCTGCCACTGCTGGATGGCGGCCTGGCTGAACTGGGTCTGTCCGGATGGGACCTTGAGGACACCTTTGTCCATGTATGGCTTCAGCACGCTCATCGCGCCATCCCAGAAGAACTTGGCGTTGTTGTCGTCGGGACTGCCGGCAAACAACTCGATGTTGTATGGACCTTTCTTCCCGGTGTCCTTGCCGTCCTTGTCCAGAATTCCCAGTCCGGTCAGCAATGAGGTCGCCTGCTGGACGCCAACCTTGTTGTTGTCAAATGTCACGTAGTAGTCGACATTGGGCGAGCCATTGATCAACCGGTCGTACGCGATCACCTTCACCCCGCTGTCCCCGGCGGACTTCAGCTGCTGGGTCAGGGCGGTGCCGTCGATGGCTGCGATGATCAGCGCCTTGGCGTCTTTGTTGAGCATGGACTCGATCTGCTGCTGCTGATCAGGGACCTTGTCGTTGGCATATTGTAGATCGACCTTGTAACCCAGCTCTTCGAGCTTCTTGCTGACGTTGTTTCCATCGTCGATCCAGCGTTCTGAGGTCTTGGTCGGCATCGCAATGCCGATCAGAGCGCCCTTGTTGCCCCCGGGCTCGGTGGAGCTCTGGACGCCAGCACGACCTCCACCACACCCGGCCAAACCCAACGCCAGGGCGGCAGTCGCGGCGACGCCGGCAAGCAGCCTTCTTCTATTCACGCGCATTCCTTCCGGTAGGTCGCCTGAGCGGCTCACCCGCTGCTTGGGCGAAAGATGGCACCTGCAGGCACCCTGAGAATCGGCCGCAAAGGCCTGGTCGGCACAGACGATGGGACGTCAACCGAGTGATCGCCGAACTCTTGCCTGCCATCCAGCCCGCCGCAGCACGATCGGCTGCGAAAGGGGATGCGATAAAGCAGCTCGCGGTCGGCATGCGCCACACTCCGTGGTTCGCTACGTGATTCGACGATCAAATCGATCACTACTAGGCAAACGCACAGCGAAGACCTATAGTTGTGAACGATAACATCTGCATCTTGCACAGCCTCCGCGTTCTTGTCAAGATGGCCCGCGCTTCGTGATGGTTGCGTTACCAGGACCGCGCTCGGAACTAGACCGAAATTGGGCGACGGGACGCGAGCCCGACCTATGGTTCAAGCAGCTCGCAGATGAGATGGCCTAGTCACACATTCTCCTACCATGACTTCAAGGCAAACCATAGGATCGATGGAGACTGGCATGCATAGACCAGTCCTCAGTTGAGCGCTAACATTCATCACATATTCAATACTCAGGTCCTTTCGGCAGAGCTTGATTGAAGCGCTTGGAATCGGTGTGGTCACGTTAACATTGCGAGAACCACCCTGCCCGATATTTGCCCGTGAGATGGCCACGCCCCCGTACGCTGCAGAGACATTGGGAGAGGTCTTGACCAAGGAACAACGGTCAGTCGCTTGGGGCGATGGCCCGTCCGCCACATGACCGCCCAAGGGGCGGCTCCTCTCAAGGCTGCAGTCATGGCGGACGTCGCGCGGCTCGCCGGCGTATCCAATCAAACCGTTTCCCGGGTAGTCAACGGCTCACCAAACATCAGTCCCAAGACCCGCAGCCGCGTTGAGCAAGCCATCAAACTGTTGGGCTATCGGCCCAACTCCGCCGCTCGCACACTTGTCAAGGGTCGCTCCGGGGTCGTCGGCGTCATCAGCACCTCAGCGCAGTTCGGACCTACGAGCATCCAACGCAGCATCGAAGATGCCGCCCAGGTCGCCGGTCTGTTCGCGAGTCCGGTTAGCTTGCCGACGCTCACGCGCGAGATGCTCGACAATTCCGTGGAATATCTACTTCGGCAGCTCGTAGAGGGCATCATTATCATCGCCGGTCAGGATGACGCGCTCGAGATCGCACGCAGTCGGACCATAAGCGTGCCGATCGTCGTAGTCGAGGGTGACTTGAGCCGTGCGGAATGGACTGTTGGCGTGGACCAAATTGAAGGCGCACGGATGGCTACACGGCACCTTCTAGAACATGGTCATCGCGAAATCGTCCATCTAGCAGGGCCCGCTGACTGGAGTGAGGCCAGAGCACGTCGTGACGGCTGGCGTGCCGAGATGGCGGCAACTGGACTCCGCCCGCGTGAACCAATCCACGGTGATTGGAGCGCCGCTAGCGGTTACGTCGCTGGTGAGCAGATTGTGGCGTTCAAGGAGGCCACTGCGGTATTTGCGGCAAACGATCAAATGGCGATCGGGCTGCTCCGCGCACTGCATGAGGCGGGGCGTCGAGTACCGGAGGACATCAGCGTTGTCGGCTACGACGACCTGCCCGAAACTGAGTACCTCATACCGCCGTTGACCACAGTTCGGCAAGATTTCGCCGAAGTTGGCCGTCGAGCGATCGAGCTAGTGATGATCGCAATTTCGGGCTCGCCCGCACCAGCACCCGATCTGATCAAACCTGAACTGATCATTCGACAGAGCACGCAGCGCAATAGCCGGCCTGCCTTGCGACGTAGTAAATCATAGAGTCAAGCGGATACTCTCGATTGGGCCGTACTCGCTCTGATCACCAGCGAGGGCAGGATCATCTGCGGGCCCATCGGCTAGGATCCAGCGATCGCTGCGAGCATAGGCCAATCGCTTCACGGCCTATCGCCAAATTCTTGGCGGACGGCAACAAGGGCGGGATAGCCGGGACCCCGGGACCGAAGAAGATCATCTCGTCGAGCAAGCTAACGAAACCAAGTTCTACGTCTGGGGTGAGGAATTCGGTCCGGCATTCTCAAGATCTGCGCTTATTCCCATATCTGATCAAGGTATGGCTGAACGGCCACCGCCACGGAGGCTTCGCGAATCGCATCTGCTCGAAGGCCTAGTACCGTCTCGCCCAGGGTTTCTAGACAGCCAGGAAAGGTGAGCGACATGGATATCAACGCGAGCCAGGCCATCATCGAGGGCCGTACCGCTATGGGAATCGAGCTCGGGTCGACGCGCATCAAGGCGGTGTTGACCGGATCGGACCACGCGCCGATTGCGGTCGGGAGCCACGATTGGGAAAACCAGTTCATCGATCGGACCTGGACGTACTCCTTGGAGGCGGTGTGGACCGGGCTTCAGGCGTGCTACGCCACTTTGGTTGCCGACGTACAGCGACGCTACGACGTTGAGCTGACCTCGGTCGGCGCCCTCGGAGTCTCGGCCATGATGCATGGCTATCTCGCCTTCGACTCCGACGGCGGACTGCTGACGCCTTTCCGAACCTGGCGCAACACCAACACCGGCATGGCCGCCGAACGCCTGAGCGCCGAGTTCGGACACAACATCCCCCACCGGTGGAGCATTGCGCACCTCTACCAGGCAATCCTGAACGGTGAAGATCATGTCCGCAGCATCGCGCACCTGACCACGCTGGCTGGTTACGTCCACTGGCAGCTCACCGGTCGACAGGTCCTCGGCATCGGAGATGCCAGCGGGATGGTTCCGATCGATATCGCGACCGGCGGCTACGACGCGACGATGCTTCGGCGATTCGATCAACTCGCCGCCGAGACCGGAGTGGAACTGCGGTTAGCCGATCTGCTGCCCACGATCGCGGTCGCCGGCCAGCCGGCCGGCGAGCTCACCGAAGCCGGCGCCAAACTGCTCGACTCGGCCGCACGGCTCCAGCCGGGAATCCCCATGTGCCCACCCGAGGGCGACGCCGGGACCGGCATGGTCGCCACCAACTCAGTCGCACCACGCACCGGGAACGTCAGCGCCGGCACGAGCATCTTCGCGATGATCGTGCTCGAACACGAACTCAGCCAGGTACACCGCGAGCTGGACCTGGTCACCACACCGGCCGGAGACCCGGTGGCGATGGTGCACTGCAACAACGGCGCCAGTGAATTGAACGCCTGGGTCGGCTTGTTTGCGGAGTTTGCCAGAGCACTCGGCACGGACGTCGACACCGCCACGATCTTCGAGATCTTGTTCATCGCCGCACGGGGCGGCGAGCCTGATTGCGGCGGGCTGATGGCTTACAACTATCTCTCCGGCGAGCCGATCACCGAGCTCGACGAAGGTCGTCCGCTCTTCCTCCGCTCCCCCGACGGCAGCTTCAACCTGGCCACCTTCATGCGTACCCACCTGTTCGCATCCCTGGCCACCTTACGGATCGGCATGGATGTACTGCAGAAGAATGAAGGCGTACGGCTGCAGCGGATGTTCGCACATGGAGGACTGTTCAAGACCAAGGGCGTTGCCCAGAACTTCCTCGCTGCCGCCATCAACACCCCGGTCTCAGTCGGTGAGGTCGCTGCCGAGGGTGGCGCCTGGGGAATCGCAGTGCTCGCGGCGTATCTGCTCGATCAAGCCGACGGGCAGAGCCTGGACGACTTCCTCAATAGCCAGGTTTTCGCCGACACCGACCTGCTGACAGTAGAACCCGAGCCGACTGAAGTCGCAGGCTTCGACGCCTTCATCCAGCGATATCTTGCCGCCCTCCCAGTCGAGCGAGCAGCGATCGAACACACTTAATCATTCAGCAAGAACTCGGACGTCCCAGGGGCCGAGTTCAAGATCATGCATCGAGGTGTTATCGCCGGCGAGGATGTCGATCATGTCTCCCGGAAGTCTCAGTTTTGCCGGAGTCCAGCTCCAGTTGTGGACGACGTGGATACGCTCGCCGTCCGAGTTGGTTGCCGAGCGCACTGTCACCGATGGCGGTAGGGCTTCCCATCGCTGATTGTGCTCAGGAGCCAACCACCGCACGAGATCGGCGGCTAGCGCAGGATTCGGCACAGTTCCGACCGTCGTAATCCGACCCTGACCGTGCTCGTTGGACACCACCGTCGGGAATCGGCCGAAGTGAGGGTGCTCATAGCCGATGATCACCTTCGCACCATCGCTGATCAGCCCGTCGACCCAGTCGGTGGCGGTAGCCGCATCTGACAAGGTGATCGCGTCGGTCTCCGCAACCACAGGCAGTGGTTCACCGAGGTTCGAGAACTCCTGGTAACGCACGCCGCCCGCGTCGGCCAGATGCGCCGGCTTCACCTCGAGCCGGGCCCGGCCCTCTTGATCGCCGTACGCAGTCCGTGGACCGATGACCAGGTGGCCGCCCGCGGCGGCGTACTCGCGCAGCCAGTTCAGCAAGTCGTCGTCAGCGACTAGCAGGCCGGCAACGATCAATACCGGCAGCTCCTCGGCTACAGCAGCAGGCTCTAGCAGCCGGCTGCGGTCCGGTCCAATGATTTGGACGTCGTGGATCAGCCGTGCCGGCACTCCCGCGTCAAAGCTGCCGCGGTAGAAGACCTCCAAGATCCGGTGATATGACCGTTGATCCATGTCGTGGGGAGACCAGACGGCCGTGCCCTTGCCAGGTTGTGGGAATGCCGCCTGAAAGGCCAGGCCCCACTTGGATCGAGCCGAGTACAGCAGGCCAATCTGGGCGTCGGGACGCAGTCCGACAACCCGCGACCCTGCTCGACGAAAGTCGTTGCCGAGCTGGCTTAGCTCGGCGTACACGCGGCCGGGCTGTTGATCATGCGGCAAGATGCCGATCCAGTAGGTCTCGGTGCCGAAGTGGTTGGTGTGCCAGTGCCAGTACTCGATCATCTCAGCGCCGCGGGCAACGAAGGCCCATGCCGCCTGCCGCCACTGCCCGTGGTACGCGGGGAAGTTGGTCGATGATCCGCCGATGGCGCCCGCGTTGGTCTCGGTGATCAAGAACGGTGCCTGCTTGGAGGCATACATCCGGTCCGCGGAGAAGAACAGGCTCCAGGCTCCAGAAGTTGTCCAACCTTGGGGGCTGACGCTGGTGCTCGGTACGGCCAGCGCGTCCTGCATGGCGTAGTAGGGATTGCCGGCAGTCACATCGAGGGCTGCGGTGAGATTCGCGTCGTCTACCGAGGGCCGATCGTAGGAGATGCATGTGGTGACGAACTGGTCGTCTCGGGCATATTCGCGGACGATGTCGGCCTGCCAGGCGATGAATTCGGTGGTCAGTTTGGCCTGGAAGATACGCCAGGCGAGGTCGTATTGGGGCTGCCAGTTCCCGTCTGGTGCCCACAGGTCCGCCCAGGTGCTGAGCTTGTGTGACCAATACACCAGCCCCCACGCCTCGTTGATGGCCTCGACGGTTCCATAGGTGTGGCGGAGTTCATCGACAAAGCGCTGGAAAACTCCGCGGTTGTGGAACAGCAGCATGCCCGGCTCGTTGTCCACCTGGTAGCCGATCACCGCGGGATGGTCGGCGTACCGGGAAACGATCTTGCGAATGATCCTTTCGGCGTAGAACTTGAACGCGGGGTGGGAGTAGTCGATCTCTTGCCGACCACCCCACGGCATCGGTTGGCCGGTCGACGGCTCGCCGGCAATTTCTGGGTACTTGCGGGCCAGCCACGGCGGAGCCGCGTAGGTCGGCGTACCGAGGATGACTCCGATGCCGCGCTGCTGGGCACCGTCAAGCACCGGCTGGAGCCAATCGAGGTCGAAGCGCCCGTCCTCTGGCTCCCAGGTAGTCCAAACTGACTCCCCTACCCGAATCACCGAGAAGCCAGCCTTGATCATCAAGTCCAAGTCCGTATCGAGACGAGGGCTCGGCTGGTACTCGTGGTAGTACGCCGCGCCGAAAAGCACGCGCTCTCGCGGTACATCCATGTGCGTGGTGTCCTTTCGAAGCGGTCAGGCCTTGACGCCGCCCGTTGCCAGGCCGGATTGCCAATAGCGCTGGAGGAAGAGGAAGGCCACCACCAGCGGGATGATCGAGAGCAGTGAGCCGGTGATCACGGTGGAGAACAAGGCTCGGGAACCCGATCCACCGGCAGCAGTCGACTGCCACAACGCGAGCCCGACGGTGAGCGGAAACTTTTCCGCCGTGTTGAGCATGATCAGCGGTAGGAAGTAGTTGTTCCATGTCGCTACCAGCGAGAAGAGCAACACGGTGATCGAACCCGGCAGCAAGAGCCGTAGTGCAACAGTGAAGAAGATGCGCAACTCACCTACGCCGTCGACCCGTGCTGCTTCGATGAGCGCGTTGTCGACGGCGTCGGCCGCGTAGACCCGCATCAAAAACACGCCAAATGGTGTCGCGAGCGAAGGCAAGATGATTGCGAAGTAGGTGTCGGTCAGTCCGGCGCGGGCGAACAGCAGATATGTCGGCACCGTCAGGGCAGCGATCGGGACCATGATCGCGCCAAGGGTGATGGCGAACAACACGGCCTTACCGGGAAAGTCATATTTCGCGAACCCATAACCGGCAGCTGTCGAAAGGAATGAAGCGCCAACAGCACTTACCACGGCATAGATCGCTGAGTTGATCACCCAATAGATAAAGACGCCGTCCTGGAAGGTCAGCACGTTCTTGATGTTCTCGAACAAGTTGAAGTTCGCGAACCACAACCCAAAGCTGCTGAACAGGTCGGCGTTGGACTTGGTGGAGGCAACCACCAGCCAGAACAGGGGCAGCAGGAAGTAGCCGACGCAGATCAACACGAAAATGGTCAGCAACCAGCTCGTGCGTTGGCGCGCCGGATTCCTTCCAGGCGCGGCCGACTCATCCAGATCTGTTTGTACGGCGGTGGCAGTCGCCGGGCCGGCAGTGGTCATGAGCTGCGCTCCTTCCGTTGGGTAGACAGCTGCACGATGTAGGAAACGATCATGATGACAATGCCGAGCAAGAACGCCAATGCGGCGGCATAGTTAGCGTCCTGATTGACGAACGCGACGTTGTAGGCATAGAGATTGGGCGACCATGCCGTGCCGATCACGTTCGGTGCCAACGTGGCCATCAGTTTGGGTTCTGTGAAAAGCTGGAACGTGCCAATGACCGAGAAGATGACCGTCAGCAGCAGCGCCGGTCGAACCGCGGGAATCTTGATTGACCAGGCAATCCGAGGCTCGGAGGCTCCGTCAACGCGTGCCGCCTCGTAGAGCTCGCTGGGAAGCGACCGAAGGGCCGCATAGATAATGATCATGTTGTAGCCGATGAACGACCAGTTCACGATATTCATGATCGAAAACAGCATTCCGGTCTGGCTGAAGAATGGCGGCGGCCCCATCCCGAGTGCCCTGCCGATCTGGGCGAACGGCCCGAAGTCAGGGCCGTAGAGATATCCCCACATCAACGCGGCAACGACCCCGGGGACCGCGTACGGCACGAAGATCGCTAATCGGCTGAACTTCGCCAGCTTCATCATTCCGCTGTCCAAGGCGAGCGCGAAGAACAAGGCAAGGGCGATCATGAACGGCACTTGGACAACGAGGAAGATCGCCATCCGGCCAACCCCACTCAAGAACAGCGGATCGGTGAGGGCTTTGACGTAGTTCTCTACGCCCGCGAAGCTGGTGCCGCCGATGAGCCGCTTCCGGAAGAAGGAGAGGTATCCGGCGTAGACCAATGGCACGATCACCATGGCGACGAAGATGAGAAAGAACGGCAGCACCAGAACATAGGCGGCGCCGTACTGTCGGCGCTTGGCTGCCGTCAGGCGCGCACGCCGCGGTGCTGAGGTGGCGACTTCGGGCGCGGCATTGACGAGGGTGGACATATGGCCCCTTCCAGGTGATATCTGTTCGGCGCCTGACATGAGCAATGCCAGGCGCCAAACGATGATCAGGCGACCGTGAAGCCCTGATCTTTGGCGAACTTTGCACAGGCGTCCTGCCATGCCTGCAGACCGGCAACTGCGTCGGTCTTGTCGGCGAAGGCCTTCCCGAGCGTTTCGTTGAAGTTCGTGTACACGTAGTCCATGAACGGCAGCCATTGAAAGTCTGGGCTGACTGTTCCGGAGATCTGGGCGAACTTTTCATTCACCTTCTGGCCGCCATAGAACTTGGACTCCTGATTGACGAAGCTCGGATCTGTCAGGATCTCCTTCATCGCCGGGAACAAGAACTGTTCGTTGGCGAACTTGAGGGCCGATTCCTTATCGGTGTTGAGGAACAAGGCGAACTGAGCTGCGGCGATCTGGTTCTTGCTCAGCTTGAGTACGGCATCAGTCGAGCCGCCCCAGTTGCTGGAGACCACCTGGCTGGCATCCCACTGCGGCAAGTCGACGGCACGCCACTTCCCGGATGTTTTGCCAGCCGTGCCCTGTAGGAACACCGGGCCCCAAGCCGCGATCGGCAGGGCTGCGTACTTGCCGTTAGCCAGGCCCTGGTACCAGGTGTCGGCGAAGTCGGTGTCGTTTGATGCGGCGCCGCTGGTCACCAGATCACCCCAGAACTTGGCTATTTTCTGTGCTTCGGCGTTGGCAAGATCGACTTTGACGGTCTGCTGACCGTCGAAGGTGAACGGTCGGACACCGGCCTGCCACAAGTAGGCGACGAACTGACCCGGCTGAGCGGGTGAGACGTTAACGAGGTAGCTCTTCGGATTCTTGGAGTGGTAGGTCTGAGCCGCGGCAGCGAAGTCATCCCAGGTCTTGGGCACTTCGACCCCGGCCTGCATCAACAGGTCGTCTCGGTAGAGCAGGCCCATCGGCCCCGTGTCCTGGGGAATTCCCCATAGTCCGCCATTGGTGTTGACCTGAGACCAGACCCATTCGGGGTAGGAGTCCTTCAATGTCGCCGGTACGTGCGGAGTGAGATCAAGCAGGTTCCCATCACCTAGCGTGAAGGAGTTGATGAACTGGAACTCGACCTGAGCGACGTCCGGCGCGCCCTGGCCAGCCTGAATTGCGGTCCGCAGTTTCTGATAGTGCGGGGCGCCCTGGCCAACATTGACCAGATTCACCTTGATCTTGGGGTACTTCGTGGTGAACAACTTGATCTCGTTCTGGATGTCGGGCACCCAGGTCCAGAACGTCAATGTGGTCTCAGTGTCCATCGCTTTGTCGATCTCGGTTTGCGGGACTTGCGACGCTGACTGGGGTGCCGCAGGAGCGTTACCTCCGTCATCGCCGCCGCCGCAGGCGGCGAGAAACCACGCGCTTGAGGCAGCTGCAGCAGTGGAAATGAGGAACTTGCGTCGGGTAAACGGGGTGGCAGACATCGCCGTCCTTTCTAATTCTGTTGAGTGGATTGAAAATCCAGGATTTGTTTGTGGGCGAAAGGGCCAGTAGAGCTCCGGATGATCAGCTCGGTGCCAGGCAAGATCACCGTGTTCGCAGGCGGCTGGGCTCCCTCGATCATCTGCAGTAGCTCGGCAAGGATGCGCTGTGCCGCTTTATCTCCGTCGACGCCGACCGTCGTCAATGGCACCATCTGGAACTCCGCCTCGGGAACATCGTCGAACCCCACGACCGAAACATCGCCGGGGATTTCCCGCCCGGCCTCGTGAAGCGCCCGAAGAATCCCCATCGCCATTTGGTCGTTGGCGGCAAAGATTGCGGTGACATCGTTCCGGGCTGCGAGCTTGCGACCCTGTTCGTAGCCCGATGCGGCTGACCAGTCTCCGTAGAGAACCCGCGGTACGCGGGCACGGGTAGCGCGTAGCGCTGATCGCCAACCGACAAGGCGCTTCTGCGCGGCATCCCAGTCCCGCGGTCCACCAACGTGCCAGACCGTCTCATGCCCCAGGTTGAGCAGGTACGTGGTCAGCTTGCGACAGGCTTCTTCCTGGTCAACATCAACCACCGCTTGCCGAGGAACGCCAGTGATCCAGCCGGCGCTGGTGACCACAGGCAATCCAGCAAGTTGGGCGGGATCGATGTCGATCAGGTGGGTTGGCACCTCCACCACCAAGCCTTCGACCCTCCCCTTCAACAACGCGTCGATCCCGTCGGCGACACTTCGCGCGGATAAATCGGGCACGGAAATCAGAGCCAAGGTGTAGCCCAGCCGTCGCGCTTCGTGCTCGAGGGTGAAGACGCGTCGCGACGGTCCAAAAAAACGAGTCCCTAGAGCCAGCACACCGATCGTGTGGCTGCGCTCCCGAGCCAACGCTTGAGCCGCAACATTCGGACGGTACCCCAGCTCCTCGATGGCGCGGTTGACTCGCTCCCGCACATCGGGACGGACGTGCGGCGCACCATTGACTACTCGGGAAACCGTCTTCTGGGACACCCCCGCCAGCCGTGCCACGTCAACCATCACTGCGCCGCGCGACTGTCCGTTAGGCGACGCGGATCCGGCTGTTCTCATGGCGCCTCTGACTACGTAGTCAATGGTTCTGACTGCGTAGTCAATCCGGGTGGATGGGGACTTGTCAAGAGAAGAGATGGGAAAGTTACCGGTGGCTGACGCCCGAACAACGGAAGAGCAATCGACGTCTAAGGAGGTCCGAGCTGAGGCTTGCCGCTCAAGCGACGGATGCGGCCTCAGCGTGGCGGGTGAGGACAGGCACCGACGAGTCCCTGACGACCAGTTCGCAGGGCAGCAGGAGGGTGCCCGAACCGAGCTCTCGTCCCTCTATCGCATTAAGCAACTGACTGGCGGCGAACTCTCCCAGTTTCGCCAGACATGGGTCGACGGTTGTGAGGGGCGGTCTCGAGGCCTCCGCCATAACATCCCAATTGTCGAAGCCGACAACTGAAGTCTCCTCAGGTACCGCGATACCTGCATCACGCATTCCGTCGACGACTCCGCGAGCTATCTGGTCGCTCGCGCAGAACACTCCATCCACACGCTGTCCTTGTGGTCGCTTGGCCACTAATGCAGCCGCCGCGCGACCCCAGGCTTCGCTCCACTCTCCGATCAACACGTCCGTGGGCTTGAGTGTCAGTCCCACAGTAGCTAGCGCGTGATCGGTGGCTTCGCGTCGAGTGCGGGTGGCTTGGTGTCGCTCCGGACCTCCCACATAGGCGATGTCTTTCCTGCCAGCCGCTAGGAGGTGGTTAATGGCAAGCTCTGTTCCTTGGTGATCGTCGTAGGTCACCGAGAGGTCCGAAGAGGCGGCTGACCGGATCAGGACATAGACGACTGGGACTGGCAGTGGGCCGAGGCTGGGACGTACGTCGGTTCGACGGCCGGTCACCACGATTCCGTCGACCCGTCGGTTCAAAAGCTCGGTGATGTAGTGCTGCTCGCGAATCGGATCGCCGCGTCCATCGCACAACAAGGTTGAGACATGACCGGCTCCCAAGCTGTCCTCAATACCTTCCATCAATGGCATAGAGAACCGTCCGAAGTGATCAGAAGTCAGCATCCCGACGGTGTAGGTACGGCCCAAAAGCAGGCTTCTTGCGAGGTGGTTGGGTCGAAAGCCAAGATCGTCGGCGGCGGCTCGTACGCGGGTTCGGGTCTCGGGACGCAATTGACCCTGCCCGTTCAGAACCTTCGATACGGTGCCAGGCGAGACTCCAGCAAGCCGTGCTACATCTCGCACGGTCGGGACTGCTCTGGAACTGCGCGCCATCTCGTTCCAGTCTCCTTGAAGGCCGCGTCTGCGGCCAACCGGCCGCGTCGAACTGTAGCGTACCGGAAATCCATTTCCTCATTTTTTTTAACAGCTGCGCGCCCGGCCGCGCACAGGTACGGACATCGCTGTTGCCCAAATCCCGTCGAATGCTTAGGTGGGGTCGATCCATTCGGTTACGTGATCTTGTAACAATATTCACAACGCGGACGGCAACAGTCGGAAAACCCTTTCGCCGCTCTCCCGGTCTGTCATACCGTGAGTTCAGCGGTCGCGGCGGATAGCCCTCTCGGCACTCCAGCCGCCTAACTGCCGCCCTGCCTCACTCATGAGACGAGTGGCAGCGGTGAAGTCGACACCCACCGCATGTCGAGTAAACGAAGGAGCTGCGCTAATGATCAAGAAGCGACTGGTCGCCGTGGCCGGCATGGCTGCGCTGAGCCTCACGCTGGCCGCCTGCGGTGGCGGATCAGGCGGCGGTGAACCTGCGGGTTCCGCGCCCGCTACCGTAGACAGCCTGACGGTCCTGGACTACTACAACGACGAGCCGGCCAAATCCCTGATCGGGGACATGCTGCAAAAGTGCGGGACCTCGATCGGGGTCGCCAAAGTCGATCACCAATCGGTGCCCGGCCCAACACTGATCCAGAAGGTGCTACAGCAGGCGTCGTCGAAGACGCTGCCCGACGTGCTGATGCTGGATAATCCCGACATCCAACAGATCGCCGAGGCAGGTGCGCTGGTGCCGTTGGGCGACTTCGGAATCAACGCCGACGGGTACGCGCCCGGCCCAGTGTCGGCGGCCACCTACGACGGTCAGCTATACGGTCTGCAGCCCGGCGCCAATACCCTTGCGATCTTTTACCACAAGGACGTGCTGGCGAAGGCAGGCGTGCAGCCCCCCAAGACCTGGGCCGAGCTTAAGACCGCGGCCAAGAAGCTGACCACTGGCAAGCAGTACGGCTTCGCCTTCAATGCCACGGCCGACTACGAGGGCGCCTGGCAGTTCCTGCCGCCCATGTGGACGAACGGCGGTGACGAGACGGACCTAAAGAGCCCGCAGGTGGCCGAGGCGCTCCAGCTGTGGAAGGACCTGGTCGACGACGGCTCGGTGTCTAAGAGCGCGGTCAACTGGAAGCAGGCCGACGTCAACGACCAGTTCATCGCCGGCAAGGCGGCCATGATGCTAAACGGTCCGTGGCAGATCCCGTCCTTGCAGAAGGCGAAGGTCAACTTCGGCGTGACCCCGTTCCCGATCAACAGGCCCGACCAAACCTCAATCGCCCCGCTCGGTGGCGAGGCGTGGACCGTGCCCGAGACCGGCAACGACGCGAAGAAGGCCAAGGCCGCCGAGCTGGTCAAGTGCATGAACACCGATGAGAATCAGATGCTGCGGGCCAAGCAGGGCGGTCTGGTGCCGACCAAGCCTGCGCTGTACGAGCAGTACAAGACAGAGGTTCCGTCGATGGCTGCCTTCACTGACGCCGTGGCCAACGCCCGCGCCCGAACGGGCAAGCTCGGCCCGAAGTGGCCCGACACCGCCAAGGTGATCTACACCGGCATGCAGCTCGTGCTCACCGATCAGGCGGCTCCGGCCGACGCTATGGCCAAGGCTGGCGCCAGCTAAGCGACCGCGACGGAACGGAAAGGAGTCGGCGCATGTCGGATGCAGAGACGCTGACCACCGCGACCGAACCCACCGCACCGTCCTCCGACATCGCGCCGGCCGCCAGACGCGGCCGGCGTGGGGAGGAGATCGCGAAGATCCTCTTCGTGGTCCCGGCCGCCCTGACGATCATTGCGCTGTTCGGCTACCCGGTCGTGAAGAACCTGGCGATGAGCTTCCAGAACTACACGCTGCGGACGTTCATCAACGGAAAGGCCCCGTGGGTGGGGCTGCAGAACTACGTGGCTGTGGTGACCGACGAGCTCTTCGCCAAGGCGCTGGTCAACACTGCGCTGTTCACCATCGGTTCCATCGTCGGCCAGTTCGTGATTGGCATGCTGCTGGCGCTGTTCTTCCATAAGAACTTTCCGCTCAACGGGGTTCTCCGTGCGCTGTTTCTGCTGCCGTGGCTGCTCCCGCTGATTGTGGGCAGCGCCGCCTGGCGGGCCATTCTCGAGCAGGACAGCGGCATCCTCAACGTCACGCTGCAAACGGTCGGGATCGTCGACGCGCCGATCCCGTGGCTCACCTCGCCGGACGTGGCGCTGATCGCGATCATCCTGGTGAACATCTGGCTAGGTATCCCGTTCAACCTGACCCTGCTCTATAGCGGGCTGCAGGACATCCCGGAGGACTTGTACGAGGCGGGTGCGCTGGACGGCGCGACCGGATGGAAGGCGTTCTGGCATATTACGTGGCCCAACCTGCACGCCGTGATAAGCATCACGCTGATGCTGGGTGTCATCTACACGCTGAAAGTGATCGACATCATCCTGGGCCTGACTCAGGGCGGCCCAGCAAACGCGACCCAGACCATCGCCACGCAGTCGTACCAGCGCTCGTTCGTGGAGTTCAAGTTCGGCCAGGGCGCAGCTTTGAGCAACATCTTGATCCTCATCTCATTGGTCTTCGCGATCGTCTACCTGCGGGCCACCCGGCGCCAGGTTGACGAGTAAGGAGCAGACGATGGCCACTTCTCAGCAGCGATCCGCCGCCCACCAGACCCGACGCAGACTGCGTACCGGCATCGCCATCGTCCTGCTGGCCCTGATGCTCTTCCCGATCTACTGGATGCTCAACATCTCGCTGCAGCCGAGCGGGGGCACACTGCCGTCAAGCTTCTTTCCTCCCCACCCGAGCCTCGCCGGCTACAACACCGCTATTCAGGATCAAGGCCAGAACCTTGTCACCAGCATGCTGATCGCCCTCGGCACCGTGGTGCTGACCCTGCTGATCGCCACCCCCTGTGCGTACGCCCTGGCCCAATTCAGGTTCCGCTGGATCAATTGGGCCCTGCTTGCCATCCTGATCTCGCAGATGATCCCAGGGATCGTGATCGCCAATGCCCTCTACACCCTGTATGAGAACATCGGCCTGCTGAATTCCATCCCGGGGCTGATCATCGCCAACGCCGCCCACGCGGTCCCGTTCGGGATCTTGATCATGCGATCGTTCATGCTCGCAGTGCCTACCTCGATCGTCGAGGCGGCCCGGGTCGACGGGGCTGGCCTGGTCCGCGCGTTCTTGTCCATCGTGGTGCCGATCAGCCGGAACTCACTGATCACCGTTGGGTTGTTCGCCTTCCTGTGGGCGTGGGGCGACTTCCTCTTCGCGCTGACCCTGACGACGCCGGGGAACATCACGCCTGTGACGCTGGGTATCTACACCTACCTCGGCGCGCACATCTCCAACTGGAGCGCGGTAATGGCTACCGCCATGCTCGCTTCGATCCCGGCAATCATTCTGCTCGTCATCGCCCAGAAATACATTGCCGCCGGCGCCACGGGTGGTGCCGTGAAATAACGGTCAGCTCAACCGACGGCCCAACCCGGAGGAATTCCCATGCCCGCAAACCCGTCCGGCCAGATCCGTGTTCTCGTCTGGGGCGAGAACCGACATGAACAGATCGAGCCACACGTGGCCGCCATCTATCCCGACGGCATGCACAACACGATCGCCGCCGGGATCACTGAGAATTTGGGTGACCGGGCCCGCGTGGCGACCACCACTCTCGACGAGCCCGAGCACGGCCTGACCGAGGACGTCTTGAACGACCTCGACGTGCTGGTCTGGTGGGGCCACGCCGCCCACGGCGAGGTGTCCGACGAGGTCGTGGAGCGGGTGCACCGGCACGTGATCTCCGGACTTGGCCTGGTGGTGCTGCACTCCGGCCACTGGTCGAAGATCTTCGGCAAGCTGATGGGCACAACCTGCACACTGCGCTGGCGCAGTGAGCGAGATCGGGAGCTGGTCTGGACGGTCAATCCGACGCATTCGATCGCTCAAGGCGTGCCGAATCCGATCATCATCGATGCCCAGGAGATGTATGGCGAGTTCTTCGATATCCCCGTCCCGGACGAGTTGATCTTCATCTCCTCATTCACCGGCGGCGAGGTGTTCAGATCTGGATGTACCTTCCGGCGTGGCCACGGCAAGATCTTCTTCTTCTCACCGGGCGATCAGGATTACCCCGTCTACTACCACAAGGACGTGCGGAAGGTAATCGCCAACGGGGTGCAGTGGGTCAGCAGCGAACTGCCGCAGCGCACGATTCCGACCCTGTTGCGCTATGACGCCGACGACTTCTTCAACGGCCACTCCTACACCGGCCCGATCGAGTCCCACGAGGAAGATCAGGCCGATGTCCCCAGCTGAACCCATTCGGCTGATCCAGGTCGGTGCGGGCCTGATGGGTCGGCACTGGCTAGACGTCATCGGACAGTCGACCGAGGTCGAGCTGGTGGGTCTTGCCGACCTCGATCTCCCGCTGGCACAACACGCTGCAGCTGGCGCCGGGTTCGCCGACGTAGAAGTGACTGCCACACTCAGCGAGCTCCTCGACCGTGTTAATGCCGACGCAGTGATCAATGTGACGATCCCGGAGGCGCACGCGGATGTCAGCAGCACGGCCTTGCTGAGGGGGCTTCCCGTGTTGTGCGAAAAGCCGGTAGCCCATACCACCAGTGCCGCCCTCTCCATGGTCGCGGCCGCCGAGGCGAGCGGGCGGCTACTGATGGTCTCCCAATCCCGCCGCTACTGGCGCAACCTTGATGCGCTCCGGAGCCAGATCCAGCGGCTCGGCCGGCTCGGCCTGGTTGAGTGCAGTTTCTTCAAAGCACCACACTTCGGCGGGTTCCGTGAGCAAATCCCCTTCCCGCTGCTGGTCGACATGGCAATCCATCAGTTTGACCTCGCCCGCGATCTGATCGGCGACGAGCCGGTCTGGATCGCCTGCGAGTCGTTCAACCCTGCTTGGAGCTGGTACGCCGGCGACGCGGCCGCCGATGTGCATGCGGAGTTCGCCAACGGCACCCGATTCATGTTCGCGGGCAGCTGGTGCAGCCCAGGCCAGGAGACCTCGTGGAATGGCAGCTGGCGGATCAGTGGGTCGGATGGCACTGCCCTGTGGGACGGCGACCACGAACCGGTCGCGCAGACCGCCGACGGCGAGCCGATCGCAGCCGCGGCTGGTACCGGCCCGGAAGAGATCGCCGGCTCGCTCGCCGAGTTCGTTGCCGCCCTTCGTTATGGCAGCGTGCCCTCTGGGGAAGTGCATAGCAACGTCATGAGCTTGGCGATGGTCGAAGGAGCGGTCCGCTCGGCGCAGACCGGGCAACCGGTAGTGCTTGCTGACCTCCTCGAGGATGGCTACGTACGGGCGCTCGAAATCGAGAAGAGGCCGGAACTGCGGGCAGTGCTGGCCGCCTGGCCGTCAGTGCACGACGTGATCGGCAACCCTGGCCGGGCCGTCCCGGCGCCTCAGATGAAGGGAGAGCTCGGATGAGTACGAACGTGCTGCGCGTCGGCATGGTCGGGTACGCATTTATGGGCGCCGTCCATGCCCATGCTTGGCGAAACGCGCACCGATTCTTTGACCTGCCACTCACGCCAGAACTCACCGCGATCGCCGGGCGGAGCAAGGAGGCCGTCAACGCTGCCGCCGATCGGCTTGGCTTCGCATCCCTGGAGACTGACTGGCACGCGCTCGTCGAACGCGACGACGTTGATCTCATCGACATCTGCACCCCAGGCGACAGTCACGCCGCGATCGCCGTCGCCGCCCTGCAAGCAGGCAAGCATGTGCTGTGCGAGAAGCCGCTGGCGAACACGGTCGAGGAGGCCGAGCAGATGGCGGCGGCCGCAAAGGCCGCAGCCGAGCGCAACGTCTGGGCAATGTGCGGGTTCACCTACAGGCGCACACCTGCCCTGGCGCTGGCACGGGGTCTGGTCGAGGCAGGGCGGATCGGCACCGTACGGCAGGTGCGGGCGCAGTACTTGCAGGATTGGCTGCACGACCCCGACGCACCGATGACCTGGCGACTAGAGAAGGCCAAGTCAGGCTCCGGTGCTCTCGGCGATCTTGGCGCACATCTCGTCGACACCACCCAGTGGCTGACCGGCCAGCCGATCACTGGCGTGTCGGCAATCCTTGAGACATTCGTGACGTCGCGGCCGCTGAGCGGTGAACCTTCGGGTCTGGGCGGACATGGCGACACTGGTGCAGACTCGCCGCGCGGCGAGGTCACCGTGGACGATGCCGCGCTGTTCACCGCCCGGTTCGCCGACGGGAGTATCGCCACTTTCGAGGCGACTCGGTTCGCCCTCGGCCGCAAGAACGCGCTGCGAATCGAGATCAATGGCACCGACGGCTCCATCGCGTTCGACTTCGAGGAGAACAACGTTCTGCGGTTCTTCGACGGCACCGAACCGGTCGAGGAGCAGGGCTTTCGGCGGATTTTGGTCACCGAACCGGAGCACCCCTACGTAAGCGCGTGGTGGCCGCCCGGGCATGGCCTTGGCTACGAGCACGGCTTCACTCACCAGGTCGCCGACCTGGTCAACGCTATCGCTGAGAATCGGCAGCCGGCGCCGTCCTTCGACGACGGTCTGCAGGTCCAGCGGGTGCTCAGCGCTGTCGAGGACAGCGCTGCCCACAACTCGAGCTGGACCGAGATTTCATGACCAAGACTCAGCGCGCCGTCGGTCCGGTTCGTCCCGTCGCAGGCCAAACTGCGCTTCGCCCAGCGACCGCCGCTCAGATCACCGGCGGCCTTTGGAGAGAACGGCGGCGCATAAACCGGGAGATCAGCATCCCTGATGGGTGGAATCGACTCCACGAAGCCGGCAACTTTCACAACCTAGAGCTTGCTGCCGGTCGCACTACCGGGGAGTACCTTAACGACCTTCCGTTCTTGGACAGCGACGTCTATAAGTGGCTGGAAGCGGTGGCCTGGGTATTCGCGGACCCTGACTTAGACCAATCCCTCAAAGAACGACTGGAGGACCAGTTGGCTGCGACTGAGGGGCGACTCCGCGAGGCGCAACAGGCCGACGGCTATCTCAACTCCTACTTTCAGGTGCATTTCCCGGACGAACGGTTTGTCCAGCTCCAGTGGGGACACGAACTGTATTGCGCCGGACACCTGATCCAGGCGGCTGTCGCATTGCACCGAACCGCACGTCACACCGGCGTGCTCGAGATCGCCTGCCGGATGGCAGACTGCGTGGTGGCTGCCATCGGCTTGCAGCCGGGCCAGATCGATGGCATCTGCGGCCATCCCGAGATCGAGAGCGCACTAGTCGAGCTATACCGCGAAACCGGAGACGAGCGGTACGTGAACCAGGCTCGCTACTTCATTGATCGGCGTGGTCACGGTCTCCTCGGAAACGGCCACTTCGGCCGCCACTACTGGCAGGACCACATTCCCCTGCGCGACGCCCCCTCTGCCGAGGGACACGCGGTCCGCCAGCTGTACCTGCTTGCCGGAGCCGCCGACGTGTACGTCGAGACCGGCGACGACACC
This sequence comes from Propionibacteriaceae bacterium, assembly GCA_045806785.1. Classification (GTDB taxonomy): domain Bacteria; phylum Actinomycetota; class Actinomycetes; order Propionibacteriales; family Propionibacteriaceae; genus Microlunatus. The sequence continues at coordinate 24,886 of JBJMIR010000090.1, read as the reverse complement.
CTGTTGGTAGCCCTGGAGCGAATCTGGGCGGAGATGGTAGCCACCAAGACCTACCTCACCGGCGGCATCGGTGCACATCACAAGGATGAAGCGTTCGGCGACCCGTATGAGCTTCCCAACGAACGCAGCTACTGCGAGACCTGCGCCGCCATCTCCTCGATCATGTTCTCCTGGCGGATGCTGATGATCACTGGCGAGGCCAAGTACGCCGACCTGATGGAACGCACCTTGTACAACGGCTTTCTAGCCGGTGTCTCCCTTGACGGCCAGCGCTTTATCTACGCCAACCCGCTGCAGGTCCGCGAGGGCCATGTGAACCGAGGCACCGACGGCGACTACCAGCGGGTCAGCTGGTTCCGTTGCGCCTGCTGTCCGCCGAACGTCATGCGCACCCTCGCCTCACTCGAGAACTACGTGCTTCTCAGCAGCTCCACCAGGGTGGTTCTGCACCAGTACATGGCCGGCCGATATGCCGCCGAAGTGGCCGAGGGTGAAGTCGTCCTGGAGGTGGCCACCGATTATCCCTGGGACGGCACCGTCAGCGTACGGGTTGCCAGCGCACCGGACCAGCTCTGGGAGCTGGCCCTGCGCGTACCGGACTGGGCCCAGCATCCGACCCTGATGGTCAACGGGCAGAACATAGGGTCCCCACCCGCCGACGGGTGGTGGCTTGTGCGACGGCAGTGGCAGCACGGCGACGAGGTGGTGCTCGTGCTGCCCTTGCAACCCCGATACACCACTGCCGATCCGCGGCTCGACGCTGCTCGCGGCACCGTGGCGCTTGAGTACGGACCGCTTGTCTACTGCCTGGAAGCGGTCGACAACCCCAACAGCCGGCTCGACGACATCACCATTGACACCACTAAGACGCCTGAAGTGGTGCCCGGTGAAGACATGCTCGCCGGCGTAGCGACCGTTCACGCAATAGGCCATGTTCGGGCGCGACGCGACTCGTCGTGGTGGCCGTATCGACCACTCGGTGCCAGTACAGCGGAAACCGAAGAACCAACCACGCTGAACGCGGTCCCTTACTACACATGGGGAAACCGAGAGCAAGGTGCGATGCGAGTCTGGGTGCATGCGTGATCTTGTACTTGGGCCCCTGGGAGGTTCAGTTCCCACCGAAACCTAGACTGCAAGGGAATACTTTGGCCCGCAGTTGGAGGCGCTCATGACGAGGCCGCTGGAAGAAGGGCTGGCTTCGCTACAAGCGCACTATTTGGAGCGGATAGACACGGCAGTGGCTGCCGGCCGTATGGACCTCGTAGGCGAGCTGGCCGACGGCTATGAGGACGAGGCGGTGCAGCTAATGCTCACAGTTGAGGGCGGCGCATTAACGCAGCCGAGCCACAGGACGGCCGAGATACTCCAGTTCGGTCGCGTGCCGCCGCATAGGTCACGGTCGGAACGCTGGCGGTTCTGGCGGCACAAGAGGCGGTAACGACGCCCACAAATGATGCGGGTAGTTCTGCAAGCCCTATATGTGCACCACCCCCGTTACGCCAGTCACCGTGTCACCGCCGACCCATACGTCGTCATCGATCTTGGCGACATAGACCCGGCCACGCCGGCCTAGTGCGGTTCCCTGTGCGGCGATGTAGGAGTTCGGCGCCCGTCCAGTACCGATCAGCCACTGACCCAGTGCAGCGTTCAGGCTGCCGGTGACGGGATCCTCACACTGTCCCTCCTCCAGCGGCGTGAACGCCCGCACTTCGAAGTCCACTTCAGATCCTGGCGGATGGGCTCCGATCACTCCGACGGCATCGAATCGGCTTACCTGGTCAGCCTTCGGCTGCAGCGCCAAGACGGTCTCGGCATCACTGAGCAACAACGCCACCCAGCCAGGACCGTTGTCAGCCCACTGGGCATCCACTACCTGGCTCCTATCGATGCCGAGAAAAGCCAAGGTCTCGATCAAGTCTTCGGCCTCGACCTCACCGTCCCGAATGAGCGGCGGTGCAGCGAAGGCGAGCCGCGTGGGGTCGCGTCGGATCCGTACCAGTCCTGCGCCACACTGTTGAACTAGGCATTCTGGGTCCTTGGCTATGCCACCTGCCTCCAGCCACGCATGAGCCGAGCCGAGCGTGGGGTGGCCGGCGAACGGCAGCTCCTGACGGGTGGTGAAGATTCGCAGCTGGTAGTCGGCCTGATCCTCGGTGGGCTTCAACAAGAATGTCGTCTCGCTCAGATTGGTCCATCTCGCAAAATCGGCCATCTCCTGGGTGGTCAGCTCGTCGGCGTCATGGACGACTGCCACCGGGTTTCCAAACGTCAACTCATCGGTGAAGACATCGACCTGTGTAAACCGGCGCATGAGTAACAGCCTGCCAGTTGGTGCGTGACGAGTCGTTGTTGGAGAAGCCACACTGTTGGCATGCAGAAGATCTCCCTTGAGGCCCTCGCACGCCAGCAGATCAAGTTGGCCGAGACAGCGGCTGGTCGACATACCGCAGACACTGTCTACGGCGGTCACGAAAAAGTACTGCGGCAGACAGTGATCGGACTGATCGCGGGCGCTCAACTTTCCGAGCACGAAAATCCTGGCGAGGCGACGGCGTTGATCCTGCACGGACGCGTACGGCTCTGGGCAGGCCATCACTCGTGGGAGGCCGCTCGGGGAGACCTGCTGATCATTCCCGATCGGCGACACAGCCTTGAGGCGCTGGAAGATTCCGCCGTGCTGTTGACGGTTGCCAAGCTGGCCGCGCGCCGCTGAGCCGACGACCAGAGCGGGTCGGAAGTCCCAGAATCGGGTTCCAAGGGCTCTATGGAGTGCACTCCCCGCAGGCCAGACTGGCCTTAAAGAGTCCGGGAGATTGCCATGTCAAGCACGATCGATCGTGCCCAAGAGCGGGTACCCGAGCGCATCGCATCAAAGAGCCCGCTCGAGAGAACTCGAAAACCCATGCTCAGCTGCGGCATCGCGGCTTCTGTGCTGTACGGCGCGATCATCTGGGTCATCCAGTACGAGGGGTACAGCGCAATCTCGCAAACCGTCAGCGAGCTGTCCGCCTGGGGCGTGTCCACTCGGCCGCTGTGGATCGTGCTCGGCAGCTTGTACGACGCGCTCATGATCGCTTTCGCCGTGGGCGTATGGGTCTCAGCCGGTGAAAGGCGCTTGCTGCGAATAGCGGGCGGCCTGCTGTTCGTGTACGGCTTGCTTGGCCTGGCCTGGCCATTTGCCTCGATGCATCAGCGTGAGGTGATAGCAGCAGGTGGTGGAACGCTCGCCGACACCGGACACTTGGTCCTCAGCGGAATGACCGTGGCATTGATGTTCGCCGCGATGGGGTTTGGGGCTGCCGCGTCTGGACGGCGCTTTCGGATCTATTCGATCGCGACGATCGCGATTCTCCTGGTGTTCGGCGGCTTGACGAGTTTGGACGGAGTTCGGCTCGCTGCAAACCTACCGACGCCATGGGCTGGGCTCTGGGAGCGCATCAGCATCATCGGCTTACTTGTCTGGGTTGTGGTGCTGGCTGTCGTTCTTTGGCGCGGTGAAGGGAACAGCGCTAAGGCCGCCTTGCCGAGTGCCGCGTGATGTCAACGCCTGGCGACTCGTACACCACTCGGCCGTTTCTCAAGATCAGAAGGGCCTACGTTCACAACTTCGAAGCCAGTCGGCGTAAGCATTTCATCCACGGCCTGGTGGAGATCGATGTCACCGAGCTCCGGCAAGCGGTACGCCGGGCGGAGGCTGCCGGCCACGACATCTCCTTTACGGCGGTTGTCATGCATGCGGTCGCCTGCGCAGTGGATGAGGACCGGATCATGCACGCCTACCGGCGTCGCAATCAGTTGATCTTGTTCGACGATGTTGACGTCAATACTCAGATCGAGGTGACGAGCGACGGTCAGAAGATCGTCAAGCCACTCCTGGTTCGGGCTGCCAATCGGAAGAGCATCGATGAGCTAACTATGGAGATCAGGGCTGGTCAGGCGCCGGACCCGGTCGCTGAACGGCGTTGTCGAGCGACCGTAGCGTTCTTGAGCATTCCTCGGCCGCTGCGCTCCCTTGCTTGGCGGGCAGCGATGTCCAGTCCCACATTGTTCAAGCGGATGGGTGGCACGGTTGGACTGAGTTCGATTGGCATGTTCGGCGCTGGTGGTGGTTGGGGCATACCGATCGCGCCGCCAACGCTGATGATCACCGTTGGCGGCATTGCGACGAAGCCGCGCTATATCGATGGCAGTGTGGAGCCCCGGGAGTTATTGGACATCACTATCTCGGTTGACCACACGGTGGTCGATGGGGCTACCGCTGCTCGGTTTACCGGCCGCCTGCGTGAGTTGCTCGAGCACCCGGTGATGCTGCCGCGGTCAGCTGCTCGGCCCGGCGCTTGATCCCTCGGAGCATCTCCCTCGACATACCGAAATCGGCCGGGATGATTACCACCCAGGCGCCGAGCGTTAGCCACCATGGTTTGGTAGCCGCCCGCCAGCGGAAGATCAAACGAGTGCGGCTTCCGGAATCCAGCGGCGCGATTGTGAAAACCCAAGTCCAGTCAACCGAGGCGGAACCCCTGCGCCGCCACTCCAGCGGCAGGTGAGACGTGGAGTGCAAGATCAAAATTCTGTGCGGTTCCAGCTCTTCGGCAACAAAGCCGCATTCGGTTTCTGGAGCGCCGTCGGGGACGAAGTCACCCACCTGAAGATCTTGAAACTCTTCGATGATGTGATCAGCGCTGGGGAGGTTGGCCGGGAATAGCAGCGTGTCGACCCAACGAGCGGTGTACCAGCCGGCGCGGTGCCAGCCCATCTGGACGAGCCAGGGCCATACGCGTTCTGGAGAAGCATCAATGGTGATTCCGTGGGTGACGACGAATTGCGGCTTGGACACAATGCTGTCACCTGGCATCGTCGCCTGACGCTCGAGCGCAGTGGATCCGTACGTCTGGCCGAGCCGGTGCACGGCCGCGTACCCGATCAGCAACATGGGCAGTGCCGCCCAACGCACAAGCCGACTGCCGACTGACGTCGATGAATCGTCCAGACCGACGACGGCCTCGTTTCGAGCCAATGCTTCCTCCTATCGCGATTTTCAGACTGCTCGGGGCTCCACGCAGACATCAGAGACCATGGTCCTCAATCAGCTAGCCGTACGCCTCGCCCCGTCGTAGTAGACCTGTGGAAGCATCCTCGGTTGTGAGAGGCACGAGGCCGCCGGTAGAGCGGATACATCCTCCAGATGCGCTGTTCCGGCTTCTTAACCCGCTGATGCGGCGCTTGATTGCCGGCGGAAGGTTCAAAGATCAGATGCTTGTGCTGCACTACGTGGGTCGCAGGAGCGGCCGGCGGTTCGATGTGCCGGCGGGCTACCACATCATCGATGGCGTCCCATCGGTGTTGACCAGTAGCGGCTGGCGGTACAACTTCACCGGCGGTCGCGCCATCGAGGTCACGCTGCGAGGCGAGCGGCGACCTGCCTTCGCAGTTCTCACGGCCGAGCCACGAGAGGTCGCAACCGTCTACGAGCGGCTCATTCTGGAACTGGGAACCAAACAAGCACGTCGGCGCCTCGGACTCCGTTTTAACGTCGATCGTGCGCCGACCTTATCGGAGTTGCAGGACGCCATTGAGCGGTCTGGGCTCTCGATCGTAGGCGTTTATGATCAGCCGCCCGAGCACTGATCCCTCTCGTCCATCTCGGTTCTGAGTTTCGGGGCCTTAGTCACCTCATCGCACGACCTAGGCCACTGCGCTCGACACTTCCACTGGACGAGTGTGGTCAACGAGGCGAAATCCGTCGCCGCTGCAACGACCTATCGAACTCGGCGCGCCCGACGAACGCCTCAACCTTCTTTTGCATACGAAGGAGCCGACCATGTCGAATGTTGATGAAGAGACCAGGGCGCTGTTCACAAGGGCGGTGGAGCGGGCCAGCCTGGCACCGTCAGTCCACAACACCCAGCCGTGGCATTTTGTGGTTCGTCCTGACGTTCTGGAGTTACACGATGAAAGCGATCGACAGCTCAGGGCGCTCGACCCCACCGGTCGTCAATTGGTGATCAGCTGTGGCTGTGCATTATTCAACGTCCGAGTCGCTCTAGCAGCTGACCGCGTCGTCCGGGTCGACCGGTTGCCGGACCGCACGAAGCCGGACTTGCTTGCTCGCCTCACGGTTCTCGATGAGCCCGCCCGATGGACGCCACTTGTCAGGTTGGATTCCATGATCGACAAACGGCACACCAACCGCCGGGATTTTCTGGATGAGAACGTGCCTCCGGATGTCATCTACGAGCTGACCACGGCTGCTGAGCAGGAGGACACATCACTGGTAGAAATCGTCAAGGCTGAGCACAAGATCGTTGCCGCAGAGCTGTCTCGGCGGGCCGAGGCCATCCAGAACGACGACGCCCGCTATCGAGCGGAGCTTCAGGAGTGGACGACTACAGACCTGAATCGGACCGACGGCGTTCCGGTCTCTGCCATTCCGCGTACCGCAACCGGTTCTAAATCTGACGCTCTGATGCGGAACTTCGACGTTTCGGGAAGGGGATGGCTGCCGAAGCTTAAACAGTCCAGCATCAACCATTGCCTGATGGTCCTGGGGACGGCGGAATCGACTCGCTTGGCATGGCTGCGAGCCGGCGAGGCGCTACAACGCATCCTGCTGGAAGCTACTCGATTGGGTTTCGTGGTCAGCCTTGCCAGCCAGGTTGCCGAAGTACCGTCAACTCGGGCGCACCTACGCACCGAGCTCGGTCTCGATTTTCATCCACTGCTCTTGATGAGGATTGGTCGTGCCGCTCCTACTCCGGCTTCCAAGCGCCGAGACGTAAGCATCATCATTTCTGAGACGGATGATTGATGATCGAAGGTTCGTTTGTTGATCTTGGTAGCAATGATCAACCTTTGACGGCGCCCATCGTAAAGCCGGTGATAAACCGGTCCAGGAAGAGGTTGAACACCAACGCAATGGGAAATGCCACGAGCACTGTGGCCGCCTGGAGCGACTGCCAGAAGAAGACGTCACCGCGTACCAGCTCGGTCGGTACGCCCGTACTGATCACCTTCTCAGCGGTAGGTGAGACGAAAGCCAGCGCGTAGATGAATTCACTGGCCGTCAGCGTGAAGGAGAAGACGATGACCGCGACGATGCCGGGAAAGACGAGCGGCACCACAGCGCGTACGAATGCACCCAACCGGCTATATCCGTCCACCATTGCCTGCTCTTCAATGTCTTTCGGGATGCTCTTGAGGAAGCCGACCAAAAGCCACACCGATACCGGGATCGTGATCGTGGGATAGACGAGCACCAGTGACCAGGTGTTGTCCTGGAGGTGGACTGCTACCACCAGACGCGACAGGGACAGGAACAGCAAGGTGGGCGGCACCAGGTAGACGAAGAAGATCGCGATGGCCATCGGGCCAGACCAGGGCCGATCGAGTCGGGCGAGTGCGTACGCGGCCGGCAGGCTGAGCAGCAATGTGATCGCAACCACGAGTATGCCGACCCAGAGCGTGTTCCAGACGAAGGTAAGGAACGCGGTGTCCTGAAACAGGTAGATCACGTGCTTGCGGGTTGCCGGCAGGTTATAGAAGAACGGGTTGTTGTCTCGCTGATAGAGGTCTGGGCTCTGTTTGAACATCGTGATCAACGACCACAGGAACGGACCGGCACAGATCAGTGCGGCAGCAATGGCGGCCAGATATACCCCCACTCGAGCGAGCCGGTGGCGGCGGATTGCGCGGCGCCGAAGTGTCTCGACCGGTACAGCGACGGCCGCCATGTCACAACACCTCCATGCGGCGCACCGAACGGAGGATGAGAATCGCCGCGGCAAGCAGCAGCGGGAAGAGGAACAGTGCTACCGCGGCCCCTTGCGCGATGTCGCCGCCCTCGATACCGCGGAAGAACGCCCACGATGCCAGCACCTGTGTCGAGTTCGTCGGGCCGCCGCGGGTCAGGACGTAGACGACCGTCATGTCGGTGAAGGTCACGATCGCACCGAACAGGGCTGCGACGGCGATCAACGGCATCATCAAGGGAATGGTGATCTCGAACATCCGTCGCCAGTAACCGCCACCATCAATCTCGGCCTGCTCCTGGATGTCCTTCGGGATCGCTACGAGGCCGGCCATCATGATCACTGCCGCCAACGGAATGAGCCGCCAGGAGTGGACCGCGATCACTGAGAGCATCGCGAGGTTGGGCCGGCCGAGCCAGTACATATTGCCGTTGATCAACCCGACCTGACGCAGCATCCAATCGATGGGGCTGAAGAGCGAGTCCAGTAGCCACAGCCAGGAGATGGCCGACAACGCTACAGGCGTGGTCCAGGGCAACAGGACGAGGAATCGGACGATCCACTTGCCGTGGAAGTCGAGCACCAGAATGTTGGCAAGCACCTTGCCGCCTACCACGATCAGCACCATCGAACCGGTGGTGAAGATGATCGTGTTAAGTAAGGAGCGCCAGAACACCGGGTCGTCGAAGATCTGTCGATAATTCGCTAGACCAGCCCAGTCGAATGACGGGTCTCCAGCGGTGACATCGCTGAAGGAGAAGGCGATGGCTAACAGCAGCGGGAGCCCGACGAGCACAACGATGTAGATCACCGAGGGCAGCAATAACGCCCAGGCTAGGAAGCCTTCTCTATCAGCGAGGCTGCGGCCATCACGGCGACCGGCTCTGGTCTCAGGTGCCAGCCCGGTCTCTGATCTTGCCGCCGTTGCTTGGACCATGATCAGCCTTCACGCAGCGCTACAGGGGCCGACCGTTCACCGGTCGCCTCATCGAAGAACCGCAAGCGGTCGGCGGCAACGGCGAAGGTGTGCTCCTCGCCAGTCTCCACCGGAAGCGTCACGGTAGCCGGGAGCCGGGTGATCACGCGGGTTTCCTCGCCGAGCCGGTGCACGGTGCCGTACAGGTATCGATCACCTGACAGGTATTCGATGCGATCAACCGTAAACGGAACTTTGATCTTGTCTCCACCGGGAACCAGATCTTCGGGCAGCAGGTGCTCGGGCCGGAAGCCGACGAGGTGCCCGTCCCGTGGCACCAGGTTCATCGGTGGGGAACCAAGAAATGTCGCCACGAACGTGTCCGCCGGATCGTCGTACACCTCAACGGGGGGAGCCAGCTGCCGTACCCGGCCGTGTTCCATTACCGCAATCCGATCACCGAGGCCCATTGCCTCTGATTGATCATGCGTGACATAGATCGTTGTAGTGCCGACGCGTTCCTGGAACCGTTTGAGCTCGTCACGAGCGCTGGCTCGGAGTTTCGCGTCGAGATTGGACAGCGGCTCGTCGAGCAGGAAAACCGCGGGTTCGCGTACGAGTGCTCGCGCTAGAGCGACGCGTTGCCGTTCGCCGCCGGAGAGTTGCCGCGGGCGGCGGCTGAGGAGGTGATCAATGCCGAGCAGCTCGGCGGCCCAGCGGGCCTTGCTCTCGCGTTCTGCCTTGTCGAGCTGCTCAGCCTTGAGCGGGAAGACGATGTTGTCGAGCACCGTCTTGTGGGGATAGAGCGCATAGCTCTGGAAGACCATGGCGATGCGCCGCAATCGCGGCGGCAGGCCGTTGACGACATTGCCGTCGATCAGTACCTCGCCGTCGGTCGGTTCCTCGAGGCCGGCGATGGTGCGTAACAGCGTGGTCTTGCCGCAGCCGGAGGGGTCCAGCAGCACGAGGTACTCGCCCTCGGTCGTGACCAGGTTGATGCCGTCGATCGCGCGGACGTGTCCGTGTCCGCCGTCGAAGTTCTTGGTGAGGTTGCGTACCTCGACGACAGCCACTCGTGCGCCTCCTCGTCCTGCGGGCTATCCCGCGACGAGTCCGCGGGAACGCCAGTTCTGGAAGATGCGGTTGATCTGCTTTTCGGCGTCTGCGACGGATTGCTGGGGGGAGAGCTCTCCGCGCGCTGCTTTGGCGTACATATTCGGAATAACAAAGGTGTACAACACCTCGCCGATGGCCGGGCTGGCCGGTCCGGGATGGCCGATGTTGGTGCACCAGTTAAGGGAGTCTTTGAGAACGCTGAGCTTGTCTGGCGGGTTGGCGCCGAACGGGTCTTTCGCCAGCCAGCCGTCGAGCTCGGGCACTGCCTTGGGGAATGCCGGGAAGTCATACAGCTTCGAGTTGTAGGTGACCGACGGCAGGTTTGCGGTGTAATGCAGCAGGAATTCCTTCGCGGCATCGACGTTCGGGGAGAACTTCGGGACGATCCAGTTGTACATGACGTGCTGCGCGACGAGTGCGGTCTTCGGGCCCTTCAGGGCCTTGACGAACTGAATGTCGTCGGCCACAGACGGGTTGTCACCTTGCGCCGTTCGCCAGGCGGAGATCGAATTCAAGATGTATGACATCTGACCAGCGACCAGGCCCTGGTTATTGGACGCGGCGTTCCACGAGAACACCTCAGGCGTCATGCTCTCCTTGTAGAGCCTCGTCATGAATTCGACGGCTGCCACTGTCTCGGGTGAATTGATGACGACCTTTTCATTCGCGTCTTGGATCGAGCCGCCGTACGACCAGAGCAGGGCACGTCCGGCCATGTTGGAGTCGATCTCCTGAGACATCCCGATGCCCATCTGGATGCCTTGGGACTTTTTGATCTCGGCGCCGCCTTTGAGCAGCTCGTCCCAGGTGGTTGGTCCATTCGGCAGGCCGACCTTCTCCCACATGCTCTTGCGATAGTCACCGGGATCAGGGGCCCAGGCAGGCGCGTACGCATAGTACTTGTTGGTGTTCGGGTTGAAGCTCGACTTCCGCACGACGTCGAGCATCTTGCCGTGCCGCTTCTCGGCCTCCTGTACGACATCCTTCATATCGACAACGCTCGGTTCGAACTGGGAGAACGTGGCGATGTACTGAATGAGGTCGTGGCCCTGGCCGGCCTGGATCTCAGCCGCGGTGCGCGCCGGGATCTCCGCCTGGTTGATGTGGTCGACCGTAACGTTGACGCCGACCTGCTTGCCCCACTCCTGGACCCACGGGTCGAACCACTTGTCGTGTGCTGGCACGAAGTGGCTCCAGAGCAGGATCTTGAGGTCACCGGAGAGCTTGCGCGTCGGCTGAGTGAATGTCGCCGTCGGGGTTGGGACGTTCGACGCCGGTGACGGCGCGACTGACTGTTCCCCGGAAGTGCATCCTGCGAGCGCTGCACCTGCCGCCCCGGCTCCAGCAACCTGCAAGAACCGGCGGCGTGATATGCCGTACGTAGTCATAGCCGTAGGGCTCCTCGTTGAGACGGTTCAAAGGAAAGGCTTACCCCTACGCTCGAGGGGCAAAACATCAACTCGGTTGCGCCTCGGTTGCGATGCCATAACCCTCCGGACCCAACTTCGCTCAGCTCAATGCAATTCTCCGGACTGCCCTCAGTCGTATGGTGAACTGGCGCCAACTGACAACGTCCTCTATAGGCAAGTCTGCGGCCGAGCATCTCGGCCGCATCCTGAGCCGGGTGCACCAAGTGCACCATGTAAGGCGACGCTACGCGAATCGGTTGAAAACGCCGGAGTCCTATCGAATCTGTGTACCACTCTGCGCAGATCACCCTTTATGGGAGGCCGCCTCTTATGTAGGCCTACCAATTCTGTCTGCTCGATTTGAGCCGTCCTCGAAGATACAGAACCCTTGTCACGCCGAGCACAGCGACGACCAACTGTGAGTCTGATCATGAGAGAGAAGTTAATGCCCGGAGTTCCAAATGCCTTTTCAACCCGACCTCTTGAGGGTCGATCCTGTCGCGAATCTCGGCTTCCCCGATCGGGAGCATCAACGGGTGTTGCAGTCCGCGGCTAGGTTCGTGGGCGCACCTCGAGCGCTGGTTTGATCGGCTGTGAAATGTTTTCCTCAAGCTCGACAGAGAAATCATGGTTCCGGTTCGCACAGTTTGACTGGGACCGCACAGAGCATCGGATCAGGGAACATCCATGCGGAGCCGTGCTCGTCGTAGCCGTCGAAGCTCAGCTCGGGTCCGGCCGCGTCTTCGGGATTCGATCATGACCACGCCGACGCATGCTCATCGGACACGAGGATACCGGCCGGGCGACCGACCACCGCTGGATGACATCATGATCTGTATCAGAGCGACGCCAGATATCGCGCCCGAGGTTTGGCTGGCCGTCAGCACCGATGTCAACGCTGCTATTGATGCCTCGCTACAAAAGCATGGGCTTTCGGGGCAACGTAGCAGCGACGCCCCATTGAACGTTGAGCCCCCGAACTCCACCAAAACTGGGATGGCGCGATAGCTGACCTTCGTGAGAATCCGATGGATGCCGCCCACCGTCCGGCAGTAAGCAGTGAAATCAGCCGCTCGTATCGTGGGCTGCGACCGACGTGCCAACGGTAGCGTCGAGCAGAGGGCGCATTGCCTCTGCCGCAACGATGTTCCCTTTTGCCTCGTATAGGGTGAGCGCCTTTCTCATGACTGCCTGCGCCTGCTCGGGTCGTCCCTGCTTGTGCAGGACCTCGCCTAGGGCAACGCAGGCGGCCGCGTGGTCATTGCTCCAGTCGGTCTTCTCTGCGAGCGAGACGGCGTGCCGTGCGAGTGTTTCCGCGTTATCCAAGTGACCGGCGATGGCGAGCAGCTTCGCCCGGACCGTCCGCCACGCAATCTGTGCAACAAGATCGTCTGGCGCAGCCAGCTCCAGGCTCCTGTCGACAAACCGCATAGCTTCGTTGTGGCGGCCCCGCCGGTACAGAACCTCCGCCAGGAGCGCCGCCAACGTGGAGACGAATGCCCTCTCCCCCATCTCCTCCAGCCGTCCCAAGCCGAACTTGAGCCGCTCCTCTGCCCGTGCCAGGTCTCCGGCCAGAAGATCAACGAGCCCGTCGTATTGCGTGAAGGAAGAATTCAGGGTGACGAAGCCAAGGTCCTCAAGCGCCCTGAAGGCCAGATCGAGAAGCTCTCGCGCCTCATCAAAGCGGCCGATCATCGCGTAAAGGGCCGCCAGTGGATACCAGGTGACCGCTGCGGACCGCCGGTAGTCATGAACCTCGTCGCGAATCGCCTCACAGCGGCGGACGGCCTCCCCGACCGGAGTTGGGCCGATGAACGCCGACGAGGCGAGCCAGGACAGAATGTCCGCACGCTCTCGATCATCTCCTATTTGACGTGCGTACTCCGCTGCCATCTCCCAAGCGGCGTCGGCCGCTAGGCACTTCCCCTCGAGCCAGTGCCCCAGCGCGCGAAGCCGCCACACCTTGCACAGCCCACGAGCGTCCTGATTGGACTCGAATGTCGCCCGTAGACGCTCGTCCAGCTCCCGGGCGTCGATGATTGCCTTCTCGGTGTCGACCTGGATCCGGAGGAAGAGCTGCTCGACGATAGCGTGTGCCTCCAGGCGCTCGTCGTCATTTATCCGTGAGCAGTCAACCGCCGTCTCGAGGACCCGATCGGCCTCGGACAGCCTGCCGGCCTCAGTGAGCGCTGCGCCGAGGGCGGGTAGGAGCTCAGCTCGGGCGCGGTCGTCGGGCGATAGGAGCGCCTCGGCCCGCTCCAGGAGATTCACGGCGGCGGGCAGGTCGCTCCGAGCGAAGGCGCGGCGGCCCGACGAGTCGAGCCGTCGGGCAGCCTCGGCGCCGAGGGCGCGTTCGCGCGTCCCGACGCGTCCGAGCTCAGCCCGATAGTGGTAGGCCTGCTCCAGGTGGTAGCCGACGACCTCCTCTTGCTCGCCCAGCGGCTGCTCGGCCGTCCGATCGAGCCAGTGGGCGAGCCGCTCATGCAGCTCACTCCGCGTCTCCTTGGGCAGGAACTGGTAGGCCGCGTCACGGATCAAGCCGTGTGAGAAGCGCAGGCCGTCGGCTCCTCCGAAGGCGCGCGGGTCGCGCTGAATAAGCTCCCGGCGTTGTAGCGCGCCGAGCGTGACATCCAGCGTTGCGACGTGCCGGTCACCGACCAGCTCGGCGAGCGCCCGCCGCGAGAAAGTCCGGCCCTGGACCGACGCCCGCTGCGCGACGAGCCGCTCGTTGAACGGAAGGCGGTCGATGCGGGCGGCGAGTACCGCCTGAACGGTAGGTGGCACGTTCAGCTGCTCGGCTTGCTCCGCTTGGATCGCGAGCAACTGCTCGAGGAACAGCGGGTTGCCCTCCGCGGCTTCTAGCACGCGCCGCCCCGTTTGCTCGTCGAGGAGACGGGCGCGCAACACCTGCTCGAGCAGTGCCGCCGCCTCGTGCTCTGCCAGCGGCTCGAGGTGCATCGTCGTCGCGTTCTCCGAGGGCGCCTGCCATGTGGGACGCGTATCCAGGAGCTCCGGCCGCGCCAGGCCGATGACCAGGAGCGGGACGTCGCGGGTCGACCGGGCCACATACTCGACGAGGTCGAGGAATGTCGGCTCCGCCCAGTGAAGGTCGTCCAGGACGATCACCAGTGGGCGGTGTCGGGCGAGGATCTCGAACAGCTTGCGAACGGCCCAGTTCGTCTCCGCGGTCGGCGCGTTCGTGGCGGACAATCCCACCACCCCGGCGACCTTGTCCGCGATCAGCTCTCCATCGTCCTCACCCTCAACCAGCGCGGCGAGGTCGACCGCTCCGGCGGGTGCGAGCTGACGCACGATGTCCCGGAGCGGGAGGTAGGTGATGCCCTCGCCGTAGGGCGGGCATCGGCCGACCACAATCCCCGCCCCGGTCCTGATCTCGTCAAGCGCCTCGCGGACCAACCGCGACTTGCCGATACCCGGCACGCCCAGGACCGTCACCAAGCGGCACGCTCGCTCGGCGGCGCAGCGCTCAAAGGTCTCGCGGAGGAGACCGAGTTCCTCCTCACGGCCGACGAACGGGGAACCCATGATGGTGGATGGCGTGTTCGATGCGAGGCTGAGGACCCGGGCTGCACGCACGGCACCGCGCTTCCCCTTCACCAGGAACGGCGTGATCTCCTCGACGGTGACGCGAGCGTCGAGTAGCCCGCGTGTCGTCTCGCCGATCAGGATTTCTCCCGGCGCCGCAGCCTGCTGCAGGCGCGCCGCGAGATTAATGGCGTCTCCGGTTGCGAACCCCTGGCCCCCTGAGGGGTCGCCGGTGACGACCTCACCGGTGTTCACACCGATGCGGACCTCGAGACTTACCCCCCAGCGGCGCTCGAGCTCGACGTTCAGCGTCCCAAGGGAGCCGGCCATCTCGACCGCGGCGCGGGTCGCCCTCAGCGCATCATCCTCGTGTAGCACCGGGATGCCGAACACCGCCATGACGGCGTCACCGATGAACTTCTCAACGGTGCCGCCGTGCCGCTCCAGAACCCGCCGCGTGGTTCGGAAGTAGCGCGACATCACTTGCCGTATCGTCTCGGGGTCGAGGCGGTCGCCGAGCTCGGTCGAGCCCGCGATGTCGGCGAAGACAACGGTGACTGTCTTGCGGGCGCTGCGCTCGAAGAGCGGCGCGGCCGCGAGCGGGCTGCCGCAGGCAGAGCAGAAGCGCGCCTCCTCGGGCCCAAACTTGCCACACCCGCCACACACGGCCATTGCCGTGAGTGTAAAAGGCTTGATCAGCAAGGTCGAGCGAAAAAGCCTGAACCGGCGTACTCCTCAATGTTCGAGATGCGCGCTTGATCTGCGCGTAGTCGTCGCGGTCACGTGTCGCCGCTCGATTCCACACAGATCACGCTCTGGCCATCAGGCCGAGGGCGTGTCCGCGCCCACATTCTTCCGCAAAGCCAACTCTTTATTGAGTAAGTGGATGAAGCGCCCAATCTGCTCGGACGTTTGCTGTGCTGTGTCGAGGAGATGGAGAAGCTCATCGGTCGAAAATTGGCTCAAATGATGTTTGATTCCGCGCCAATCGCGGCACGTCTGGAGGGCCGTCACTGCACACTTCTTTCTCTTGGTCCAACTCATTTGGGGTCGCCCTCTAAGCCGCGTCAGCGGCCGGATGGTCGCCACGGCTGAGCCCAAGAGCTCGAATCGATGGTGTGGCGGCCAGCTTGCGGAAGCAGCGAGCGCGGGTAGGCCCGATACTGCCCACCGGCATGCCGAGTTGCTCGCTGATCTGCTGGTAACTGATTGGCGGATCTATGACGAGCAAATTGAGAAGGGCGCGATGGGTCGCAGTCAGCTCGGCAAGTCCGTCCCGCACAGCAGCTCGGCGCTCGGCGTGCAGCATCTGCGCATCGACCTCGCCGCTGCCGGGGGCCGGATGGAGCGGTGACCAATCCCCAGAGTTGCCCTCAGACACGTCGACCAGGGTGAGGCGTTCGCGCGAACGCAGGACAGTACAGGCTGCCCGCATGGCGGTCGTCTTGATCCATCCGGGCATAGCCCGCAGGTCACGGATCCGATCGAGATTGTCAATTGCCTTCATCCATACGGTCTGGCTGACGTCAGCTGAATCTTCAGGCCTGAGCTGATACCGGCGGCAGACGGCGTCGATGATGTGCTGATAGCGCTCAATGAGCTGATTCCAAGCCTGATCATCGGACCGCATGACTGCGGCGACAGGACCCTGAGCGGCTGAAGCGGCGTTGTCAGCGGCAGCCATAATGTCGGCTCCTTATTTCGGATTTTGAACCAATCGCTTTTCCTCAGAGTCCATGAACGAGCGCTAGCCGGCTGTGCTGGCGGTCACAGCGCTGCTGTCTTCATCTGCACACTTCGCTGGGCGCTGTATCAACCCCGAAGAAGCCGCGTCTTAGTCCGCGAGGCCAACCAGCCACCCAGCCAGCTGAAGATCGGATGACGCCCATGGAATTGCACTTGGCGGCCAGCACGCCGTCGTCGAGCAAGACCCTTACGCGGCCTGGCGGCAAGGGACGCTGCTGCCTTGGGCACAAAGCCAGCTCTGGTTCCTCATGGATCTGGTCACCGACGCAGCAGCGTCTTCAGCGAGCTGCGCCAGCGGCGAACAGCAGCGAACTGCACCGCTGTTGACAGGGAGGCCAAGGTGACAATCATTTCGACGCCCCAGGGCTTTAACGAAGAAGAGCTCTACGTCGATCTCGAGCCGGCGTTCGGGCGCTCGCTGTACCTCAAGTGTGAGGGCCTCAACTTCGCCGGGTCGATCAAGCTGAAGGCCGCGACCGAGATGGTCGAGGCGGCCGAGCGGGACGGAATCTTGACGTCGCGGTCGGTACTGGTCGAGTCCTCGTCGGGCAATCTTGGCATCGCGCTGAGCATGCTCGCGGCGAACAAAGGCTACGGGTTCTTGTGCGTCACCGATTCCCGCTGCAATCTGTCGACCAGGCGATTGATGCAGGCGTTCGGCGCGCAGGTTCACGTCATCACAGAACCGGATCCTATTGGCGGCTTGCTCGCCGCGCGGCTCAACCATGTCCATGCCTTATGCGCTTCTGATGACCGCTACGTGTGGCTGAATCAGTACGGCAATCCGGAGAACTGGAAGACGCACTACCGCAAGACAGCGCCGGCGATCGCCCGCCAGTTCCCGAAGCTTGATGTGCTGTTCGTCGGGGCCGGGACCTGCGGGACCTTGATGGGTTGCGCACGCTATTTCCGGCAGTGGCACCGGTCGGTCCGGGTCGTAGCTGTGGACAGTGTGGGCTCAGTGACCTTTGGTGGCCCGCCGGGACGCCGGATGATCCCTGGGCTGGGGATGAGCGTTCGCCCACCCATGCTTGAGGAGTCCTATGTGGACGAGGTGGTGCGGGTCGAGGAGTCCGACACCATCCGCACCTGCCGTCGACTGGCAGCCAGGGGATTCCTGTTCGGCGGTTCCACGGGCACAGTCGTGAGCGGTGCGATGGGCTGGCTGACCCTACATGCCTCGCACGATCTCACCGCGGTGGCTATCGCCCCAGACTTCGGCGAGCGCTATCTCGACACGGTCTACCACACCAGCTGGGTGCTGGATCTCTACGGCGAGGACCTGCTCAGCTCCGATGAGCTGACAGCCACTTCGCAGGCCGCCTGAATTCAAGGAGCTCACGTGGTGCTTCAAGCTCTTGCCACCTTCCCAGCCGGTCTGGCTGATTCACCGACCTCAAGCACTGAGAGCGCCTTTGCGGAGGTGCTGGCTGAGGTCGCGCATGTCGAGCGGGTGTCGGTGGACAGCAACTTCTTCGACGATCTTGGTGCCGACTCGATGGTGATGGCCCAGTTCTGCGCGCGGGTGAGAAAGCGGCGTGATCTGCCACCGGTGTCGATCAAGGACATTTATCAATATCCAACGATCAAAAGCCTGGCCACAGCACTCGCAGACGACGCGCCCATCCCTGTCGAGCGAGTCCTCGCCGAGGTGCTGGCTGACGTTATGGGCGTTGAACGGGTGTCGGTCGACAGCGACTTCTTCGACGATCTTGGCGCCGACTCAATGGTGATGGCCCAGTTCTGCGGACGGGTGAGAAAGCGGCCAGGGCTTCCGTCGGTGTCGATCAAGGATGTCTATCAACACCCTACGATTAGAAGCCTCGCCGTGGCACTCGTTGACGACGCACCAGCACCTGCCGCCTCGCCGGACACAGCTTCGATCGAGGCGCCAAAGCCAGCCAGCACTCGCGAATACTTCCTTTGTGGAGCGCTGCAGCTCCTATCGTTTCTCGGATATTCCTACCTAGTCGCCCTCGTTGCGATCCGAAGCTTCGAATGGGTCAGTGCCGGTTCAGGCGTGGTCGACATCTACCTGAGGTCAGTCATGGTCGGCGCAGCGGACTTTCTTGCCCTGTGCAGCTTCCCGATCTTGGCTAAGTGGCTGCTGATTGGTCGCTGGAAGCCCCAGCAAATCCGTATCTGGAGTCTGGCGTACGTCCGCTTTTGGATAGTCAAGACGCTGGTCCAGTCCAATCCCCTCGTGCTATTCGTCGGTTCGCCCTTGTACCTGCTGTACCTCAGGGCGCTGGGCGCGAAAGTCGGGCGCGGTGTTCTCATCCTCTCTCCGAACGTGCCCATTTGCACTGACCTGCTCACCATCGGCGACGGCACAGTGATCCGCAAGGACTGCTTTTTCCTCGGATACCGAGCCCATGCCGGGTTGATCCAGACCGGCCCAGTCACTTTGGGCAAGAACGTGTTGGTCGGCGAGATGACGGTGATCGACATAGATACCTGGATGGGCGATGAGACCCAACTAGGCCACGCGTCATCCCTGCACGCCGGGCAAGTTGTTCCCGACGGCCATCGCTGGCACGGCTCCCCGGCCCAGCCGACCGAGGTGGACTACCGGAGTGTTGAGCCCGCTTCCTGCGGCATCCTGCGACGTGTCGTTTACGTCAGCATTCAGCTGCTCACCATGTTGGTCCTGTACTTGCCGCTTGCCATCGGCGGCGCGTACTTATTGCTGAGGGTCCCACAGGTTGATGCGCTGCTGGGTCCGCTCGCGGCCAGCTTGAGTGACCAGGCGTTCTACCTTGACGTCTTGGCCGCCTCCTTTGTGCTCCTCTTCGGCCCCATCTTCCTCGACCTCCTTGTCATCTTCACCGTCCCTCGTGTGCTCAAGCTGGCAATCAGGCCGGAGAAGGTCTATCCCTTGTACGGTCTCCACCATTCGCTTCATCGGACGATCTCGCGCCTGACCAACTCGACATTCTTCACCGAACTCCTGGGGGACAGCTCCTTCATCGTCCCCTACCTGCGCCGCCTCGGGTACAAGCTGTCCCCGGTTGTGCAGACTGGGTCGAACTTCGGCTCGGCCCTCAAGCACGACACCCCCTACCTGAGCTCTGTCGGGACCGGGACCGTAGTCGCCAGCGGGCTATCGATCATCAATGCCGATTACTCCAACACGTCCTTCCGGGTGTCCCGAACGTCGATTGGGGCATACAACTTCCTCGGCAACGACATCGCCTATCCCTCGCAAAGCAGAACGGGCGACAACTGCCTCCTTGCGACCAAGGTCCTGGTCCCAATCGACGGTGAGATCCGTGAGGGTGTCGGGCTTCTTGGCTCTCCGAGCTTCGAGATCCCACGTACGGTCGAGCGCGACAACAGATTCGCTCACATGTCGAGCGGAGACGAGCTGCGTCGCCGGCTCGCCGCCAAGAACAAGCACAACGCCGTTTCCATTGGCTTGTTCCTACTTGCGCGCTGGTTGTACTACTACGTAGTCCTCCTGATCGCCATTTGCGCATGGAACCTATACAGCTCCTTCGGCGTCTTGGCGATCGCGCTGGCTACCAATGTCACCCTCCTCTTCAGTGTTGCCTACGGGACGCTGATCGAACGTGCCTCCACCGGATTCCGGCCCTTGAAGCCGAAATATTGCTCGATCTACGACATCGACTTCTGGCGCACAGAACGCTTCTTCAAGCTGGAAGCAGCTGTGAGTCCGGTTTTCAACGGCACGCCCTTCAAGGCCGCGATTTGGCGGGTGCTCGGTGTCAAGGTCGGTAGACGGCTGTTCGATGAGGGCGGCCAGATGGCCGAAAAGAACCTGGTGACGATTGGTGACGATGTCACTATCAACGTCGGCACCTGGATCCAGTGCCACTCGCAAGAGGACTTCGCCTTCAAGTCCGACAGCATCAACATCGGTTCCGGCTGCACCCTCGGCGTCGGCGCGGAGATTCTCTACAGCGTGACGATCGGCGACGGCGCAGTGCTCGCCCCGGACTCATTCCTCATGAAGGGCGAGGAAGTGCCACCACACACCCGGTGGGGAGGAAACCCGGCCCGGGAGATGCGGGAGACCGTTCCTCGACCCCAAGTCCATCGGGACAACGGCCACGACCTCACTGCTGTTCTGGCCTGCACCACACAGCCGTTGCCAGCGATGAACGGAGGAATGACGTGATGGACGTCCAGGCAGCCTCTTGCCGCTTTGGGGCAGATCGGGAGTTCTGGCGTAGTGCACTCGTCGCGGGCGGGTTCACGGCAATCCCGCGCTGGACGCTCGATCCAGCGCCGGGAACGGCCGAGCATGAAGCAAAGATCTCTGACGAACTGGTCGCGACGTTGGGCCGGCTGGGGGACGAGCTGGCGGTGTCGTTTAGCTCGCTGGTCCTGGCCGCGCACGCCAAGGTGCTCGCTTCGTTATCCGGGGAGCGGGAGGTCGCGACGGGCTACGTCGGCCTGCAAGGCGGTCAACCGTTGCTGTGCAGGTTGTCGACCGAACCCGAATCATGGCGGACGTTGCTGTTGGCCACCCATCGAGCCGAGTCAGAATTGCTCGCTCTCAGTGACTTTCCGGTCGATGATCTCAGGCGCGACCTGGGCATCACCGACCCGCTCTTCGAGACTGTGTTCGATCCGACAGGGCTCCATCCGACAGAACTCGATCCAGCCGGCGACGACGGCAACCTTTCCGATGACACGGTGCTCTGGATTAGTGCCTCGGACGACGACGGCCAGCTTGTGCTGACACTGCGATACCGGACCGACGTACTTGATGCGGACTGCGCAGCCAGAATTACCGGCTATCACCTCACAGCGCTAGAGCTGATTGCCGCTGATCCGGATGCCGATCATCAGCGGCAAAGCCTGCTCTCCGCCGAGGAACTCCACTTGCAGGTCGAAGGGCTCGCTGGACCTTGCCTTGAGCTACCGGACCGTCGTGTGCATGAGCTGTTCGAGCAGCGGGTAGAGGCGCACCCGGACGCCATTGCGGCCGAATATCGCGACCAGCAGTGGACCTACCGCGAGCTGAATGCCCGTGCCAACCGGCTCGGCCGGGCGCTGTTAGCGCGAGGGCTGCGCCGCGAAGGTGTCGTTGCGGTGGTGACCGAACGGAACCTGGACTGGATGGCCGCCGTTCTCGCGATATTCAAGGCCGGTGGCGTATACCTGCCCCTAGAGCCGCACTTCCCGGCCAGTCGCATTGCGACGGCAATCTCCCGTGCCGAGTGCGGCCTGGTGCTGACCGAACGCGGCAGCAACGCCACGCTCGAGCAGGCCCTCGAATCGCGGCCGGGGATCCAGACGCTGTTCATCGACGCGGCCTACGCAGAGGACCACCCTGACCAGAACCTAGGCGTCAAGGTCGCCCCGGACCAACTCGCATACATCCTCTTCACCTCCGGCTCCACCGGTGAGCCCAAGGGCGCCATGTGCGAACACGCGGGCATGCTCAACCACATCTACGCCAAGCTCGGCGATCTTGAGGTCGGCGAAGGGGAGGCGATCCCCCAGACCGGCCCGCAATGCTTCGACATTTCGGTTTGGCAACTCGTCGCTGCACTCCTGATCGGTGGGCGGACTCTGCTGGTCGAGCAGGAAGTGATCTTGGATGTTGAGCGGTTCGTCGACACGATCGTCGCAGGTCGGGCTGCAGTTCTGCAGGTCGTGCCGTCCTACCTGGAAGTCGTTCTGTCGTACCTCGAGCAGCATCCCCGCGAACTGCCGGACCTGCACACCGTGTCGCCCACCGGCGATTTCCTGAAGAAGGAGGTCGTCCAGCGCTGGTTTGCGGCCCAGCCAAAGATCAAGCTCGTCAACACCTACGGGTTGACCGAGACGTCGGACGACGCCGTCCACGAGATCATGGACGTGGTGCCGGACCGAGAACAGGTCCCACTCGGTCGCCCGATCAACAACGTGCACGTCTATGTGGTTGATGAGCACCTTTCTCCGGTGCCACTGGGCGCCCCCGGCGTGATCGTCTTCTCCGGGGTCTGTGTCGGCCGTGGATACATCAACGACCCAGAGCGCACCGCGCTGGTCTTCATGGCCGATCCGCTCCGCGAGGGCCAGCGACTCTGCCTGAGCGGCGACATTGGTCGATGGCAGCCAGACGGGAAGCTTGAGTTCCTGGGCCGCCGAGACAACCAGGTCAAGATCCGCGGCTTTCGGATCGAGATCGGCGAGATCGAGAACGCCTTGCTCCGAGTAACAGGTGTCCGCGACGGCGCCGTGGTCGTCGCCGAGCGGGCCGACCAGAGCAAAGACCTGGTGACCTTCTACACCGGCCCCGGAGCACTCGAAGCCCAAGCCCTGCGAGACCGCCTTTCCGAGACGCTGCCCGAATATATGGTCCCGTCAGCCTTTCACTGGCAGAGCGTCCTGCCGCTCACCGCCAACGGCAAGATCGACAGGAGGTCCCTGACCGCGCTTGTCAGAGAGCTGGATGTCGTCAAGGACGACTATTACGCACCACGTACGCCAACCGAAAAGCGGCTGGCGGTCGCATGGGCCAGGGTGCTCGGCATCCCGCAGGACCTGATCGGCAGGGGAGACCACTTCTTCGACCGTGGCGGCACGTCATTGTCGGCGGTAAAGCTGGCAGTGACGCTGAACCGCGCAGTGTCCCTCGAGGACGTCACCCGTTATCCGGTCCTTGCCGACCTGGCCAGCATGGTCGACAGCCGGTCGGAGCGGCGCTCCGGACCAGTACTTTCCGCGCACCCGTCCAGTCGAAGCAGGTGAGGCGGTGCTGCTGTCGGCCGGAATGGTGGTTTCTTCGTGACCGCTCAACTGAAAGGAGCCGAGATGTCGTCACCCATGGCGTCATTTCTTGATGTGGAACTGCAGCTCGGGAAGCCTGCGATCCTGCGTGCCGAGGCCAGCGGTGATGCGCCCGGCTGGGCGGCTGAGCATCGGGACGTATTACGCGCCGTCGTGGCGGAGCATGGCGCGGTTCTGGTGCGTGGCCTCGGTCTGCGCGACGCCTCAGAGACTGCTGAGGTCTTCCGGCGGTTGGCCACCACCTTGATGATCGAGAAGGAGGCCTTCGCTCGCCGGCAGGTTTACGCCGACGGGATGTATTCCTCTGCAACATGGCCGGCGAACCAGCCGATGTGTATGCATCATGAGTTGAGCTATCGGCTGGTGGTGCCCAGTCTGTTGCTGTTTGCCTGCTTGGAGGCGCCTGCCAGCGGCGGTGCAACGGCGGTGTCCGATTCGCCGACGGTGCTGCAGGCGTTGCCGACGGAGTTGATCGAACGGTTTGAGCGGGAGGGTTGGCTGCTGGCCCGCAGTTTCAACGGCGAGATCGGGGCCACCCTGGAAGAGGCATTTGGTACCGAGGACCGCGGCGCTATCGAAAGCTACTGCCGTAGCAACGCCATTGAGTTCGCGTGGCAACCCGACGGTGATCTGCGGACCCGGCAGCGCCGTCGCGCCGTGGTGCGGCACCCCATGACCGGCCAACGCTGCTTCTTCAATCAGATCGCGTTTTTGAACGAGTGGACGATCGCCCCGGAGATCCGCGAATACCTGGTGGAGGTGTACGGCGCTGAGGGTCTGCCGTTTAACACCATGTTCGGCAACGGTGAGCTGCTTACCGAGGAGATTGTGGAGTTGATCAATGAGGTGTATGAGGCCAACACGATGCGTGAGCCGTGGCAGCCCGGTGACCTAATGCTGGTGGACAATATTCGCACTGCGCACAGCAGGGAGGCCTACCAGGGGCCGCGGGAGATCCTGGTCGGGATGGCTGAACCGGTACGCCTTGCCGACGTGGCGGCCACCGAAGAGCAGGCGTCCCGATGACCACCACCCTTCCGGCAACCGTGCCGCAGTTTGCGGTGATCTCCGGCGCCCAGGTGCAGCGCGTGCTGCAGGATCGGGAGCAGGAGATGGTGGGCCTGGTTGAGGCGACGTATCGGCTGCACTCTGCTGGGGATTCGGTGAACCCGCCGTCGTATTTTCTGCGGTTTTCCGACCGACCGTCCTCCCGGATTATCGCTTTGCCGGCATCACTGGGCGGGTCGAACCAGGTTGACGGCTTGAAGTGGGTGTCCAGTTTTCCCGAGAACGTGGCGTCGGGTATTCCGAGGGCCTCGGCGGTGTTGATCCTTAATGATCACGACACCGGGTATCCGTTCGCTTGCCTGGAGGCCTCGATCATCAGTGCCACCAGGACGGCCGCGCTGGCGGCATTGGCGGCTGACCGGCTCAGCCGCGGGCGAGAGCGCCCGAGCCGCGTCGGGTTCGTGGGTGTGGGCCTGATCGCCCGCTACATTCACACCTTCCTCACCGGCACCGGCTGGTCGTTCGATGAACTGGGGGTCTACGACCTGTCCGCCGACAGCGCCGCAGGCTTCCAGGGCTACCTCGAACAGTGCGATACCGCCGGCCAGGTCAACCTCTACGACAGTGCGGAGAAAGTGATCCGTTCC
>JBJMIR010000089.1:0-67847 GCA_045806785.1 Propionibacteriaceae bacterium | reverse complement strand
GTGGTGGCCTCGTCGAACACCTGCTCCTCGAGTGCCTCGAGGTCGGTCTCGACATCGGCGGCCGCTTTCGCGTACCCGTCGACGACCTCCGCCATGATCGTGTACGCGGCCGGCATCGCCGAGTCGCGGAAGCTCTCGGGTGCGTCGCCGAGCAGCCGCGGGAGATCGGTCAGTTCACCGCCTTCCCCGCGCTGGACGGTCAGCAGCCATCCGTCCCCGATGTAGAGGTACGTCTGTCCGAGGACCAGGCCGCCGCCATTCGACTCGCTGCGAGGGAGGATGCTCCACAGCAGGATGAAGAGGTGCCCGGCGTACTTCTGCACCTTCGGCTGCTGACGGCCCGAGAGCACATCCGCCGCCGCGGTGGGATGGATGCCGAGGGTCTCGCGCGCTCGGTCGACGGTCGCCTCAGCGGGGTCGACCAGGTGCAGCCAGATGAATCCGTGATGCCGCTTCGCCTTCTCGACCAGGCCGGGGACCTCCTGCAGGTCGTCGACCGCGGTGGCATCGATGACCGAGTCGACGACGAAGATCCGGGCGGATCCGACGTCGTCGGTCTTGATCCTCGCCGCATCGGATCGCGGCCGACGAGGGGACGCCATGCCTGATGGTAAGACGGTCGCCGTGGCGCCGCCCCCGACAGACGGCCCCCTTGCCTGAGCGGGTCCTTCGTGCTAGCCGGGCGCTGGACGGTGGGGTGGGAACCCTACCTCCCACCCCACCGCGGTCTCCAGGGGAGACCTCTCCCGCCAGGCGACCCGAACTGAGCCCGGCGAGCAGGATCCCGAGCAAACATCTGTCGACGGTCGCAGGTCGTCATCGCATGACGGAACTGTCGGGTTTCGGGCCGACTCGGGCTCCCTCGAATCTAACCGCGGCGGCGAGTTCGCACAGCGCCCCGAATGAGGGTCATGCAGCCTGAGCCTTCGCGTGGCCGAGCGCGAGCCGCCGGGTCGTCAGGTCATGCCGGCCAGTCGACGGATGCCTCGTACCCGGGGTGCTCGCGCAGGTAGGCGGCGATGAACGGACAGAGCGGCACGATGCGATCGCCGCGCGCGACCGCATCGTCGAGCACGAACTTCGCAAGGCGGCTGCCGAAGCCGTGCCCCTCATGCTCGGGTTCGACCACGGTGTGCGTGAAGACGATGCGGCCCGGGCTCGTGCGGAACTGCGCGAAGCCGACGAGCTCGCCGTCGAGGGTGAGTTCGTATCGCTCGGCCGCGTCGTTGCGCTCGATCCTGACGCTGTCCTGCATGGGTCTCCTCCATCGCGAGATCGGGCCATCGCCGGATGCCCCGTGCGAGCCGCTCACTCACCTCAACGCGCTCGCTGTCCCACCGCATTCCGGCGGGTGCGGGTGACGGCACTCGCGCGGCCACCGGTGATCGATCGCGCCGCTCGGACGTGCGGTGAGAAGGGGGCTTCGAGGTCGTGCGCGCCGGGGGCCTCGGGACGGACCGGACTGAGTGAGCGGGAGCGATGCCGGGATGGGCGACCGTCGCGATCCGGCGGCGCCCTCCGTGGGAGGGCACGTGCGAGCCGAGCGGACGCCGGGTGGCGAGATGCTCGGCGGTCGCGGCATCCGTCGCCACCGGGCTCGCATGGGTGATCGCGACGAGCGCGATGAGCCAGGCGAAGACGAGGGTGAAGGCGACGATCTCGAACACGGTGAGGTTGAAGACGCCGAGCCCGTCGTAGGCGATCATCGCGAGCACCTCGACGACGATGGACGCATAGGACATGACGACAAGCGTGCGCGGGAGCCGCCGCGCCCAGAGCTGCACGCCCATCGCGAGCACCGCGAATGAGACCGCCGCGCCGAGCGCCGCGGCATTGTGCACCGTGCTGTCGCCGTCGATCGGGAAGAGGCCGACGCCCATGAGGCTGAACCCGATGAGCACGATGAGGACGCGCATCGTCGCGAGGCCGCCGCGTCGCACGCCGAAGCGCACCTCGGCGACCGCACGGGTCAGTCCGCGGGACATCGCCGCCATGCCGGCGCCCGACACCACGATCGCGATGTTGAAGCAGGCCGCGGCGACGTCGTCCGATGTGCCGAGGGTGCTGAAGTTGTGCGTCCACCACGCGCCCGTGGGCGTCAGGCTCATGCTGGCCAGGCTGCCGGCCGCGAGCAGCATGGCGATCAGGTTGAACGTGCGATACGCCTCGTGCTCGATGGCCATGCGGTGCAGCTTCGCGGTGCCGAGGCACAGGAGGACCCCGAGGACGATCGCGGCCACCGTGTGCCCGCCCGGGACCACGTCGAAGGCCTCACCGGTGAAGTGGACCCCGAGCATCGCGATGGCACCCCAGGCGAGCCCGTTGGCGCGGGAGCGAGCGTCGGCGCCGAGCCCCGGCAGGCCGAACCGCTCGAGCATGACGATGCCGGCCTGCGACGCGGAGGCCACCAGGAGCGACACCCCGACGGCGATGCCGGCCGCGATCGCCGGCGCGGCCCAGACCAGGTCTGCGCTGTGCACCTCGTGGATCAACCCGACGCCGGCGCCGTGCACGTGGCCATGCGTGAAGAGCGAGGTCAGCTCGTGGAACACCACCAGGGTGATCGCGGCCCCGATCAGCAGCGCGTATCCGCGACGCATGAGGCTACTGCCTCGACCGACGTCGTGGCGTCCCTCCCGATTCGACGAGACCACGGTCCCCCCGCTTCGCGCACCCCGCATATCCCGACTTCCATCACCGGAATCAGATCTGTGCCGAGCATAGCCGGGACGCGAAGCATCGGTCATGACTGCATCGGGCTGCCCGCGCCGATGTTCGGCGGATTCTCAGCATCACATCTCGCGCAGCACGAAAATACCCCCCGACCGGGTGTCAAACACCGGAGGCGGGCGAGATCGCGCGACGAGTCGGGCCGGAAACGACAGAAGCGGCTCGCTTTCGCGAACCGCTTCTCACTGTCTCAACCAGTGTGCGCCCGGAGGGATTCGAACCCCCAACCTTCTGATCCGTAGTCAGATGCTCTATCCGTTGAGCCACGGGTGCGGGAGGCTCGTACGGCCGGCAGCCGTAGAGCAACATCGTGAGAGTGTATCGGCCGGGACTGCTCCGACCAACCGAGAGCTTAGTCTTCACCCAGAGCCAGCCGCGCAGCCCGTACGCCGCTGTTGAGGCTCACCTCACTGAGCAGCCCGGGGGCGGCGACACGATCGCCGACCAGATAAACACCGTCGCCGCGGTCGATCGCGGGCCGGTCGCGCCAAGAGCGGCCGGGAAAGTCGACGGCACCAGTACGCGCATTGGCCACGGACTCCAGCCGATATGTCGTACGCTCCCGCCACTCGGGCAGCGCATGGTCGGCGATGGTCTCCAATCGCGCAATGCCCTCGGCCTTTGAGGATTCCGGAGCGATCGGCATTTGCATCTGAACGAGATGCTCACCTCGCGGCGCAATCGTGGGATCAGGCAGAGTGAAGTTTTCCAGCCAACCACAGGTATCAAGATCACTTACGACGAACAGATCGCGATGATCATGTTTCACGCCAAGATCAAGAAGTGCGGCCCGCCCAGACGGCCAGTCCAAAGTGTTATCGCCGAGCAGCAGCCGAGCCGACTCCAGCTCAGTCGCGACAATGGTGATTCCGTCACTGATCTCGTTCACTCGTGAGCCCAATTCGATGATCACTCCCAGCATGCGGGCGTACTCGCCGATCTCTGAGAACATGGCTCCCCAGCTGCCCTGCCGGTACGACGCAGCCGGCGGAAGCGAATACACACGAGACAGGCGCTCAGCCACGAATGCCGCCGACAGCGAACCAGGGTCGTGATAGAAGAGTCCGACTCCCGATGCAGACGCGCCCATGTCAGCTGCCTGCTCACCGACCAGCTCCGAGGCCCATTCACGGAACGATCGATCAACCGGTACGCCCTTCCGGCCCGACACCCGCAGCGCCTGCAGAAACCCAATGGGCGGCACGACATGCAACCTGCCTCGGTGCCAGAACCGAAACCGCGCCACCGCGCCCAGCGGCACTCGAGCTGTAACCCCAAGCAAGCCGCGTTCCTTCAACCAGGCCCAAATCGGCCCGTCGCGATAGATCACGTGGGGACCCTCATGCGCCCGATATTCCTTGGAGATATTCGAGCCGCTCGCCGCGTTCGGGTCAGCGACGACGTTTCGGTCTCGTCCAGCGCCGGAACGGACGGCTCTGCGTACCGGCGTCGATCGCCACCGACCGCCCAGCGCGCGATGCGCCTCACGCAGCGTGACCGACGCTCCGCCCTCGGCTGCCGTGATGGCAGCAGCCAAGCCGCCGAGTCCGCCGCCAATCACCGTAACTGGCTTCATGCTCCATACCATACCGTATGGTATGTTCGTACCTATGCCGAGGCGCTCGGACTGGCTTGAGGCCGGCCTTGCATCACTTGCCAAGGAGGGTCCCAACGGGATACGCATTGATCGACTCTGCCGACAGCTCCATGTCAGCAAGGGCTCGTTCCACCACCACTTCGCAGGAGCGGCCGACTTCAAGCAGGCGTTACTTGCCGCGTACGAGGCGCGCATGGTGGAAGCGCTCGATCAAGCCATCGGGCAGACGGCGGCAGCGACACCGAAGGATGCTCTGGCCGGTCTGACAGCTTCCATTGCCAACAAGGATGGTTTCTATCGGCCGGACCTGGAAGTGGCGATGCGCGCCTGGGCTTTCTCCGACCGTGAAGTGCGCGACGTCCAGCAACGCGTTGATGAGCGTCGGCTGGAATCGCTGCAAAGCATCTGGTCGCAAATCGTGGATGATCCGACGGCCGCGTACACGGCTGCACTGCTTCCCTACCTGGTAGGCATCGGGGCTAGTCTTATCCAGCCACCGACTCCAGCTGATCAACTACGGCGCGTCTACGAGCTGTTGCTCAGCGCAGTGCCGCAGCAAAATCGGCAAAACACGCCGAGAACTCTTGACGAACCACTTAGACACTGGTATCGACCAGATTGACAACGCTCTGGCTTCACCTATTGTTCACTTGACGGCTAGGTTCTAGCGTCATTGCCAGGTGTTCACCAACACCACGCAATTTGTTTTGAGAGCTGCTCGCGCAATGCCGACGCTCGCAGCTCGACGGACGTTCCGGATGGGGAACTGATGTGACAGAGCTGTTCGTCGTCATCACGGTCATCGCCGTAGCCTTGATCTTCGATTTCACGAATGGCTTCCACGACAGCGCTAATGCCATGGCGGGGCCCGTTGCCACCGGCGCGCTGAAGCCGCGTACCGCGGTAGTTCTTGGCGCCTTCCTCAATCTAGTCGGCGCCTGCCTCTCCACCGAGGTTGCCAAAACGATCTCTGGTGGTTTTTTCGATGATCAACTAATTACTGTTCCGATCATCCTTGCCGGGTTGCTTGGCGCAATTGTCTGGAACCTCATGACCTGGCTTTTCGGGCTGCCGTCCAGCTCCTCGCACGCGCTTTTCGGCGGCCTTATCGGCGCCGTCATCGTCGGTGCCGGAATCGCCTCCGTGCACGGCTGGGTGATCGTGTCGAAGGTGTTGCTGCCAGCCATCGTTGCGCCGTTGGTCGCGGGAGTCGCCGCTGTGTGGGCCACCCGGCTGGCCTATCGCATCACCAGAAAGACGCCGAGCGTACACAGCAACACAGGTTTCAAATATGGACAAGCCTTCACCGCATCAATGGTCGCGCTGGCCCATGGCACATCGGACGGCCAGAAGACGATGGGCGTGATCACCTTGGTGTTGATCGCGGCTGGTTTACAGGCGTCTGGCACGGGCCCTCAGCTCTGGGTGATCATCGCTGCGGGCGTCGCTATTGGTTTGGGCACCTATTCCGGCGGCTGGCGCATCATGCGAACCATGGGCAGAGGCATTGTCGAAATCGAGACGCCGCAGGGTGCCGCGTCAGGAGCGGCAACCAGCGCCACAATCCTTGCGTCGGCTCACCTCGGGTTCGGGCTGTCCACCACCCACGTCAGTACCGGCAGCATCCTGGGCTCCGGGGTTGGACGCGGAGCGGAAGTTCGCTGGAGCGTCGCAAGCCGGATGGCTTTCGCCTGGCTTCTCACCTTGCCGGGAGCCGGCCTGGTCGGCGGGCTTACTGCGCTGCTGGCTGATCAGGGTGTCTTCGGGGTGATCGCGCTCCTGGTGCTGCTTGCGATTGCCTGCTCGGTGATCTACGTCATCTCCCGCCGCCACAAGATCACTCACGCCAACGTCACTGAGAGCCACGAGGTATTGGTTCTCGCCGCCGCGACGCCCACAACGTATCCCGACGATCCTCGTCTGGATCCCGCCAAGCCGAAGAAAGCCAAAAAGCCCAAAGCAAAGAGCGCCGCCTGATGCGTATTGATTGGGCCGCGTTGGGCGTAGTAGCTGTCGTCTCCATAATGACGTCTGTGATCTTTACGATCTTGCTGGCGACCGGCATACGCCTGGTGTCGATAGCCAAGATCAAATCGAACGAGGGTGGCTCCGGTACGGCGATCGTTTCGGCTGGCTATCTCTTACTTGGTATCGCCGGGCTACTGGTGCTCTTTGGGATCTACTTGATCGTCCCGCGATTCCACTAGACCAAGGCGTTTCTTCGCACGGGGTCGCATGTGGGGCCCGATCCGGCCAGAGTTGCCTCCATTCGTGGCGTTGTGTTGAGAAACGGCAGTGATCAACTCTCTCGGCGGTCTCCGGCGGCGCCCAAGCTCAGTGTGTCCAGCGCTGAGCGCGGACGACCTCCTCAGCCGACGCATTAGCGAAAAGTTCGATCTCTGACTCGCGCACCGCCAGCACCGAATCGATCAACGCCGAGCCGAGTGCCGTACCCAGCACATGATCAGCAGCAAGTGCATCCGTCGCCTCGCGCAAGCTCATTGGCAGCCGCTCGATACCGCGCCGCTCCAGCTCTTTCGCAGTCAGTACAGCGGGGTCGACGTCAACAGGTTCGGGCAGCTGCGCCTGAGCCGCAATCCCCTCGACCCCGGCAGCCAGCAGCCCGGCGAGCAGCAGATAGGGATTCGCCGTAAGGTCCACACACTTGATCTCACAATTGGCGGCCCAGCCGCTGCTGCCCGCCGATCCCGTGATCATGCGCAGCGCAGTCTCGCGATTCTCAAGGCCCCAGCAGCCGTACACGCCGGCCCAGTGTGATGGCACCAGCCGCAAATACGAGGCAACCGAGGGTGCCCCAAGGGCCAAGAGGGCTGACAGCCGCCTCAGGATTCCGGCGGCGAAGGCCTCCCCAGTTGGTGTCAATCCGAACGGCCCGGTCCCGTTGGCCATCAGGTTTTGGCCGTCTCGCCACACGCTGAGATGGACATGGCCTCCATTGCCAACGCCTTCAGCTTCCACCTTGGGCGAGAAGGAGGTGCGGACGTTGTGACGCCGGCCTACTGCACGAATGGTGCTGCGTACCAGGACGGAGGTATCGGCTGCCCCGACCGGAGACTCGGCCGCAACCGAGAGCTCCAGCTGCCCCGCGGCGTATTCGGGATGGAATTGTTCGACCGTGATGCCCTCTGCGCTGAGCGCGTCAACGACATCACGCGCGTAGTCCGACACGGCGATCAAGCGCGACATGCCGTACGCCGGACCGATCGCGGCCGAGACGAAGTCATCTCCATCACCAGCCGAAACCACCCACTCGATTTCAAATGCCGCCTTGATCTCCAGACCATCTGCAGCCGCATCATCGACCAGCCGCTGCAGCAGCAGCCGATTGCAGCGCTCGTGTGGCTCGCCGTCTTGGCGGTACCGATCGCCGGGCGCCCAGGCCCAACCCGGTTGGGCAATCAGCGGAACCACTCGCCGAAGATCAGGAATGACCCGAAGATCACCAACGGGAGCGGTGCCGCCGGGCGGCGCAACCAGCCAGTCGTCAAAGCGAAAATAGTCGAAGCTCGTCGAGGCACCAACACCCCAGGCGGCTAGCTGCGGTAATCGCTCGAGTGGAACGCTTTTCACCCGAGTAATGCCGGCGTTGTCGACAAACGTTGTCGCGACCATGCCGACGTCGCGCTCGAGAAGGCTGGGAACCAGTTTTTCCGCCTGCGCGCTGCGGGCTTGCCGCTCGGGGACGTCCACGGCACCACAGAATAGGGCTGGAGTGGAACACCTATTACGGCACTGCGAGTCTCGGTCGCGCGAGCAGTGCCCTAACAATTGCGACCGGAAGGACCTATGCCTGCTGAGTCACCTGATCTTGGACCGCTTGTCGATCACCATTGTCACGGCTTGGTGCTGGATGCTCTTGATCGATCAGCCTTCGAGGCTTTGATCAACGAGGCGGCCGCTCCGTCACCGCTGGGCACTACCTTCTTTGACTCCATGATCGGATTGGCAATCCGGCGGTGGTGTGCACCGGTGCTCGGCTTGGCGGCGCATGCCCCGCCCGAGGACTATCTGGCACGACGGCGTGAGCTCGGTGTCGAGGCCAGCCGCCGGCTCCTAGCGGCGTCAGGCATCGAGACGTACCTGGTCGACACAGGCCTCAATGCTGATCAACTGTGCACGCCAGCCGACCTCGCCGAAATGAGCAGCGGGACTGCCTACGAGGTGATCCGGCTCGAGGCCCTGGCTGAGCAGCTCCTCAACACAGGAACCCAGCCGGCCGCCTTCGCGGCGGCCATCGAGCGGGAGCTATACGCATCCCCCGCCGTAGCGGCCAAGAGCATTGCCGCGTACCGGGTTGGCCTCGACCTGGACCCAGAGCCACCGACTAGCAATGCTCTAGTTGCGGCGCTTGCCAGTTTGCAGCCGGCGGCGAAGGATCATTTTCGGCTTGCGCATCCAGTGATCAACTCCTGGCTCGCCTGGACCGCGATCAAGATCGGTAAACCGCTGCAGATCCATGTCGGATACGGCGATGCCGATATTGACTTGCGTCGCGCAGATCCACTACGACTAACTCCGTTCCTGCGGGCGACCGAGAAGCGCGGCGTACCGGTGCTCCTGCTGCACAACTATCCCTTTCATCGCCACGCCGCATACCTCGCGCAAGTCTTCAGCCATGTCTTCGTCGACGTCGGATTGGCGGTGCACAACACCGGTGCCCTCAGCGAAGTTCTGATCCGGGAAACCATGGAACTGGTCCCGTTCGGCAAGCTGCTGTTTTCCTCCGATGCGTACGGGCTGGCCGAGCTCTACTACCTCGGCGCCGAGCTGTTCCGGCGTGGGCTTTGGACAGTCCTCGGCCGGTTGATCAACTCCGATGAGATGACGAGTCGGGACGCTGATCATGTCGCATCGATGATCGCTCGCGATAATGCACGTCGTATCTATCACCTATGACGCTGCAGGGATCAGCAACACTTGGCAGCGAGCGCACAGACCATGAGCAGAAAGAGGCACGACATGACTATCAAGGACATTGGGCCCGATCCGCAGTCCTTCAATCTCGAACGGGAGACAGTGCAGAACCCGAACTACCGCACAGTTGCCTGGAGCGGCAAGTACATGCAGCTGACACTGATGTCTATTCCCGAGGGCGGAGACATCGGTCTGGAGATGCATCCTGAGACTGATCAGTTCCTCCGGCTGGATGCCGGCCGCGGCCGCGTACAGATGGGACGTGCCAAAGACAAGCTCGAGTTTGAGCAAGAGGTGTCTGACGGATGGTGCATCTTGGTACCGGCCGGTACTTGGCACAACGTCAGCAACATCGGTGACGAGCCGATGCAGGTGTACGCGATCTACGCACCCGCCCACCACAAGCCTGGCAAGGTACAGGTGACTGCCGATGAGGCCGAAACCGACAGCGACGACGAGCCCGCCAGTTGGTCGGTACAACCGGCATCGGCAAGCGACCTGCACGGCTAACCACGACGATTGACGAACACAAGGCGGATTCACCCGGTCAGGGTGATGTCCAAGTCGCATGGGAAAGAGGACGATAGGACAAAGAGTCCCTCGCGGAGTCCGGATGCATTCACAGAGGAGGATCAGAATGAGCAACTCCACTTCTCGGCCGCAGTTCGAGGTCAACCGCGGATGGATGACCTCCGGCGTGGCACTGCTCTGCATTGGTTTCTTTCTGTGGCTGATCGGGGCCGCGCTGTCCGGGACTGCGTTGGCGCGAGCGGCGATGAATTGGATCCAGCAATTGGAGGAATCTCCCAGCGAGATGGCCCGTCGACGAGCGCACCAGTTCAAAGAGGCCGTCTCGGCCGGATCCAAAGCGTGGCAAGACCAGTCCCACCGCTAACCCGGCAGGCCCGTCATAGTGGCAGTGTTTATTGCACTCTGACGGGCACCGCCACATTCGCCTCCTTCGTCGCTCGCGAACAGCGCCAACTCATCAACGAAGCCCGACCGCGAGCTCCTGCAGTCGGCGAAGCGTCGCCCGTC
The DNA here is from genome assembly GCA_045806785.1 of Propionibacteriaceae bacterium. Taxonomy (GTDB): domain Bacteria; phylum Actinomycetota; class Actinomycetes; order Propionibacteriales; family Propionibacteriaceae; genus Microlunatus. The sequence continues at coordinate 57,547 of JBJMIR010000089.1, read as the reverse complement.
ATAGTGGCGGAGGCGGCGGGATTTGAACCCGCGAGAGGGTTGAGCCCTCAACCCGCTTAGCAGGCGGGCGCCATAGACCGGACTAGGCGACGCCTCCCAACCACGCGCTCGGCTGCGGCCGAACGCTGGGCAAGACTACCGACCTGACGCTATTCGAGGCAAAGCCAATCCAACTACCCCATCGCGCAATCTCCGCGCTGATGCCGGCCGGCTTTGCACATGCGTACTGATTCATCCGAGAATCGCATATCGGCCCGTTTGCGCACGTATTGTGGAGCGGGTTTTCACTTCCCCGGGGCACGTAAGGAATGTTGATGCCTAATCAACTAAAGCAGGGTAGGTGGAGCTGGCAGCTCCCCGATGAGTCCCCTGCGCCTTCACGGGCCGCTCCGACCCCACCGCCACCCACTCGCAGCTTCAGGCGAGCCGTCGTCTTCACAATCGCCGGAACGGCCATTCCCGGACTTGGGCTGATCGCAGGCCGCCGCCGCATCATCGGCAGCGTCATCTTGGGCATATTCGCCGCAGCCCTGCTGGCAATAGGCATTTACGCAACGGTTGATCGCCAAGACCTGCTGGCCCATGCCGTTGATCCAAAGACGCTGCGCCGGGCAGCCGTCGCGCTGATGATCATCGGTGTCATCTGGGTCGGCATCATTGTTGCCAGCCACCTGAGCCTCCGTAGCGGGCCTACCCGAGGTCAGCGAGTGATCGGCGGCGTTTTGGTCGGCCTACTCTCATTCGGGGTCGCCGCTCCCATGGCGGTTGCCGCGCATTACTCCTATGTCACGGCCAGCTCGGTCAGCGCAGTCTTCAAAAGCGAGAACGATACAAAGAGCGCAACTCGGCCGACATTGGAGGCCACCCAAACGACGCCTGGCAAGCCGCAACCACAGGATCCCTGGGCTGGTAAACCGCGACTGAACGTGTTGCTCCTTGGCGGCGATGCCGGACCCGGCCGGGTCGGCACGCGTACCGACACCGTGATCTTGGCCAGCATCAACACCAAGACCGGCGATACGACGCTTTTCAGCCTCCCCCGAAACGCAACGCGGATGCCCTTCCCGAAGGGCTCGCCACTGCACAAGTACTACCGGTACGGCTTCACCAATGGCGACCCGGGCAACGCCGAGTACTTTCTTAACGCCATGTATCGAAACGTGCCGCGCTCGGTGCCCAAGGACCTGCTCGGCCCTACCGATAACCTCGGCGCCGACGTACTCAAGCTCTCAGTCGGCGAGGCGCTTGGCCTGCAAGTGGACTACTACGTGTTGATCAACTTGGAGGGCTTCAGCAAGATGATCAACGCTTTGGGTGGTATCCGGCTCAACATCAACACCTATATCCCGATCGGTGGTGATACAGATCGCCACATCCCGCCCAAGGAGTACCTCAAGCCCGGACCGAATCAAAAGCTCAACGGACGTAGTGCGCTCTGGTACGCACGCGGCCGCTACGGATCTGACGACTTCGCTCGCATGGACCGGCAGCGCTGCGTGATCAATGCGATCATCAAGCAGGCGAATCCGAGCAATATGCTGGCCCGTTACGAGGACGTCGCAAAGGCTGGCAAACAGCTGGTCTATACCGACATTCCGCGCGAAGTCCTACCACTCATGGTTGATCTGAGTCTGCGTGTCAAGGATGGCAACGTCCGCAGCATCGTCTTCAAGTCCGGGGTCGCTGGTTTCTCCTCAACCAATCCTGACTTCACGCTGATGCGTAAGCGGGTCAAAGCAGCGCTCGGTGAAACCAAGAACCCGAAGGCGAAGAAGAAATCTGGCGGCACGATCCAGAGCGAGAGTGTCAACGACGCGTGCGCGTACGATTCGAAGGTCGCGGCGACGTCCCGGCCGTACCGCTGACCCGACGGCACGCTGACGAGTGAGGCGGCTACGAAATCGGCCGGTAGCCGCGGTCAGCGTTCAGGCGTCTCTGGATATCGGCAATCAGCGCAGCAAATGTGGCATCGGTACTCCCCCTCGGATTGACCAGGGCCGCGTTCGGGCCGCCCTCTGGCTCAGTGATCAATAACAATTGGGACCCCAGCATCTTGACGCTGTCAATCATCGACCACGGCACGGTTCTGCGATGGCCACGCTGAGTGATCGTGATCGATGTTGAATCCAAGATCGCCGTTGCGCGTAGCCGCGCTGTCAGCATCAGCGCGGCGATGACCAGCGCAATTGCAAACACCATGAGCCCGATCCCGGCGATCGCGACAGCTTGCGGCAGGTCCAGCGCGCTGCCGAGCACGATCATGACCGCTGCGAGGACTGCTGCCACGGAGCTGATCGCCAGCGAGCGCAGCGGAGGTGGCGCGCTCAGGACAAAACGCACCCCTTCGTCAGGGCGCTCCCTGCCTCCATCGCTCATCGCTGCACCATACCCATCGACTTGCCGTCTTGCGTCGGCAAGGACATTGCCCTGCCTTGACGGCAACTGCGGCGAGGGTGGGATTCGAACCCACGGAACGGTCTCCCGCTCGGGCGCTTTCAAGGCGCCTGCACTAGTCCACTATGCGACCTCGCCCGGCTGGTCTCTTCGGCTCCCGAGCGCGACGAGCATCCAGATCCTAGCCGACGCGTACCTGGAGCTATGGCACGCTGTGGGGCGTGAAAGCCATCGTTGCACGGGAACCTGGTCCTCCGGAGGTGCTCGAACTCCGAGATGTGAACACGCCGAAACCGGGTCCAGACGAGGTGTTGATCAAGGTTGCGGCAGCCGGAGTCAACCGCGCCGATCTGCTGCAGCGACAGGGACATTACCGACTGCCACCTGGTGCGAGTGAGATTCCGGGCCTTGAAGTGTCGGGCACGATCGCGGCGGTTGGTCGCGATGTTTCCAACTGGGAGGTGGACGATTTGTGCGTCGCGCTCCTGGCAGGTGGGGGCTATGCGGAGTACGTCGCCGTACCTGCGGGTCAGGTTGTGCCGCCGCCGCTAGGGGTGGACCTGGTAGCAGCGGCCGGCGTCATCGAGGTAGCAGCGACGGTCTATTCCAACATCGAACTGATCGGGCTCACTGAAGGTGACACATTCCTTGTCCACGGCGGCGCTGGCGGCATCGGTTCGTTCGCGATCCCGTACGCCAAGAGCATCGGCGCCACAGTGATCACGACTGCGGGCAGCGACGACAAGCTCGACTACTGCCGCTCCATTGGTGCCGATCATGCGTTCTCCTACCGCGGTGACTGGGTGTCCGCGGTACGTGAAGTCGCCCATCACGGCATACATATGATCCTCGACATTGTGGGTGCGAAGTACCTTAGTGATCATGTGGAGCTGCTTGCGACGGATGGGGCGCTAGTCAACATCGGCCTGCAAGGTGGACGCAAGGGCACAATAGACCTCGCATCGCTCGAGGCAAGGCGCGGCCTGGTCACCGCGAGCCTACTGCGAGCCCGACCAGTGGAACAGAAAGCGGCGATCTGCCGCGGCCTCGTGCAACATGTTTGGCCGCTGATCGCGGACAACACGATCAGGCTGCCACCTGTGGCGGTGTTTCCCCTCGCCGAAGCCCCAGCCGCACATGCACGTCTGGAGTCAGGCGACAACATCGGCAAGGTCATCCTCTCGGTGACCCGATAGCTGTCGACATCCCCAGCTGCGTGGGAAACTTGAGCAACCTGGGAGAGCTCGGAGAGCTTGCGGCAAGCTGGGAGAGCGGTTCCTACTTCTTCTTCCGCTTCGGCATATAGAGGTCGGTGATCGTCCCCTCGAACGCCTCGGCAGAGAAGGCAACCGTCTCCGAGAGCGTCGGGTGTGGATGCACGGTGAGCGCGATATCGGCTGCATCTGCACCCATCTCGATGGCAAGCGCAACCTCGGAAATGAGATCACCAGCAGAGGGCCCGACAATGCCGCAGCCGATCACCCGCTCGGTCGCCTCGTCGAAGATCAGCTTGGTGAGCCCTTCGCTGCGGCCGAGCGACAATGAACGGCCACTGGCAGCCCATGGGAACGTGCCTTTCCCGTACGCGACGCCTGCAGCCTTCGCCTCGTTCTCGGTGACTCCGACCCAGGCCACCTCCGGATCGGTATAGGCGACCGAGGGAATCACTCGCGCATCAAAGTAGCTCTTCTGGCCGCAGGCCACCTCAGCCGCGACTTTGCCCTCGTGGGTGGCCTTATGGGCCAGCATCGGCTGCCCGACGATGTCTCCGATGGCAAAGATGTGCGGCACGTTGGTGCGCTGCTGTTTGTCCACGCTGATGAATCCACGTCCGTCGACGATCACGCCAGCCTTGTCGGCGCCGATGGCTGCACCGTTGGGCACACGGCCAACTGCTACCAAGATCTGATCAAACGTGTCGGTGTCCGGCGCCTTTGCTCCGTCGAAGTGCACGGTCAGTCCAGAGTCATTGGCATCGACTGCGGTGACTTTGGTGCCAACGAGGATGTTCTCGTACTGCTTGGTGATCATCTTCTGCAGCGGAGCGATGAGATCAGAGTCTGTTCCCGGTATCAATTGATCAAGCAACTCGACAACGGTCACGCGGCTACCGAGCTGGTGATAGACCGCGGCCATCTCCAGGCCGATGATGCCGCCGCCGACGACAAGCATCCGCTCCGGAATCTGGGGTAGCTCCAACGCCCCGGTCGAGGTAATCACCCGCGGATCGTCATGGGGAATGAACGGCAGCTTGGCCGACTCGGATCCGGCCGCAATGATCGCATTCTCAAAACTGATCGTGCGAGTGCCGTCCTCGGTCGCCACATCAATGGTGTTCGGTGAAGAGAACGTGCCGACGCCGCTAACGACCTCGACTTTGCGCTGTTTGGCCAATCCGCCGACACCACGGGTAAGCCGGTCGACCACGGCCTGCTTCCAGTCCCGCAACTTGTCGAGGTTGAACGTGGGTTCTCCGAAGCTGATGCCGTTCTCGGCCATCTCCTTCGTCTCGGCGACCACCTTGGCGGCGTGCAGCATCGCCTTCGAAGGGATACAACCGACGTTGAGGCAGACGCCGCCAAGCGATGGATAGCGCTCGACGAGCACCACCTTCGCACCTAGATCGGCGGCGCGGAATGCCGCGGTGTAGCCGCCCGGACCAGAGCCGAGCACTAGCACGTCGGCGTCGAACTCGGCGGCCTTATCCGACGGTACCGGTGCGGGTGTGGGAGCCGCTGCCGGTGTGGGAGCGGGTGCGGCCGCAGCCGGTTGTGCGGGTGTCGTCGCGGCTGCAGCAGGCTGGGCCGCCTCAGCAGCAGGCGCAGCTTCGGCTTCGGCAACCTCGACGCTGAGGATGACATCTCCCTGGGAGACGGTGTCACCCACCGACACCGGAACCGCTGTCACCGTGCCGGCCATGGGCGCCGGCACATCCATCGTCGCTTTGTCCGATTCCAAGGTGACGATTGGATCGTCCACCGCGACGGTATCGCCGGCAGCAACGTGAATTTCGATGATAGGTACGTCACTGAAGTCACCGATGTCGGGGACCCGTACCTCCTGGACACTCATGCGGTTCTCCTTTGGACAGCAGACGGATGCATCGGTGCAATGTCGGTGAAAGGGCTCGGTTCGAAGAGGCGCCGGTCCTAGAGCACGAGTCGGCGCATGTCGGAGAGGGCGTCGCACAGATGCCGCATGAACCGGGCTGCGAGAGCGCCGTCGATGACTCGGTGGTCGTAGGAAAGGAACACCGGGAGCATCAGCCGGGGGCGGAACTTCTTGCCATTCCAGACCGGCATCTGCTTTGAGCGCACCACACCCAGGATCGCAACCTCGGGCGCATTGACGATCGGAGTGAAGTTCGTGCCACCGATACCACCCAGGCTCGAGATGGTGAAGGTGCCGCCTTGCAGATCGCTGGGGCCGAGTTTGGCGTCGCGAGCTTTGACCGAGACGGCGCCAAGATCCTTGCTCAGCTCTGTGATGCCCTTCCGATCGACGTCGGTGATCACTGGGACCACGAGGCCATCCGGCGTATCGACCGCGACCCCGATGTTGATGTACTGCTTCATGATCAAGCTGTCGCCTTCTGGAGACAGCGAGCTGTTCACTGTCGGGTAGGCCCGAAGCGCCGAAACCGATGCCTTGAGCAAGAAGGCAAGCAGGGTGACGCGATAGCCCTCGGCCTTTGCAGCCGTGTCGAGCTCTTTGCGGTACGCGTCGAGCTCGGTGATGTCGGCTTCATCCCCATGGGTGACATGCGGGATATTGAGCCAAGACCGATGCAGGAACGGGCCGGAGATCTTCTTGATCCTGGGCAACGGTTCCACCTCGACGGGGCCGAACTTGGAGAAGTCCACCGCCGGGATTGGCGGTATGCCCATACCAGACGGAGCCGCGGCCGGAGCAGCGGCGGGCGCCGCTGGTCCTCGCAACGTCTGCAGCAGGTCTTCCTTGGTGATCCGACCCTTTGGTCCACTTCCGTCGACCGAGGACAGATCAACGCCCAGCTCTCGGGAGAGTCGGCGTACGCTCGGGCCCGCATGGACCCCGACGAAGTCGGTCGTCGGCGTTTCAGCGGGAGGAGCCGCTGGAGCTGCGGCTGGCTTGACGGCGGGTGGTGCAACCTCCGGGACCGGGGCAGCAGGCGTCGCAGCAGCGGGTGTCGGCTCCTGCTGACCGATCATGGTGGGTGGCTCCCCTTCTGGTGCCCCCGCCTCTTCTACCGCAACTAGAGGTGATCCCTCACTGACGCGGTCGCCCTCCTTGACGAACAATTCGCGGATCTCTCCAGCAGTAGTGCTGGGAACGTCCATCGTTGCCTTGTCCGACTCCAGGGTCACCAACGGATCATCCACGGCGACGACATCACCGGCCGAAACGTGGATTTCGATCACCGGCACGTCATTGAAGTCGCCGATGTCTGGAACTGCTACTTGAGTCGCCACTGCTCGCTCCTAATCAGCTGTGCATCGGGTTGCGCTTCTCGGGATCAATCTCGTACTTACTTATCGCCTCCGCGACACGCTCCTTCGGCACCTGGCCTTCCTCGGCCAATGCGTGCAGCGCGGTGAGTGCCACAAAATAACGATCAACTTCGAAGAAGCTGCGTAGTGCCTTCCGATAATCGGAGCGGCCGAAGCCGTCCGTCCCGAGCACCGCGTACCGCCGATTGACGAACGGACGGATCTGATCAGCAAACGCCTTCATGTAATCCGTCGATGCGATCACCGGTCCTGACCGGTCGGCCAGCATGGTTTCCACATAGCTGCGCTTGGGCTCTTCGGTGGGATGCAGCCGATTCCACCGCTCTACATCGAGACCCTCACGACGCAGCTCGGTGAAACTGGGAACGCTCCATACGTCGGCGGCGACGCCAAAGTCCGATGCCAGCAGGTCGGCGGCCGCGAGGACTTCTCGGAAGATCGTTCCGCTGCCGAGCAGCTGCACTCGAGGCTTCTTCTTGTTGCCCTCCGCAGCCCTGAACAGGTACATCCCCTTGACGATGCCCTCCTCGACACCCTCAGGCATCTCGGGATGCTCATAGTTCTCGTTCATCAGCGTGATGTAAAAGTAAACGTCCTCCTGCTCGGCGAACATGCGGCGCAGGCCCTCGTAGACGATCACCGCGACCTCGTAAGAGAACGTTGGATCGTAGGAGACAACGTTCGGGATCACCGATGACTGAATGTGGCTGTGCCCGTCGTCATGTTGGAGGCCCTCGCCGCTGAGCGTGGTACGGCCTGCGGTGCCACCCAGAATGAAGCCCCGCGCCCGGCTGTCGCCGGCAGCCCAGGCCAGGTCGCCGAAGCGCTGGAAGCCGAACATCGAGTAGTAGATGAAGAAGGGCATCATCGGGACGTCGTTGACGCTGTACGAGGTGGCGGCGGCAATCCATGACGCCATCGCGCCCGGCTCGTTGATGCCCTCCTGAAGGATCTGACCCTTCTTGTCCTCCTTGTAGAACATCAGCTGGTCGGCATCCTGCGGTCGATAGAGCTGACCGACCTGGGAAAAGATGCCGAACTGCCGGAACATGCCCTCCATGCCGAAGGTCCGCGACTCATCCGGCACGATCGGCACCACGTGGGCCCCGATCTGCTTGTCCCGCATGAGTGTGTTGAGGATCCGTACGAACGCCATGGTCGTCGAGATCTGACGCTCACCAGTGCTTTCCAGTTGATTCTTGAAGGCTGACAGGTCCGGTACGGAGAGCGTCGTGGACGACTTCTGCCGCCGGCTGGGCACACTGCCTCCGCCGAGGGCGGCGCGACGCTCAGCCAGGTAGCGACCCTCAGGACTGTCGTCCGCTGGCTTCAAATAGGGGTACTTGAGCAGGTCTTCGTCGGCAATCGGAAGATCGAATCGGTTGCGGAACACCCGCAACGCGTTCTCGGCCATCTTCTTTTGCTGGTGAGTGATGTTCTGGCCTTCACCGGCCTCCCCCATGCCGTAGCCCTTGACGGTCTTGGCCAGGATGACGGTCGGCTCACCGGTGTGTTCCACGGCTGCCTGATATGCCGCGAAGACTTTGATCGGGTCGTGGCCGCCGCGGTTGAGCGCCCAGATCTGCTCATCGGTCATACCGGCGACCATCTCGCGCAGCTCTGGGTACTTGCCGAAGAAGTTTTCGCGTACGTAAGCACCGTCCTTGGACTTGAAGTCCTGGTACTCGCCGTCGACGCACTCCTCCATCCGATGCTTCAGCATGCCGCTGGTATCTCTGGCTAGCAGCGGATCCCAGTTGCTGCCCCAGATGACCTTGATCACGTTCCATCCCGCGCCGCGGAAGACGCCTTCCAGCTCCTGGATGATCTTGCCGTTGCCGCGTACCTGCCCGTCCAGGCGTTGCAGGTTGCAGTTGATCACGAAGATCAAGTTGTCCAGGCGCTCTCGGCCGGCAAGCGAGATCGCGCCAAGGGATTCCGGTTCGTCGCATTCTCCGTCGCCGAGGAAGCACCACACATGACGATCAGTGGTGTCGGCAAGGCCCCGGCCCTGGAGGTACTTGAGGAAGCGGGCCTGGTAGATGGCCATGATCGGACCGAGGCCCATGGACACTGTGGGGAACTGCCAGAAGTCGGGCTTCAGCCACGGGTGCGGGTAGGACGGCAGGCCGTCGTTATACGCCTCCTGACGGAAGTTGTCCATCTGCTCCTCAGTAAGCCGACCCTCCATGAAGGCACGTGCGTAGAACCCTGGCGCGGAGTGGCCTTGGAAGAAGACCAGGTCGCCGGGATTGTCTTCCGTCGGCCCGTGCCAGAAATGATTCCATCCGACGTGGTACAGCGTCGCCGAGGATTGGAAGCTCGCGATGTGCCCGCCGAGTTCGGAGGATTCCTTATTCGCGCGCAGCACCATGGCGATCGAGTTCCACCGGTTCAGTGATCGGATTCGCCACTCGGTGGCTAGATCACCCGGATAGGGCGGCTGCTTTTCCACCGGAATGGTGTTGATGTATGGAGTGGTAGTGGAGTACGGCACTGGAGCGCCCTTGTGGCGCCCATCCTCGATGAGCCGGTCCAGCAAATAGTGCACCCGGTCGCCGCCCTCGAACTCCAGGACTGAACCGAGTGCATCGAGCCACTCTTCGGTCTCGTTCGGGTCGGTGTCTGTCACGCCATTCGTCATGGCTCCAGTGGGCGGGTTGATCGTGTCTGTCATGGCAGCCCTCTCGTTTCTTTCAGACCGCTCCTGCCCGCTTTACTTACGGCCACCCGATCGGGTTGCTCTTGAAGCAGACGGGACGAGATGCACGGGATTCCCGTGTAGCACAAACGTATCGGTGACGAGCTGGGAGGTCACCCCCAGGTCTCGGTCCACTCGTATGTCCCGACTCGCAACTCTGGTCCCAATGGCGTTTTTCCGCACAAGCTGCATTCGGCTGAGGCGCAACTCGAGAAGGTGAAGACCAGCAGAACCGTTACGACGTCCAGGCACGCCACAGCCGGGCGTATTCGCGGTCGGCCGCCACCAGCTCCTGATGACTTCCGAGCTCGACGATCCGCCCGTTGATCACTACCGCGATCCGGTCGGCATCATGCGCGGTATGCAGCCGGTGCGCAATCGCCACCACCGTGCGATCTTCAAGCAGCGCCGCCATTGATCCCTCGAGGTGTCGAGCCGTACGCGGGTCGATCAACGACGTGGCCTCATCCAGCACCAGTGTGTGCGGATCCGCAACCACCAGCCGCGCCAACGCCACTTGCTGCGCCTGCGCCGGGGTGAGCTTCTGATGACCAGAGCCGAGTATGGTGCTGAGTTGCTGCGGCAATCGCTGCACCCAATCCCAGGCGTCCACCGTCCGCAACGCCTCGATCACCACGTCGTCAGGCGAGGACTCCCGAGCCAAGATGATGTTGTCGCGCACCGTACCGACGAACACATGATGTTCCTGTGTAACAAGGGCAACCTCGGTACGCAGCACCGGCAGCGGCAGCTCAGTGAGCTCGACACCTCCCACGGTGACTGATCCAGTACGCGGCTTGTTGATGCCGGCCAGCAGCCTGCCAAGCGTGGACTTGCCGGAGCCACTCGGCCCGACAATGGCAAGCCGCTCCCCAGGACGCAATGCAAGATCAATTCCATGCAGCACGTCGTGCTCGTCGTAGTAGGCGAAGCGCAGGTTACGACCGATCAATCGGTTGCCAGCTGGCAGTCTGTCTCCTGCCTCGCGATCTTGTGGCACGGCAGCGATGCCAAGCAGCCGGCAGGTCGAGGCAATGCCGACCTGCAGCCGGTCGACGTTGCGAATCAGCCGGTCCAGCGGCTCCACGAGAGCCTGCACGTACAGCGTCGCAGCCGTGATCTGGCCCAGGCTCACCCAGCCATTGGCGTAGCCAATGCCGCCCAAGATCAGCACCAGGACCAGCGGCATGTCGTACACGAAGCCGATCACGATGAACAGCAGGTTGCGCAGGCTCATGGTGTAGCGCTCGGCCTGTGCGGAGATCGCGATGTCGCCATCACCGCGTTCGATCCGATCGCGCTGCAAGCCGAGCGCCTCGACCGTCCGGGCGCCCTCGACCGTCTCGGTGAAGGTCGAGTTGATTTCTGAGTACGTGCCGCCCTCGGTGATGTAGCCCTTAGGCGCCCGCTTCACATAGCGCCTTGCGGCGATGATCAACAACGGCACGGTCAGCAGCAGTGGCAGGGTTAGCAACCACGAGTTCACCAGCATGGCGACCACAGTCAGCAGTGTCGTCATTCCGGCGATCACTGACTCCGGCAAGCCGAAACGGACACTCATGCTCATCGTGCTCACGTCACGAGTGACCCGCGTGACAAGATCGCCAGTGCTCGCGCTCTCCACCTTGCTCAGCGGCAGACCGAGAACGGTCCGTACCACGTACTCGCGTGACTCCGCCAGCAGATCTTGACCGAAGATCGTCGACATCCGCAACGCGAAGAACGTGATGATCGCTTGCGCCACGACGACGCTTGCCACCGCCAATGCCAGCCCGTCCACTGTGGATACCAACGTGCCAGGCGCCGCGACCTGGTCAACCAGCCAGCCAAGAAGGCGTGGCACTACCAAGCCCGCCACGGCAGCCAAAGCGTGCAAGATCAACAGCGCGACGATCATGGACCGCCGGCTACCCAACATGCGCGAAGCGAAGGCACCAACCTCCCGCCGATCAGCAACGGGAAGCCCGCGGTCAGGGTGACGGGAAGCCGCGAAGAACTCCTGGGCACGCCGCTCCCGCAGCAGATGGCGGTGATGCCAGGCCCGCGCCCGCGACCGAAGAGATCCGCTGCTTGGAGGAACCAGCTCCCCAGGAATCTCCGGTGCCGGCAGCGTGACTCGCCAGGTCTGCGCTGAGCCGCGAAGACCAGTTTGCAGATCAGTCATCGGATTCCTCCGCGGGCTCATCCAGCGCGCGGGCGACGGTACGCCGGTAGTCCTTGTTGGTCCGGAGCAACTCCTCGTGGGTGCCGTACGCGGTGATCTGCTTGTTGAACAAAAACGCCACTCGGTCCGCGTGGTGCAGCAGGAGTGGCGATGCCGTGGTCAGGATCGTCGTTTTGCCACGGCGATGAGCCACCAGCCGCTCGGCGATCAAGGCCTCGGTATGCGCATCAACTGCCGAAGTAGGGTCAACCAAGATCAAGATTTGCGGGTCGAGCGCGAGGGCTCGGGCTAGCACAACACGCTGCCGCTGCCCACCGGACAATCCGCGGCCACGCTCGTCGATCCGGCCCTGCCAACCTCCCTGCAAGCCCGCAAAGACATCCTCTGCTGCGGCGACACGCAGCGCCGTCTCAGCCTCCTCAAGACTGAGCCGTCCTTCCGGATCAATCGCCGACTGCAGGGAGCCAGCGAACACCTGGCTCGCGGTGTCGCTCACTACGATCCGCTCCCGAACCTGATCAATTGGCACATCGGCAAGATCTACCGAACCGAGGCTGACGCCCCACTTTTGTCCGGCAAGCTGCTGATCTCGCTCCACCTGGTGGGCTTGCTCAGCGCGCTGGCGCTTCCAGGCGCGCCGCGCAGCACGACCCTTCAGACCGTCTGCGACACCGAGACTGACTGGCTCATGATCGGCCGGCAGATAACGGCCGAGTCGATCGGCAAGCGCGGCCGAGTCGTCCGGCACCGCGCTGACGATGATCGTAAATTCGCCTGGTTGCGCGACGAAGCCAGACTCTTGATCATGCAAGACATCGTCATCCGGCAAGGTCAGCGGCGGCTCAGGCGTCCGCCACGGCGGCCGATGATCGAGTACGGCAACGGTCTTGCGCGCTGACACCACACTGCGAACCCACTTCTGCGCCAGCTCGAAGAAGGTCTGGATGGGCCACACCATGAAGATCGCGTAACCGAAGAAGCTGATCAGCTGCCCGACGGTGAGATCCCCGGCGACCACCTCGCGCGCGCCAAGCCAGGTCAAGGTGACCAGGAACAGACCTGAAAACAGCACGCTAGTGGCATCAACAGCCCCCTGCCAGACACCGGTCGAAACGGCAGCTTCCCGCGTATGTTGCGACTGGTTGGCGTAGTTGCGGGCGAACGTCTGCTCGCCACCAATTCCGCGCAGAATGCGTAAGCCCGCCACGATGTCGGTTGCCATGGAGGTCAGATCCGAGGTCTTGTTGCGCTCGATCTCTTCCCGCCGTTGCAACGGCCGCAGCAGCGGCATCGCAAATAAGATGATCAACGGCGCGGTGACCAGCACGACGATGCCCAGCTTCACCGAGGTCGACAGCACCAAGCCGGCGATCACCAAGTACGCGATCAAGGCGCCGGCGAAACGCGACACGATCTCGGTCAGTGCCCCGAACTCATCAGAGTCACCCGCAGACACGCTGAGCACCTCACCGGTCGGCGTACGCTGCGGAAGCACGTGACCCATCTGGGTGACTTTCCGGGTGACCAGCTTCATGGTGCCGTACATCGCGACCAGCCAGGTCCGGACCACCATGGTGTGCCCTAGCACGCTGGCGACGATTCCGATGATCACCAGGCCGAACATGATCGAGCTCAGCCGAAGGACAGTTGCCATGTCATGCGGCAGAATGCCGTCGTCGACGATCTTGCCGATGATGTAAGGACCGACCGAGCCCGGCAACCACTCGATCACGCTGATCAGCGAGGTGAGGACGAGGGCAGGCAGCTGCTGCCACATCAACCAGCCAAGGAAGCGAGCCCCGCCCCGGGTTTCGGGATCGGTGAAGTTGCGCCTGGGCAGGCGGTGGCGCACCACGACCCGCCTTTTGCGAGTGGAAGTGGTGGACACACGAACATCCGGCCCCGCCAAGTCCGGGACCAGCGGCGGGAAGTCATGCATGACCAATTCAGCGTAGGACTTCGACGCTGGCGTGCTCCACCGGTTTTCCCGCCCTGGCCATGGGTAAAGCATTGCGGCGTATGCGTCCCTACCTAGGATCTGTAGATATGACCACTGACTCGACAGCCGGTAATGAACAGCCCGAGATGCCTGGAGTCGCTGGTGCGACCGACGACGGCCGGGTCTATGTGGTGACGCCCCAGGCCATGGCCGTCGAAGGGCCGCCGCGGGACGCGCCCGCAGATCAGGACGAAGAAACCAAATCCGTGACCGAGATGGTCGAGCAGCCCGCAAAGGTGATGCGGATCGGCAACATGATCCGCCAGCTCCTTGCCGAGGTGAAGTCGGCTCCGCTGGACGAGGCCACCCGGCAGCGGCTGCGGACCATTCAGGAAACCTCGATCACCGAGCTCAAGGATGGTCTGTCACCTGAGTTGGCTGAAGAGCTGGAACGCATCACGTTGCCCTTCAGCGATGACGCCACTCCTAGTGAGGACGAATTGCGGATCGCCCAAGCACAGCTGGTGGGCTGGCTAGAGGGCTTGTTCCATGGCATCCAAACCGCGCTGTTCGCCCAGCAAATGGCGGCTCGGGCACAGCTGGAGCAGATGCGGCGAGCGCTGCCGCAAGGTCCCACGCCCGTTCCGCCGCAGGAAGGCCGGCCCCGCGAGGGCACCAGCGGAATGTACCTGTAAGAACTTCCGCATCGTCGAAGCCGGCATCTGCAGGATCAAACTTCCGACTAGTGCGGAGTTTTTCGGTAGCCGAAGCCGCGTGCAGCGGTCGAAACCCGTCATTGGTCGGAAATTTGCCTAGCGCCGGGAACCAGATACCGCGTGTTGGCGTCCCAGGAGATCCGTTGCGAAAACGAGACCTCGGGGGAGAGAGCACATGTCCACGCCAAGCGCCAAGATCGACAATTACGCCGCGGCCGGTTGCATTCAGCTAGCCGCCGTCTTCCAAGATCAACTCTTGGAGGAGCCACTGCCCGCCGGCGCATCGGGAACCGTACGGCGCCGTCAGCAGGCGTTGATCACCACCGCGCAAGCTGCCTGCCGGGATTGCCCGTTGATCGTCGACTGCCTCTATCAGGCGATCGTTGAGTACGACGTTGCGGGCTATGTCGCGGGCACTACGCCTCCACAGCGGGCCCAGATTCGACGCGTGCTGGACGTCACGGTGGGACCTGAAGACTTCGACACTCTCGCCGGAGCCACGCGTCGGGACCGGCAGGTCAACCACAGCGAGGTGGTCCGGCTGCGCAACGCCAACCCCCACGAGAGCCTGGAGACATTGGCGCAGCGGCTGGGTTGTTCGCTTTCGACAATCAAACGTCATTAACGCCGGGAACGTCGTGCGCCGACTGCGCATAGCTCGGCGCAGAAGCCCACCATCGCAGCGGTGGTTGCCGCCGCGGCTAGCGTGACCGACTCGCCACTTGCCCGCCGCGGCCCACAAGCGGCCTGAACGAAGGCCCGCTCAGTTTCGGAACGGGGTCGGCCGGGTACCCATAACAAGGCGGAGGGTGCAGGCTGTGTTGGCGTGCATACGGCAAAAGCCCTAGTCCGCCTAGCAGAAGGGAACCGGCAATGAGCACCACTGCATGGATCATTCTCGTGATCGTCATTGTCGTGATCGTCGCCGTGCTGGCGTACGTCATAATGCGAAGCCGCGCTGGTGCCCGCCGCGCTCGCGCTGAGCAGATCAGGAAAGAGGCGGCTGAGCGGGCCGCGGAGCTCGATCGAAAAGAGGCCGAGGCGAACGCCATCGCTGCACAGGCTGAGGACGCGCGGGCCGAAGCCGACCGGCTCGCCTCGACCTCTGCCGAACAACGAGAGCAAACCGCTGCAGGACGGTCGGATGTTGAAGACACGCTGCGCAAGGCGGACCGGATCGATCCAGACGTACGGACCCGCGGCAAGAGCGATGACACAGGTGGTCGGAGGCGGGCAACCGACGATGACGCGGACGGGGGTCCTAGGCGTGCCACCGACGCTCGCCCTGGGCGTGCCGCCGACGAGGCGGCATATGACGCAGACGTCCGGGACCGCACCGTAGGGGACCAAGACGTGCGCGACCGCACCGTGGGCGACCAAGACGTGCGCGACCGCACCGTGGGCGACCAAGACGCCCGCGACGGCACTGATGTGGGTGATGGAACGGGATACGACGACCAAGGCAACACCCCCATGCGTGATGACCAAGGCGTTCCAGGCGCACGGGATGATCAAGTCAGTTCGACTCGACTCGATGTAGATGACACTTCAGCGCGGGACGACCCCCGTCGTGGCGACGATCCCCGCCGTTAACGCTTCGGAGCCTCTGGGGCGTGCGCTAACCGAACCAGCCACGTAGCTCAGCAGCCGGACCGCCATCGTCAATGGTCTTGGTGACGTCGTCTGCCGCAGCTTTGACCTCGTCCGGGGCATCGCCCATTGCAACCCCACGACCGGCCCAGCGCAGCATCTCGATGTCGTTTTGCCCATCGCCGAATGCGATGACGTCTGCAGCTGCTACTCCGAAGCCGGCCGCCACTTCGGCAAGTGCGGTTGCCTTGTTTACTCCGTCCGGAGCGATGTCAAGCCAGCTGCCCCATCCGACGAAGTAGGTGACCCCATGCATGCCGAGGTGGCGCGCCAACGCCAGGAATTCTTCCTCGGATCGGGCCGGATCTCGCAAGATCACCCGAGTCACCGGCCGGGAACTGAGCTGCTCGACGTCTTCGATGATCAACTCTCCGGTCAGATCATCATCGGGAAGACGGCCATTGAGCCGGTATCCGATTCCAATTTCCTCGACCGCGATGAATGTGCCAGGAGCAAACTGTTCAACCTGCGTGATCACCGGCCGAGGATCAAACGTGATCGCCTTGAGAATCTCCTGCGGCGGATATCGCACCACCACGGCACCGTTGGAACACACCGTTGGTCCAGGCGGCAGGCCGAGCTCGGAGAAGATCGCCCTCGTGCCGTGCCAGGATCGACCGGTTGACAAAACCACCGGTACGCCGGCCTGGATCACCAGATCTACCGCCTCGGCGACCGCACGTGGCAGGAACCCGTTGCGATCCACCAAAGTGCCGTCGATATCCAGGGCCACCAAGCGCGGACGCCAGGCCCGATCAGCTGATTGACTCAACGCGGCGTCAGGGCCTCTCGACCTCCCAGGTACGGGCGCAGCGCCTCCGGAATGCGTACCGATCCGTCAGCCTGCTGGTGATTTTCCAAGATCATGACAATGGTCCGGGCCATCGCGCATAGCGTCCCGTTCAGCGTTGCGACTGGCGCAGTGCCGGAGTCGAAGCGAGCCCGGATGTTGAGCCGTCGAGCTTGGAAATCGGTGCAGTTCGAGGCCGAGGTGATCTCCCGATAACGATCTTGGGTCGGCAACCAGCCATTGCAGTCATACTTACGCGCAGCGCTCAGGCCAAGATCACCGGCAGCGAGCTCGATCACCTGGAACGGGATCTCCAGGGCGGAGATGAAATCCTTCTCCCATTGCAGCAGCCTTTGGTGCTCGGTGTTCGCCTGCTCTGGCGCACAGAAAACGAACATCTCGACTTTGTCGAACCAATGCACCCGAAAAATGCCGCGGGTGTCCTTGCCATGCGAACCAGCCTCCCGCCGATAACACGGGCTCAAACCGGCATAGCGTCGCGGCAAGGTGTCCGGGTAGAGGATTTCATCGGCATGGTACGCCGCCAGCGGAACCTCCGAGGTGCCCACTAGGTAGAGATCATCCTCTTCGAGGTGGTACACGTCCTGTGCTGCCTGGCCCAGGAAGCCAGTACCCTCCATGGCTTGCGGCTTGACCAGCGCGGGCGGGATGAACGGAGTGAAACCGTTTGTGATCGCGGTGCTCATAGCCAAGTTGATCAATGCCAGTTCCAGCTCCGCGCCCTGGCCAGTCAGGTAGTAGAAGCGAGAGCCTGAAACCTTGGCGCCGCGTTCCATATCAATAGCGCCGAGCAACTGACCAAGTTCCACATGATCTTTGGGCTGGAACCCCTCGGCGGCGAAGTCGCGCGGCGTACCGAGCGTTTCCAACACGACGAAGTCGTCCTCACCGCCGGGTGGCACGTCGTCGAATACCAGATTGCCGACCTGACGCAGCATCTGATCGAATGCGATGCCGATCTCGTTCTGTGTAGCCTCGGCCTTCTTGACCATGTCGGCGAGCTCTTTGGTGCGGCCCAGCAGCGTGACACGGTCCTCACCCCGAGCCTGCGCCACTCGCTTTCCCAACGCCTTTTGCTCGGCCCGTAGCTCTTCGAACTGCGCAATAGCGTTGCGGCGAGCCTCGTCAGCCTTGATCAGGTCATCGACCAGAGACTCCGACTCGCCGCGAGCCCGCTGGGAGGCCCGTATCCGGTCTGGATCGAGACGGAGCGCCTTGACATCAATCACCGGGCAAGCCTAACCATCGCCGATAACGCCAGGCGATTCTTATAGTGGTCGCTGGCGCAATGCCGACGCTTGCGACCACAAGGGATCATTGTGATCCGCGCAAGAATGGTCACCCGTGTTGAGCTGTGCTGCCATGATGAAGCGGTTATGGTTCGTCGCCCCCCGAGCCGATCATCTCTCCTGATCGCGATCTCGCTGCTGGTGGCCTTCGTCATCTGGACTTGGCTCACCTTCAATACAGCCGCCTTCGCGGCGTTCGATCAGCGTATGTTGCCACCGCCGGTCGATCCGTCCTCTCCGACCGCGGAGATTATTGGCGCCTTCGCGCTGCTGACCTGGCCGGGCTTCGAGTACGCGGCGTTGGCGGGAATCGCCCTATGGGCGATACAACACCGGCTACGTCAGCTCGCCGTTGCGCTGGTCATGGTGATCGCTTTGGGCTGGGCCGGCGCTGACCTCCTCAAGATCATTTTTCACCGGCCCCGGCCGGAACACGCCCTCGATCTGCTTACTGCAACGGGCTATGCCTATCCGTCCGGCCATATGACCGGGGTTTTGGCTTTGTCGATCGCCGTTGGTGCGACGTTCGCCGTGACCAGGCAAACCGTCCGCGCCCGAGTCCTCTGGCAGGTGGGTTCCGGTCTGCTGGTTCTCGCCGTCGCCTTCAATCGCTGGATCACTGGCGCGCATTACATCACCGACATCGTGGGGGGAGCGCTGTACGGCGCCCTGGCAGCGACTACAGCGCTGCTTGTTGCGGGTGTCAAAGTGCCGGTACCCCACGAGCTGGTCGGTGAAATCGTCCGGAGCCGCACCGTTCCCCAGCCGGCACCCGTCACACCTTTACAGCGGGCCGCAGTGATCTTCAACCCGGCCAAGGTCACCGACTGGATCACCTTCCGCCGGCATGTGGAATACGAGCTGAAGACTCGTGGGTGGGATCGGCCACTCTGGTTGGAGACCACCGCTGATGATCCCGGTCGAGCCATGACGGCGCAAGCCGTTCGGGAGAACGTTGATCTGGTCCTCGGTGCCGGCGGTGATGGGACGATCCGGGTGATCTGTTCCGGTCTTGCTCATACCGGGATTCCGTTCGGCCTGATCCCGGCTGGCACCGGCAATCTACTGGCGCGCAATATCGGCATTCCGCTAGATGAGGTTGCCGCTCTCGATGTTGCTTTCGATGGCGTGGACAAGGCGGTGGATCTGGTACGTCTCCAAGTTGATGATCAGCCACCTGATCATTTCGCTGTCATGGCCGGCATCGGCCTGGACGCGGTGATCATGGAGGGTGCCGACCCGAAGATGAAGAAGGCCGTGGGTTCAGCCGCGTACTTCGTGTCGGCAGCGCAAAACGCCAACCACCCTGCAATGCACGCGACCATCGCAATGGATGATCAACCTGCTTTCAAGCGCCGGGCACATGTCATCGTGGTTGGCAATGTCGGGTTCTTGCTGGCCAACATTCAGCTGATCCCTGGCGCGCGTGCCGACGACGGGATGCTGGATGTGCTGGTCGCCTCACCGCGTGCCCTCCGCGATTGGGTCAGGCTGACAACCCGCGTCTTGACCCGCCGCCACCAACCAGACGACCAGCTTGATCGGCTCCGCGGCCACCGGGTCACGATCACCGTGGAGGAGCGTGATCAAGTTCAGCTTGACGGCGACACGGTGGGGAATTGCAACCGGTTAACCGCTGAAGTGGTGCCCGGTGCGCTGCAACTGCGCGTACCAAGGTCGTTACGGGAGTTGACGACTGGCAACGGCGAAGTCGGCTCGGTGAGCCGGTCAGGGCATAGCTACATGCCGGGCGCAGAGGCAGTCAGCCGCGCAGCTTCCGCAGCCAGGTCGCGGCTGCGGCGTACTCCTCGTTAGAGGTGCCTTTCGGGATGATCGGCTCCGTCAGGTCGGCGCGCGGGTAGCTGCCCAGAAAAACCACGTTGCCGCAGACTCGATGCAATCCCATCATGGCCTCGGCGAGCCTGGCATCGTCGATATGACCTTCGGCGTCAACGCTGAAGCAGTAGTCGCCAAGGCTCTTTTTCGTCGGGCGCGATTCGATCCGGCACAGGTTGACACCACGGCTGGCGAACTGTTCGAGGATCTCGAGCAAGGCGCCGGGATGGTTATCACGCATGAACAGCATCATCGTGGTCTTGTCCGCACCTGTGGACCGGGCCACCGGGCCCGGCCGCGAAACCAGCACAAATCGCGTAACGGCATCCGGATTATCAGCAATGTCCTTGGCAAGCGGAACCAGGCCGTGCAGTTCACCGGCAATCTGAGCGCAGATTGCCGCATCGAACCGTGATGCCGGATCGGCCACTTCTTCTGCAGCGGCTGCCGTGGAGCCGCCTTCGGTGATGACCGCAGAAGACAGATTGGTTGCCAGCCAGTCGCGGCACTGCGCTGCCGCATGCGGATGGGTCAGCACACGCCGTACATCGGGCAGTTGCGTGCCATTGCGTGCAAACAAGGTGAACTGAACAGGAAGCACCACCTCGCGGATGATCCGCAACGGATCTCCGTAGGTCAGATTGTCCAGTGTTGCCGAGACTCCGCCTTCCACCGAATTCTCGATCGGTACCAGCGCGGCTGCCACCTCCCCGTCCCGAACAGCCTGCAGGGTTTGGCCGACCGTGGCGTACGGCGCGGGCTCGTCGGGTAGCGCCGGCAGCGTCAGAAGCGCTTGATGGGTGAAAGTTCCGACCGGTCCGTAGTAGCCATAGTGGTTGGGCGGCACTGCGAGCACCGGCTCAGGTTATCGCTGCATGCAGCGCCCGCTTGACAATTTCTCAGTCGTCAAAGCCCGGCGCCTGCACAGCACGATCTCTTGATGTGAAAAACTGGGTACAGCACCCTCACGCGGCGGGGCTGACGCTTTCAATCTGATGGTGCTCCAGCCGCTGGCGCGCGGTCTCGCCGCGCCGAGCTACCGGAACTACGGATGTTGCAGCCGCCAGCCCAGAGGCGGGCATGCCGGAGTAGATGGACTCGGCTCGGTCGACGACATAGGTCTCATGCCAGATCCCGACCGAGCCTGGGGCCTTGCGCACCCGTCGGTTGAATGCGGCCCAAGCCGGACGGTGTTCGGCACTCCTGTCGCTGGCGTACCTGTACAGCTTTTCATGCGAGCTCCAGTACTGGATGACAATCGGTCCACCGGCACCGAAGGTCAGCCGGTAACCGAGCAGGCCGGAATCCTTGTCTTTGGACAGCTCAGCCAGCATCGGCCCCATGGCGAGGAACACCGGCATCCAGAGGTCGGGCCGCCACGGCTTATTGATCCGCATCCCGATCAGGAACACCACTAGATCGCCGTCGTAGTCATGGGTCATGCGACCCGGGATGATATCGGCCATGAGATCCTCCAACTAGATAGTGATACTCTCCAATATTAGAGAGTGGCACTATCCAATGTCAAACGAGGGCGAATGCGAATTTCTGAACTGTCATCCCAGACAGGGGTGCCGGTCGCCACGATCAAGTTCTATCTGCGTGAGAACTTGCTCCACGAGGGCCTACGGACCGCTGCTACTCAGGCACAGTACGACCAGACTCATGTGGCGCGGCTGCGGCTCATTCGGGCCCTGTTAGGTCCGGGTGGGTTATCGGTCGCGGCAGCCCATCAGGTGATTCGGGCGATCGAGGAACCGCCGGAATCACTTCACGAGTTGCTGGGGATTGCCGCGACGGCGGTCGCCGGACCTAGCTTGGAAGTCGCACTCCGGGCAATTGATGAGGCTGGCTTTCAGCTGCCTGAAGGAGCGCTCGATGTCTATAGAGATCACATGCGCCAGATCGCACAGTTCGAGATCGATAACCTGCCAACAGATTCTCCAGCCGCCGCCGTACGGTATGTGGTTCTCGGCACAGTCTTGATCGAACCGCTGATCCTGGCCCTCCGCCGACTCGCCGAGGAAGAGGCCTCGGCTCGCCGCTTCGGATAGACAGAGCTATGCAGCGTGAACAAACTGGGTACGGCTCGGCGTTCGGCGGCCACAGCCTGGGAAACTGGCCCGCGTGGCGGTCTCTGAGAGCTTCATCGCCGGTCTTCCCAAAGTTGAGCTGCACGTTCACCACGTCGGCTCCGTACCGCAGCGGGCAGTTGCCGAGTTGGCCGCGCGACATCCAGGTACGGTGCCGAGCGATCCCGACGAGTTAGCACGGTTCTTCATCTTCGATGACTTCCCGCACTTCATCCGGAACTATCTGGCGGTCGTCGACTTGATCAAGACCGCCGAGGATGTCCGCTTGATCACCTACGAGGTCGCAGCCGATATGGCCAACCAGAACATCCGCTATGCCGAACTGACGGTCACGCCCTACATCTCGATCACCGACGAACTGCCGGCCGAAGCGTTCCTGGAGGCGATCGAGGATGCCCGCCAGGCCGCAAGTCGTGATCATGGTCTCGAGCTGCAGTGGATCTTCGATATTCCGGCAGACTTCGGCCTGCCGGCTGCCGAGCTGACCGCATCAGTCGCTCTTGATCATGACGTGCCAGGCTTGGTTGGCTTCGGGCTCGGCGGATCGGAGCGCGGCTTTCCGCGCTCGATGTTTCGTGATCAGTTCGACCGGGCTCGGGCCGCCGGGCTACACAGTGTGCCTCACGCGGGTGAGACGACTGGTCCGGACAGCGTCTGGGATGCCCTGATCAGTCTCGGCGCGGAGCGCATCGAGCATGGCATCGCGGCCGCCGGCGATCAGCGCCTCCTGGAACACCTGCTCAAGCACAAGATCGCATTGGACGTCTGTTTGACATCAAGCGTGGCGTTACGGGTGGTTCCCGATATTAATCAGCACCCGATCGGTGAATTGGTCGCTGCCGGAGTCACAGTGACGATCAACACCGACGACCCGCCTATGATGAGCACCGATCTCAACAATGAGTACGCCATCGCGGCTCGGCTGCTAGACCTCGATACACACGGCGTCATCGGACTGGCCCTGGCCGCCGTTGATGCCTCGTTTGCCAGCCCGGAAACCAAGGCTGCGCTGCGTACCGAGATCAGCTCTTACGTCGCGACGCCAACTCCCTGACCGGTACCGGCTCCTGTGAACGTGCGGCTTTCGACGGCGAGCTGCGAGGCGGAGGCTTGGACGCCGGTGCTTGGGGCGCGCTCACCTTCGGCGCAGTTGTGGTGGGCAAAGCCTTCGCCTTCTTGAAGGGAAAGAGCTCGGGACGATCCGGTTGTCGCCACCACAAGATCACCGCAAGGATCATTCCCATCTGGATGATTGGCGATACGGTGTCCCGAATCCGAGTTGCGGTGAAGTCGAGAGCTGGCCCCATATCGATGGCCCTTCCCGGCACATACGCCAGCGACAATGCCGCGCCCCTGATCACCATAATCTTGTCAAGCTTGTTAGCCGCCAGGACGGCCAGCGGGATCCAGGCCAATAGGTCGTACCAGGACAAGGTGTACATCGATGTGATGAGCCATGCTACGGACAGCACCAGTGCCGTCCGTAGCGCGATGGTGAGCGGATCGCGCTTCAGGTCAGCGTCCTTGGCCAACCCTGGAGCGGCTGTCCAAGGCACCACGCGCGAAAGCATCCAAGCGATGACTATGAGACCGATGTAGGAAATGACGCCCAAGACCACCTTGGCGTGGTACTCGGTCATGAAAAGGTTCAGGAAGGTATAGATCGGATTGGCCCAGGAGCCGACCGAGACGTAGCCGCCGTTGCGCAGGGCTTGGAAGAACGCCGTCGGCTGCCAGAATACGTACGCCAGGCCCATCGGGATTGCAGTGCCGAGACAGAGCAGCAGCGCCTTCTTCGGTTCCCGCCGGTACGCCCAGAGCATGGCTAGTCCCCAGAGCCCAATGCTGACCTTGGCGCATCCGGCAAGGCCAATGCCCAGACCGGCTACGAAGGGATTCTTGCGCATGAACAGCAGGCCGGCAACCGCGAACATCACAGCCAGCGGCTCATTGTGTGCGCCGGCGACCACCGCCCAGATCAGCAGCGGATTCGCGATGGTCAGCAGCGCTGCCCGGGCCTGCCGCCGCGGATCACCGTGGGCCAGCATCACCGCACCAGCGCACGCCAGGATGAACGGCACGACCGAGAACACCTGCAGCCAGAACACGATGTCGTGCATGTTCTCGCCGCCGAACTTGTTGGCGATCAGCTGCGTCCAGGAGGTGATCGGTCCGTACACGCTGGGAGTGTCCTGCCACGGCCGCTCGGTCCAGCGAAGCACCGGATCGAACTGGCTGCGGAACACCTCGGCCGCAGTGATCTCGTACGGATCGCGTCCGATGGCCTGCAGCCGGCCGTAAGCCGCGTACATCAAGACATCCGCTGACGTCATTGGCGGCACCAGGCTGGTAAGGAGGCTCAGTACGGTGCCGAGTACGAAAATCTTTTTATACCTCGGCCTCCAGCCGTTCGCCATGGCCCGCAACCCGACCCATAGTCCGACGGCACCCAGGATGATCGCCACCCAGATCACAATCGAAACGAACCATTCGTTGGGCTTGACGACGCCGGCCGGGAGATACCAAGGCGGCAGATAGGAGTACCGCGGTCCGAGTGTCAGAGTGACGGCCGACGGCCCTAGGAAGCCTGCAAGCAAGGTCAGTGCAGTGGCAGCAACAATGCCGAATATGGCGAAGTGGTGATTGCGATGCCAAACCCCTGGTCGGTACCGCGATTGGGGCGGCTTAGCCGGATTCCCGCTTCGGCGTTTGTGCTTGGTCGCCGTCATCGATTCATGCCTGCTTACCTCTGAGTCGCTTCAAGACGCCTGTGACGCCACCGGAGTCTTTCAAATCTTTGAGTCCGGCATGAACGAGTCCACGGGCTGCTAGTGCACGTGTGACGTCCCGCAGTTGGGCTGCCCGATGGAGCTGAGCACCGAGGTCCGTGCCGGTGGCGCGATGTCGCAGGTCGATCTCGATCTCGGAGACTCGCAAACCGGCTCGCAACGCGTCGATGGTCATACCTACTTCCATTCCCCAGCCAGCAGCGAGTGGGCTCGCGAGTTCGAACGCGCGTCGCGTCAGGCAGCGCTGACCTGACAGCGGTGCCCGCGGAGTCCAGCCGGTCAGCTCGGCAATACCCCGTCGTGCTGTGTTCACTACCAGGCCAACGCCACCAGGATCGCGACCCTCTGCAGTCTGCTGAGCAGGCAATACCGCAATCGTCAGGTCGGCTTGGTCATTCACCACCGGATAGATCAAAGGCGCGCAGTTGCCGGCGGAATCTCCAAGATCGGCATCAAGCAGCAGCAGGGTTCCCGCTTCGGGACGCTTGTCGCGTTGCTCGATCACACCAAGGCCGTTGACCGCCGATTCCACAGCAGCCGCCTTGCCCCGATTGCGCGTGTGCGAGACGACGATCGCGCCAGCTCCGGCCGCATGCTGCGACGTACGATCACTGCTGCCGTCATCGCAGACGATCACGATCTCTACCCCCGGAAGATCTCTGACTGCGGTTACGGTTGCGCCGATTCGTTGCTCCTCGTCCTTTGCCGGGATGACGCACGCGACGCGGGACAAGTCGGAGCTCACCCAGCCAAGGCTAGTCGGGCAACACTGCCTCGCTCCGGACGTTCTAGGAATCGGTAGTCTCACCGTCATGTCTGCCGAGGTGGTTACCGCGTCTGGTGTTTGGACTGAAGTTGGGCGGCTGCGTACAGTGCTGCTGCACCGCCCCGGCAACGAACTGAAGCGCTTGACGCCCCGCAACAACGACACCCTGCTCTTCGATGGCTTGCCCTGGGTGGACCGAGCTCAAGAGGAGCACGACGGCTTCGCGGAGACGCTACGCAGCCACGGCGTCGAAGTCCTCTACCTCCGCACGCTGCTGATCGAGACCTTGACCGACCCGGCGGCCCGGGCCAAGGCTGAAGAAGACGTCGTCTCAGACATCCGTTTGGGTATCACCTTGCGAAAGTTTCTGCTGCGTTACCTTGCTGATCTTGATGCAGAGGAGCTGGCCGAGGTATTGATGGCTGGCCTGCGCAATGACGAGGTGGCAGGCAGTGGCAGTCTGGTCGCCGCACTGTATCGACCAGATGATTTCTTGATCGATCCACTGCCAAACCTGCTCTTTACTCGGGATTCAAGCGTGTGGATCGGTGATCGGGTGACGATCACCTCCTTGGCGATGCCGGCTCGGCGGCGCGAGACTCAGCTGACTGATCTTGTCTATGCGTTCCATCCGCGCTTTAGCGGCGTGCAACGGATTCACGGGTGGCACGAGGAGTATCTGGAGGGCGGTGACGTCTTGGCGCTCGCCGATGGTGTGCTGGCCGTTGGCGTCGGCGAACGGACACACCCCTCGGGAGCGGAGCGGCTGGCGCGTACGGTGTTCGGGCTGGGTCTGGCGCACACCGTGCTCGTGGTACCAATCAGCCAAGATCGCGCCACGATGCACCTGGACACCATCTGCACCATGGTCGATGTCGACGCTGTTGTCATGTATCCGAATGTCGCCCATCATTTGTCCGCGATCGCGGTACGCCCAGGCGATGACTCTGATCTTGTGATCGATGAACCGGCTCCGTTCTTGGATGCGGCGGCCCGGGCGATGGGCATTGATCAACTTCGATTGATTGATACTGGGCTGGACCCGGTGACCGCTGAGCGGGAGCAGTGGGATGACGGCAACAACACGCTGGCCATCGAGCCAAAGGTGGCCGTCGCGTACGAGCGCAATGTCGAGACCAATCAGCGCCTCGAGGACGCCGGTATCGAGGTGATCACGATTGCCGGGTCGGAGCTCGGTTCGGGCCGGGGTGGACCGCGGTGTATGTCGTGCCCGATCGCCCGCGATGTTGTGCCTATTGCACTCTGACGGGCCGCCCGCCAGATTCGCCCAGTGCCTATTGCACGTTGAGCGTTTCCCAGGGCACAACTACTCGGCAAGGATCGTGGCGACTCGGTCGGGATAGTCGGTGGTAAACCCAGTCACTCCAAGGTCGCGACAGAACCTCACATCATCGGGCTCATTGACCGTCCAGACGTGAACCTCGTGACCCTTTTGCAGCGATCTGCTGACGAAGCCCGGATCCTGCTTGATCAATGCCAGATCTGGCCCAACGACCCGTACCCCATCCGGGAGCTTGCCGTCGCGCCATCTGCCAAGATCATCTTCGATGAGCAGTGTCCGGTCGATGCCAGGCAGTAGCCAGCCGAAGCGCCTGACCGCCTTGACCGAGAAGGAGAGAAGCCGGACCGGCGCACCAGGCTGGTTCCAGCCAAACTCCGCGAGCATCGCGGCCACCCGTTCCTCGACCTCGCGTCCACGATCGTTGGGATGCTTCGTCTCGATCACCAGACTGACCGGCACGTGATCTTCCCGGGCGTCCCGTACCATGATCATCAATTCCCGCAGGGTGAGCAGCTCACGCTCCTCGGGCTCCGGATCCGGAACGCTCCGCGAACCGAAGTCCACCTGTTTCAGCTCCGACACCGAGCGCTGGTACGCCGGCCCCGAGCTGGTTGAGGTCCGGTCGAGGGTGAGATCGTGTAGGCACACCAGCTCGTCGTCGGCGCTGAAGTGCACGTCACACTCCAGACCGAGCGGAATCTCTGTCTGGTACGACCACTCGATCGCGGCCTGGTAGGCCGCCCGCGTCATCTCGGGATGCCGCGAGGAGAAGCCCCGATGAGCGATCAGGACGGGCGCACCTTCGACAGCTGACATGATCGGCAACGTGTCACGCCATGGGGACGCGACGGTAACGCGGCAGTAAACCGCTGACCAACATCAGGAGCCCACCGACCACGATGGCCGCCACGGAGGAACCCAGCCAGCCAGGCGGGACAAATCCGATCCGTTCATCGACCCAGGTCCAGAAGTCGGCCCATCCCGGAACCGTGCCGGGATAAACCAGCTGGTAGGCGATGAACCCACAGGCCCAGGCGATGACTGGTGCAACGCGCAGCCGAGAGGTGCTGGAAACGTCCCAGCGTTGCCGGCTGACAAGGAAGAAGTCCACTGCCGCCACGGCGTACAGCGGCACGAAAACCGACCCGATCAAGAAGAGGAATGACTGGTACTGACCGAAATTCAGCAGGCCTGCTAACAAGGTCGCCGTCACACCGATGATCAGTGCGATGATCCGCCGATCAAGCTGAGGGATGATGTTGTGCACCGACATCGTCGTCGAGTAGACGTTCGCAAAGGCCTCATCCACTTCATCGACCAGCAAGATCGTAATGGCGATGGCACCGGCTGGAAGGGTGACCAGCGCAGTGATCACATCGCTGGCACCAAGATTGACCACCGCAAAGACACCGAGTGCGTAGTAGGCGACGGCAGCCAGACCGTAGCCAAGAGACGCGCCCCAGAAGGCTGCTCGATGCGTTCGGGAGTGCCGGCTATAGTCGGCCGCCAGCGGTGCGAACGAGATGACTCCGGCAATTGCAAGATCAACGGCTGGCCAGAACCCGAGCACGGAGTCTTGCGGAATCGACTGCCGCGGCTGCAGCAAGACCTGCACGAACAAGAACGCCGAGGCAGCGAGCACCAGCCACACCATGATCTTGCGCAGCAGCCGTACGCTGCCCAGCGGACGGATCGCCATGATCGTGGCCGCCCCGCCGGCCAAGATCACGAAGGGCCAGCGCCAAGCCTCCCCCACCACCGCAACTGCCGCCGTTGAGATCACGATGATCTCCATAGTCGCCCAGCCAATGTTCTGGGCGATGTTGAGCAGCGTTGGCACCACTGAGCCGCGTCTGCCAACCAGACCCCGTAGCGTGACCATGGCCGGAGCCCCGGTGGCCGCGCCCATCACGGCCGAGGCGCCAAGCAAGATCGCGCCAAGACCACAGCCGACAACGATCGCCGCCAGGGCGAGCCCAACGGATCCGGCCGTGGTTGCGATCAGGGCACCGGTCAACGGACCGAAAAGGCTGATGCCCAAGTTGGCCCACATCGCCAACTGGTCGACAAATCCGAGCGGTCGCGGCGGCTCGGTGGTAAGGGTGAGCGGCGCCTCGCGAGTTTCCCGCTCAGTCGTCTCGATGGTGCTGGTTGGAGTTGAAGTGAGAGACATTGCAGGCTCCCTACGCCGGCATTACCCGGTCAGGTTCGGTCGGTCGGCGGACCCGCACTGCGCGCGCACTCCGCCCTCTCAGCCCACCATGAGGTGTGAGCTCCCGAAGGTTGGGTTACCAATCTTAACGCTCTCAGCGCGTCTGTCTGAGGTCGGCCGTTGGCGTTGAGGAGCGCTACGTCGTACAGGTGGGTTGAATCGAGTGAGCACCAGCGCTGTACCAGGTTGTTGACGCTGTGCATGGCATGGAAGCCGTGTAGCGCCAACCCCCCAGTGCATTCAGTGCTCGATAGGAAACCCGCTGTTCGCCCAGGCATAGAGACCACCGTCGAGATTGACGGCTTCGCGACCTTGGCTATTGAGGAACTCGGCCACCCGAGCCGAGCGAGCACCTACCGCACAAACGCAGATGACCTTGTCGTTCACCTCATCGAGACGGTGCATGAGCTGATCCATGGGTATGTGTACCGACCCCGCAATCCGGCCCTGTGCCCATTCGTCGTCGGTACGGACATCGAGGAGCGTCCAGCCCTCGGCCACCCGAACAGCCACGCCAATCGGCTGGATGGCCGGTACCTGATTCCCAAACATCACGGCCCACCATAGATGGTGGCCCGTTCTTTCCGCACCAGGCCACATGCGACCGAATTGGCTGATATCGCCCGTATTCGAGGCCTTGTCTGGAGAAACGGGCAGTCGAGGGAGCGAAAGCCCAGGTTCGGTCAGCGCTTCGCGACGAAGGCCATGGCTTCGGCCACCAGATTGCGGCAGGCGTCATCGCCTCCAGCCAACCCGACCCATTCCTTCATTGGCTTGCCCTTGCCAGCATCGAAGGGCACCCCATCGCCAGCGGAGATCAGTTCCGCTACCCGTGCGGCGGGCAGCTTGACGACCAGACGGTCATTGACCAACATCGCGAAGATCGACTTATTGATCTTGATCGCGTTTGACCCGAACCCGCTGCCGCCGTCCGGCACTGTTACTCCAGCCTTGCCGGCGTACTCGTCGCAGAGCGACTCGAAAAGCGCCGCCTGAGGGGCAGTTCCCGACATCATCTACTTCAGCAACTTCGAGAGACGCCGGTCGGCAAGCTTCTTGCCGCCGGTCTGACAGGTCGGACAGTACTGCAGCGACGAATCGGCGAAAGACACCTCGGCGATGGTGTCACCGCACACGTCACACTTCTCACCTTTACGCCCATGCACCCGTAAGCCCGACTTTTTCTCGCCCTTGAGGTCCTTTGCGGCCAGCCCGTCGGCCCGCTTGATGGCGTCAGCCAGTTCACCCTTGATCGCTGCAAACAGCGTTTCAAGCTCATCATCGGTCAGTGAGTTCGACGGCTTGAACGGGCTGAGCTTGGCCGCATGCAGGATTTCGTCGGAGTAGGCGTTACCGATGCCAGCGATGGTCCGCTGATCTTTGAGTACTCCCTTCAATTGCGCCCTGCCGGCCTTCGCCAGCAGGGCAGTCAGCGCTTCTTGATCAAATTCATCAGTCAGCGGGTCCGGCCCCAAGGTCCCAACCATCGGAATCGACATGGGATCTGTCACGACATAGATAGCGAGCTTGCGCTGGGTTCCGGCCTCGGTCAGGTCGAAACCCGAGCCATCGTCCAGCCGTACGCGCAAAGCCAGTGGACCCTTGCCAGGCCTGGCGGGCGCGTCGGGAAGGGAATCCCGCCAGCGCAACCAACCGGCCCTCGCGAGATGGAAGACCAGATGCAGACCCTGGGCGGAAATGTCCAGGAATTTGCCGCGCCGCGTCACTGACTCGATCTCCAGGCCGTACAGCGCGGATAGCGGCGGATCGTAGGTTTTGAGTGAGCTGAAGGCGAGAAGCTCGATGCGATCGATGGCATGCCCGACACACTTTTCAGTCAGAAACCGCGCAAGCGACTCCACCTCGGGCATCTCGGGCATGGGCCCATTATCACCACCGACTTGTCAGCGTTGAGTCAGTGAGTTGACCAGTCGGTCGGCGGCAGCTCGAGAGCCACTGAAAGTAGCCGGAGGTATTCCTCGCGCGGCACCGTGATCGCGCCGAGCGACTCCAGATGAGACGTCTGCCACTGCACATCCAGCAGCCGACCTGCAGCGCCGGCCCGTCGGAGCAGATCCACCAGCCCCATCAACGCGACCTTCGATGCGTCCCGCCCGACTCCAGGTCGATAGAACATCGACTCACCGGCAAACAAGCCCGCGATGCTCACCCCGTAAAGGCCGCCGGCCAGCTCACCGCCGAGCGTCCAGGCTTCCACCGTATGCACCACGCCGCGCTTGAAGAGCCGCCGATAGACCCGGCGAATGTCGCGGTTGATCCATCCGCTGGGCCGACGGCGATCAGCGCAGCCGTCCAGTACATCGTCGAATGCCGTATCGATCCGGATCTCGTAGTGCCGGGCGGATTTGCGCAGGGAGCGGGTGACCCGCAGACCGTTCAGCGGCAGAATCGCGCGCTCTAGCGGTGAATACCAGCCCATCAGCCCTGGCTGCGCCGGCATCGGAAAGGCTCCGCATTCGTACGCCGCAAGAGCCAGCTCCTCATTGAAAACGCGAGACACCCCGATCAGGTCGTCATGCCGCCAGAGCTCTGGCGATCCGAATGGGGAGTCCACGTCGGCATACTCCCACCAGAGCCAAGCACCCTCATGGTGTGCCCGGGCTTCCCCTCAGACACAGCGAGCGCAGACGAGCCGAGCAATCAAAGACGTACGCTGGTGATCGAAACACTGTCCCCGCTCGAGGTGCCCTTTGACAAGCTGAGGGCGGGCGGCTGAACCGCGCCGGGGCCAACGTCGGCGAAAGCAGAGTGTTTGGAGGTCTGATGGCGTCAGCGCAGGAGGTGGGCCGCAGGATCGCCACGGTGATCGCTCCTGTGGCCAATCTGGTCACGGCGCAGGGAGCCGGCGGCGCGCTACGCCAGGTCATCGAGATCGCGATCGACGGCTATGGCCGGATGCCGAGCGCCAAGACCGCCGCCGCGCGACACCTGCAGCGACAGGGCGGGTCGGTCGACGACGCCATTACGTCGATTATTGATCACCACATCCGTCTGGCCTCGGCGCAAGGCTTTGTCACCAACATCGGTGGCCTGGCGGCGTTACCGGTGGCCATACCGGCCAACATCACAGGCGTCGCTATCGTGCAGGCCCGGATGGTTGCCGCGATCGCGCATCTGCGGGGTTACGACCTCAATGACAACCGGGTGCGCACCGCGCTGGTGATGTGTCTCATGGGCGGCGAGCAGGTGGCCAAGCACATCGCGGAAGGCACACTGCCAAGCTCTCCGATGGCGGTGGCAACCGCACCAATGTTCGATCCTGATCTTGACCGGCAAGTCGCCGACGATGTGGTGACCGACCTTGCTGCCCGAATCGGCGGGAAGAATCTCGCGCTCGCGATCACCAGGCGGCTCCCGCTCCTCGGTGGCGGCGTCGGCGCCATCATGGACGCCATCGCGACGTACCAAATCGGCCGGTACGCGACTGGCGAGTTGCTGCGGCGTCGCGCGCTGGTGGTTAGTTGACGGCTAGTTCCCTCATGGGACACGGACCGCGTGATCCCTGGAGGCGGCCGGCCGACACCTATCCTGCTCGGGCGGTTCCAGAGCGGGTGCGCGCCTGGGCTCAAGATCACCTTGACTCCGAGATCGTTGCGATCAAGCCTGTCGGCGGCGGTCGCACCGATACCATTTCAGCGGTCTATCTCCGTTCTGGGGATCCGGTCATCCTGCGTTATGTCTCCGTAGAGCGGTGGGGCGAAATAGGTCGCCAGCACGTCGTCTGTGAGGCACTGGGTTGCCGTCTGATGGAGGGTTCCAGCCTCCCGGTGCCACGACTCATCGCCTCTGACCCGGATGGCAGCGCGACTGGCAACTATGTGAACATCACAACCCTGCTCCCCGGCCGCGTTCGGCTCGGACCCCTGAACCTGGACGCGATCGACGAGCTGGCGAAGATTGCCGTGGTCATCCACGGCACTCCGGTGAGTGATGATCTTCGGCCGCGACCGTACGAGTTCTGGGTTCCAGATGATCTTGAGATACCAATCTGGACGTCACGGCCGGAGCTCTGGCGACGCGCGATCGACATTTTCAATCAAGGTCCACCGCCGAGCAGGCATGGGTTGGTACACCGGGACTTTCACCCCGGAAACATCTTGTGGGAAGCCGATCGGATCACCGGAGTGATCGACTGGGCAGAGACCTCGTGGGGGCCTCCCGACCTGGACGTTATGCATTCGCGGGCCAATTTCGCGATGCTCCATGACTTCGACAGCGCGGAAGCCTTCTCCTACTGCTACCGATGGCACGGCGGCCTTCTGGATGATGATCACGACGCGGAGGTTTTTTGGGCGGTGAGTGACATCCTGGGCTTCCTACCGGATCCGACTGAGATCATTACCGCGCTGATCCATCACCGAACCGATCTTCCCGACCAGGTCGTCCAGGAGCGGCTCGAGCACCTGCTCAGGATCACACTCGGCGAAACCCGCCACTGAACAATCCACGTCGCAAGGAGTGTGGCTCAGGAATCGGTCAATTCTTGCCGACTGCCTTGCAAAGCCAGGTTAGGGTGACTTAAGTTAGGTGAGCCTCACCTAGTACTGACGTGATCGATTAGCGAGGCAACACGCGACGGCGGGGAATCGAGGAGCGATGCTAGCCAACTTCCTGATTGGCTTACGTGAGGGCCTGGAGGCAGCATTAATCGTCAGCATCCTCATCGCCTACCTCGTCAAGTCTGGTCGGCGACATCTGTTGTCACAGATCTGGCTTGGCGTGGCTATCGCGGTCGGCATCTCGCTCGGCTTCGGTGCGGCTCTCACCTTCGGTCCCAAGGGGCTGACGTTCGAGGCCCAGGAACTCATCGGCGGCCTGCTCTCTATCGTGGCCGTCGTCTTCGTCACCTGGATGATCTTCTGGATGGCGAAGGCGGCACGGTCGCTGTCGGGCGAGCTACGGTCTCAAATCGACAAGGCCGCCGAGGCAAGCCGATGGTCGTTGGTGATCGTCGCCCTGCTAGCTGTCGGCCGTGAAGGCTTGGAAACTGCACTATTCCTTTGGGCGGCAACTCAGACCGCAGCCCAGGGCACCGGCAGTACGGCCGGGCCACTGCTCGGTGCCGCCCTCGGCCTACTCGTCGCAGTTGTGTTGGGCTACCTGATCTACCGTGGTGCCCTGAAGATCAACTTGTCTCGCTTCTTCACCTGGACCGGCGCGTTCCTGATCATCATCGCGGCCGGCGTGCTGGCGTACGGGGTGCATGACTTGCAGGAAGCTCGATTCCTGCCCGGACTGAACAACCTGGCCTTTGATGTATCCGGCGCGATTCCGCCGACCTCTTGGTACGGAAGCCTGCTGAAGGGCGTATTCAACTTCTCGCCCGCAACCACCGTTCTGGAAGCGGCCGCCTGGCTTCTGTACTTCATCCCAACGATGACGATCTTCCTGTACCAGAAGCGCCAGCGCAGCCAAGCTGCTCCCTCACGTCCAGCTGCCCAGCCGGTCGGAGCGTCCGGAAGGAAATGATCACGACTCCATTGAGCCGTCGGGCTCGCGTATCGAGCCTGCCCATCCGCACACTCCTCCTCACCTCTACCGGCACCCTCCTCACCCTGCCGCTGCTGGCGGGATGCACCGATAACGCGCCAGCCGGGAGTAGGGGCGCGACGGCAGGTGGAAACCCACGCGCACTGACCGTGCAGGCGACCGACTCCGAATGCAAACTCTCTGCGACGACCGCTCCGTCAGGCAACATCACGTTTGCAGTTACCAACGGCGGTTCCGAGGTGACAGAGTTCTATCTCTACGCCGAGGACGGCAAGCAAGTCGTTGGCGAGGTAGAGAACATCGGACCCGGCATCACCCGGGAACTTGTGCTCAAGGCGAAGCCCGGGAACTACATCAGCGCTTGTAAGCCAGGCATGGCCGGTGATGGTATCCGCGCCCCGTTCTCGGTCTCCGATTCTGGTGATCAGGGACCCGGCGGCTACGACATCCAGCTCGTTGAGCGGGCAAACGACAACTACCGGCGATACGTCGAAGATCAGTCTGAGCAGCTGGCGGCGATGACGGCGAAGTTCGTAGCTGCGTACAAATCCGGCAAGGATGACCAGGCACGTGCCCTCTATCCGGTCGCTCGAATGCATTGGGAGCGCATCGAGACCGTCGCAGAGTCATTTGGTGATCTTGATCCCAAGCTTGACCTTCGGGAGGCCGATCTGGAGCCCGGTCAGAAATGGACTGGCTGGCATCGACTCGAAAAGGATCTGTGGCCGGCGCGCGCCAAGAACTACAAGCCGCTCAGCAAGGCGGAGCGTGTGGCGTACTCCAATGATCTTGTGAAGAACACCGCCATTCTCCATGAAAGGGTCCCCAAGCTCGACTTCAGCGCCGATGAGATCGCCAATGGCTCGCGTGGCCTGCTCGACGAGGTAGCAACCGGGAAGATCACCGGCGAGGAAGAGTACTGGTCGCGTACTGACCTCTGGGACTTCCAGGCCAATATCGAGGGTGCGCTGGTGGCCTTCGAAGGCCTCCGTCCGCTGCTGCAGCACAGGGATCCAAGCCTCGAGGCCCAGATCGCTGAGAAATTTGCGACAGTGCAGTCACTGCTTGACGCACAGCGCGAGGGTGATGGGTTCAAGACCTACGACAAGCTCAGTCAGGCCGAGGTCAAGCAGCTGTCCGACGCAGTGAATGCGCTGTCGGAGCCACTGTCGAAGCTGGCCGCGGCCGTGGTCTGACTAAGAAGCCGAATAGATGACGTCGACTCAGCACGTTCGAGCCCAGTACGTTCGAGCCGAGCCTGGCGAGGCTCAAGCCTCTAGCGCCCCTCCGGAGGTTCCCAGAGAGCGGACAGCGGTTTCCCGGCGCGGGTTGCTCGGTGCAGCGGGAGTCGGCCTGGCCGGACTGGCCGCAGGAGCTGCCGGTGGATTGGCGCTGGGAAGAGATGAGTCCACCTCCTCATCGCAGCCGCCGGGCGCCCGTACGTATCCCTTTTACGGGGAGCACCAAGCAGGCATCCTGACCCCTGTCCAAGATCGATTGCACTTCGCCGCCCTTGACGTGATCACCGATTCTCGCGAGGAGTTGGTGCAGCTACTCAAGGACTGGACCGGCGCCGGCGCCCGAATGACACAAGGCTTCGGGGCTGGAGAAGTTGGCCCGACCTCAGGTTCATACGCGGCACCTCCGGACGACACCGGCGAGGCTATTGGCCTGCCGCCGACGGGTCTGACCATCACATTTGGGTTTGGTCCGACGCTCTTCCGCAAGGACGGCAAAGCTCGCTTTGGGCTTGCTGACCGGCAGCCCGATGCGCTGCAGCGACTGCCCCATTTCCCCGCTGAGAAGCTCGACCCGCAAAGATCCGATGGCGATCTGTGCATTCAGGCCTGTGCCGACGACCCGCAGGTCGCGGTGCATGCCGTACGCAACCTTGCTCGCATTGCATTCGGCCGGGCTGCTCTGCGGTGGTCACAGCTGGGCTTTGGCCGGACGTCATCGACATCGACCAGCCAGGCAACGCCGCGGAACCTGATGGGCTTCAAGGACGGCACGATGAATCTCAAGGCTGAGGATCCGGCTGCTGTTGACCAGCACGTCTGGGTGCCGGCCGATGCCGATAGTAAGTCGCGGTGGCTGGCTGGCGGCTCCTATCTTGTGGTTCGCCGCATCAACATGACTATCGAGACCTGGGATCGGCAGCCGTTGAGTGAGCAGGAACGTGTCATTGGCCGCACGAAGGCCGAGGGCGCACCACTATCGGGCGGCGAGGAGTTCAGCCAGCCGGACTTCCACCTCAACGGCAGCGATGGCGAACCGCTGGTAGCCGCCGACGCGCACGTACGCCTGGTGCACCCGAGCAATAACGGCGGTGTCAAAATGCTTCGCCGCGGCTACAACTTCGTGGACGGAAGCGATGGCTTGGGCCGGATGGACGCCGGGTTGTTCTTTCTCGCCTATGTCCGCGACCCCCGTACGCATTTCATCCCGATCCAGATGAAGCTCGGCCTTGGTGACGGGCTGAGCGAGTATCTGCAGCACACCGGCTCGGCGCTTTTCGCGATTCCACCAGGTATCGCTCAGGGCGAGTACGTCGGTCAGGCGCTGTTTGGCTAAGTGCTTTGCCTAGTCAGCCCGCGCCGTTGACTTGGGCAGCACGGTCGGGATGGGCCGCTTACGTTGGATGCCGCGGCCCTGCCGAATGCCACGAAGGCCCTTACTCAACCAGGGCGCCACATAGTGCCTGGCCCAGTCCAGGTCGGCCCGCAGCTTCTCGCGACCTATCGGCCTTACGGGCTCGCCTTCCGGCAGCTGAGCCCAGCCTTCGTCGAAGCCGTTGATGCCCAGTCGCCAAGCCAATGCGGCTGCGACCGTCTGGTGACCGAGCTCATTGCCGTGAAGATAATCCTCAAACCACAGCCGCGGATCGGTTGCCACCGGATACTGCTCAAAGTCCATCACCAACACGCCGTAGTGCTCGGCCTCAGTTCGGATGATGTTGTTCAGCTTGGCGGCCCGATCTCGCCAGTATCTGCCGAGGGGGTTGATGGCTGCGGGATCCGGCATGGTGAAGGTCAGCACGGTGGTTCCCTCACGGCGCGCTTGGCCGAAGATGATCACGTAATCGGCACGCATCAAGTCAAAGTCGCACGGACCGGCAATGACGTCGTTGACGCCGCCGAACACCGTCAGCAGATCGGGCTGCATGTCCAGTGCGTCATCGAGCTGACTCATCCGGATCTCTTTCATGCGCATGCCCCGAATTGCCAGATTGGCGTACTCCAACGGCTCATCCTGGGCATCGGCGATGTGTTGCGCCAACCGATCGGCCCAGCCCCGGTAGCCGCCATTCCCGTCAGGGTCTTCAAGTCCTTCCGTACTTGAGTCGCCGATCGCCACGTAGCGATGAAAGGTTGCCACAAACCGATTCTTACGCCCCGTCGGCAAGATCATCTACCTGACCGGGCATCGCCTAGGTCGCCGGTTGCGAATTACCATGCAGAAGAGGTGAAGCATGCCGGCGACCCGTGATCAGGAGTACGCCGCCGTGGTCAAGCGGGAACGTCCGCTCATCCAGGCCACGGCCTATCTCCTCACGGGCGACTCGGTACAGGCTGAGCGGGTCGTTCAACTTGTCTTGGCGCAGCTTTACGGGCGCTGGCCGCGAACGACGAATCCCCGACTAGCGGCGATCCGGGCTGTCGTGCATACCGCGCGGGTACCGGTCAACTTGCCCTGGGAATATCGGTCGCGCGTCGAGCTGATCGATGGGCCGCCAGCTGTGCCCGCGGCCGAGCCAATCATCGCCGATCTGGGGATGCTCAGTTATGAGCAACGAGCCGCACTTGTCCTGGACCGCTATGCGGGACTATCCACTGCCCAGATCGCCGACATTCTCCAGCTACCGCTCGGCGACCTGCTCAGCCTCGTTCGGCGGGCCAGGGCCATTCTGGCCGCCGGGCATCCGGAGCGTACCAGTGACGAAGCGCTAGCCCAGGAACTCATATCCGCGGTCCCGTACGAACTCCGCGAACCACTCGGCAGCGCCGCTGATCTGGCCCATGGCCGCCGGCTCAGCCACCGACGCTGGCTCCAGCGAGGGTCTGCGGCGCTCGCTTCAGCAGTGGTGGTCATCATCGCAGCGATACTGCTCACCCCGACACGACCACCGGCTCCCCAGGCGGCACCACCACAGCAGACGCCTACGACGGTCAGCACGATCTGCGGGCGAGGTTACGATCGCCTTGATGGTCGCGATCCATCGAGCGCGGTCTGCCGAGCGAAGATCTTGCTCAAATGGCGATCCGAGATGGCCCAGATCGCTACGTCGCAGCTTGACCCGCAGGGGAAGTACTTCAGTGGATTCGGCTACGGCTACGACAGGCGGTACGACACGCCTAGCTTCTGGGCCGGCCAAGGCGGCGCGCTCGGCTTCGAGATGTTCCGGCTCAGGAAGGGCGCTACGGAGGTTTATCTCCAGATTGCGACCAGCCGCAAGTTCGCAGTGCGCTGCGGCGCGACCACGCATCAGCAATGCCTGAGATTCTTCTTCATGGACGGCAATTCCTATCTAGTGACGGACTCCCGGCTTGCAGATGGTGGCGTTGAAGTGCAGTACTCCCCCAAGGGTGATGAAGTAATCACCGTTGTGGTGCGCAACACGCAGCGCGGAAAGATGTTGGATATCAGCACCGGCGATCTGATCAAGCTCGTGCAGGATGAGCGGCTGCACTTGCCGAAGCGCTGAATCGAACTGCAGTGTGCGCTGAGCTTGTCGAAGCGCGGCTTGTGACAGGCTCAGGGCGCCTTAAGCGGCAAGATCAACCGAGTCGTTGTCGTCGCGGTCGTCGGGCTTGACTGGGGTCGCTGCCGAGCGATCCGCTTCGTCCTTATCGCGCCCAGCCGGATAGTTGAGTAGGGACGGAATGACCGCCAGCAACACGACCACGATGACGCCGATGGCGGCAACCGTGGTGATCAGGAGCTGGACGATGTTCATAACTCAATCCTGCCGCACCAAGCTGGGTAGGGAGTGTTACCCACATTAGGTTTCGCTGAAACATTTCAGCACAGATGTGCCGCTGGAGCTGGAGGTTGCTCGGCCCCGCGCTCCGGACTCGTTGCGGTGGTTCACTCAGCGACGCTGAGTCGTCAGAATGGCCAGATGAATGCCTGGGTCGTCCATCAGCCGGGACCGATCGATAGCGGACCGTTACAGC
Source organism: Propionibacteriaceae bacterium (assembly GCA_045806785.1). Taxonomy (GTDB): domain Bacteria; phylum Actinomycetota; class Actinomycetes; order Propionibacteriales; family Propionibacteriaceae; genus Microlunatus. Next base: position 17,706 of record JBJMIR010000089.1, on the reverse strand, counting down.
TGCGAGAAAGCACTGTGCCGACACCGGTGGCCAGACAGATCCGGGTCCGGATTCTTTGCTGCGGGGTCTGCCGCACTGATCTACACCTTGCTGAGGGCGACCTGCTTCCCAAGCATCCTGACGTCACACCAGGTCACGAGGTGGTCGGCGTAGTTGATGCCCTTGGGGATGCCGCAAGTCGTTTTGCAGTTGGTGATCGCGTCGGTGTGGCCTGGCTCGGCGGCACCGACGGGAGTTGCCGGTTTTGCCGCCGCGGTGCGGAAAACCTCTGCACCGCTCCAACATTTACCGGATGGGATACCGACGGTGGCTACGCCGACTTCTGTCTGGTTGACGAGGCGTTCGGGTACGCCCTGCCAATGGGCATCGACGATGAGCACCTGGCTCCATTGCTCTGCGCCGGCATCATCGGCTACCGCGCGCTGATGTGCGCCGCGGTACCGCCCGGTGGCTCACTGGGCATCTATGGCTTTGGTGGCAGTGCTCATCTCACGGCGCAGGTGGCACTGGCACAGGGCTTGCGCGTGCACGTTCTCACCCGGGGTGAAGCCAACCGGAAGTTAGCCACCGAGCTTGGCGCCGACTCCGTGGGCGACGCCCGAGATGTGCCGCCTGAGCGGCTGGATGGAGCGATCTTGTTCGCGCCTGCCGGCGATCTGGTACCGGTCGCGCTGGGAGCACTGGACCGTGGCGGCACGCTCGCCGTAGCTGGCATCTGGCTGTCTGACATCCCAGCGCTGAACTATGACGACTCGCTCTTCCAGGAGCGCAAGCTGCGATCGGTGACTGCGAACACCCGCGCTGATGGCGAGACGTTCCTCAGGTTGGCCGAACGGCTCGGTGTACGAGCAACAACCGTCTCCTATCCGATGAGCGAGGCGCCACAGGCGCTGGCTGATCTCAGACATGGCCGATTCAGCGGAGCTGCCGTCCTCCACAATTGATAGTTTCGTTAGGCCACAAGATCACGGATCGTCTTGATCTCTGTCGGGCCGACCCGGCAGCACCCTCCGACGAGACGCGCTCCGCCGGCGATCCAGGTCTGGACATCCTTGGCGCTAAATGCTGCCGGGCCTATCCAGGTTTTCGCCGCCGCATCCCAGCGCTCACCGCTGTTGGGATAGATCACAACGGGCTTGCCCGTAGCCTGGCTTGCGCTGTGCGCCAGGGCGTACGCGTCGGCTGGGTCGATGCAGTTGACGCCCACTGCGACGATCTCATCGACATCGCGGGCGAGCGCAAAGGCCTCGTTCGCCGGCTCGCCCCCTCGGGTACGGTTTCCGGCACAGGTGAGCGACAGCCAGCACGCTTGTCCGCTGCCATCGATCTCCGCAATTAGCGCCTCCACCTCCGCGACGCACGGAATGGTTTCCAGTGCCAGGACGTCGACGCCGGCTTCGGCTAGTAGCTGGATTCGCGGCCGATGCCAGGCTCGCAACTGGTGCACCGATAGACCGTAGTCGCCTCGATACTCCGAGCCGTCGGCGAGAGCAGCTCCGTACGGCCCCACTGAGCCGGCAATCCAGCGATCATGATCATCTTCGAAGCTGGCACGGGCTTGCTGCGCGAGGCGTACGCTCCGTTTGATCAGTTGCTGAGCCTCTCCATGTGCCATGCCGGCTCGAGCAAATCCATCGATGGAGGCCTGGTAAGAAGCGGTGGTCGCAACTTGAGCGCCTGCTTCGAAATAAGCCATATGCGCCCGAATGATCGCTCCCGGATCGTCAACGAGCAGCCTCGCCGACCAGAGCTCGGAGTCCAGCTTGTGACCCTGGACCTCCAGCTGCGTCGCCAGGCCGCCGTCCAGTACAACCGAACCGCCGGTGAGGGCATCGGCCAGAGTGATCACCAACCCAACCTAGCCACTCAAGTCGGCGTTGTGCTCGTCGCGGAACTGCAACCAGTCCCGAGTAAGAGCAAGATCGAACCCAGATGTTCCGTCGGTGCCGACGGTGATGAGCCGCTCCCCGATCGCTACCAGCTGGTCGCCCAGCTCGTCTGGACCGCTGTGGGCGGACGTTGACCGTTCAATCTCACCGGGATCTCGACCGACCTTGGCACACCACTGGTCCAGAACCTGATTCTTACGAGCCAGCGTCTCGGCACTGCCGAACCCATGCCAGATGTCGGCATGCTCGGCCGCGAGCCGGAGCGTCTTTCGCTCGCCGCCACCGCCGACCAAGATCGGAATCGGTCTCATTGGCGGCGGATTGAGTCTGCTCCAGCGCGCGCGGATCCGCGGCAAAGATTCGCCCAGTGCTGCGATCCGGCTACCAGGGCTGCCGAAGTCGTAGCCGTACTCGTCATAGTCCTTCTCGAACCAACCTGCCCCGATCCCGAGGATCAGCCGGCCACCACTGATGTGATCAATGGTGCGTGCCATGTCGGCGAGCAAGTCGGGATTGCGGTAGGAGTTGCAGGTAACCAGCGCGCTTAGCTCGACGCGCTCTGTCTGTTCAGCCCAAGCTGCCAACATCGTCCAGCACTCGAAGTGCTTGCCTCCACGATCACCGCCAAGGGGAAAGAAATGGTCCCAGGTGAAGATCACATCGACTCCGGCTTCCTCGGCCGCATCGACCGCGCGCCGCAGGGCCACGTAATCGGCATGCTGCGGCTGCAGTTGAACCCCGACTCGGAGTGGACGATTCGCGTACGGCAGCTCAGACACAGGGCTTCTCCCTCTCTTGGATATGTGGTGCTTGGATCGGCAAGCCGCCCAGCTCGACGGTTTCGAATTCGTGTCGGCCATTGTGGCGCACCACGAGATCGGACGAGAATGTTCGGCGTTGGCGTTTATACGACGATCAGAAGGGCACTCATCCCCAGCATGCCTAGCCGACTGGCGGAGGACGTGCCGTGAAACATCGGAGTCCTCTGATCACACTCGTTGCTGTCGCCCTCGCCTTCGCCATCATGTTCACCGTCAACATGCTGGCCAGCCCGCCCGGCAACAGCTCCGCTGAACCTCCAAGTCCACCGGCGCCGCCAGCAACGACCGCTGCCAACAGCACGTCGCCATCGCCGGCCGGACCGCCAGCCGCCTCGCCCTCGCCAACGGCGTCCAAGAGTGCCGAGGACAGCAAATTCCCACAGAAGGTCGTGTACGCCGGTCGGGCCGAGGAGGGTGCCGGCGCGATTGCCGTCGCGGTGCTGGGCACCGAGTCCGCCGCTTATTTCTGCGATGGCCGCAGTGTTGAGGCCTGGTATCGGGGGCCTGTCGCGGGCGCCGACATCTCACTGAAGAGCAAAAAGGGCGCGATCCTGCAGGCAAGTCTTGATAGTGACCACGTGAAGGGCTGGCTGCGGGTCAAGAACGAGCGGATACGGTTCGAGATCGATGAGGCGAAGAAACCGGCCGGTCTGTATCGCGCCCGCGGCTCCAAGACCACGATCGGATGGATCGTTCTCGAGGACGGATCAGAGGTCGGTGTCCAGAGAACCGGCGAGGACTCCGCACCGGCGCCGAAGCTCAATCCGGACAGCCCCCAGGTGACGGTGAACGGGGAGCAGCTCGACGCCGCGCCGGTCACCGGCGATGAAGATCTCTGAGTAGAGGAGATTCCATGGCCAGCATTCCCGCCCCTGCTCCAGAGGCTGCACCGGCTCAACCGAGCGGTACCAAGATCGGCCCGGTCGTGATCGCCTTCGCCGTCGGGACGGTCGTCTCCATCGCGCTTGGGGTCTACGGCCGGCTGCATACACCGACCGGCTACGCGGTCAACATCTCAGGATTTTCCACTGGTCCGGCGGCCAAGGCCTTCCTCGCCACAATCGTGATCATCTTGGCCATCGTGCAAACCGTGACTGCGATGGGGATCTATGGGCGCATTCCGCTACATGGTGCCTGGGTCAATCCGGTTCATCGCTGGTCAGGGCGGCTGGCGGTTCTGATCTCGGTGCCAGTGGCCGTGCATTGTCTGTACGCGCTGGGTTTCCAGGCCTATGACGGCCGGGTGATCGCGCATTCGATCTTCGGATGCTTCCTCTATGGTGCATTCGTCTTCAAGATGTTGATCTTGACTCGTGATGACTCCCCGGGGTGGGCATTGCCGCTGGCCGGAGGTCTGGTGCTCACCGGCTTGACGGCGCTCTGGATTACGGCAGTGGCGTACTTCTTCTTCGTCTGATCATCAGCACTTTCCCAACTAGGTGGAGAAATCATGAAACCCTACGACCGACCGACCGACTCGCTGCCGATCTCCCGGCGTACGGTGATCATGAACACCGGGCTGGCTGCCGCCGCTGTCGCGGGCCTCAGCTCCTGCACGACCTATGGAACTCCACCAGCCACTCAACCGTCTGCGCCCGCATCAGGACAGGGATCGGGCGGTTCCAGCCAAGGCGTGACCACCACGTCCGCCGACATTCCGGTTGGCAGCGGCAAGATCTTTCCTGACGCCCAGACGGTGATCACCCAGCCCAAGAAGGGTCAGTTCAGGGCATTCAGCGCTGTCTGCACTCATCAGGGCTGCATAGTGAATGCCGTCACGAACACGATCAACTGCCCGTGTCATGGCAGTAAGTATTCGATCACCGACGGCTCGGTGGTGAATCCTCCTGCCACTCAGCCGCTGGCTCCGAAGATGATCAAGATCTCCGGCGACAAGTTGGTCGTTAGCTGATAGCTCGCTTGGCCGGCTCAGCCGAAGGCGATCATCTCGTTGAGTGTTGCCAGGCCGCGATTCACCAGAGCCTGGGCGCTCACCGCCCAAAGTCGTCGCGCCAGCTTCGTATTCTCGGCCAGTTCGCTCACCTCAGCGGGGTGTCCACCGGCGTAGTAGCCGCCAGTCGCGTCCGCAACCTCAACTGAGGTCGCCAGATAGATCGGCGTAGCAGCCGCTCGGTCCGGGGTCGCCTGCATGGGCCGAGTCAGGGTAAGAAGCATGTGCCGTCCGCCCGTCGCATGGCGGCCAAGATTCGTTCGTACGAAGCCCGGGTCCGCTGCGTTGGCCGTGATCCCCTTGCCCTGCAGACGCCTGGCTAGCTCATGGACGAACAAGATGTTCAGCAGCTTGCTGGTCCGGTAGCTGTCCGGCGTCAGCGGGGCCCCAGTGACCACGCTGTTCAGATCGACCATCTTGACCTGCGCATGCACTGACGACGAGATGACCACCACTCGCGCCGGCGCCGAGGTGTGCAGCAGCGGGAGCAGCAAGTGCGTAAGCAGAAAGCCGGCCAAGTGATTGGTCGCGAAATTGGTCTCGATGCCCTCATCCGTCAGGACTATGCCGCTCCGCGCTTCCGCAGCATTGAGGATCAGGCCGTCGAGGCGCGGCGTAACGTTCTTGACGTCGTACGCCAGAGATCGCACCTCGGTCATCAATGAGAGATCCGCTGGCGCCAAAACCAGGTCGGCATCGGGCACGCGGCTACGGATCCGGTCCGCGGCAGCCTCACCCCGTGCGGCGGTACGCGCCCCTATCAGAACCCGCGCTCCGCCTTCGGCGAGCTGGGTCGCGATGGCCTCGCCAAGACCGCTCGTTGCTCCGGTCACGAGAAAGGTGCGCGTGCTCGTCGCAATCTCCTCCCGTGAGGCTCTTATTCAGCCTTACACATCACTCCAGGTCACAGGGAGGCGCAAAGTCAAGCGCAGGCGCCGCATGAGGTCTGGGCTCGTTGAACACCCTTCAACAGGCTTGCGCGTACGCCGTGGGACGATGCCGCAATGCCGCGAGACGCGCGTACGGTCGCCAAATACGTGATCGCCGGCTTGGCCATCGCCGCACTGATCGTCCTTGCGCCTTTCTACTTCGCGGCGGGACTGATGGCACCCGGCTGGGCGGTGGGAGTCTTCATCGCCGTGTGGCTGGTGCTCTTTGGAATCGCCTGCGTCTGGATCAGACGCAAGCCACTGTGGGTGGTACCACTGCCATTCATTGCGGCGGCCTTCTGGCTGGGCGGCATGAATGCCGGTGCGGCGTGGCTGGGCTGGACTGCCTAGGCATCAACTAAGTAGTCCGGTGTTCGTCCGCGTCCAGGACAGCTCATGCCCACTTGGCACCACTTGCTTGGACTGAGCATCAACTGCTGATGCGAAGCGCCAGTTACTGATGCGAAGTGGAGAGCCGCGTACGCGAGTCCTAGGCCGGACGCAGCCCCAGGTCGGCCAGCTCTTGCCGAGCACGACCCCAGCGACGGTCGTCAGCAAAGCAGTACCACTCCTCAGCGAGGTTGGCCCGATCAATCGCACGACGGAAACGGGAGAATGCGCCCTTGCCTTGCAGCGCGTCTTCAAGCATTTCGCGAGTCCGCAGATCGTCCACCGCCGCAGCGAAGTCGGCCATGTCTTGCCAGCCCTCACGGCTGTCGTCGAGGAGGTGCACCCAGTCGCCCTCCTCCAGATCGACTGCGTACTCCTCGCCAACCGCGTACGCGTCTGTCGCCACGGCAGGGACGACCTCACCTGTCTCGGTGTTGAGGTATCCGCCCGGATACTGGCCATGGTCCGCCATCGTGTTGCTCAGTTCATCAAGGTCAATTGGCAGCGGTCTGGCGCTCGGCTCTTCGCCATGGAGCTCGGCAAGCATCTCCGCTGCCAATACTCCATCACCTTCCCAGCTGCGTCGTTGCAAGCGCTGTCGCACAGAGATCAAGACCGGCGACAGTGACACCTGTTCAGCACGTTTCACCGCCCGAGAGATCTTCAGCAGCCCGGCTCCTACTTGCTGCAGCGCGGTCTCGATCCCAACCGCACTGACGGCATCGATCACCTCGGCTGACTGACCGCTAGCGAGCGCAATCCGGAATTTTGTCCGGTCAATTAGCGGCATTGGGTCACGCGTGAACCAGCCAAGTTGCTCATCCTCCTGCGGGTCGGCTGGGGGCGCCTCAGACATGTCGTCGTCGGCGTCCCAACGGCGCCCGTACTGATCCGGGATGGTTCCCCAGCCGAAGTACACCGTTGGCAGGTCTGGGATATCGCCGAGGACCTCGAGGGGATCTACCTGGCTCTCGACCGTACAGGCGTGGGTCCAATCGTCGCCTAGATCAAAGATGTATCGGAAACGCGAGCCGACCTTCAGTTGCTGGCCCACCTTCGCGCTCAACAGATTGGTGAGCGGGATCGCACCGCCACCAAATGCCGAGGCGCGCAGTTCCTCGGCCGCCTCCTCATCTACGACAAGCGTGCCGTCCTCCAGCATGAACTGCCGTAGGTGAGACAGGTCCCATCGGGCAAATGCCAAGTCGATCGCTCGGCCGAATTCATCGAAGGTGCAACTCTGCGGTACAGCGAAGATTCGACCTGGCGTCGGGTCGAGAATCTGCCCACGGCCACTGATCAAGTTCACTCGGATGCTTAGCCAACGCCTCGCCATGACGTGCTACTCCCCTGAGATTCGTCACTTCGCATCAATAACTTGGTCTTCGCACCAGCTGCAACTGATGCGGCGTCCAAGCAGCTGATGCGAAGTGCGGAATGCTGTCTTGACTACGTGCGCGAGGGGGGATTTGAACCGGGTGCGACCCACGCTCATCATGCCTGAATTGGCCAGTTTGAGCGTGAAATGAGCTCCCGTTGACTCCCGTCTCATCCAGTTGGAGCGCGGCACGTGCCACACGTTGTGGCACCGTCTCGATCTTGACTTCGTGTCCGACGACTTGAACGCCGGACGGCTGTGAGCCTACACATGTGGCTCGACTGCGAGCACTGCCTACACGTCGGGCATCGCGGCCGTCGATGCGCTCGTCGCGTGTCAGCAGGCGGGCGATGCCGTCCTCAAGTCGGGCTGAGAGGGCGAGTCCCTCGCGACGGCAGGGCTCGAAGGATCCCCGAAGACGAGCTCGTGCAGATAGGTGCGTCCGTTCTCGACCTGCTCACCCACACACGCCCACCACTTGCGGATGAGCGCGATGACGCCTTCCAGGGGCCTCGCCTTGCTGTGACGGCTGCAGCGGCTAGGCCGGTGTCGATGGCGGCGGCGAACCTCTGGTTCTGCAGCCAGCGGCCGATCGGCATCCGAGCGTCGTTCATGATGACCTCCCTTGACATTATTACTGAGTTGTCTCATAATTGAGGGTACTCGGGTATCCAAGGAAGACCACCGCCACTACTGGCTTCGTCATGAACCACGACGAGGAGAATCATCATGAGTACCACCAGCGACACCCCGATCATCACGTCCTACGCGAAGGCACCGGCCCGCACCGTCTCTGCCGGCGGCGTCACCTTCGCCTACCGCGAGCTGGGACCGAAGGGCGGCATCCCGGTCGTCTTCTTCGTGCACCTCGCCGCGACCCTGGACAACTGGGACCCCCGCATCGTCGACCCGATTGCGAAGGACCATCACGTCATCACCTTCGACCAGCGAGGTGTCGGCGCGTCCACCGGTAAAGTGCCTGACTCGATTGAGGCGATGGCCGACGACGCTTACACCTTCATCCGCGCGCTCGGGTTCGACAAGATCGACATTTTCTCGTTCTCCCTCGGCGGCATGATCGCCCAGGCGCTCGTGGTCGAGCACCCTGAGCTCGTGCGCAAGCTCGTCCTGACCGGGACCGGCCCCGCCGGCGGCAAGGACATCGACCAGGTCGCCGGCACCACCTACTACGACATCCTGCGTGCCGCGCTGACCCGGTCGGACGCGAAGGAGTTCCTGTTCTTCAACCGCAACGCCACCGGCAAGCCCGCCGCGAAGGCATTCATCAAGCGTCTCCGGGAGCGCACCGTCGACCGTGACGCACCGATCAAGGTGAAGGCGTTCCAGACCCAGCTGAACGCGATCAAGAAGTGGGGTCGCTCGGCACCCGCCGACCTGTCGAAGATCACCCAGCCCACCCTGATCGCGAACGGCGACAACGACCGGATGGTGCCCTCCGTGTTGTCCGAAGACCTGCACCGCCGCATCACGGGATCCGAGCTGATCATCTACCCCGACTCCGGCCACGGCGGCATCTTCCAGTTCCACGACAAGTTTGCCCCCGTCGCGGTCGAGTTCCTCGCCCGCTGACCGGCATCCGAGTCATCGAAGGAATGAGCACATGACCACGACGATTCCGTTCACGAAGCCGTTCGCATCATCGATCCTGCTCTGGATCCGCACCGACCAGCCCCGACAGCAGGGGATGGACTATTGGAAGGGCCCCCACTCCAAGATCATCTCGCCGACCCCGGGTTTCGACGAGTACCGGCAGATCCATATCGCCGAGACCAATCCGGGGCTGTGGCCCGCCACCCCCGGCGTCGAGACCGCCATCCCCGCAGACCGGCGGATCGACCGGGTTGCCGAGGTCACCTTCGCCTCCGTGCTCTCACCGTTGCTCGGCCGGAAGCAGACCCGGCTGGCGTACCAAGACGAGATCAACGTGTTCCGGCGCACCCTGCTCGCTGGGCCGCCGAACTCGACACGTTGGCACGAACTCGGGGCCCGGCGAGAAGACCGGGGCTCGGGGCCCTGATCTACATCAGGAGACGAGAGGGCGTCGGCACCCGGCCCGTTCCGAAATTCGTCAGCGACGAGCTCGTGCCCGCGCTCGCGAACACGGGCGTGATGACAGAACGCCGGACCCAGGTATTCATGCCCAGGAACGAGAAGCTCTGGGACACCCCGAACGTCGCCCACGACAACCCCACCGACCAGCGGTTCCACGCCTCGCTAATCTTCGGCTTCAAAGACGCAGCCGCGCGGGCGGCCTTCTTCGCCGGCGGGGAGATCACGACGCTCTCGGACAGGCTGTCGGGGTTCGCGTCCGCCGTCCACGCCTACGACGTGTTCGCGGCCCTGACCTACGTCAAGGACGGCGTCATCCTCCCGCACTACCAGGAATAGCCGAACTCCTACCCATCCCGCCGACTCCCCGCCCCCGAAGGCGAGCGGTGCCGGTCTGCACCAGCCTGGTCCTGAAATTCTGCAAGGCCCCTACATCACCATCGCAACCATCCGAGGCCGCACCCGTGGTGGGGGCAACGAGCTTGCACTCGCATTCGACCTGCGCTACGCCAGCCGCGAGAAGGCGATCTTCGGGCAGCCCGAGGTCGGCGGTGGCCTGCTGCCCGGTGGCGGAGGCACGGAGCGGCTTCCGCGCACCATCGGTCGTGACCGCGCACTGGAGGTCATCCTCACCAGCGCCGACTACGACGCATCCACCGCCGAAGGATGGGGCTGGGTCACCCGCGCCCCGCCCGACGCCGAGCTGGATGCCTTCGTCGACGCCATCGTCGCCCGGCTCGCATCGTTCGACTGCACCTCGCTCGCCTCCGCCAAGGCGATGGTCAACCGGGCGGTCCTGCCGCCAGATGCCGACCTCATCGCCGCCCACAGCGAGTTCGCGCACTCCCTCGCCCTTCCCGGATTCCTCTCTCGCGCCACAGGATTCCAGGCGCTGTTCGCCGAAGCAGGAATCGACGTCGAGTACCGCCTCGGCAGTACATCGGCATCGCCAACCAGCGGCGCTGACACCAGCCACCACGAGTGAGGGCCGCAGCATCGGCTGCGGCCCTCATGCATTGCACGCCTGACGAAGGCAGCTCAAGCATGCCGTGGATCGCGGTCCTGCTTGCGCCGCTCACGCCGCTGCCGCCAGCGTTCTCGGTAGTGACGTGTCGTGCTGCTCGAAGGTGAGCGTCAGCTCGGCATCCGGTTGAATCTGCGGACGATGCGGTCGAAGATCCGGCCCGGAAGGAAGCGGTGTAGCACGCTAATGCTTGCGGCCGTCGAGCCGGCGGTGTACCGCAGTTTCGGGTTCCGGTCGGTAGCCGCCGCGACGATCACCTTGGCCACGACGGCGGGATCGTCGCCACCGCTGGTATTTTTCGCCAGCACCTCGTCGAAGGTGCGCCGTCCCGACGCGTAGAGCGGCATGGGGGTGTCGCCCTGCACGCTGTGGTCCCCGAACGGGGTGTTGATCGGGCCGGGCTCGACGAGCAGGATCCGGACGCCGTGCTCGCGGACCTCGTGGTCCAGCGACCCGGAGTAGCCCTCGACCGCGTGCTTGGTCGAGGTGTAGATGGCCATGAACGGGCTGGGGACGAACCCGCTGAGGGAGGAGATGTTGATGACGCGTCCGCGCCGTTGAGCACGCATGTGCGGCAGGACCGCCTTGGTCATCCGCATGATGCCGTAGACGTTGATGTCGAAGACGTCCTGCGTCCGGTCGACGGAGAACTCCTCGGCCGCGCCGTTGGCGCCGACCCCGGCATTGTTGACCAGGATGTCGATGCGCCCGAACCGGTCGATCACCTGCTTGACCACTGAGGCGACCGATTCGTCGCTGGTCACGTCGAGGTCGAGGTAGGTCACACCGTGCGCGGTAACTCGCGCGGTGTTGCGGGCGGTTCCGATCACCTCGAAGCCCGTGCCGGCGAGCGCGATCGCTGCCGCTTTGCCGATGCCTGAGGACGCGCCTGTTACGAGCGCGACCTGCCGAGTTGCTGTCATCACGGGCTCCTCAAAGTTTTAAATTACGTTCATACTACCATATTGGCGGCAAAGGCTCCGCGGCAAGATCTTCCCGGAAGTTAAATTATGATCCTACGCTGAATAGCGTGTGTGGACGATGAACCCAGCGGGTCCGCAGGGTGAAGGAGCATGCGGTGCGGTACAGCAGGAAGCACAAGCAGGCGATGCGGTAGCGGATCATCGAGGCCGCCGGCCGCCGGTTCAAGACAGACGGAGCAAGGCATCCGGATCATCCTCACGCTGGTGCACGCCGAAGGTGAGGCCGCAGGCTACAGATCTGGGCCCCCGGGATGATCGGCAGTTCTCAGCCAAGGAACATGCGGGCGTTCTGGATGCCTTGCTCGAGCACCTCGTCGGCGACCTTCGGGTCGGACACAACGCGGGACACCTGCAGCGTCCCCACCGCTATCGTGTAGAGCCCGAGCGCCTTCGCGCGCGCTGACTGCGGATCCTCAGGAGCCAGTCTGGCGGCGATCTCGTCAAGGATGGCTTGCGCACCGTCGGTGTAGGCGTGCTTGGTTCCGGCCGGGCAGCGCGCGATCTCATCGAGCAGGGCGGCAGAGGGGCATCCGTCGGCGGGATTGTCTCGGTGCTGAGGTGACAGATATTCGCGCAAGAACCCCTCAAGTCCCGCTCGGCCGGGCGGCAACCCGCGGAAACTCTCGGCCTGGGTATCCAACTGGTCGGCGACGACATGGGCGACTAGGTCGTCCTTGGACGAGAAGTGGGCGTAGAACGCTCCGTTGGTCAGCCCTGCGTCCGCCATCAGCGTAGCTATGCCGGAGCCGTCGATGCCGTCTTGCTTGAACCGGTGACCCGCTGTCTCGATGATCCGCTGCCGCGTCGCCTGCTTGTGCACCTTGTCATAGCGCGCCACTGGTTCCTCCATTCGCCCGGCAAGCCGTTGTCCACACCACCCACGCATCATAGTATGACGCACATAATGTTATGGTCGGCCGCATCAATGGATCGAGTGACCGGCTTGGCCGTCAGGCGCGGGCAGCCGAACGGGCCCAGCGGCTGGGTGCGTCTGGGCGACCGAGAGCAGGATCTGGGCCGCCCCGTAGCCGAAGGCGGCCCAGCGGTGCTGGATGTCGGCTGGATGGCTGATCGCTTCGCTGGCCCCGAGCCGCCAGGAGCCCTCGTTCTCAAGCGTCACCTCGATCTCGCCCGTCGATCACCTAGACAGTCATCTCGCCGTACTGAGCCAGCCGCCGAGGTCCTCGTCCGGGGCGTGAAAGTGATGGGCTTCGATCGGCTCAAGAGTGAACCCTGGATCCGTGTACGGGAGCTGCTGGATGAGGCTTGGTTCGTTCATCTGGCCGACTCTGAGCGCCAACGCCGGATGGTGCTCCGGCACAAGAGCCCACACATGTCGAGTTCGGATCCCCCGGCGGTCCCCACCATGGGGAAACGGTCTTCGCACCAATACTCACCCATGAACATCCCCATGAGGACGATGAAGCCGAAGGCGCCGGGCATCAAGGCGGCGAGCGTGATTGCTAGCGCGATTACCAAGCGGCTGCTCATCGTGGTCAGGGAGGCACCTTACGTCGCGGTCACTGGTGTGTCGAGGAGTCTGTAAAACGCTCACCATGATCATTGCGCGTCGAGCGTTGCTTTAGCCGATCCGCCAGTCACGGCCTCAATCCGAGCATGTTCTCGCGCCAGCATCCGCCATCGTCGTTGCTGTCTTTCTCCTTTGCTTCGATCCCGATTGCCAACCCCGTGCAGCGCGTCAGTCAGCTCGTTGCCGACACCACTCACCAGGACATTGCCATCGGGATCGCTAAGCTCGTAGTAGTACGGAGCTGGCCCATCTAGCTCCGACGCGTGATCTTGTAGGTCTTGGTGATTGCTAGACCGAGGCTGTCCGTCGGACCCGGCGTAACGGCGCCTTCAGCGGTGCTCGCCAGCGTTTGCCATATGCGGCGCCACTAGGTGATATGCGCCCCCGGTAGGAATCGAACCTACGACCGACAGATTAGAAACAGACCATGATCAACAATGAGCCTGCGTGACCATATTCCCTAGTGAAAGCGCATTTTCGGGGACCATGTTACCCGCTCGCCAATAGCAAGAATTAGGGTCCGATAGAGACCATGTGGGGAGTCATGTGGGGAGCGCCCATGATCTTGAAAGTAGCGGTCCCGCGGCCCGTCCGTGACACCAATCTGCATGAGCGCCCGGCCCGCAAGGTCCTCGGCCAACGTTCCGACCTAGCCGAGGTCCAGCATTCTGGAGGAGTCGGGCCCGTGGGGCCCGAGCAGTTGATCAAGATGGCCACCGGCCAACTCCCTGACACTTACGGTATGCGGCTGCGGCCGCCTCGCCAATGGCGACACCTGTGAGAGACGAATCCAACGTCGTCCGACAAGTGATTGGCGGAGCGGTCTCGCTGCGCACAGCGTCCGAGCGAGTACGGATAGGTGCACGCAGCTGAATGTCGTCTGGCTCCCAGATTGGCTGCCGGTGCCACATAGATCTTCGGCGGGCGCTTGACGGAGTAATGAACTCCCTCACCGCCCTGCGTCCCGGGCGGCCATGTCGGGGCCAGGTTCGCCACGCTGCAAGCCGTGATCAACCACAGGGTCGTATGCTCTTGGGCACCCGGGTGGCTCCACCACCGTGGAGTGCGAGCGCACGAGCCCAGGGCCCACTTAATGGAGTCGGGAATCTACATGAGCGATGGATCATCCACGGCCGAGGACACGAAATCGGCTGGCCCGTCCCCCTTGCGTCTACGGGTGGGTGTGTTTCTCATCCTCTTGTGGATAGTGCCGTTCTGGGCGTTGGCGCCGCTCATCGCGGATTCCCTCAGCGGGCTCAGCAACCCTCCATCAGTTGCTGCTGTCACGACAACCATCGTGATCGTGCAGACCATCATCGGCCTGCTCGGGTTCTGGGTCGCCGGAGCGGCAGTCAAGTCGATCATCAAGGGCTCCACGATGAGGCATGCCCTCGTGGCCATCTGGTCCATGCTCATTCACGGGGAGATCCGAGGTCAGGGCGAAGTCGGCAATGATCCGAATGAAGGGCGACCACCACGCGAGGACGCCTAGCTGCTTCGCTGCCGCAGATCGCCTGGGGCCACTGGCTACCAGCTGGCCGGCCGAACGACACACTGCAGAGGCAAACGGCGCGGCCCAGATGTTCTCCCAGATGAGCACGCCGGCCGAACTGCCAGGCTCGATCGCAGCGGCGAGCGAGTTCACGTCCTCCTCGCGGACAGCATCGCCAGCTCCGACTCATATGTCCGCAATTCTCCGATCTCTCCCTCATCCAGGTCAGAAGGCTCGAACGCCTCAAGTGATCCGTCGTCATCCTTCTTCAACACCAACAGGTCACACGGACCAGATCACGCTCGACCAGATCGAGCAGCGCAGATGCGATCTGCCCGTTGAACCTGCTGCCTGGGAACTCGACCACAATCCACCCGGCCCCAGCTCATCGACTGCCTCGACCTCGTCCATAGACATTCTCCAATTTGGGTGAGACGCGGACCGTCGGACCACCCACGTCATATTCCTCGTCCAGGCAATGCGTTCGACGCAGCGCGGTCGGTCTCATGTGGACGTGGTGTGCCTGACCGTCTGTCCCTGTCGTTGCGGGTGTTAGCAAGCTCGACGTAGTCCGTCGTGGCATAGGGTCACTCGGTTGGCTGCTCTCCCAGAGCACCTCGATCGCCAAGGAGCGCAAGCCTGTCGTCCATGCCGCCAGCTGGGCCACTGCGTGGACTGGGGCCAGGGGCAGGGTCGCGTCATCAACTATTGGCCGGCGGTCGCTGCAGCTCGATCAGCATGGCGCGAATCTCGTCCTGCTTGGCGGCAAGTTCGTCGAGGCGGTCCAGCAACGCGGCCTGCGTGTCGGCGGTCGTGGCGGCTGCGGGCTCAGTATCCACCGACGCGACGTCGGCGGTCTCGGTGACCGGCTCGCTGTGCCGCCTGACGAACCAAGCCGCCACGGTAGCGCTGACCGTTCCGATTAGTCCGACGCCCACGATCATGACGGCCGTGGCGATGACCCGGCCCGCCAGTGTGACCGGTGTGTAGTCGCCGTAGCCCACCGTCGTGGTGGTGACGATGGCCCACCACAACGCATACCGGAAGGTAGTGATGGTTGCGCCGGGCGCGTTGTGCTCCACGCGCCACATGAAGAAGGCGCTGACGAACACGGCCGCGACCACGAGGCTCACGATCGACCCGGCGATCTTCTCGGTGCTCACCGACGCCAGGCTGCGACGCAGCACCAAGAAGATGCGCAGCAACCGCAGCATCGGCAGCAGGACCATGAGCAGATCCAACTTGTGTGTCCGGACGAACCTGGCCTTCCCAATAGACAGTCGCAACCGCGCGACGTAGTCCACCGCGAAGCATGCCCACACGATCCAGGCGATGACGTTCAGGACTTTTAGGAATGCCGGCGGCCCGTCTGGGAAACTCCAGAGCAGGATCACATCGATCAAGAAGATGACGGCGAGCAGGTCGAGCGGACCCTGCGTACGCTCGACCCAACGACGACCGGCAGGTGTCACAGCTTCTGGCTCGACGGTAGTCACACGCGGATTGTCCGCCCCTGCGCCTCGACCCGAACTGCCGCCGCGCCGAAAACTACAAGGCTGCGCATGCCGACCGTCACCAAGAATGCGGCACTGATGCCGTATCGAAGAGCGCGACGACCCCAGAAGTACCGTTCTGCCCCTTGGGGGGCGCCGCAGCCCGCCGCAAGCGAGTACCCGTGGGAGCGGCCAGCGGCGTGGAGCGCCCTCTTGATCATTACCAGTCGGAATCAGCAACTTGCCAGCTATCGCCGGTTCCGAATCCACTAGAGAACTCTCTCTCTCTCCTGATCTCGGGGCAGATCGACGCCAGGTCGCTCGTTCCCTTTGATTACAGGCGAGTCCTTGCCTCGCTCATCGGTCGGAGCGAGCGCAGCGGCGAGCAGTAGCGCAGGCCAGACTCTGATGTCTGGGAACAAGCCGCGCGCGACTAGATATCCGGCACCGATCGAGCGGGAGACCAACAAGAAGGAGCCTGCCCGCGAAGGCAAAGGAACCCTCACTGACGACGAGGACAATCGGTCGGGTCAGGTAGACCCGGCCGAGACGCACCAACTGGCTCATGAACAAGGTGACCAAGAGAGCGAAGACTCCGACACCGACGATAGGTGCCAACGGCCTAGTTTGGTCGGCCGGGCAAGCGGACAGGGTTGTTCGCTGTTGCGGTCGTCGGTGAACGGTGCGAGGCGAAGTTTTGCGCTATTGCCTGGCCATAGCGATGCGGAGGCGTTCCTCGGGGTCGATGAAGTGGTCGTGATCATCTTTGCCGAGATCGAGCTGCACCCAGTTGATCTTGCCCGTGAACCGGCTGTCGCGCGCAGTGTAGTCGGAGGTGACCGTGGTACCGGACTCGTAGCCGATGTCGGTGGTCTCGTCGGCCGAGAAGATCATCGGCTGCGTGGCTCCGACACGGCCGGTACCGACCTCTGTGCCGTCGTAGTACAGGCTGACGTTGCCGCCCTTGGCCAGCCCACCGCCGTCGTAAGCGAACTCCACGCGAACCTGATGGGTGCCAGCCGGAATCGCCGCCTCGGACTCGATCATGAACTCCTGGATACCGAGCACGTTGTAGACGAACTTGGCCTTCCCAGCCTTGGTATAAACAGACCACCCGCCGAATCGGCCGCCTTGCGCGATGATCACACCGTCGACGCGGCCGTCGGGTATGACCACTTCGGCGGTGACGGAGAACGACTTGTTCTTGATGCTGACCACACTGTTCTCCGACAATCGTCCCATGCCAGGGAAGAACAGCTGCGAGTCGCCGCGGATCAAAGTCGGTCGGCCCGCCATCGACGGCTCAAGCCGCTCCGCTCCCCTGTCGTCAATCGGCAGCACGTTGTACTTGGTGGCCTCGATCAGCCAGAGCCGTTGCAGCTTGGCCAGCATCTCGGGCCACTCGGCCACCAGGTTGTGAGCCTGGCTGTAGTCAGTGCCGTCATAGAGTTCCCAGACGTCATCATCCAACGCCGGGAGGCCGCCGACCATGACCCACGGTGTGCGGTGCTTGGTCACCGCGCTCCAGCCCTTGTGGTAGATGCCGCGGTTGCCGAACATCTCGAAGTACTGCAGGTCGTGGCGTTCCGGTGCGGCCCCGTCGTTGAAGGTGTGCAGCATGCTGCTGCCCTCCATGGGCGATTGCTGCACGCCGTTGACCATGATCGGTTCCGGTAGCCCGGCCGCCTCGAGGATCGTGGGCGCCACATCGATCACGTGGGTGAACTGCGAGCGCACCGCACCCTTGTCGTCAAA
>JBJMIR010000088.1:0-26157 GCA_045806785.1 Propionibacteriaceae bacterium | reverse complement strand
GCTAGATGTCCGCGGTGCCCATCTGGGCCCGCACTGCTGGCCGGCCGCCATCCGGATGATCGAATCCGGCCGGCTTCCTATGGAACGAATCTGCACTCATCAATTCCCACTCGCGGAGTTCCAGAAAGGTCTGGATATGGTCGCCAGCGGCAAAGACTCGATCAAGGTATCGCTCATCTTGTGATCACGAGAAGTGCCTCTTAAGCGTTAGCTCCGCGACATCGTGGGACTGCATCAAGATCATGATTTCTTCGTCTGCATCGTCACCGAAGCCGAGCCGCATCGAAATTCCGGCCGAGCGCGGCTAGGGTCGCCGCTCCATGTGACCCGGCGCTAGTCTGATCGCGTTGAGCAGCCGTCCCTGCCACGCACCAACTAGGTGAGGCTCCTTGCATGGCCATCCGCGCACGGCCCGCCCTTCTTGGCATCGATCTCGGCACGAGCTCGGTCAAGGTCGTTCTTATGTCGACAGACGGCGAAGTGTTGGGGAAGAGCCGGGAGGCCTACGCGGTGCGCCACCCGGGACCCGGGTGGGCTGAGACGGAACCCGAGAACTGGTGGACCGCGATTTGTGCCGCGACTCGCACAGTGCTCTCGGCGCAGCCCGACCTAGAGGTTGTCGGGATCGGTATGTCAGGCCAGATGCACGGCGTGGTAACCGTGGACGACCGGGGTCGGCCGACTCGGAACGCCATCCTGTGGGCGGACACCCGGGCTCAGCCTCAGGTGGCCGCGTATGACCTCCTGCCCGGCCTGACACGGGCGCGGCTTGCGAACCCGCCGAGCCCTGGTATGGCCGGGCCTATCCTCGGCTGGCTCGTCGATCACGAGCCAACGACGGTCGCCGCGACCCGATGGGCCCTCCAGCCGAAGGATTGGATTCGTCTACGGCTGGTAGACGCCGCCGCCACAGAGCCGAGCGACGCGTCGGCGACCCTGCTCTACTCGCTGGCTGAGGATGTCTGGGACGACAACGTGGTTGCCTTGCTCGGCATTGACCCGGCGATCTTGCCCATGATCCTGCCAAGCTCTGGAACCCTCGCAGGCACGCTCACCCCGCTGGCCGCCGCCGATCTAGGCCTGCCCAGCGGACTCCCGGTCGCCGCCGGTGCCGCTGACGCCGCGGCCGCGGCCCTAGGTTCGGGACTGACTGAGACCGGCGCCGTGCAGTTGACGATCGGCACCGGCATCCAGCTGGTCACCCCGCTGAGCGGCCCACTCCTGCGTGAACCGGACGCCGGGTGGCCGGTCGTGCACTGCTATCGCGCCGCAACCGACGTGGGCCATTACGCCATGGCGGCGAGTCTCAACGGGGGCAGCACGCTTGGCTGGGTGCGGGAGATCCTCGGGGTCAGCTGGGCTGAGCTGTACGCCGCGGCCAACCACCAGCCGGCCGCAGACGAAGGCTTAGTCTTCCTACCCCACCTGCACGGCGAGCGGACCCCGCACCTGGACCCGACCATGCGTGGCAGCTGGCTCGGATTGTCCTCCGAGCACACCCGGACCGACCTGTTGCATGCTGCTTTGCTCGGCGTTGCCTGCGCCGCGCGCGAGGCACTCGACGCCCTGGTAGCGATCCAACCCGCGGCCGCATTCGGGCCGCTGCGGCTCGCCGGTGGCGGCACGGTGTCTGCACCCTGGCGCCAGTTAGTCTCCGACGTTCTCGGCCGGGAGCTTGCCGCGGTCGAGGTGCCGTCGGCCTCGGCTCGAGGTGCGGCCTTCCTCGGCGGCCGGGTCGCGGGTGTGATCACCGGCCTTGACCGGTCGGCGCTCAGGGCCGAGCTGGGCGATGTCATGACTCCGTCGTCCGATACGGCGATCTGGCGCGACCGTACGTTCGCTGCGTTCCAGGCCGCGCTCTCGTCACGGCGGGCCCTGCGCTAGAACACGCTGTTCGGATCGTAGTACTGGTCGATATTGTCGCAGCCGATGCCGACGGCCTTGGTAAAGGACTCCTTGGGGTAATCGCTGGGCTTCTTCGCCCCGGTGGCGATATCGACTGCGATCTTCAGGGCATCCTCGGCCGCGAGCGATGGTGAGTTGAGCCCGGTCGAGATGTATCGACTTTTGCAGCCCCCCTCTTTGATCAAGGCCAACGCTTCCTTCTGTCCGTCAGCCGCCGCGGCAACGAATACCTTGTCGTAGGCCGGCTTGCTCTTGATGACGTTGTACGCGCCCAGCGCCATGGAGTCGTTGAGCCCCATGATCAGATCGATGTCAGGATGAGCCGCAAGCATGTTCTCCGCAGCCACTTGTCCTTTGTCCTGCTGGTAGTCCCCGGTTTGCTCTGACAGGATGTCGAACTTAAGGCCACCCTCCTTCAGCCCGTCCAGGAAGCCTTGGCGCCGGTTTGGGCCGACGAATTCGTCGGTTGCCGGACCGGTGAGGATGACCATTTTGATGCTTGATTTTCCTGCATCCAGGAAGCGCTTCGCGGTGATCTTGCCGGACTCCCGACCGATGGTGAGGTTGTCAGACTGCACACTCGTCGTACCCGTGCCGGGCACGCTGGTGTCGATGTAGATGACCGGGATCTGGGACCCGATCTGGATCATCATCGGCTTCTGACCCTTGACGCTCGTGGCATTGACGACGAGGACGTCGCTACCTTGGGAGATCATCGCCTGCATCTGGTTCATCTGGATGACCGGGTCTTTGTTCGCGCTCTGGAACAACAGCTTGAACCCTTGCTTCTGTGCGATCTCTTCGGACTGCACCTGCATAGCCGCGAAGTACGGTGCCTGGAGCTGTTGCTGGGCGAAGCCGACCACGACGTCGTGGATATTGCTCTTGACGCCGTTCGCCGGCCCGTTTGCCGGCTCCGTCGACGGGTAGATCTGCCCGCACGCCGCGAGGGCGAGGATGCTTGCCGACAGAGCGGCCGTCACACTCAGTCGCAGCTTGCGCTGGGTCCTGGTTGATTTCATGACTCGTCTTCTCCGGTCCAAATCCGGTCGATTACTTGGTAGCGGGCTGCGCTGACGTTGATCGTTTCCGCGCGAACTGCACCGTAGCCAGCGTGACCGCCACAAGGATCAGCGCGCCTCGGAAGGCGTCCTGTAGGAAGGTCGAGACGTTCAACAGCGAGAGCAGGTTTGCGATGACTTGAAAGATGATCGTGCCGATTACGGCACCGAACACCGTGCCCTTGCCGCCCGAGAGCGCCGCGCCACCGATCACGACGGCAGCGATTGCCTCCAGCTCCATCAGGTTGCCGGCCAATGCGGTAGCGCTGCCGAACCGGCAGACGAACATCCAGCCGCCGAGGCCGACCAGTAGGCCGCCCAAGATGTAGACCGACCACAAGGTCGCGCGGACCGGGATGCCCGAGCTGCGGGCTGCCTCCTTGTTGCTACCGATCGCGTACACCCGGCGTCCCCAGACCGTCCTGGTCAGCAGAAACGCGACGATCAGAACGACCGCGATCCAGATCAGAGTCAGGACAGGAATTCCCACGAGCGTTGTTTGACCGATCTGGGCGAACGTGTCCGCCGCCTCGGGGTTGATCGGAATGCCCTGACCATACGCATAGACAAGGCCGCGAGCCAGCGCCAGCATGCCCAGCGTCACGATGAACGGTTCGAGCCCGCGGAACGAAACCAGCCAGCCGTTGACAAGGCCGATAGTGCCGCCGACCGCCATACCGACGAGCAAAGCAAGCCAGACGGAGAAGCCGCCGAAAAGGCCCGCACAGAGCACCGCAGCGAGCCCGAGTGCAGAGCCGACACTGATGTCGATGCCACCGGTGAGAACGATGATCAACTCAGCCATCACTACTACACCGATGATCGACATCTGTAGTAGCAAGTTGGTGATGTTGGTCGCGGTCAGGAACGCGGGGCTGGACAGGGCCGCGATGATCAGCAGCACGACAAGGATGAAGAGGGCGTACTGGCCTTTCAACCACTCGAGGGCAGCGTTCCGCGTTGGTTGCTCTGGCTGCTGCTCTTCGGTCGGTGCGGGGGCCGTTGTAGTCATGTATTGGCTCCTTCGCTATGGAGGCCCGGCATGGTTGGTCAGTCTTGGTGAGTGAGAGCCGTGCGGATCAGGTCATCGGTGTCGGCGTGTTCTGGGTCGAATTCGCCCGCGATCTCGCCGTTGCGCATCACCAGGATGCGGTGACACAGCGAAAGCAGCTCCTCGGCCTCACTGGAGACGACGAGCACGCCCTTGCCGCGGGCCGCGAGGCGGTGGATGATCTCGTAGATGTTGGCGCGGGCCCCGACATCGATCCCTTTGGTGGGCTCGTCGAGCACCACGAAGTCGGGATCGGCTTCCAACCACTTGGCCACCACAACCTTCTGCTGGTTGCCGCCGCTGAGAGTGCGAGTGTAGGTCTCCGGCCCGCCCTTGACCTGGTACTCCTTGATCAACTCACGCACCCGAGTCTTCTCCACACCGGCCTGGACGACGCCCGCCTTTGACATCCGGGGCAGTACCACCAGGCTTATGTTCTCGCCGTTGTCGAAGTCCTTGACGAATCCCTCGAGGCGGCGATCCTCGGTCACATAGGCAATGCCTTTGGACAACGCCTGGCCCGGCGAGGTCAGTTGCAGCTGCTCACCGTGAACGGTGATGGTGCCGCTGGCGGCTTTTCGTTGGCCGGTGATCGTACGCGCGACTGAGGAGCGGCCGCTACCGACCAACCCGTACAGCCCGACAATTTCCCCGGGGGCAACATCGAACGACACTCCCTTTGCGGCGCCGCCGTACAGGTCACGCACCGAGATCACGGGCTGCTCACCTGACGTCTGCGCCGGTGCTGGACGGGCCAACGCCTTGAGTGCCTGGCCAATCATCAGCGTAGTGATCTCGTCGGGAGTCGAGTCGGCCGTCTTGACCACATCGACCAGCATGCCGTTGCGCAGCACCGCGATCCGGTCGCACATCTGGAACACCTCATTGAGCCGGTGCGAGACGAAGATGATGCACGTACCGGATTCCTTCTCCCGACGCACCAGTTCCAGGATGTCGTTGAAATGCTCCTCGCTGGTCGATGCAGTGGTCTCGTCCAAGATCATGATCTTGTGTGGGGCGACCTCGGCGCGGGCCAGGGACAGCATCTGCCGCTGCCCTGGACCGAGGCCGCGGGCGAGCTGCTTGGTGCTCAAGTTTCCTAACCCAACTTGGCGGAGCACATCGCGTGTCTCCTGGCTGTTGCTATCGACCTTCTGCGCCCACGGCCGAATGTCCTTGCCCATGCGCAGCTTGTACAGCCAAACGTTCTCCCCGATGGTGAAGTCGTCGATGATGAGCGGCTCTTGGTGCATCATCAACACACCGGCCTGCTCAGCCTCGGCCGCATTGTGCACTGGCCGCGGATGACCAGTGACTCTAATTTCTCCGTCGGTGGGGGTTTCGACGCCCGCGAGCAATTTGGCGAAGGTCGACTTTCCTGCTCCATTGGCGCCACAAATGGCGAGGACCTCACCGGCGTATCCCTCGAGGTCTACCCCGTCGAGCGCTTTCACGCCGGGATAGTGCTTTTTGACGCCGACTGCTTTAAAGGCAAGTTCACCTATCGGCAGTTGGTGGGCTTCCTCCTCGATCTCCTTCGCTGCTGCGACCACGAGCGGCCTCCTCGGGAGAAACCGGTTATGTAATGCAGCACACAACCGGGCGCATCGATTGTCAAGAGAACGAACGGTCAAATTGTGACCGAGTCGGGCTATCTAAGAAAGCGTTTCGGGCTTCACGTGGAGAACGATCTTCGGAAGTCGCGGCGTGTTGAGCTTCATTGAACGCTCAGTCGACCTTGCGACGGCCTTTGCAACAGGCGCAGAGTGGGACGATCCCGCGGCGACACTGATTTTCGCGACGAGGAGGGGCTGACCTATGACGCAGCTGACCAACGCCAACCTCAGCTCGCTGTCAATTCCCGTTCCGAGGTACGACCGATCACAGGTGGGGATTGGCATTGTTCACTTCGGGGTCGGCGGCTTCCACCGCGCACACCAAGCCATGTATATGGACGTGCTGATGGACCAAGGAAAGGCGCTGGATTGGGGCATCTGCGGAGTGGGTGTGATGCCGTACGACCTCAAGATGCGCGATGCAATGGTCTCCCAGGACTGTCTCTGCTAGTGCGGCCCTCGAGGCTCTAGCCACCCAACCCGCCCTAGGTCCGCTCAAGTTATTGCTTGTTGTTCCTGTAGCTGTGCCAGTTGATGCACGTATGGCTTGGTGGCTGGATACAGGTCGCAGTAGGCGCGGTACAGGCCGTCGTAAAGTTTCCGGGTGGCCGGATCAGGGGTGACGATGTGCCCCGTGAGCGCCCAATCAGTTTCCGGCGCGACCAGTTGAGTGCCGATGGCGGCCATCAGCGCATCGCCGTAGCTGGCGCCGATTGTTTGTTCAGGTACAGACTGCTCTCGGCCGGTCACGTCACTGACGATCTGAGTCCACAGTCCACCCTGAGTGCCACCGCCCACCGCGACCAGCCGATGCACCGGGGTGAGGTCACTATCGAGGAGTTCAAGGATCTGCCGGATGCCGAAGGCGATGCCTTCGTAAACGGCCCGGAACAGGTGACCGCGCTTGTGGCTCAGGGTCAGTCCCGCGATCACGCCCCGCGCTCGGGGGTCGAAGATCGGTGTTCGTTCGCCGGCGAAGTACGGCAGGATCAGTAGGCCGCCTGATCCCGGTGGCACAGCGGCCGCTTCGGCAACGAGCTCGGTGAACGAGACACCACCGACGAGGTCTTGCACCCAGGAGGTGAGACTGCCCGAAGTCGACATTCCCGCAGCGAGTGTGTAGGTCCCTGGATCGACGCCTGCGGTCGTCCATAACTCGGGGTGTGAGGTCAGAGTCTGCAGCACCTGGACGAAGAACATCGTCGATCCGTACATCAGCATGAGGTCACCCGGTCGACGGACGCCGGCGCTGAACGCCTCCGCCCAGGCGTCGACGGTGCCAGCGCACACCGGCGTACCTGCGGGCAGGTTGGTGATTTGTGCAGCTTCGTTGCTGAGCCGACCAACGACCTCGCTTGGCCAGGCGAGCCGCGGTGCTGGCAGGTCGCCCATCACGTCGGAATACCACGGCTTGTACCAGCTGCCTGCCTGGATGTCGTACAGCGGGTCGCACTGGCTGGCCGTGTGGTGATCAAGAACGTATTCGCCTGTGAGCCGTTTGACGATGAAGGAGTTGGAGTTGTACCAGCCTGTGGCCTTTGACCACATCTCGGGCTCGTTGCGGCGCACCCACAAGGCTTTCGGCCCTACCGCCTGTGTGGTAAGGGGGGTGCCGCCACGCTGCAATATCTCAGCTGCGCCGAAGCGCTGGGTGAGCTCCTCGATCTCGGCTGTGGCGCGCATGTCGATCCCGTAGAGGATGGCCGGCCGGAGCGGCTGATCGGCTTCACCACACAGCAGAAAGGATGGCCCGACGCCGCTGACACAGACCGCGTTGATCTTGTGGCCCGGGATTCGTCCGACAAGTTCTCGACTCAGCGAGACCACGTCGTTCCACCAGACCGATTCGGCGTCTACCTCCGCCCATCCCGGTCGCGGCATCGACATCGAGTTCGGTCGAGGCCGAGTTGCGGAAGCCAGAATCTGACCGTCGACGGTTGTCATGACAGCCTTACTGCTGCCGGTGCCCATGTCGATGCCAAGCAAGACGTTACTCATAGGAGCATTGAACCCTGACAGGACTTTGATGCCACGAGCAGATGGTGGCTACTGGTCCGTCCATGGGCGGCCGGATCATCTGTTGTGTTGCCTGTGAACCTACGCCGGTTGCGCCGCCCGCTGCGTAAGCAGGCGGCCAGGATTTTCGACCAGTAGTCGGTCCACCACATCAGAGCCGAGCCGGTCGCGCAGGCGTGGGAGGAAACGCCTGGGAAGGTACTCCAGACCCGGCATGCCGCCGTAGGCCAGATATCGGCTACGGCGGGCGACGTCGCCTCCCAGAACAAGCCGGGAAGCGTCTCCTGTGGCAACAACGCGCTCAAGACAGTCGATGATCGCCGCGTCCGGCGCCTCCCGGTGTCGCGCCATCCCGTCGTAGCCCAGGTACGCCCCGGCCAGCGTGAGTTCGGCGTGCAGCCCCGGGTCGAGGTTCCGGTCGATATGTGCGAGCACGACGCGGTCAGGGGTAAGCCCGCCCTTGGTGAGAATGTCAAGCAGCTCCCACGTCGCCGAGCCATGCTCGAGATGGACCATCACTGGGACACCACTCATGCGAGCGGCGACGGTGATCGCGGCCAATACCCGTCGCTCGAAGGGTGAGATTCGCCAATATCCAATGCCGGCCTTCAGCATGCCCGCGCGCACGGGCTCGCCGGTTGGTCCAACGGCCAGGTCGCCCCGATTGCTGCCGTCTTCGGCTGGCAGGCCGTCTCGGACGTCGGCGAGAAAGCGATTGACCAGGTCGTTTTCGTCGGCCTGGAGTAGCCAATGTGTTGGCGCGTAGTGACCTTGATGGTGAGCTCCACTGACGTGCACAATGGCAATGCCGGTGGAGCGACTGATGCGGGCGACCGCGCCGGGATTACGCCCGAGACCGGTAGGTGTGGCGTCGATGAACGCGTCGATACCAGCCCGGCGCAAGGATTCAGCCTCCTGGGTGCTGGCCTGTTCGTCGTCGAGTTCGTCACCGACCAGCAGCGGGGAAACCTGGAACAGATGTTCGTGATAGTCACAGCGGCCGAGCCGCTCCATCGGGATGTCGCCGAGCACCGTGCGTACAGTGTCAAATCTTTGAGGGCCAGCCGTTGCCGAAGCGGCAGTCATAGCATGTCGAACCACGGCTCGAGGCGTCGGTAGGCATCGAGGAAAATCTCATACTCACCGCTGTAGCGGTCGTGCACTGTGCTAGTCGGTCGGTGCTCCTCGGTCCGCTTCGACATGTGCTGCACAACATCGAAATCCTCGAACAGGCCAACGCCAACGCCGCCGACAACGGCGGCCCCCAGAGCCGTCGCCTCATCCACGAGGTTCCGCCTGTGCACCGGCAGGCCCCAGATGTCGGCGAAGATGGCCAGAAGATCGGAAGAGTTGGCCGCGCCGCCAATCGCATCCACGCTGTCGATGGTGGCGCCGTTGTCCATGAACGCCCGCAGCCCGGTGTAGAGGTTGAAAGCCACGCCCTCCACGACGGCCCGTGCGACGTGAGCCCGGCCATGGTGGCGAGCCAAGCCAGCGAACACTGCTCGGGCGCGTGGGTTCCAATATGGTGAGCGCTCACCGAGCAGATGAGGAAGAAAATACAGGCCGTCCGCGCTGCCTTCCACGGCCGAGGCGGCACTGAGCAGCTGCTTATACCTGGTGTCATCGTCTGGTGCTAAAAGGTCCATGATCCATTGGACTGACGCGCCGCCCGCCTGCATGGTCGCAGTAGGTACGTATCGGCCGGGGATGACATGGTTGAACGTCATGGTGCGCATCTCTGGATCATGGAGCGGCGCATCCGCGGCGAGCGAGACCCACGACGACGAACCGAGATAGGTGTAGGCCCCAGAACCGGCGTCCAGGATCCCAACGCCAAGCGCCGCCATCGGTCCGTCGCCACCACCTAGGACCACAGGTGTGCCTGACCTCAGGCCTGTCGCCTCTGCAGCCGCCGCCGTTACCGTGCCAACCACAGTCGTCGACGGCACGACTTCGGGGAACAGTGCAGGTTCGAGGTTGGCGGCCGCGATGAGCTCCTCGGACCAGGTGCCAGCGTCCTGGTCGTACGCGTTGGTGCTGCTCGCGTCGGATGGGTCGGTAACCATCGCGCCGGTCAGGCGATGCACGACGAAGTCCTTGGCCAGGACAACGTGCCGCGCTCTTGCGAAGACTTCTGGCTCGTTGTCCCGTACCCACATAACCTTCGTCAGAGAGTAGGTCGGGTTGAGCCGGTGGCCGGTGATCCGATAGCCGGCATCCATGCCGACGCGTGCCAGGAGTTGGTCGGTCTGGTCGGTCGAGCGAGTGTCGGCCCAGATGATTCCGGGGCGGATCGGTTCCCCGGAGCCGTCGAGGAGGACCGCGCCCATCATCTGGCCTGAGAAGGAAATGCCCTCGATCTTCCCGGCAGCGTCCGGCACCGACCCGACCAG
Source organism: Propionibacteriaceae bacterium (assembly GCA_045806785.1). Classification (GTDB taxonomy): domain Bacteria; phylum Actinomycetota; class Actinomycetes; order Propionibacteriales; family Propionibacteriaceae; genus Microlunatus. Next base: position 16,112 of record JBJMIR010000088.1, on the reverse strand, counting down.
ATCCCGCGTAGCCGAGCAGACTGCGAGCCACCATGCGGCTGAATCTTGCTCCGCTTTGCCTCGTGGGCCGAAGTCCGTGTCGTAGCGTGCCGTAATGGCGGCCACGACGCGGCCCTCGGCGTCGACGAGCGTGGCTTTATCCCCGGTTGTCCCGAGGTCGTGCGAGATGATCATCGGGCGACTCCGTACGGGGACGGTCGCGAGCAGCTGGGCTTCTCCCCGAGCCACACGGTACTACCGGCCTGCCTGGCCCGCCCGATGCATAACTGAGGCTTGGGCGGGTAGTGGAACTACCTCGCAGGAGGTTACCCGTGACATCTTCAGTGGCCGTCCCGGAACCTGAAGCACTGTCCATCGGTACCGACGGGACCATGCAGGGCCGAACCCGCAGCTACCACAAGCGGCTCAGGGACATGCGCAACATTTATCGCGACAGCGCCGCGCGTCAATGTCGGAGACGACCCGTTTGTCACGCTGTTTGCTACGCCGCCGATGTCGGACAGAACTACGGTCTCATCGCGGACGTGGGAGCGGCATGGCGCAACTCCTAGTGGCCGTCGGGAATGAGGGCTGGACCACTCGTCCGAACCCCGATCACCTCGGCTAACGGATGGAGGCCTATTGATGAGCAATGACGTCTTCGCTGAAGTAGAGGCACTCGCGGTCGTCCCTGTGGTGGACCTCCGGCTGCCGCACGTGTTCGCTGTTGGCGGTACCTGGATAGCGCCGCGCAGCGACATTGCCGAGGGCCGCTGGAATGAGATCGCCGAGCGAGTTCCCTCGGTCGCAACGCTGACTCGAGGTGTCGAGGCGGGCCAGCGTGGATGAGCGTTAACACACCGACGCGCATCTTGGTAACGCCGCGCTCCCTCACCGAGACGGGACTCGACAATGTGCCGGAGCTCAAGCCCCTGCAAGCGTCGGGATACCAACTGGTTGCTGCGCCGCCCGCGCGGCTCCCCACCGAAGAGGAGCTGCTCGAGCTGGTGCCGGGTTGCGTTGGATGGCTGGCAGGCGTCGAGCACATCGGTGCCCGGGTCCTGGAGGCTGCCAAAGATCTCCGAGTCATCAGCCGTAACGGCGCTGGCACCGACGCCATAGATCTTGCGGCCGCCGAACGCGAGGGGATCCGAGTCGACCGCGCAGCCGGCGCGAACGCCCAGGGTGTAGCCGAGCTCACCTTGGCCCTGGCCCTCTCAGCACTCCGATACGTGCCGTGGTCCGCGGCCGCACTCCGTACCGGTAGCTGGCGGCGATGGCAAGGGCGCGAGCTGCAGGACTGCAGCGTCGGTGTGGTCGGGCTCGGCGCAATTGGAGGTCGCGTCGCGGGCCTGTTTAACAGCCTGGGCTCACGCGTCGTCGCGTACGATCCATTCGCGCCAGCGGAACAGGTCGGGCCCATCCGTCAACTCGACTTAGACGAGCTGCTCGCATCATCCGACGTTGTTAGCTTGCACGCGCCGCCACCAGACGACGGACGCCCGTTGCTTGACTCCGCCCGCATGGCCGTCATTGGCCGTGGAGCGGTCCTGATCAATACCGCCAGGTCTGCGCTCGTGGACGACGATGCGGTGCTCGCAGCACTGGAGGACGGAACGCTCTCCGCGTACGCCGTTGATGCATTCGACTCCGAACCGCCAGAGCTCACGCCCCTGCTGCAGCACGAGCGCGTCCTGGCCACCCCGCATATAGGCGGTTACACCACAGGGAGCGTGCGCCGAACAACGGCCCTCGCGGTCGAGAACCTACTCGCCGTCCTCGGGCCAGCGCCATGAACCCATAGGAGACGCAATGTCGCGAACGTTTCACTACGACACGCTGGAACCGGCCTCCGTGCCGACGTTTTACTTCGTTGGCGTCACCACCGGAGGTTCATCGATCCGTACGGTTTTCCCTGAATGGGCGCGGCACCTCGGCCTCGAAGATGTGGAACTTGTCGGGATCGACCTACCGCCACACGCGCCCCCGGGCCAGTACCGCGAGGTTGTCCAGTTCCTCAAGGAGGACGCCCTCAGCCTCGGCGGACTCGTGACAACCCACAAGATCGACCTGTTCCTGGCCACCGAGGATTTGTTCGATTACGTCGATCCGCTCGCCCGGCTCATGGGCGAGGTCAGCTGCTTGTCCAAGCAGGCCGGGCAATTCCGGGGTCACGCGAAGGATCCCTACTCCTCAGGGTTGGCACTCGATGCCTTCCTTCCGCCGGGCTACTGGAGTACGCACTCCTCAGACGTCTTCATCATCGGAGCGGGAGGATCCGCTATAGCCATCGACTGGTATCTGAGCCGGCCGGAGCGGGGCGCCGACCGGCCACGAAGAGTGGTGGTTTCCAACCGAAGCCTGGCGCGGCTGGAGAAGTTACGCAAGAGTCGCGAGCAGTCAGCTAGCGCAACCACACTCGAGACAGTCTTGGCTCCCCAACCGACAAACAATGATGACGTTCTAAAGACACTTCCCGCGTACTCCGTCGTGATCAATGCGACCGGCCTCGGTAAGGACGCACCGGGCTCGCCACTCACCGATGATGCGCTGTTCCCTCTTCACTCGATCGCCTGGGACCTCAACTACCGGGGCGACCTCATCTTTCTTGAGCAGGCCCGACGGCAGCAAGAGGAGCGTTCCGTCAGAGTCGAGGATGGCTGGATCTACTTCATCCACGGCTGGACCCAAGTCATATCAGAGGTTTTTCATATCGACATCCCAACCAGCGGACCCGAGTTCGACAAGCTGGCCGACATCGCGGCCGCAGCCCGCGCATGAGCACAGAAGGGACACCATGAAGGGAATTGACGGAGCGCATGTCGCCGTTACGGGCGCTTCGGGCGGAATCGGGCTCGCGACGTGCCAGTGGTTGGCCGACTCTGGTGCATTCGTGTTTGCACTCGATCTCAAACCATCAGAAGAGCAGGTCGGAGATTTCGTCCAGGTCGATGTCACTGACCCGGACAGCGTTGCGGGCGCCGCCGAGGAGGTTCTCAACCGGGCGGGCCGGATCGACGGAGTCGTTGCCGGAGCAGGAATCGCGGAGAACGACGTCGCGGCTGAAGACATGGACGCCGCCACGTTCGAGAAGGTGATTGCAGTCAACCTTCGTGGGGTGTTTCTGACCTGCCAAGCGTTCGGACGACGAATGCTCGAGCAGGGTCACGGCCGCATCGTGAATATCTCGTCCATGTCCGGCAACCACATCGTGAATGTCCCCCAGCGCCAGTGCGCCTACAACGCCTCCAAAGCTGGCGTCACGGCCTTAACCAAGTCGCTGGCTGTTGAGTGGGGGCCGCGCGGAGTTCGGGTCAACGCTTTGTCGCCCGGATATGTCGACACTCCGCTGAACGCGTTGAAGCGCCATCAGCATGAGGGATGGAAGGACCGTACTGTCCTGCGGAGGTTCGCGGACACGACCGAGATCGCGGCCGCGGTCGGCTACCTGCTTAGCGACGAGGCCGCGTTCTGCTGTGGAACCGAACTGCTGATCGATGGGGGTTACTCACTGTGGTGACGTATCGCACCAGCATCGCCGGGCTGTGAAACGGGCGAGCGCTCACCCCAGAACATTTCTGGGACAGACCCAACGGATCATCGCGAGCCTTCGAGACCTTTCGGCCACACTCGACAATGTCGAATCGCACCAGCGGTAAGTCCACCGAATCGGGATAACGGCGACCGGTCAGCTTCCGTCTGGGCTGTCGGCCGAGGTCGATTGCGCGTGTGCTGTGGGGGTAACACGCTTGCATGGATCAGGACACCACGCCCGTTCTCGATGCGATCGAAGAGATCCGACAGACCGGGACCTATACGTTTTCGCTGCCGGGGCACCGTTACGGCCGTGGGGTTGACGACCGCACGGCGGAAGTGCTGTCGTACGGGGCTTTCGCAGCCGATGTGATGCTGGCCAAGTCAGCGGTCTCCGAGGCGGAGGCGCTGTACGCGGACGCGGTCGGTGCCAAGCAGACGATCTTCACGACCTGTGGCTCCAGCATCTCCATCCACACCGCCATGCTTACGGTGAGCGGGCCCGGCCGGAAGGTTCTGGTGGACCGGAACGTGCACAAGTCAGTGGTGAGCTCGCTGATCTTGGCCGGTGCCGAGCCGGTGTGGCTGCGGCCGCGCTGGGATCACCAACGCGAGATCGCCCATCCAGCCACGACCCAGGATGTGGCCGAGGCGCTGCGCCGCCATCCCGATATCACCTCGGTGGTGATGATCACACCGACCGAGTACGGCACCGGCGCCGATGTCGCCGGCGTGGCCGAACTATGTCATGAACGTGGCATCCCGCTGCTGGTAGACGAGGCCTGGGGCGGACATTTCGGCTTCCATCCCGACCCGCCAACCGCGGCAGTGCACGCGGGTGCCGACATCGCGGTGCAGAGCCTGCACAAGGCCGACGGCGGGCTATGCCAGGCCTCGATGATCCTCGTCGGCGGCGACCTGGTCGACCCAGTCGACCTGCGACTGCGGCTGGACTTGATCACGACCACCAGCCCGTCGCCGCTGATGTATGGGTCGATCGACGGCTGGCGACGGCATGTGGCCCTGAACGGCAAGGCGCTGCTCGACCACGCACTTGAGCGCGCCGACCGCATCCGAGACCGCCTGCAGCACCAGGAGCGGTTTACGGTGATCGACAAGTCGATCCATGAGACCGACGGGGTGGCCGAGTGGGATCCGCTGAAACTCTGCGTGGATGTGTCACAGCTGGATTTGACCGGCTATCAGGTTAAGGAGTGGCTGCAGTCAGAGCGGCAGATCGCCGCCCAGCTCGGCGACGCCCGGCAGGTGGTCTGCTCGCTGAGCTACGCCGACGATGACGCAGCCATCGACCGCTTGGCAGAAGCGTTCGAGGCTTTGGCTGCTGACCCGCCCGCGCCGGACCGCCCGAAGCCAGACGTGCCGCCCCTGGAAGAGCTGAACCTGGAGCAGGTGATACCGCCGCGGGACGCGTACTTCGCCGAGATCGAGCAGGTCGCCGACCCGGTGGGCCGGCTGGCCGCGGAGATGATCAGCCCGTACCCGCCCGGCGTGCCGGCCGTTCTGCCCGGCGAGCGGTTCAACCAAGCGGTCGTGACTTATCTACGCGCCGGGAAGGCGGCCGGCATGACGATCCCGGACGCCTCCGACCCGGACCTTAATACATTCCGTGTCGTGCGGGAGGGCTAGCGAGGAGCCGCCGTCGTGGCCAAATCGTTCCCGGCTCGGATACTGTGACGCGCATCGCGGGAAGGGGCCTGATGGTGCACGCGCCCGCTGTAGGTCCGATCGCCTTCGCGCGCGGCGTTCGAAGCAGGGGGTTCCTTCACTTCGCCGGCGATCTTTGGCGTGAGCACGGCGATGTCTTCGAAGCGCAGGTCGGTCTGCGTCGGCTCGTGTTCGTCATGCATCCCGACGCTGTCGAGCAGGTCACGGTCTCGGGCCGCCAGCGCTACGACAAGAAGGGCAGCTACGACGTCGTCCGGAAGTATGTGATCGGCCAAGGTCTGGTCGGTAGCACCGGCGATCTGTGGCGCCGCCAGCGGAAGCTGATGGCGCCCTTCTTCACTCCGAGGGGCGTAGCGACCTTCGCGGACCTGGTGATCGGCGAATCGTTGCGCTTCGCCGTGCGCTGGGAGGACCTGGCCGACGAAGGGCGGGAGGTCGACCTGTCGGAAGAGATGATGCTGATCACCGCCTCGATCATCCTCAAGGCGATGTTCAGTTCGGAGACGCCTGAGTCGATCACACAGATGAAGAGCGCCGTCGAGACGATGATCACCTACGTCGACACGCATATGGCTCCCGTCCGCGTGCCGACGTGGGTGCCCAGCAGGCGCGGGATGCCATCGAGGATGACGAGATCGGTGGCTTCGACGTGCCGTCCGGGGCCACGATCATGCTCTCGCCGTTCTACACGCACCGGCATCGCGACTTCTGGACCGATCCCGACCGCTTCGACCCCGATCGGTGGACACGGGATGCCGAGACCACCCGTCACGGGTACTCCTACCATCCCTTCGCAGCCGGCCCCCGGATCTGCATCGGCAACAACTTCTCGCTGCTCGAGAGCCACCTGCTGCTCGCGATCCTGGCGCGACGCTTCCGCCCGCGCCTGCCCGATGGGTTCGTACCGCACTTCGTCATGCATGGCACGCTGAGCATCGAGGGCGGCCTGCCGGCCGTGATCGAGACGCGGTGATCGGCTGTTTCGTCGGGCGCGGCGCATTCTAGGCACGGGGGTGCGCGCTTCTCGGTCACACACCATCCAGGAGATATGAAGTGTTCACACCAGTGAAAGGCCGTTCGGTCATCGTGACCGGCGGGAGCAAGGGCATCGGCAAGGGCATCGCTCGGGTATTCGTCCGCGAGGGTGCGAACGTCCTGATCGCCGCCCGCGACGAAGGCATGCTGAGCACTGCGGCCGAGGAGCTCGTGGCCGGCGCCGCTGGCAAGGTCGAGACCACAGTGGCCGACGTGTCGCGGGTCGAGGACTGCCGGCGCCTAGCCGAGACCGCGGTCGAGCGGTTCGGCGGGATCGACGTTCTCTGCGCCAACGCCGGTGTCTTCCCGGACAAGCCTCTGGCCGAGATGACCGAAGCCGACGTCGACGCCGTGCTCGGCTGCAACCTCAAGGGCACCATGTTCTCGGTGCAGGCCTGTCTTCCAGCCCTGGAGGCGAGCGGGCGGGGGCGCGTGGTGGTGACGTCCTCGATCACGGGCTCGATCACCGGCTACCCGGGCTGGTCGCACTACGGCGCCAGCAAGGCCGGCCAGCTCGGCTTCCTCCGAACGGCCGCGATCGAGCTCGCGCCTCGAAAGATCACGATCAATGCGATCATGCCGGGGAACATCGCGACGGAGGGTCTGGCCGACTTGGGCGAGGAGTACATCCGACGCATGGAGGCCGCCATCCCGCAGCACCGCGTGGGCTCTGTCGACGACATCGGCAACGTGGCCCTCTTCTTCGCCAGCGACGAAGCTGGCTACATCACCGGCCAAACGCTCGTGGTCGACGGGGGTCAGGTGCTGCCGGAGTCTCCCGCCGCGTTGCAGGGGATCTGAGCCGTGCGGTGCGGCCGCGGATGTCATGCCACCCACGACAGATAGTCGATCTGGCACCAACCGTCCGACCCCATTGACCATGAGCATGCGGCTGGTGGGGAAAGGACTTTTGCCACCAGCCGCAGTTACGGACTGTCAGGAGTTCAAGAATTTGCTCCGGCGGGGAGTTCATGGCGGCGTGCCAGACTTTGCCCGTGGCCGGACAGCGCCGGTGGCGACGGTGGCTTTGGAGGATTGCGCTCGGGGTCGCGATCCTGATCGTAGTTGGCACTGTCTTCTCGTTCGGCTACAACGCGGTGACCCGCAAACCGATGGCCGTCCCGGCGGGCCTTACCTACGTTCGGACCGGGGAACTCCGCACCCGCTTCCTGCAATGGGGTACGTCGGGCACCCCGATCGTGCTCGTCCACGGTTTCCTTGAGTCCGCCGACACCTGGCAGTACACCGCCCCCCGGCTGGCGGCAGCGGGCCACCGGGTCTACGCGTTGGATCTGGACGGCTGGGGCTACACCGAGCGGGTGGCCCCCTTCACCGCGGAGCATCAGACGACCCAGCTGCTGGACTTCATCGCCGCCCTGCACCTGCACCGGCCCGTGCTGGTCGGTCATTCCAGCGGCGCAGCAATCGTCGCCCTGGCAGCGCTGCGCAGACCTTCGGCGCTGGGAGCCGTGATGTTCCTCGACGGCGACGCACTGAACACCGGCGCCGGTGCGAGGTCACCGCTCAGACGGTTCCTCATCTACCAGTACCGCACCACGATTTTCCGGCTCCTGCTGCGGTCCGACACCTTCGTCCGCAGCATTTACGGCTCCGCCTGCGGCGATTCGTGCCCACCCCTTGACGCTCAGGGCATCGACCAGTGGCGGCGCCCCCTGCAGGTCGCCGGTGCCGAAGCGGCGCTGTGGGCAATGGCCAATCAGGGCGTCCCCGGTCTCCCGCCGGCGACCCTCGCCCGGCTGGCGACGACGAACCTGCCCAAGGCGGTTGTCTTCGGCGCGGACGACTCCACATTTGACAAGAGCTCGCCGCAGACCACGGCCGCACGGATTGGGGCGCCGCCTCCGATCCTGATCCCCGGAGCCGGTCACCTGACGCCAGTCAACAGTCCGGCGGCCGTGGCTGCTGCAGTGCTGGACCTGACCCGGCGAGTCCGGCCGAGCTGATCAGGCCCGCCTCGCTTGTAGCACCCGCCTCGCTTGTAGGAACAAACGCTGTCCAGTGAGCGAATGGGTCACTGAGGCTTGCTTAGACGCTCCGCGCTGCCCAGTGTTCAAACCTGGCGATAGCGGCAATCCACGGGGTGGACGAGCGTTACCTGGCCATGACATCCGGGCTGGGGTCTCCTCATCGAGGCGCTGACGGGATTTCGTCGCGGGTAGGCGGGCGTTTCGGTGCGCGCCATCCAATCCTCTAGGTCCAGTGGCTGGTCTTGGACCGAATCGCTTTTCGATCACTGTCCCGGCGTCTTCGAGCAAGTGGATGATCTGTGGAGCGGGTGACGAGAATCGAACTCGCATGACCAGCTTGGAAGGAATCTGCGCGCCCGCTCGAGCCGACTCGGATGAGCCCGCGGTTTGACCTCCTCGCACCGCAGGGCACCGTCATTGGCTCTGCCTTAGGGCCCGCAGAGGGCCCGGCGTGCGGCTGCTGTTCGATTTGCTGACTTCTGGCTCCGGTCCAAACCCGCTGCTCACGGTGCCGTGCGCTCGCAAGCGCGATGCCGCGACCACCCTACCGGTATTGCTGAACCCAGGGACTCGATCACTTGCGGAAGTTAGGCGCCTCGCTCCAGGAGCGGTAGCCACCCAGTTAGCCCGGATGGAGCCCTCAACATTCGGCATTGCTGAGGTCGTTGCGGCCATAGCTTTCGGAAGCCCACCCAGCGACCGAACCGTCGATGCCGCAGCCGAAACCGTAGGTCTCTGGATCAGTGAATCGCGCCGGCGATGCGGTTGACCGAGCCGCCTACGATCGCCACGCCGAAGACGTGCTCTCTCACGCTTTGTAGCGGCCGCGTTGCAGTCCTCTTAATTGGGTATGCCGATAAGACAAACCGTAGGGAGTCCTTGTGTCTGAACGCCTACCCGATGAACCACTGGAGCCGGAGTTCGATCCGGGTCTGCCTCGCCGGCGTAGCGAGCACGGTGGGATGCCGCGCCGAGATGACGACGAGTTCGCGTTGGCGGCCGAGCGTGACCGAGTGGCCGCAGGCTTGGAGGATTACGCGCCTGACGACGTGCCGCCCGCGGCAGATCCTCCGCCGCCAGGAGTTTCCGAAGCCGTCGATTTGGCGGAGCGAGGGCTGTTGGGCGACACCTCAATCGACACGCCGGATCGCTGACAGCGCAGTTCTGCGGTTTCGATGTTTGTGATGGACGCGTGCACCAGCGGGAGCTGCGTGGTGGCGGCTGCTGAGCCGCGGTTCGCCGTGGCTGTCAGTCGAGCGCGTGTCCGCTGAGCGAGCCGTCGTCAGATTCGTCAGCGTAAGCGTACTGCTGCGATCGAGGTCGACTCCAGTCCGATCCTCGATAGCGGTGCCTGTCTAAGCGCTCGGGAGTAGTCGGCTGTGCTCAGAGATGACTGTCCGAAGCTGCCTGCGAGAGCTGATGTCGAGCTTGGTGAACACCTTGCCTAGATGCCATTCGACCGTGCGTGCGCTGAGGAAGAGCTGCGCGCCGATCTCGGGATTGGACAAGCCGTCTCGGGCTAGCCGGGCGATCTGCTCCTCCTGGGGTGTGAGCTGATCGCTGGTGTGGTTGGTCGGGTTACGCAGCTTCTCTCCCGTAGCGATTAGCTCGCGGCCGGCGCGCTCGGCGAACGCTTCCATCCCGATCGCGACAAACATGTCGTGAGCGGTACGCAGCTGCTTGCGTGCGTCGAGGCGGCGGCCCTTGCGACGCAGCCATTCGCCGTAGAGCAGATGTGCTCGAGCGAGCTCGGGGCGTATCCGGGTACGGCTCAGGTGATCGATCGCCTCGCGGTACGAGCCTTCGGCGGGCGGGCCGTCGCTTATCAGGGCCTGACAGCGTGCCTCAATGCCGAGCGCAAAGTCGGTGCCGCAGGGCTGTGTCGTGTCCCCGAGCCGCTTGAGGGAATCGCGTGCGAGTTCGGCGTCTCCTTCGCGTGCGGCCGCCTCGACGAGCTCGGGGAGCACCCACGTCGTGGTCCACGGGTCGAGGTGGTTCGAGCCGGCTTTTACCGCCGCCGACGCCGCCTCCTCGTAGCGGGCGAGGCCGTTGTACAACACCGCCGCTGCCCAATGCGCAGGGATCGCTGACGCCTGCTCACCAGAAGCCCCGGTTTGGCGGATGACTTCAGCGATCAAGGCAGAACTCTCTAACTCCCTACCTTGCAGCGACCAGAGCCTCAGCAACGTGAACGGCGGGAAATGGCTCCCGGTGGCCGCTGCAATGCTCTCCGTTTCCGCTGCGATCGCGGCAGCGCCCGGGAAGTCGCCGATCCACGTGGTGGCGACTCCTAACGAGTACAGATGGAGCGGCAGCTCCGCGAGCGCACCGGCCTCACGGACGAGTCTGACAAGTCTCGTGGAGATGGCCAGCAGGCCCTCTTGGTCCCACATGGCGGCGGTGGCGGCGCTGGCAGCTATGCCCCACCCAAGGACCTCCTCATCCGACATTCCCGGGAGCAGTTCTGCTGCTCCCTGCAAGATCGGGGCCGCGGCGGCGAATCCGTCTGTGGCCAGCAGAGCGAGGCCATCAAGAAGCATATGGTGAGGACGCGGCGGGCCTGCCGGCTGAGGAACGGCCAAGATGGCTCGGCAGATCTCCCGGATATCACTTTTCGGGTTTGGCCCGGCTTGGCTAGCGGCGAACCAGGCGGTCATGTAAATCTGGCGCGCAAGTTCGGCGTCAAGGGGCTCGAGTCGCTTCCCGGCGCTGAGCAGGAGTGGCGGAGCCTCGCTACTGCCGTGACCCGAGGCCCAGGCGACATGGCCGCGGACAAGGTCCACACGTGCTCGCTGGGACTCGTCGAGCGGGCCATCCTCCGCGCTAGCTGCGAGCCCGAGCGCGGCGTCAAAGGCGCCGGCCTGTAGGCACAACTGCGCCGCAGCCAACCCGCGCTGTGCACGACGCCTGGGATCCACTGTTAGCGCGACGGCGCGCTGCAGAAATGCGGCCGCCGCGGCAACACCGCCACGAGCCTGCGCCCGACCGGCCGAGCGTTCCAGCTCGGCGGCGACCTCCTCACCAGGCCCCGGCATCGCGCGTGCCCGGTGCCAGGCACGCCGGTCTGGGTCGGTGTCCGGATCGGTTGCATCGGCGAGCGCGCGATGGACGCGGTGGCGGTCCTCGGCGGCAGCCAAGTGGTATGCGGCGGATCGAACGAGCGGATGGGCGAACTCAATGCGGCCACCGATCCGGACTAGACCCGCGTCGACTGCAGGGTCGGCTGCATCCATGTCGACGCCAAGCGTCTCGGCCGCCCGATGCAGGAGGATGGGGTCACCAAGTGGCTCTGCGGCCGCGGCGAGAACGATCAGTTGCGTCTCGGAGGGCAGGACACCGAGGCGCCGCGCGTAGCTTTGCTCGATCTTGCTGACCACCGGATGGGTCTCTGGCAGCCCGAACCCGCCGGCGAGAGTCGCCAGATTCCAGCTGCGCGGAAACTCAAGAAGCGCAAGCGCGTTGCCGTGGCTTTCATTGACGATCTGGTCGCATACCGCAGCATCGAGCGGCCCCATGACATCACTCAGCAACAGTGCCCGCGCATCACTCTCACCGAGACCGTCGATCGACAAGTCAGGCAGCCCGGGGAGGACGTCGTTCCCCATGCCAGTGCGCGCTGAGCAGACGAGCGCGATCCGCTCGGCGAGGAGGCGGCGGCCGACGAAACCAATGATCTGCGCTGAGGCGCTGTCCAGCCACTGCGCGTCGTCGACGATACAAAGAAGCGGCTGCTCTTCGGCGACCTCCGCGAACAGCGTGAGTGATGCAAGACCCACGAGGAAGCGGTCAGGCGCAGGACCCGCGCTTAGTCCAAAGACAGTAGCGAGCGCCTCCCGCTGCGGGGCGGGCAACCGATCCAAGTGATCAAGCATTGGCCCACACAGCTGATGGAGGCCGCTATAGGCAAGCTCCATCTCCGATTCCACACCGACGGCCGTCGCGACGCGCCAGTCGGCCGCTCGGTCGGACACGTACGCCAACAACGCACTCTTCCCGACACCCGCATCGCCGCGTAGCACCATGACCCGGCTCGTACCGGAAATCGCGTCGCTCAAAAGCCGGTCGAGCGCCTCGCACTCACTTTTTCGTCCGAGAAGCCTCGGACCTTGAACCCGACCCTGGCTCATTGGCTGCCTCCAGGCGCCAGCGCTTTCGGGCAACGACCCATCGAGCAGTAGCCAAGGCGGGGATCCCCTCGAACAAGCCGGTACCAAGAACGATCGTACGACTCGCCGGATGGGCAGGACCAGCGCCTCAAGCACAATTGAGGCGACGTATGACGAGCTCATCGGCTATGGCGTTGATGCGAGCGAGGTCTTCCACGGTTCGCGGTTCTCCGTTGAGGGCCACTGCGCCTCGGCATGCGGCGCACTGCCCACCGGTGGAGTCTCTCGCCTGGTGACTCGGCCCCGACAGCATGCCCAGGGAGGCCGACAGGGCGCTGGTCAACGCGCGGCAGGCCGGCGCCGAGCCGGTTTGCCGCGCGGCCCAACCCGATCATCTGGCATCGCGCGTCGGCCTGCGCGGGTGGCGGCTGCTCGTTCGTGGCGTGTAAAGACCCACTGAGCCTGCGGATTGGGCAGACCAGGGGGAGCGACCAGGGTGTCTCCCTGGCGCGAAGCAGCGGCGGAACTCCTTAGCGTCAGTTGACACACTTCTAGGGAGGCGCCAAATGAGCACAGCCGAAGATCACACCAGCGGAGCGAGCGGGATGGCGGAACAGCCGGGGCAAGCACGCTGGCTTAGCGGAGTTCGTGAGGGCTACGCCGAGATCGGCGACGTGCGATTGCATTACGTCGAGGCCGGTGAGGGGCCGCTGATCGTTCTGCTGCACGGCTTCCCGGAGTTCTGGTACGGCTGGCGGCATCAGATCCAGCCGCTGGCTGCGGCAGGATTCCGCGTCGTCGCCCCCGACATGCGCGGCTACAACTTGTCATCAAAGCCGGATAGCGTCGCGGCGTACGACACCGACAAGCTCGCCGCCGACATCCGCGACCTCATCAGCGAACGCGGTGCCCAATCCGCGCTGTTGGTGGGTCACGACTGGGGCGGAACCGCCGCCTGGGCCACCGCGATGAAACATCCCGAGGTCGTAGACAAGCTAGCCATCCTCAACGCCGCCCATCCGCGGAAGCTATCGCAGGGACTACACCACCCCGGCCAGCTCCGCAAATCCTGGTACTTCTTCTTCTTCGCTCTGCCCGAGCTGCCCGAAAGCGTGGTGCACGCCAACCACTGGCATTTCTTCCGGCACTTCCTGCACGACGCCCGCCCGGAGTACACGTCGGAGGACATGGACCGCTACATCCAGGCGTGGTCGCAGCCGGGCGCAGCCACCGGGATGATCAACTACTATCGGTCCTCGGTGCGGACCCCGCCCAAGCGCGCCGAAGCGGCGATTGTTCCGATCAAGGCGCCCACCTTGGTCATCTGGGGCCAGGACGATGGTTACCTCGACTCCGAACTAGCCGAGCCCGACCACGACGACGTGCCCAATCTGGACCGCGTTGAGCGCCTGCTCGGCGCGTCGCACTGGGTGCATCACGACGCGGCCGAGGGCGTCACCCGACTGCTCACCGACTTTTTCGCCCCTGCCCGAGCAACCTAGAACAGATGAATATCGACGAACCAGGGAGGAACCTGTACCGCGCGCTGCGCGTCGCCGAGCGGGATATGGGCGTGCTGAGTGTGGTGATTGATTGGAGCGCGACCCGGTGAGGCTGCTCAGCGAGTTGGAATCCGGCCAAGACGTCCTGGTCATGGTGCTGGAGAGCACCGATCCTGAGTACCTCGTGCCGCACGTCGATCTGTTCGCGCAGGGCCTGCAGACCCGTGGCCCACTTGAACTCGACCTGGGCGACCGCTTTGGAGCCCTGTGACAGAAAGAAACAGATCCGATGGTAAGGCAGCTAGCTTAAGTCCCGGGATGTCGTCGCGGCAGCGGTGGACGCTGGTGCTGGTGTGCGCGGCGGTGTTCATGTTGCTGCTGGATATCACGGTGGTGAGCGTGGCGCTGCCATCGATTCAGCGGGATCTGCGGGCGAGCCTGCCGGACCTGCAGTGGGTGAGTGCCGCCTATGCCTTGGTGCTGGCCGTGCTGCTGCTGCCGGCGGCCACCCTAGGCGACCGGCTGGGCCGGCGCCGGCTGTTCCTGGTCGGCCTGGTCATCTTCACCGCCGGCTCGCTGGCGTGTGCGCTGGCCCCGACCGCGCTGGCGCTCGAGTTGTTCCGCGCACTGCAGGGAGTCGGCGGCGCGGTGTTGTTCGCCACCGGCACGCCGCTGCTGCGGGCGGAGTTCTCGGGCGCAGCCCTGGCCCGGGCACTGGGCGCCTTCGGCGCCACGATCGGCGGCGCCAGCGCCATTGGGCCGCTGGCCGGCGGGGTGCTGACCGACACACTGGGCTGGCGGTCCATCTTCTTCATCAACCTGCCCATCGGCGTGGCGGCGTTCGCGGGCGGAGTGGCCCGGCTGCGCGAGTCCCGCGACCCGGCCGGCGGCCGAGCCGACTGGGTGGGCATGGCCCTGATCACCGCGGCGCTGACCGCGCTGATGTTCGCACTGATCCGCGGCAACACGCTGGGCTGGGCGAGCCCGGCGATCGTGGCCCTGTTCGCAGGCGCAGCCGTGGCCTTTGCCGCGTTCGTGATATACGAGCTCCGCATCGCCGCCGCGCCCATGGCAGACCTGCGCCTGTTCCGACGGCGCAGCTTTGCCGCTACCGGTGTCGTGGCGTTCGCGATCTCGGCGACGGTCATCGGAATGATCGCCTACCTGTCGCTGTATGTGCAAAACACCCTTGGCTACTCCCCGGTCCAGGCCGGGCTGCGGTTCCTGCCGCTGTCGCTGGTCTCCTTCGCGGTCGCTCTCCTGACAGGACGGCTGATCGGCAAAGTGGCGATGCGCGTGCTGCTGGGCGGGGCCATGGTCGCGGCCGCAGCCGGGCTGGCCTCGATGGCGCACCTGACCGCCACTTCCACCTGGCTTGTGCTGCTACCCGGCCTCATCCTGGCCGGGATCGGCCTCGGCCTCACCTCCACCGGCCTGGCCTCGGCAGCGCTTTCGGCGGTGGAGCCGGCCCACGCCGGGCTGGTGAACACGCTGCGCCAGGTCGGCACAGCCACCGGCGTGGCCGTGCTCGGCGCCCTCTACGGCTCCCGCGTTACCACCGCCACCCTGCACGCCCTGGCGGCCCTGCCCGCCCCGCCCGACGCCGTCCACCGGCTGACCGCCGCTGTTGCCTCCGGCGCCGGCACCCGGGTAGCCACCGTGGTCCCGCCCGCCCTCCGCGCCGCGGTCACCCACGCCGCCCGCACTGGCACCGCCAGCGGGCTCAACGACGTCCTGCTCGCCGCAGCCGCGATCGCCGCGCTCGGCGCGATAGCTGGCTTCGCCTTCGGACCGGACCCAGCCACGCAGCCGCCGCCCAGCCCCGCCGCCGGCAAACTGTCCATCCATTCGGCCCCCGCCCAGCACCAGGCCCGGCGACCGGCCGAGCCCGAAACAACGCGCCGCCCTCAAACGACGCGCCGTGTCAAGCATGTCCTGGCAACCCACGTCAAGCATGCCCCGGATCAGGACAGTTGCTCGACGCCGTGAATCGCGCCTTCGGGATCAAGAGCGGCGCCGCGCCGCGCTGATTGCCGATCCTGCTGTATTTGGGTCACTGCCGTGCAAGCCAGGACGACAGTGGTGGTCGATAGCGTGCTGACGCCGGCACCTTGAGCCGCGTCCCGCTGGGATCCTGACGCCTCGAGCACAGCTACGACTTTCTGCTGAGCCACGGTACGCCGCGTACAGGACGGCGGAGCACCGGCCAGGAACTGCCGACATAACGCCCTGAGCGGCGCCTAGCGGTGATGTCCACCGAAGCCATCCCCGTCGGGCCTGTG
>JBJMIR010000087.1:0-3894 GCA_045806785.1 Propionibacteriaceae bacterium | reverse complement strand
CTAACCCGGCTCGACCAGCCGCAACTCAATCGCACGACCAGTTAGAAATCCCGTACGCGGGCCCACCGGTATGCGGGCGGCGGCCGCCGGCGTGCCCGGACTGGACCGCTTATCGGGAATCCCGAGGTTGGTGGGGGCATCGATCCCATGGCGGTGGCGCGTCTGAAGGTTCAAGCGGGTGCTCGGCTGATCACCGTTCGAGCGGATCTGTCAACGCCGATGAAAGGTGGGGAGGACTGTCGCGCTGTCGTCCTCGGTGGCACTGAGCATCGGTGAGGCTGTCGTGGCCGTGAACAGTCGCGTGTTCGGAAGCCCCTCGGATACTTTGTTCTAGGCTCGGACCGTGCGCGCTGCCGATTCTTCGGGAGTCCGCCTCGCCGAACTCGTCGCCACGATCTCGCTCGGCACGGATCTTGGGTTGGGGCAGTCGATGGAGCACATTTTGCGGCAGACTCTGGTCTCGCTGCGGATGGCCGAGCTCCTCGCCTTCGATGAGGCTGAGCGCGAAGTCGCCTATTTCTCGGGGCTTTTGGCCTGGGTGGGCTGCCACACGGATGCCTATGAACAGGCGAAGTGGTTCGGAGATGACATCGCGCTGAAGCGGGACGGCTACCGCTACGACATGGGACGACCCGTCGATGTGCTCAACTTCGCCTGGCACAGCGTGGGACGGGGGGCCCACCGCTGGAGAGACTCAAGACCTGGCTGGAGCTCCCGATGGCGGTACGCCGAAACGCGGTGGTGGATCTTCGCAACCAATGGCTGGCCGCGGACGTTGGGACGGCAAGGGGTTCGGCGGTGCGAGAGGCGAGGAGATCAGGCTGACCTCGCGGGTGGTCTGCCTCGCTGACGTCGTCACGGCCTATTACGAGCAGGATGGGGAGAGCGCTGCCGTCCAGGTGGCGTGGCAGCACGTTCACCAGGGACGCCTCGACGCTGACGCCGTGCAGGCGGTATTGGAGGCGGCCGGCCATCGCAGTCGGAGGCGCCGGGAGCTCCCCGCTGGGCTGATTCCGCGAGAGGTCGAAGTGTTACGGCTGCTCACACGCGGACTCTCCAACCGAGACATTGCGGAGAAATTGAGGATCTCTCGCAAGACCGCCGGCAGCCACATCGAACACATCTACACCAAGACCGGCGTCCGGAACCGTGCTGGCGCGAGCCTTTTCGCGATGCGGCACGGCCTCATGATCGAATAGCTAATGATCGGGTGTTTGCCCGATGAACCCCAGGCGACCGGCATCTAGCGTTTGTTTCATGACTACCATCACCAATGACTTCATCCGGGCCAACGACATCGACATTCACTACATCGAGGTTGGAACCACCGACACGCCACCGCTGGTGGTGCTGCACGGCGGCCTGGTGAGCACCAGCGAGATCTGGTCTCCCACACCCATCAGCTATGCGTCTCACCTGCGGCGGCTCGCCGAGGATTTCCACATCATTGCTCCAGACGCGAGAGGGTCTGCGATGACGACCCATTCCGGTGGACCGGTGTCGATGTCCATGCTGGCCGACGATGTCGCCGCACTGATCGACGCACTTGGGCTCGACCGGCCGGCCGTTGCCGGATTCAGTGAGGGCGGACTAACGGCGTTACTCCTCGGCATACGACACCCCGGCTCGATTCAGGCCCTGGTCTGCGACGCCGGATATGACCTGCTCAACCCAGACGCATCGGCCTTAGCGATGCTGCCTGCGCTGCTGGGTGGGCTGCCCCATGTTGATCCCGACGTCGTCGAACAATCGTTCGGGCAGGACCCGGAGATGGCCGAGGTCTTCGCGCTGATGAAGGCCGACCAGGACGCCGCGCGCGGCGAGGGCTCCTGGCGAACCTACGTCGAGCGCACCCTCGAGCGCTGGTCGCACTGGCCCGGCTACGGCTACGCCGATCTCGTCAAGATCACCGTGCCGACCCTGATCCTGGTCGGCGATCGCGACCCCCTCTGCTCGGTGGAGGAGGCCACAGTGGCATTCAGGAATCTCGGCCAGGGCCAGCTCGCCGTGATACCAAACATCGGGCACGTGATCAGCCGGGGCAAGGTCGAGGCACTAGTCAGCTTCCTGACCAGCTAGATCGGGCGACTCCCGGCGGAGCAGCACTCCGAGCACCGTCCAGCTCCACCAGCCACCGGCCCGGACCGGTCCGCCAGCCGTCGCGGAAGGTCAGCAGCGCAAGACCGGATCCCGAACATGATCAACATCGCCAAGCGGCCGGCCGCGGCCGAAGGCGATCTCATCATCGGCCGATGACGTTAACGCCTGCCCGCAGGCCGACCGGCATACGGGCACGGCCGTGATGACCACGTTGCCCTGTGAACTGCGGGCACGGAACTGTCAGCGGACTCATTTGCCTGAGTCCTCGCTTGTCGAGCCAGAAACGTGTCGGCCTCAGCCAGAGCCTCGTCCCGGGATCCCTCCATTCGATCTTGATCCGTCCACGGGGGATCGATGTCCACTTGATCGAGCGGAGCTGGGCAGCGAGCTTGTGATGATCAGATCGATATCGATCTCTCCCTGCTCGAACTTCTCCCGCAGCGTCGTGCGTGCCCATTCATGCGTTCTCTCCGGTCGACGCCGTCTTCCTTGCCACGGAGACCTTGGGACGCTGCGGGTGGTCGGTGTTGCTGATCAGTTGCTCCACAACGGATCGTCGTTGAATATGCCCGTGACAATGAGTTGGGCCAGGACGATGTCAACGAGTTTCGGTGGTTGGTCACCGGCCGATCTGCACGCAGCGGCGGTGGTAAGTACGCAGCCGGCGAAGGAGGCCGGGAGGCGATACTCACCGATCTCGTCGAGTGGTTGCTCACCCCGGAATGGGCGAAGGCGCAGTATGGCTTCACGGACAGGGACCGGACGATCGCAGCGTCGAAGGAGAAGATGATCATGGGGCTGTTGGATGGCAAGACGACGATCGTGACCGGTGCAGGATCGGGAATCGGGAAGGCGTCGGCCAAGCTCCTTGCCGCCGACGGCGCCACGGTGGCACTGGTTGGGCGGCGCGCAAAGGTTCTCGACGAGGTGGCCCACGAGATCACTGCAGTCGGCGGTCGGGCCATCGTCGTGCCGACCCATATTGAGTCCCGCGATGAGGTGGCCGAGCTTGTCCGGCATGTCTCGGACGAGGCCGGGCCGGTCGACATCCTCGTCAACAACGCGGGGAGCGCGTCCAAGACGCGCAATGTCAGATGGATGCTGGATGAGGAGTGGCAGCAGGTGATCGACGTTAACCTCAACGCCGTCTACCTGCTTACCCAGGCGGTGCTGCCTGACATGCTTGAGTGTGGCAGCGGCACGATCATCACAGTGTCCTCGCTGTCCGCGGTCAACCCCAGCCTGCTCGGTGGGGCGGCGTATGGGGCGGCGAAGGCTGCGGCCCGGAACTTCATGGTGTATTTACACAACACCTTCAGCAACGACGGGATCCGTGCGACTTGCATTCTGCCCGGTGAGGTTGACACGCCGATCATGAACAACCGGCCCCGGCCGCCAACCGAGGACGAGCGGGCCGGCATGGTGCATGCAGAAGACGTCGCCCGGGCGGTGCATTTGGCCGCGTCACTGCCGGACCGCACCGTCATCTCCGAGCTGGTCATCGTGCCACGCCACCAGCGAGACACCTCCGCGGACCTCGACGTAAGCCGGTGGATCGGCGCGCCCGCCAACTTCGCCGCCGCTCACACATCTGACTCGTCAGCGGAGGTAGCACCTTGACGGCTAGTACCCCATCCGCATCCAGGTGATCACGCCAGATTTGCCCTCCC
Organism: Propionibacteriaceae bacterium; assembly: GCA_045806785.1. Classification (GTDB taxonomy): domain Bacteria; phylum Actinomycetota; class Actinomycetes; order Propionibacteriales; family Propionibacteriaceae; genus Microlunatus. The sequence continues at coordinate 124 of JBJMIR010000087.1, read as the reverse complement.
ACCGCACTCCGATGGCCGGACTTATCGAGGATGCCGCCGAAGTCCGCGACGCCATACGAGCCTGCGCGCCGCCAGTTGCTGCGGTGGGCTGGTCGTACGGCGGCAGTGTCATTGGCGTGGCCGC
>JBJMIR010000086.1:0-2654 GCA_045806785.1 Propionibacteriaceae bacterium | reverse complement strand
TTCTTCCAGGCCTCGAAGCCAGACGCCGTACTGCCGCACTGCGCAGCGCCCGCTTGGTTGCCCATCCCCACGAGCGCCACCAGGGCCGCGATGGTGACGATCTTGAACTGCCCGCCCGTTGTCATTCGGAACTCCTTTCACACCCTTTTCATCAGACGACACGCTGGTGTGCCATCCCGGCCGACACGAGGCGTGATCGCCGGCTCTCGCGCCTTTCAAGTTCCATGATCTTCATGTCGAAAACTAGCCAGGCAGCCCAGCAGGACTGCCATGAGGGTACGGATGCGGAGACCGTTCACCGGATTATACGGTCACAGCCGGTCATCCACCTCAGCCCTGCGTATCGGCCAGCTTTTGGCACGAAGCTGAAATTGGCGAACTTCCACAATCTTGAAATAAGTGGATCTTCCAGCTCGGGCGATCTACAGCCGAGATCGACCCACAGCCGAAGCTGCAGTTGGAGCTGCAGGTGGCAATCGAACGGTTGCCTATTCTAAGATTGTGGAATGTGGAGCAGCGGATCAAGTGACGTTCATTGAAGGTGTTGTAGATGGCGGTATGAGCGGGCAGAAATCTCTGGGCTAACGCTTGCGATCTTGAACAGCTGCTGTTTGCGTTCTCGCTGGCGGACCGAAAATGATTTCTCCTGTTGGCGCCCGCCGGTCATTTGCCTTGTAGCAGCTTAAGGCCGCATTGCGCTCCACGAAGCACGCGGTCAATCACGCGTCCGCGCGACGGGAGCCGCCGTCCACTGCGCGCCGCGAGACCTCGCCTCCCAGTGCCGCTTGCCCTTCGTGCGTCTGCGGGCAAAGCATCTCGGGAAAACAGAGACCGCGCGAACCGGGCGGGAGGAGGGATGAAGCGCTCTTCGAATATCCTGATGCAGGTGAAGCTGAATCACCTTGCAGTTGCCGCCACTCCGACATGCGCGGACCGGACGCAGGGCTGCCTGTCGCCAAGTGTCAAGTCGGTGTCCCGAACGATCAAGCACCGTCTCTCCTACGGTGTTACACGTGTAGACAGTCCAATCATGGGCTGCACCTCATTCCTGAAAGGAGGAGGTTCACATGTCGCCGAACGCGAAACCTTTGAGGCCACTTCTCGCGGCGCTGGTCCTTGCCCCCGGCGCGGCCATCGCGCAGCCGCAGATGCTCCATGTCTCTCCGGGTCGGCACGCCGGTACTGTCATGGTGGACGGGGCTCGTACCAGCGTGCAGGAGCTATTCACCAGCGGGCCGCACTACACCGAGCCGAGCGGGCGTCGGATCGGCCGCGGCAGCAGGATCCCGAGTTGGCTTGAGGTCGGGTCGTTTCAGAACGTCTCGGTCCCGCATCTTCACCGCGGAGCCCACTACGGCTACTTCGTGTCGCCTGACGAGAAGGTCGTCGTCGTGGACGGGTCCCGCCATGTCAGACGCGTGATCGCGCAGTAACCGGGGCGGGATACCGGCGATAGCAATCGGGCCGCGGCCGCGGTTGACCGCGACAGCATCACCCGAAGCCGTCACCCTGGGCCGCGCGCACCAGGCGCAGCATCGCTTCATGATCGCCTGCCTCCCTGCAAGGGCGTCCAGTCCACGAGTGTGGTGTCGGGCACCAGCAGGAAACCGAGCATAGCCCACGGACCCGCGGATGCGAGACCAAGCACCAGCTGACCTGCCGCTCCATGCACTCCAGCTGAAGCTGATCTTTTGCACGAATGCTGGCATGACCTGCTCGCCGGAGCGGACCTGCCAAAGGATTCCCAAAGGATGTTGTGGTGCTGAACAACAGCGGTGCACATTCCGACAAGGGCGGTGAATAGGGTGCCATGGCCGTGCTGATGCTGGCGAACCTGCTGCCGCAGTTCGTCGATCAACAAAGGCACGAGATCTGGTCGAGGTGCCTGGCACGGGGAATGGTTGGACGGCGGGCGACGGTGGTCGGACTGGGATCGCCAGAGCATCGGACCCAAAAATGGAGTGCACTTTTGGGTCCGATGCTCTCTTCCTCGAGCGGCGCATCGTTCGGTGCGGAAAACCGGGTCCACTTTTCCGCACGATGCGCTAAGCGGTGGCGTCGCCAAGCGCCTGCGCTGGTTCCAGCGCCTCCCGCGCGTCGTCGTCGTGCGTTCCTTCCGATCGGCGGCGTGCTCGGCGAGATACTCTATCGCTGGCTCCGCGAGGAACTGTCGGTGCTCGTCCTGGGGGTGACGCCCCCATCAGCCCCAGCCGAGTAGCCGGAGACGCCGTGCATGTCCGCGATTGCGAAACCCGCAGCCGCCGCTGCCGCGGAAGGGATTGGATGTCAGCACCCGGTGCAGATGCCACGTTCGACGAGGCGGTCGATCTCGCGGTCCATCTGCTCCATCTGGGCGTCAGCCACCGAGTCGATCGACGAGAAGTCATTTCGCGGCTCTGTAAAGACCTCCCGTTCGAGCTGACGCTGAGACGGGATCCGGATCTCTCCGGAAGCCGTGAATGGTCCGGTTCTGTTCTGCGATGAAGCCGGCGACCAAGCGAGTAGGATCCCAAGTGTCATCGCGATGAAAGTGGCCCTCATTGCAGGAACTCCTCAAGACCTGGACGTCATGCGTCCTTCGTTCTGCCGTTAAGAGTACTCAATGACATCACATTGGACCAAGACGTGCTTGACCGATCAGGACAATGGTTGAA
>JBJMIR010000085.1:0-21383 GCA_045806785.1 Propionibacteriaceae bacterium | reverse complement strand
TGATCGATTGACCCGACCCTTGATCAGAAACGGGAACGGGTTCATCGAAGCGTCCTGGGATGAGGCGATGGATCTGATCACCAGCATCTCCAAGGAGCTGCTGCAGCGTAAAGGCCCGCTGTCCCATGGCTTCTATACCTCTGGACAGCTAATGCTGGAGGAGTATTACACGCTGTCGGTGATCGGCAAGGCCGGCATCGGCACCCCGCACATGGACGGCAACACCAGGCTCTGCACCGCGACGGCTGCTGCGGCATTGAAGGAATCCTTTGGCGCCGACGGCCAGCCCGGCTCGTACGCCGATCTTGATCTCTGCGACACGCTGTTTTGTTTCGGCCACAACGTGGCGTCTACCCAGACAGTGCTCTGGGCGCGGATTCTTGATCGACTGGCCGGACCGGATCCATTGCGCCTGGTCGCCGTTGATCCGCGTCTGACGCCGGTCGCCAAGGCGGCTGAAATACATCTCGCGCCGAAGCCGGGTACGAATCTCGCCTTGATCAACGGGCTGCTACAACAGCTGATCGCCAACGACTGGGTTGATCACGACTACATCGACCAGCACACCAAGGGCTTTGACACGCTGGCTTCGATCGTGGCCAAGTACCCGCCGGAGCGAGTTGCCGAGATCTGTGGTATCGAAGCGCGGGACGTCGCAGCAGCTGCGGAGATCTTCGGTACGTCATCGGACGCCGTATCGACAGTCCTGCAGGGCTTCTATCAGTCACATCAGGCGACGGCAGCCTCGGTTGCGGTGAACAACATGCACCTGCTGCGTGGCATGATCGGCCGGCCTGGTGCGACCGTTTTTCAGATGAATGGCCAGCCGACCGCGCAGAACAATCGTGAGACCGGCGCTGACGGTGATCTATCCGGCTTCCGTAACTGGGAGAACGAACGTCACGTTGCCAGACTGGCCGAGCTGTGGGACGTAGATCCGATCGTCATTCCGCATTGGGCCGAGCCAACCCATGCGATGCAGATCTTCCGCTACGCCGAGCAGGGCTCGATCAAGTTCTTGTGGATCGCCGGCACCAATCCGGCGGTTTCATTGCCGGAACTCAGCCGGATCCGCCAGATCCTTGGCCAGGACTCACTGTTTGTCGTCGTCAACGACGGCTATCTTACCGAGACGACCGAGTTCGCTGACGTGGTGCTGCCGACTGCGCTGTGGGGTGAGAAGACCGGGACGTACACCAACACCGACCGTACGGTCCACCTGTCGGAGCGCGCAGTCGCTCCGCCTGGAGAGGCACGAAGCGATCTTGACATTTGGCTGGACTACGCCCGCCGGATGGGCTTCACCGACCGAAGCGGCAGGCCACTGCCGCCGTGGGAAACCCCGGAGGAAGCATTCAACGCCTGGCGCGAGTGCTCGCGTGGCCGGCCGTGTGATTACACAGGGCTGAACTACCACAAGCTCCGCGGCGCTCCCGGAATTCAGTGGCCGTGCACCGATGAGTCGCCGAACGGGACCGATCGGCTTTATGTTGATCATCACTTCATGACCGACCACGAGGAGTGCGAGACCTACGGTCACGACTTGACAACGGGTGCTGCCGTAACGGCTATCGATCATGCCGCCTCCCGCTTCGACGGTCGCGCCCGGCTCAAGGCTGCTGACTGGATGCCGTCGCCGGAGGCGCCGGACGAGTCGTACCCGATGTCTTTGATGACAGGCCGGACGGTTTACCACTTCCACACTCGGACCAAGACCGGCCGGGCACCTGAGCTGAACGCCGCAGCGCCAGAGCCATGGGTCGAGCTGGCGACGTCGGATGCTGCCGATCTTGGCATCACCGATGGCGATATGGTGCATGTCGAGTCTCGCCGCGGCGAGGTCGACGTGGCCGCGCGCTGTAACGGAAACCGGCCCGGCACGGCGTTCCTGCCCTTCCACTACGGCGACCCGCAGACCGCGGCCAACGATCTGACGCCGACGAGCTGGGATCCCGTCTCCAAACAGCCGACCTTCAAGTCAGGCGCCGTACGCGTCGCGCGGGCCGAAGGGGGAGATTGATCATGCATCTGTCTTCTTATCTGGGTCTGCTGGAGACCGGTTGCGCGACCCTTGGGAAGTCCTACCGCCAAGTCGCCGAAGGCCACGCGGAAGAAGCGGACGTCAAACGGATGTGCGAGCAGTTCGCGGGTCAGTGTGATCACCATGAGGAGCAGCTGCGACCGTTCACGGAGCGGTATGGATCCCATCCTTCTGGTGAGCCAGAACGCTTGCACGCCGACGGACTGTCCAAGACACGGAGCGGCGGATTAGGTCTGCTGCGTGACCTTCATGATCTCTATCTGCTGGCCAGCTATCTGGACATGGCCTGGACACTGGTTGGTCAGGCAGCCAAGGGAGCCCGTGACCAGGAGCTCATTCAGACAGTGGAGCAGTGCGCCAAGGAAACCGAGGCTCAGCAGAAGTGGCTGAAGACGCGCCTCAAGGCAGCTGCTCCGCAGGCGCTGCTGGTCGCTGACTGAGCCGCAAGCGAGCTGGGTGCCCGGTTTCGACCCATGCCTAGGTGGCTAAAGGGTGGACGAACCGAACACAAGAGGGGGGAAACGTGCCTACTGCAGACGTTGTGGAGTTGGTCAAGAGTGACCATCGCGAGGTTGAGCGGTTGTTCGATCTGCTGCAGAAGGACCCGATAACAAGGGGTTTGAACTTTCCGGTGGTCTGCGCCCTGCTCATCGCACACTCGCGGGCCGAGGAAGCCGAGGTCTATCCGGTTGCGAAGGATGAGGCCGGGGAGACCGAGGAGGTTTCGCACAGCCAGGGTGAGCACGCCGAGGCCGAACACATGCTCGAAGAAATGACCGCAATGGACTTCGAGTCTGCCGAATTCGAGAAGTCGCTCGACGAGTTGATCAAGGCGGTCAGCCACCATGTCGAGGAGGAGGAGAGCAAGGTGCTGCCCGGCATGCAGCAGCGGCTGAGTGCGGAACGACCTGCCGAACTTGCCAAGGCATTCATCGAAGCCCGGACCGAGCACCTCGGTGATCGGCCTGGCCAGGCGAGTCGTGAAGAGCTCCAGCAGGCAGCCAGCAACGCCGGACTCAGTGGCATCAGCAGCAGCTCGAAGAATGAGCTCAAAGAGGGGCTGCTCGAACACGCTCAGCAGAGCGAGGATTAAACGATCACTAGGAGTTGATCATGAGCGAAATGTCTCAATCGCAGCAGCCGGCCGGCGGCGGCATGGACCTCAACCCGACCGATGACATGGTGCCTCCGGGGGCGCCGCGCGACCCAGACTCTCCACGGACCCAGGAGGAGTTCGACGGCTCGGAGGATGTCCTGCCGCAAGATCACGGGGCTGAGGACGTAGCTCCGCAGGACAAGGCCGATACTCATGAGCCTGCCCATCCTGCTGGCGTCCCCATGCCGCGGACCGGCGAGGAGGGTGCACCTCCAGCGCAGTCGTCCTCAGATCCCATGCCAGACATTTCGGGACAAACTGGGCCGGCGTAGCCGAAACTGGGCTTGTGCAGCTCTGCGCTGGAATCGATGCGATCGCTTGCGCCGCTTTGGTGGTTGGGGGCGCCGAATGGTGGTGATCGCGTCTGCCCCGATTCTTGTCGTCATGGGGGTTGCCGGCACCGGCAAGTCGACGGTAGCGGGAATGCTCGCCAAGCATCTCAACTGGGAGCTGCAAGAAGGCGATGATCTTCATCCGCCGCAGAACGTGGCCAAGATGTCGGCCGGCATTCCTTTGGATGATGACGACCGCTGGCCGTGGCTGGACGCGATCGCTGCATGGATCAGGAATAAGGCCGAACGCGGCGAGCCTGGACTCGTTACGTGCTCCGCTCTGAAGCGGAGTTATCGCGATCGACTCCGGGGCCCGAATGTGGTCTTCGTGTTCCTCAACGGCCCACCAGAGGTCATCGAGGCTCGCATGGCGCGCCGGCAGCACCACTACATGCCGCTCTCACTGCTCCATTCGCAGCTGGCAACGCTGGAACCACCGACTTCCGATGAGAACGTTTTGACGATCAACTTGGCGGACACTCCAGAGGAGGAAGTGGCGGAGGTACTGCGCGTGCTCGAGGGCCGGATCGAATCGGGGCCTGGCGCCCGGGCCTAGAACCGTCCCCGTTCAGCGGTCACCTTGGCGCGTACGGCCGGCACAACTTCCTCAGCAAAACGCGGTAGTTGATCATCTCCTTCTCCCCAGAACAAGAAGGTGTCGAAGCCATAGCCGACCGCCAGATCTGTCAGTTCGTCGACCCATTGGTCGACCGGACCGCGTAACAGCCCGAGACGTGAACCGTCGGTGATCTGGCCGTTGAGATTGAGTACGCGGCGGATGTCCGCCGGATCCCGGTCGGCGCTCGCCGCAGCATCATCGATGCGGGCCGCGCCCTCGCTCAGGAAGCTGATCTCGCCGCGCAATGATGGCACCCATCCGTCGGCAAGCCGACCGGTGAGTCGCAACGCCCGCGGGCCGTACACGCCGAGCCAGATACCGATCGGATGCGGCGGCACCGGCCCAGAGTGCGCGCCGGCTAGGCGGTAATGCTCGCCATTGAACCGCAGATTGCGGTCGCCGCTCCAGACCAGGCGGATGATGTGGATCGCTTCCTCGAGTGCGCCAAGCGCATCGCGGGGTCCGCGCCGTGATCCACCCCAAGCCTCAATGGCATCCCAGAAGTTTCCAGCTCCCAGGCCTAGTTCGAAGCGGCCGCCACTGATCACGTCCAGACTTGCTGCAGCCTTTGCCATGATCGCCGGTGGCCGCAGTGGCAGATTGGCCACATCGGGGAAGAAGCCCACGCGACCGGTGACGGCTGCGACTGCGCCGAGCAGGCTCCAGGTGTCCACGAAGCGGCGCTGGTATGGATGATCTTGGACACCAATCCAGTCCAGGCCACGCGCCTCGATCTCCCGGGCGGTGTCGAGCAGCGGGTCGGCCGCATTAGGAATGAGGAAGTATCCAAACGTCACATCACGGCCATAGTCAGGCACCGTCACACGCTATCCCGCGGGGCGGCCGAACCTCGGGCAGCACCGCGCAGCAGACTGTAGTCAGAGGAGAAAGCGGTCCAGGACAAGGAGAGACGCTCATGGGACTGCTGGAAACCGTCCGCTTCGCCTTCCAGAGGGTACGGGGCAGGCCAGCCACGCGGTGCACGCACCTTGATCAAATCCGTGACGTCCAGCCGTTGTCGACCGGCTGCCAGGAGTGTCTCGAGCTTGGTGACACCTGGGTGCACCTACGCATGTGCATGACCGATGGACAAGTGCGATGCTGCGATTCCTCGAAGAACAAACATGCGAGCCGCCACGCGCGTGAGCATGCGCCGGAGCACCAGATCGTTCAGTCCCTGGAGCCAGGGGAGGACTGGCTGTGGTGCTACACCGATGAATCGCTCGTAACGGCACCGCGCCAGAACGCCTAGATATCGCTACCTCGCCACATGATGAGCGTGACGACTCAGCGCAAATATCCATCCGCCTCCTGCCAAGGCGACTGCCGCTGCCCCGCCGAAGGCGAACGGAATACCGCCGGCCTGGGCTGCCAGCCCAAGCAGCATCGGCCCGCCGCCCATGGCAAGATCAAGAAAGACACTCGCCGTACCAGAGGCGGCGCCGCGTTCATGTGGCTGTGCGGTCGCGAAGATGGCGGAGAAGAACGCCGGCGTGCTGAGCGTGACCCCCAGTGCTAATACCGCGGCGCCGAGCGCCATGCCAAGGGGTGTGCTCCAGAACACCATGATCATCAAGCCACCAGCGATGATCACCAGCGCCACGGCACCTACCAGCAGCGCCGGCAATCGATCAAGAAAACGAGCCAGCGAAAGCCGGCCGGCCACAACCACCAGGCCATAGACGAACAATGGCGTACTTGCCGGCATGAGTCCCACCGCATTGGCCTGCAGTGCGCCGAACGCGAAGAAGGTTCCCATGGCAAGCACCGACGCAAAGAAGCCAAGTGCTGGCGGGACCGCCTTCCAATGGATCAGCTGGATGCGACCTCCCGTACCCGGCGTGCCGGTTCGGAGGTCCCTGATGCCCATAGCCACGAGCGCCGCGAGCAGCGAGAGCAACGCCGCCCCGTACCAAGCGGCGCCGAAGCCGGCCGTTCTGATCAGAAGTTCGCCAAGCGGCGGGCCGAATGCGAGACCAAGGTAAAGACCAAGCGAGTTGTAACTCGTGGCTTCGCCCATCCTGCTTGCTGGCGCAAGATCAGCGAGCGCTGCGATGGAGGCCACGAAAAAGGCCGCCTCCGCCACCCCCAGCAGCAGGCGAAGCATGACAACGAGTACCAGGTTCTCGGCGTACGCCGTGCCCAGCATTCCCAGCGCGCCGATCAGGGCTCCACCGACGAGCAACGGACGCCGTCCTCGGGTATCGGCGAGGCGGCCGGCGAGGGGGCGCAAGATCAAAGCCGAGACGGCGAATGCCCCAAAGGCCAGCCCGGCGCCAGACTTGTCTGAGCCCACAGGTCCTGTGACCCAAAGCGGAAGGGTGTAGATCGCGACGCCGGCTGCGGTGAAGTACGCGACGTCAGCAAGCGTCAGCCGGACGAATGCGGCGGTGAGCAGCCGTTCGCGGATCTCGGCTCCTACGTCGGCTGTCGAGAGCGTCATAGCAGCAGTCTGAATCTGCGCGCAGCTGCACGGCATGGGCAGAACTACCTAATTATTCGGCTCGTCATCCGGAAGCCGGTGGGATCGTGGACACAACGGCGGATCGCCCTCGAGGTCATCCGCCAACACAGCCCGGCCCGAATTGTCACCCTCGGCGAGTGCTCAGTCAGCGTCGCGCCGTTCTCCATACTTGCCGACCGGAACGGGGACGACTTGGCGATCTCCGCGATCCGAGCCGGCTTGGTGGGCCAAAGAAGCCGCGAGGTAGAGACGGCCCCTAGCTCTACCCAGATTGATCAAGTAGCCCGCGCTGCATGGCAAACAGGGCAGCCCCGGCTCGGGTCGAAACACCGATTTTGATGTAGATGTCCTGGACGTGATGCTCGACCGTCCGTCTCGAAAGCACAAGCCGCTCTGCGATCTCAGCGTTCGACAGGCCGCGGGAAACCAACCGAAGTACCTCGATCTGGCGTTCCGTGAGATCAGCCGGCCGACTACGGCGAGCTGCACGGCGCAGACCGGCAGCCTCGATGACCGCGCTTGCGGCGTCGGTATCTAGCCGGCCAGCACGGGCATCCGCCTCGAGCCGGTCGGCGGCTCGGGCTGGGGCTATTGCTCTTCGGTGCGGGCGATCCTCGATCATGCTCCGGTAAGCGTCGGCGCCAGCCAGCACGCGGGAGGACATCGACAACTGCGCTGCAGTGGCGCCGCTGTGGTATCCGCTCCCATCGCAGCGTTCGTGGTGCTGTCCGGCGAGCGTCGCGAGGCCGGCCAGAGGAGGGATTCGGGCCAAGATCCGCTCGCTGTGGTACGGATGCAGCCGCGCCTGGTCTCGCTCGGCCGTACTCAGCGGACCGGCCTTGTCCCAGATCGCGCTGGACACCCCGACCCTTCCAAGATCATGCAAGTATCCCGCGATGCGTAATGTGTCGATCTCCTCACGCAGCCCTAACGTCCCGGCAGCGGCTGCTGCAAGATCACCGACTGCCGCAGAATGGCCAACGAGCCACGGACTCTTCAGATCAACCAGGTTGCCGAAGGTGAGCGCTACGTTGCTGAGCTCGGCCTGGCCAACGCGACGTACGGGTGCTGGCTCGGTGTCGAGGACGGCCTGGTACGCGTCAATTTGATCAAGGTCTGCGAGGAGTTCGTCGGCTCGCTGGATGATCAGGTCGGCAAGATTCGGGTCAAGTTGGGTGCCGGAGCGCCTGCGGACCTCGGCTAGAGCGACATCGAGATTGGCGTGCGAGGCAAACATGGTTGCCGTCGAGGCGACCTGCATCAGGCGGGCGGGTAGCGGGATCGCCTCGCCAGCGGTGCTCGGAAAGCCCTTGCCGTTCCACATCGCGAACATCTGCGATAAGCCGGCCTGGACCGGCTCAGGGAGCCCTAGTCCCTGGGAAGCCCCGCGAGCCACCTCACAGGTAGCGGGCGGACCCTCCGCGTCCGCCCGCCTAGCCGTTACCACGGTGGTCGCCAGCACCCTGGCCCGGGATCGCCCTGTCGCCTTGGCAATTTCCGGGACCCAGACTCGCCACATATCCGCAAGCTCGCCCGAGCTGCTGAGGAACATCACTCGAGTTGTGAGGACATCATCGCCCCACACTTTTGCGCCCTCATGCGCGTACGCGGTGCAACCCAGGTGTTGCAGCAGCGCGGTGTAGAGCACATCGCTGATCTCCGAGTCGGTGCAGCCGATGATCTTGGCCAGCCGCGCTGCGACGAGGCAGCGCTTCAACGACTCCTCCAGAGGTGAGCCTGTGCCGATGTCGGTAACCAGCGAGAGCCCGCCCAGCAGTTCCAGCATGCGGAACACGCCTTCAGCATTGCATAGGCCGATGGACAAGCCCGGCTGACGCGCTCGCTGATGCTGCCGGGAGGGAACGTTATTGCGCCTGTGATGGGAAACGTACCCTTCCAAGCCCGCTTGAGGGGTCGTTATCGCGTCTGTGCTGCGAAACGTACCCAAGGTGCCGCAGCCGCCAGCTGAGCTACATGAGTGTGACGAGAGAATGCAGCACATGGCGACCGATCGCTGGACCGCGTACTGGACCATGGCACCAAGACACGGCGTACTGCGCACCGAGACCGCTCGTGCTCCGCACGACGACGAGGCGTTGGTACGCAGCATCTGCTCCGGGATCAGTCGCGGCACCGAAATGCTGGTGCACGCTGGCTATGTTCCTCCAGAAGTCGCCGACTCCATGCGTGCTCCCTTCCAGGTTGGCAACTGGCCCGGCCCGGTCAAGTACGGATATCTCTCCGTCGGGGAGGTTGAAGAAGGTCCGGCGCACCTCAAGGGCCAACGAGTCTTCTGCCTACATCCCCATCAAGATCGTTATGTGGTGCCGGTCAGTGCCTTGACATTGGTGCCCGATGGTGTGCCGAGCGACCGTGCGGTACTGGCTGGGACGGTCGAGACCGGCATCAACGCTCTCTGGGATGCAGCGCCCAGGATCGGTGATCGGGTCGCGGTCGTCGGTGCCGGCATGGTTGGCGGCGTCATCGCAGCCCTATTGCGGACCTTCCCGCTCGACCGGCTGCAGCTGGTCGATGTCAATCCAGCCAGGTCTTCGCTGGCCAACGCCCTCAGTGTCGACCTGGTGCACCCCAACGACGCGGCAGCAGACAATGATCTTGTTATTCACTGCTCCGCCACCGAATCAGGCCTTGCGCGAGGCCTGCAGTTGCTGGGGGAGGAGGCGGAGCTGATAGAGCTTTCCTGGTATGGGATGAATCAGCCGCACGTCCCGCTCGGTGCCGAATTCCATTCCCGGCGGCTGACAATCCGGGCCAGCCAGGTGGGAGCGGTCGCGGCCTCCCGGCGTACGCGGCGCACCACCGGCGATCGGTTGGCACTTGCCGTGCGACTGCTCGAGGATCCGGTCTTCGATGCTTTCATCACTGGCCACGCCCCTTTCGGCGCATTGCCGCAGACCATGGAGTCGATCTTCAACGACGGTGCTGAGACACTGTGTCAGGTGATCGACTACCCGGGCGAAGAGGAGTCCTAAGCGTGTTCCACTTGACCGTTCGTGATCATGTCATGATCGCCCACAGCCTGCCGCATCCGGCGTTCGGTCCGGCTCAGAACCTGCACGGTGCCACGTACGTCGTGGAGCTGACGATCTGGCGCGACACGCTGACCGCTGAGTCAATCGTGATCGACATCGGCGAGGCAGCGGAATTGCTGAAAAGCGCCTTGAATGATCTCAACTACCGGAACCTCGATGACCATCCCGATCTCGTCGGCACTCTTACCACCACCGAGGCGGTGGCCCAGTTGATCGCGGAGCGGGTCGCCACCTCACTCACTGGCCGCGGCCTCAGCAGACTGGACGTAACACTTCGCGAGCACCCCGACGCCCGGGCGGGGTACACCAAGACTCTTGAGTAAGCATCTCGGCTTCGTGACGTGGGACCGCGAGGCGCCCACCGGTGGCAATATCTACAACCAGAATCTCCTTGCCGAGCTGCGGACGCTCCACATCGACCTACAGCTCCACACCCTGCCCGGCCCATGGCCGGAGGGTGACGCATCGACCCACGTCCAGCTCGCCAAGGCGCTGCGTAAGGCGCCGACCTCGTTGGTAGACGGCATCGTGGCCTGCGGAGCGCCAGAAGTGATCACTGCGGCGGTGGCGGAGGGGCACATGATCATCATCGTGCTGCACCTGCCCATCAGCGATGAGCTGGGGCTGGAGCCAAGCCGGCGTGAGCGGTACGCCGCACTGGAGGCACGCGCACTGCAGTCGGCCTCAGGAGTCCTCTGTTCCAGCTTTTGGTCAGCTGCTCAGCTCAGCCGCCGGTATGGACTTCGCGATATTGGCGTGGCGGTTGCTGGCGTCAGGCCCGCGCAGCTAGCGCGGGGGAGCCAGGAGACCGGACCTCCGCACCTACTTACCGTGGCCGCTCTGACGCCGACCAAGGATCACATGACACTGGTACGCGCGCTTGCACAGATTGCAGACCTGAAATGGACGGCCAGTCTGGTCGGATCGGACGAAGCAGCTCCTGACTACGCCGCCCGGGTACGTGCCGAAATCAGGACGACCGGATTGAACGAGCGGATTGCGACGCCAGGGATGCTGGCTGCCCAAGCGCTCGACCGGGAATGGGATGCGGCCGACCTGCTGATTCTGAGCTCGCGAATCGAGACATATGGCCTGGTCGTCGGTGAGGCCTTGGCCCGTGGCATTCCGGCCGTTGTGCCAGCCGGCACCGGCGCTCTGGAGGCCCTGCATCAGGGAGCGACCTCGCACAGCGATGCAGCACCTGGTACAGCCATCCGGTCTGGCGACGCTTCGGGCCTGGCCGCGCTGCTCCGCCGGTGGCTGACTGAACCGACGCTGCGGTACGCGTGGCGCGAGGCGGCGCTCGCGCGGCGAGATACGCTGCCCGGATGGCGGCAGACGGCGGAGGCGGTGCTGGCTTATCTGCAGCGACTACCGAGCCCATCATCGACCCGGGCTGGCTCTCAGCCCGGGTCACCGCCGACACCTCCGCTCGAGCCGCAACTCTGACCACCCTGCTTCCTGAGTTGATCAATTACTTGATCGAGATCGGTGACGCAGCAGATCATGTCGAGATCATTGATCTTGGCGCCGGGACCGGTGCCAACCAGCGCTGGCTGGCGCCGCGGTTGCCTCTCCGGCAGCGCTGGGTTCACCTTGATCATGATCCGGCGATCAGCCGCTCGTTGCCACTGCCCGACGACACGATGATCATCGACGATAGCGTCGAGGCACTCGCCCGACTGCTGTCCAGCCGCTCCGGCGGTCGCCGCCTGGTGACCTGTTCGGCGCTACTCGACGTGCTGACGACTGCGCAGCTTTACGCGGTATGCAACGCGGTGATCGATAACCACGTGCCGGCCTTATTCAGCCTTACCGTGACAGGAAGTCTGAGCGTGGCGCCGGATGATCCGGATGATCAACTATTGCTCAATGCGTTCAATGATCATCAGCGGCGTGCCGGCGGTGCTGGTCCGGACGCCAGCTCGTTGGCTGCCGATGCTTTGCAGGCGGGCGGGTTCAGGGTGCTGTGCCAGGAGACTCCCTGGCAGCTGACAGCTTCCAGTGGTCCGGCATTTGTGGAGCAGGTACTTCAGGAGCGGGTCGACGCCGCAGTTGCCCAAGACCGTACGCTCGCCCCGGCAGCAGCCAGATGGTTCGAGTCACGGCGTGCCCAGCTCGCTCGCGGAAGCCTGTGGATCGATCTCGGGCACTGTGACATGTTGGCCTTGCCTGGCCGACCCTAGTCCGATCGTGCCGCGGCGAAATCAAACACGGTGCAAATGTCGCGGCCCAGGCTGAACCGGCGTACCGACGCCGTCAAAGCATCCCCGATTAGGTCGGCGCCCGCGAAGCGGACGCCTGGCACCCCGTCACCGACCAAGATCGGAGCAGTTGTCAGATAGAGCCGATCGAGTACGCCGGCGGCCAGAAAATCTGACACGGTACGGCCGCCACCCTCGATGAGTACCCGCCCCAGCCCGCGCTCCCGCAACATGTGCAGCAAGGCCTCCGGCTCAAATCGCCCAGCGCTGGCGGCCAAGGTGGTGACCTCAACATGCGGAGCCAAATCCGTTGCGGCAACAGAGCCTTCAGCAACGCACCACAACGTCTTGGCTCTGCCGTCGGTCAGCACGCGCGCGCCGCCGGGAATCCTGGCTCGCGGGTCGATGATGACGCGGACCGGAGAGGGTCCAGGCACCGCCCTTGTCGTGAGTTCTGGATTGTCAGCGGCCACGGTCTGGGCGCCGACCACCACCCCATCCACGAGCGCGCGGAGCCGGTGCAGGTGTTCCCGGTCCTCCTCGCCGGAGACGTAGTTCGCATCTCCGGTCCGGGAGGCGATGAAGCCGTCGATGCTCTGCGCCAGCTGGGCGATGGTAATCAACGGCCCGGCGGCCACCAGCGATCCATACCGGTCGAGCAGCTCCGATTCCGGTCCGGCCGTGACCCCGTCAGGCACTCGCCCCTGCAACAGCTCACTCCAGACGTCAGGCAGGTCGCTGGTGTTGTCGTGCCCCATCTTCTTGCGCTTTGTAGCGAGATAGAAGGCGTTCTCGGCGTGCTCGGGTACCAGCAGCGGCAGCCGCGCAGTCACCTCGATGCCAAGGTCATTGAGCCGTGCGCTTTTCTCCGGATTCGCCGAGAGCAGCCGAATTCGCTGCAGGCCAAGATCGTGAAGTATTGCGGCGGCAACGTCATAATCACGGGCATCGACCGGGAGGCCCAGTCGCAGGTTGGCATCGACGGTGTCCAGCCCGGCGTCCTGCAGCGCGTACGCATGAAGCTTGGCGTGCAGTCCGATGCCGCGCCCCTCGTGCCCGCGAAGGTAGATGACCACACCGAGGCCTTCCCGCGAGATCTCCTGCATGGCGGCGTCCAGTTGTTCCCCGCAGTCGCACCGCCACGACCCCAGAGCGTCGCCGGTAAGGCACTCGGAATGAACTCGAACGAGCGGAGCGTGGCCGTTGCTACCAGCGCCGCCTAGATCACCGAGCACCAATGCCACGTGCTCTCGGCCGGACTCGACGGTGTATCCATGGAGCTGGAAGGTCCCGTGCGTAGTTGGCAGCACCGTGGAGACCACTTTCCGCACACGTTCTGGTTCGCTCATCCCGCTACCTTTCCATAGGAAGCAAACGTCCCTTACCCTCGAGAGCCGCTTCAGAGTCGAATCTGCGTACGAGAATCCACCCACAAGAGCCATCTCCAAGATGGGTAGCGAGCCCGACGCGCGCCGAGCTATGTGCTCCCTAGCGTCGGAAACATGGCAACTCTGGCGGTACTCGCAGGATCGCTGTCCACCATCTTGTTCGCCGTTAGCACGCTGCCGATGTTGATCAAGGCGGCGCGCACCAAGGAGCTCGGTTCCTACAGCAGAGGCAATCTTGTGCTCGCCAATGCCGGCAACGCCGTGCACAGTATTTATGTCTTTCAGTTCCCTCCCGGTCCCATCTGGGCTCTGCACAGCTTCTACATCATCGCTTCGGCACTGATGCTGTTCTGGCATGTGCGTTACGTCCGACGCCCCCGGCGGCAACCAGCGACTCCGCGCCCAACAGCGAACTCCAGCAAGGTGCACTCGCTGGCCGCCTGAGCCACGTCCCGCGTAACCTCTGACGCGGGAGGCTGCGCAATGGGTGTCGAGCGTGACAAAACTGTCGATGAGTTGCTGGCGGCCCGCGAAGCCTATGAACGCGGCGACTGGGCGGATGCTTTGCAAGGGCTCCGCGGGAAGGGCGGTCTGGGAGCCGACGACACCCTTGCTCTGGCGACCTCTGCCTATCTGATGGGCAACGTCGACGAGGCGATACGAGCCCTCCAAGGCGGCTACCAGGGCATGATCAAGAATGGTGATTCCCTGGGAGCCGTGCGGTTTGGCTTCTGGCTCGCTTTGATCTTGAACGTGCGCGGTGATGTTGTGATCGGTACTGGCTGGGTGGCACGCGGGCAGCGGCTCCTGGAGAACGAGCCGGCAGATCTTCCCGAACGCGCCTATCTGCTGATCCACGACTTCTTTCAGTACCTAGAACGCGGCGACGTTGCCACCGCATTCGAGACGGCCGGGCGTGTGGTCGCGCTAGCTCGCCGCGCTGGCAATGATGATCTTGTTGCTCTTGGGCTGATGTGCCAGGGCCGGGTCAGGATCTATTCCGGCCAAGTACGGGAGGGCCTGGCGGTGCTGGATGAGGCGATGGTTGGTATCTCGGCGGGGGAGGCATCACCGATCATCGCCGGCATGGTCTATTGCTCGATGATCGAGGCCTGCCAAGAGGTGTCCGACTTCTCGCGAGCAGCTTCCTGGACGAGCGCACTGACTCGATGGTGTGACACTCAGCCGGGCCTGGTGCCCTATACAGGTCAGTGCTCCCTGCATCGGGGCCAGATCATGCGGTTGCACGGCGCCTACGACGAGGCGCTCGGGGAGTTCGCGCGTGCCCAACGCCGGTATCGATTGGAGGGTACGACGGCACCGGCAGCCTTGGCGCTGACCGAGCAAGGCGATGTGTTGCGTATCCAGGGAAAGCTCGATGAGGCAGAGGATTGCTACCGACAGGCGGCCGATCTGGGCTACGAGCCGCAGCCGGGACTGGCGTTGTGCTGGCTCGCCCGAGGTCGTACGCCAGCCGCTGTCTCGGCGATCCGGCGCATCCTCGCCGAGACACAGGGACCGGTTGCCAGGTCTCGGATGTTGCCGGCCGGTGTCCACGTCATGGTGGCGGCAACCCTTCTCGACGAAGCACGCGAACATGCCCACGAGCTCACTGAAATCGCTTCGGTATTCGGCAATCCCGCCGTTCGGGCTATGGCTGCGTACGCGAGGGGAACCGTCGAGCTGGCATCCGGTGATATTGCCGAAGCGCTTGGCCAGGCGCGCGAGGCAACGCGGCTGTGGAATGACATTGGATCGCCGTACGAGGCGGCCAGGGCTCGGGTCTTGGTGGCGCGGGCGCTGCGCGAGCTGGGTGATGAGGATTCGGCAACGGGGGAGTTCGCGGTTGCCGGCCGCGCATTTGCCGAGGTCGGGGCGACGCCGGCGGCGCAAGAGGTCGACAAGTTATTGGGCCGGGCGCGGCCGGGCGGCCTCACCGAGCGCGAAATCGAGGTACTGAGACTAGTGGCCGAGGGCAAAAGCAATTACCAGATCGCAGGCGTACTCGTGCTGAGTCAGAAGACGGTGGAGCGGCACTTGAGCAACATCTTCAACAAGCTGGACGTGTCGTCGCGGACCGCTGCCGCGGCGTACGCCCATGACCACGGGCTGATGTCGTGATCTAGGAGACCCAGGGCTCCTGCCAGCCGCCGCATTCGGCGGTGAGGCCGTTGGCAGCGCTCGGGCCCCATGAGCCCGGGTTGTAGGACTGCACTTCTGGTGGCGCATCGAGCAGTGGCTGCATGAGCCGCCAGGTCTCCTCGACCCCGTCCTGCCTGGTGAACCGGTTAGCCGCACCAATCATCGCGGCGTGCAGCAAGACTTCGTACGGTGTTGGTCCTTCGCCGCCTTCCTGCGCGAACTCCATGTCCAAGGTAATTTCTTCCGGCCGCATGCTATCCGCGCGACGTGCATCGAGCTCGAACCGAATGCCGGTCAGGGGATCCAGCCTCACCACAAGCTGATTCGGCTCCGCGACGCGATCCTTAAAGGCGCCAAAACCCAGTCGAGGCGGCCTCTTGAACACCAGGCGGACCTCGGTTTGAGTAACCGGCAGGCATTTGCCGGCACGAATGAAGAACGGCACGCCGGACCAGCGCCAGTTGTCGATCTCCAGTCGCAATGCGGCATACGTTTCGGTGGTGGAAGCCGGGGCTACCCCGTTGATCTTGAGATATCCGTCGTATTGACCGCGCACGTACGCCGCTGGGTCCGCCGCGAGCGTCGCCTTGAAGAGAGCCACTTTGGCGTTGTTGAGTGTCGCCGGATCACTGCCTGCCGGAGGTTCCATTGCGGTAGCCGCGACGACCTGCATGAGGTGGTTCACCACGACGTCACGTAAGGCGCCGACCGGGTCATAGAAGTGGCCGCGGTCCTCCACCCCAAATTTTTCCGCCATGGTGATCTGCACACATTCCAGATAATTCCGGTTCCAGACCGGCTCCAGCATGGTGTTGGCAAACCGCAGGTAGAGGATTTCCTCGAGTCCCATCTTTCCCAGGTAATGATCAATCCGGTATAGCTGCGACTCGTCGATGTACTGGTGGAGGTCATTGGCCAATGCACGTGCTGAAGCAAGATCATGCCCGAACGGTTTCTCTACGACGACGCGGCCGGTCTTGGTCAGTCCTGCCTCAGCAAGTCCTTTGACGACAGTTGCGAACAGCGAAGGCGGGATCTCGAGATAGAACACCGGACACTTGGCATCCTTGATCGCCTCGCCGACACGCTTATAGGTCGTCGCATCGGCGAAATCACCCGAGATGTACGACAACCGTGAAGTGAACCGTTTGAAGATCGTCTCGTCGATCTGCTCGCCGGTTGCGGTGATGGAGTCGCGGGCGCGCTCGATGAGTTGATCAACGGTCCAGTCGTTGACGGCAACGCCAACGATCGGACATTGCAGCAGCCCACGCTTCTCCAGCCGGTAAAGCGAGTGGAACGTCATCACTCTCGCCAAATCGCCGGTGATGCCAAAGATCACAAAGACATCACCGTGCTCTGGCTGTTGGGATTGCGCCGAACCGCTACGTTCTGTCATCGCCGGCCTTTCGTTGAAGGGGTTGGACTTGGGTCTAGCTGCGGCTTTTCGCCCTCGTCGTCCAGCCCCTCACAAATCGTCCAGCCGCTGCTGCCAGGCGCGCATCACCCCGGACGGGTGATGCCTTGGACGGGCACGTCGGCCAGGCTCAGGGGTGTCATGACCGCGACATTGAGTGCACTTACCGCAGTCCTCTCGGTGAACCCGGTGCCGTGGGCGCGGGCTCAGATGGCATTCACCCTCGGGTTTCACATCATCTTGGTGCCGCTCGGCGTTTCCTGGGCGTTCATGACCTTGATCGCCAACTACCGGGGGATCCGGCATAACGACCGTGCTGCTCTGATCTTGGCCCAGCGTTGGTCGAAGTTCATGGCCGTGACCTTCGCGGTCGGCGCGGTAACCGGCACTGTGCTGACCTTCGAGTTCGGTTTGCTCTGGCCACGGTTCATGGGGCAGTGGGGTGAGGCCTTCGGCGTGCCCTTCGGGTTCGAAGGTCTGTTCTTCTTCACTGAGGCGATCTTCATCGCGATCTACATCTTCGGCTGGCGTCGGCTGAAGCCTTGGTCGCATTTCTGGACTGGCGTGCCGATAGTGCTTGCCGGGATCTTCGGGGCCATTTCAGTGGTTGCTGCGAACGCCTGGATGAATGCGCCATCGGGTTTCCAGCTCGACTCAAACGGAAATGTGATCAAGGTCGACCCGATCCAGGTGATCTTCAACGATTCCATGCCGTGGCAAGCGGCACATATGGTCATTGCGGCGTACCTGGTTGGCGGCTTTTTGATCGCATCGGTGTACGCCGTGGGCATGTTGCGAGGCAGGCGCGACCGCCATCATTACCTCGGCTTCGTGATCCCGTTCACTGTGGCGGCGGTGATGACGCCGATCCAGCTCGGAATTGGCGATGGCTTAGCCCGCTGGGTATATGACAACCAGCCAGTCAAGTTCGCCACCATCGAGTTGGTGCCGACGACCAGCAGCGACGTCCCTGAGACACTGCTGGGCCACCTCAACGAGGAAGGCACGGTTAGCGGCGGCCTTCCGATTCCCGGCCTAGCCTCGTGGCTCTCCGATCCGAGCACCGGCAAGGCGACCGTGGTGCAGGGCCTGGACACCGTGCCGCCCGATCAACGGCCGACCGAGCGGCAGACCAATATCGTCCATTTGTGCTGGGACATCATGGTCGGCCTCGGCACACTGCTCTTCCTGTTGGCGGTGTGGTATGCGCTGTCATGGGTCTTCCGCCGGCGCATGCCACAGACGAAGTGGTTTCTTCGGGCGGCGGCCGTGGCAGGACCAGCGGCTGTGATCACCTTGGAGGCGGGCTGGGTCGTCACAGAGGTGGGCCGCCAGCCGTGGATCGTCTACAACCTCATGAAGGTTGAGGATGCGGTCACTGCCAATACCGGGGTGTGGATCACGTTCGTTGCAGTTGTGATCTTGTATGCCCTGGTCGGCACTACGTTGATCTTGGTGCTGCGAGTCATGAGCAGGCGATTCCGTGACGCCGAAGGTTTCACCGATCAGGACACCCCGTACGGCCCGAGTGCCCTGACCGAGGAGGCGTCCGCCAGAGCGGAGGAGGCGGTCGGATGAGCACCGCGGTGGCCGTTGTGCTGCTGCTCGCGGTGGTCGCCTACGCGATCTTTGGAGGTGCCGACTTCGGAGCCGGCTTCTGGGACTTGATCGCCGGCGGGCCGGAGCAGGGCGACCATCCGCGCGACACGATCGAGCAATCGATCGGTCCGGTATGGGAAGCCAACCACGTCTGGTTGATCTTCATATTCGTGATCTTGTGGACCTCGTTTCCCGAGGCTTACGCCTCGATCACGCTGACCCTGTTCGTGCCGCTGACCATCGCCGCCCTTGGGATCGTGCTACGCGGCGCCAGCTTCGCCTTTCGGAAGGCTGTCGTCCGGGTGCGTTACCGCCGCATCTTCGGCGCCGCCTTTGCCGCCTCCTCGGTGCTCGTGCCCTACTGCATGGGGGCGGTCGCCGGCGGCATCGCAACCGGCCGCGTACCGGCGGGTGGCCAGGCCGGTGATCCGGTACACAGCTGGATCAATCCGACCTCGATTGTTGCCGGGGTGTTGGCGGTGGCGGCCGTCGCCTATCTCGCCGCGGTCTATCTGGTTTGGGACGCCCGCCGCCTCCTCGACTCGGAGATGGCCGACTACTTCCGGCGTCGTGCCATTGTCGCTGCTGGCGTCGTCGCTGTCATCGGTTTCGTTGGCATCTTCGTGCTGCGTGCCGATGCACGCTATCTCTTTGATGGCCTTGCCTCGCGAGCTGGGCCGCTCGTCATTCTCGGCGTGCTGTGCGGCGTCGCAGCATTGGTGCTGCTGATTCGTCAGGCTGCCCGCGGTGCACGCCTGCTCGCCATCCTCGCGGTTGCCAGCATCATCCTCGGCTGGGGTGTGGCGCAGTGGCCGTACATATTGCCGACGAGCCTGACCTTCTCGGCAGCGGCGGCGCCCACTGGCACACTCGGCGCAGTGCTCGCGGTGGTCGTACTGGCGGCGCTGATCGTGGTCCCGGGATTCGTCCTGCTCTTCGCTCTGCATGAGAAGGGTCTACTTCCGGAGGAAGGCGTGGACGACGAACCCGTTGCGGATCGTCCTACGGCGTGACCGATCGGAACCTCGCGTGCTCAGAGCGCACTGTCACTCGGATAAAGCCCACCGCAGCGTCTGCAATGTGGAGCGACCGAGAGGCCTGATCAGGGCGCGTTCGGTGATCGGCAGCGCCGGGAGCCGCAGTTCCGTACGAGCCCATGCCGGCAAGATGGAAACGGCGCCAGCGGCCAGCAGGTAATAGCCGGCTCGCGCCAGGCCAGGCACTGGAGGGTGGACCAGGAGGTTGCTCGCCTCGCGGGCAGGTCCAGATCCACTCAGCTCTGGGCGGTAGCTCTCCATAATCCTGGTGAGCTCGGCGACGGTGCTCGGTGGGTCAATCACGCCAAGCCGGGCGGCGACCGATCCTGTCTGGCGCAGGTATTCGTCGACCTCGTCCGAGGTCAGTTTGTCGGCCCCAAAGACCTGGAATGCCTTGAGGAAGCTATCCACCTCGGCGACATGGACCCACATCAGCAGGTGTGGATCATCTGCGATGTACGGCCGACCGTCCGGCGTGGTACCTCTCACTCGGCGGTGGATGGCGCGTACAGCTGCGATCGCGCGCTCGGCATCAGGCACCGTGCCGTAGGTGGTCACAGCGAGGTACCTGCTGGTGCGCTGGAACCGTCCCCAGAAATCCCGGCGGAAGCCCGCCTGCTCTGTCACTGCATGCATCGCCACCGGATGGAGCGCCTGCAAGAGCAGTGCACGAATCCCACCGATGAACATCGATGTGTCCGCGTGTACCCGCCAAATCGCATCCCGCTCCTTGAACCACCGCTCGCCCTCGCGCCAGATCTTGGCGTGCTCGGCCTCGAAGTCTCCAGCGATGCGGTCGCGCACTGCTCTAGCGATTGTGGTCCGCGGATTTGTAAATGTCCCGATCGCCACATAGCGGAGCGTATGCGGCCACCGAAGTCGAACGTGCGGTCAGCCGTTTAGGCCGATCAGTTCAGGGCATGGTTGAGATATTCAACGCCCAGCTTCGGGCGGGCTCGAGAGGGCAAGTGCACGGAGGTGGGATACATGGCGACGCTGGTGAGCCTGCGGTGGCGCACGCCGCCGCCCGGCTCCGTGGACGAGCGGCTGATCATCACCGATAACGGTCGGGCCCGGCTGGATGTGCTGCGACCGAGGACGCCCAACGACGCGGTGGGCACGTATGAGGGCGCGGTTGAGGACGGCGAGATTCGGGAACTTGGTGCTGCCGGGTCTGATGTCGAGCTGGATGCTTCGGTTCAGGACTCAGAGCTCGGCGCCGTCGCGATTGCAGCAAATCGGGTGGCGCAGCGGCTGCTGAGCTCACCGCTCGCAGTAGCACAGTTCTTTGCACGGCCCGTTGGCGCGGTTCCACCGATCCCGCAGACGCTGGCCCTCGGCGTGGTCGGAATCGGCTCCCAGCCCGTCGAGTTCCAGCTCGATCTTGCTGGATGTGCGATCCACTTCAGTTGCGATGGGACACCGGTGTCATGGATTCCACTGCCGGAGTTATCGATCGGCTTCCTGACTCCGGAGGCCGAAGACTTGGGCGGCGTACGCCAGCGCGCGATCCTGGAGCCGGGAATATTGGGTGCCATCTCTGTCCCGTTGGAAATCCCGGATGGCGTCAACGAGCTCAGCGCCCAGGTCGTGGGCAGTTGGTTCCTGCCTGGTGAAGAGTCACCCAAAGACTTCGAAGCACGTACGGCGCCTCAACCGCTCTGAGCGACCGGGGCCGATCGTCTGCCATGGCTGCGGAGACGTAGCCGCGCCTGGGCCGCAAATTGCAGCGTGCCGGATCCCTCAAATCATCTGCCCAGCTTCTCATCCGTTTCTCATCAAACGTTGGTTGCAATTGGATGCGACCTCGTCGCACTCGGGGGCCTAGAGGACTAGGCAGGCCAATGACCAGCACGACCGTGGAAGCGGTGCGACTCACCAAACACTACGGGGCACGTAGTGCGGTCGAGGATGTCAGCTTTACTGCCTCG
>JBJMIR010000084.1:0-6973 GCA_045806785.1 Propionibacteriaceae bacterium | reverse complement strand
CCCTGAGCTACGGGGCCATCTGGTCGAGGGTACCGGTCGGCTCATGAATACCGCCACGCTGGCCACCCGCGCCAGATACGCGCCAGATACACCGCCAAATGATGGTCAGTGACGACCTATAACGCACACCGTTTCGGCTAGTGAAGGCGGGCTAAGGCCCGCAACTAGGGCATTGATAAAGATTTAGGAAGCTTCTACGGCGGAGTCCTTACTAGGGCAAAGACCAGAAAACCGGCGTGTCGCGCCAGATACGCGCCAGATCCGATCGCTGTTTAGCGAAATATGGTGTGACCAGGGCAAATACAGTAATGAGTAAAGGTTTCTGCCGTATGCGTCATCTGGCCAATTAAGTTCACCCGCATGTGCCAAGAACCCAAACCTTTTCAGCGACATGCCCGACTTGGGATTTCTCAATTCTCTAGAAATATTCTTAAGATCATTTGAGGGGAGCCGATATTGATACTAAACAATGCGTTGTGGAAACAGTCGAGACCGGTACCCCGCTGATCAGCGTAGAAAAGGAGGCCATAATGGCTATTTCCACTAATTCAATCGCCGTTAGCGACTACGGGTGTCGCGCGTTCGAATCGCGCCGAGGCCGCCGAACCGTTGGAAATCTCGGCGACTAAGAGACAGGCTTAAGCGTGGCGCTTGCAATCTTCATGGGCTAGCCGTGATCCACGCAGCGCTGTCACCTCGCGTTCTTGGGCCAGCGTTTGGGGCATCGCCCGACCGTGATTAAGAAGCGGTCGCCAATACCTTGTGGAACCCCCAAAGCTATCGCTGGCCGTCGCCTGCTGCGCAGGCAGGTCGTAATAGTCGGTTCGCGGCTGAAACAGCCGCACTGCGCCGAACGGTGCGAGCCAGCGAGCAACGGTGATCAAACGTCGTTCTGCCAGACGCTCCTTGTGATGCTGCGGGGGAAAGCGTGGATCATCCAACCTGCCGGGATCACTCAGCACCATTCCAGCCACATCGCGCGGACACGTCTTTGCATAGACGCGGGCAATCCGGCCTCCGTATGAGTGACCGACCAACACATATGGCCCCCCGACCCGAGCTCCAGCCAGCAACGCATGAAGCTCCCGCACATGGTGGTTCATGTCACGAGGGGTCGGTCCACGCTCGCTCCAACCTGCGCCCGCCCGATCGTAGGCACAGACCCGAGTCGATTGCGCTATCTCCGGTTGCACCAAACCCCAGCTGGCCGATGAGCCGTCACCCAATGCGTCCAAGATGATGGTTGGACTTTCATTGCCGATGCAATTGATATGCAGTCGGTAACCGCCGACATCGACCAACTCACCCTGGGCCGAGAATTTCTGTTGATCATTCCGTGTAGCGACTGCCTGGAAAATGAGGCCGGTACCTGCCAGACCCACGAGCAATATCAGCACCGCTAACCCAATACGCCATAGCCACCCGACAAGACCAGTCCGCCGCTGTCCTTGGCTTCGCTTAGCGGCGGTTTGGCTGGAGATCGCCATTAGACCGGGTTCATTATCCGTGAGGCGGCCGGAGCAGTGCAGCGCCTGACCTGAGTAGCGATCAGAGGCCGCTAGCTACACAGACCCAGCATCCTGCCGGCGCTCGCCGCTGGTCTGCCGGCGCGTGGTTGTCTCGATAGACGCGACCCAGACCGGGACCGCGGTGCCTCCGCCGGCAGCTCGGGACAGCGGTCAGGTGGAGGTGCTTCAGCCACGCCGGCCACATGCAACCAGGCCCGCGGCACCCGAAGCCTCGGCGACAAGCCGCTCGGAGTGATCACCGCCAGTGATCAACCGCCCAACTGGATACAGATGCAAAAGGAGCTCGCCGGTCGCTCGTCCAACAGCAGCAAAGGATCGCCGCCGCGACAACTCACGCATCGTTGCTGTCCAGCGAGCGCGAGGCCGCCCGGAGCAGTGCGGCAATATTCCAGGTGATCATGTCAATCAATACTGCCAACCCTTGAACCACTGAGACAGGCGATTTGCGCCGCCTCCGCTCAACACTTGTTCAGAGGCCGGGCGTTGCTGACCCACGTAGATCACATTCTCAACGCTGTTAGAGACGTATCGCTCGCCTGACTTCAGAGCGGCGCCGTGCCCTCTCACACCATTGTCTCGTAGAGGCCGCCCTCACCTTGATCAACAACGAACTTTTCGGTTGCCCGCCCCTGGCAGCGGAGGACATGGCGCTGAAACAGGGCATAGCATGCACCCGAGTTGCGGCTTACAGGACCTGCCCGACCGAGCAACTGTGGCGGAGTCAACAGCGAACTTGTCCAGGACAACACGCGAGCGGGGTTACCCCGACCAAGACTTCAAGCACGTCGGGTCGATCATCTTACGGCGGGCAGCCGCTGCCAAAGTTCGGGCTCCCGATCTGGAGCTGCGGCACGACCGTGCGCCAGACGAGCGGCGACTCCGGGACGACCCGTATCGGGGCGGGGAAAGAGCGGAAGGCGGGTCGCTTCGCCGCAATCACTTCGAAGCCGCCAGATATGGCGACGTGGGCAGGCAACGGCAGGTAGCGCCCGTTTGCGCCGACCTCACCGCCGTGGATGTCGTTGAGGGCGGCGCCCCGTCCGGTGTAGGTGAATACCGGGCCTATGGCCGGGCCGACGAAGGTTGCGCCATCGGGATGCGGATGGGTCGAGGTCTGCACCGGGAGGGTGCAGACGTGCTGCAGAGGACTACCGGCTCCATTGGTCGCCGAGAGGAACGTCTCGATGACGATGGAGCCGCCGAGCTCACACCCGGTCGGTGTTCCGGCGGCATCGCCCAGGGTCTTGGGATCGAGTGCCGGGACGACGCCGTCGTCCTCGATGCGGGTCACGGTGAGGTATGGGCCGCCCGGGCTCCCGTCACGGCCGACCGCCTGCGCGGCGAGGGCATAGCGTTCTCCCTCCTCAGTCTCCAGCCAACTCCCGCTGGCTGGGGCGAAGTCGCACTCGTACGGCTCGCCGGTCTCCATGTCCACGGTCCACACCGTGCCGGCGCCTGACAGCCGCGACAGCCGGACGTTGCCGGCGTCGGCCCGTCCGTGCAGCCGAGCCACCGCGACCCGTCGGAACCGCGAGCGCCTCGACCCGTCATCCTTCATGGCCGCACCCCGCGGCCCTCCGGTATCGCAGATCTTGCAGGCGAGGATCGCCACCTGCTCTTGACTCTGCTTCCTCGTGGGGTAGCGCCGGCACTCAAGTACGAGGAATCCCTTGCCGCCGACTCGTACGCCCCTACCATCGATCTCCGACCTGTGTCCGACGGCGTCTCAACTTCTGCTTACCTTCTATGTCCTGCAGTCCGAGGGCGAACGCAACCTCGTTGAGCAAGATAGCAGCGAGCTGCTCGTAGGTCCGCCAATCTTGCTTTGGGCCCCTCCATCCGACGTCTCGGCGGCTGACTTCGGCCGGTCGGGTGACGGCCGATACGACCGCAGCGAGGGCAGCAAGCGGACCGTTGTCCTCCCAGTCTCGAACGCCCTAGGTAGAAGTGCCGACGAGGGAAGTGGAGCCGCGATGTCAGAGGCCCCGGTCCAGACCAAGCCCGACACGATTGTGCTGATCCACGGCTTCTGGGTGACGCCGAGGAGTTGGGAGCACTGGAAGAAATATTACGAGGAGAAGGGCTATACGGTCCTCACACCTGCGTATCCGGGTTTCGAGGTCGAGGTCGAGGCACTCCGCGCTGACCCCACGCCGATTGAACAACTCCAGGTGCCCGAGATTATCGACATGCTCGAGAACTTGATCAAGAAATTGGATCGTCCGCCGATCATCATCGGACACTCGGCTGGCGGCGTGTTCACCCAGATCCTGCTCGATCACGGCTTCGGTGCGGTTGGGGTGGCGATCGACTCCGCGCCGACCGAGGGCGTGAAGGTCATTCCGCTCTCCGAGATCAAGTCCGGGTTCCCCATCCTGAAGAACCCAGCGAACCGGCATCGAGCGGTCGGCTTCACGCCGGAACAGTGGCACTACGTGTTCGCGAACACATTCAGCGAAGAGAAGTCACTTGAGCTCTACGAGCGCTACCACATCCCAGCCTCAGGCAGAGTCTTTTGGGGAAGCGCACTCGCCAACATCCACCCCGGGAAGGACGACACCTACGTCGACTACCACAACGACGCGCGACCGCCGTTGCTGTTCATCTCTGGGAAGCAGGATCATCTCTTCCCACCGAAGGTGGGGCACTCGAATGCGAAGCACTACAAGTCCAAGACGGTGACGGAGATCGTGGAGTTCGATGGCCCACATCTGCTGCCCGCCATCGATGGATGGGAGGAAGTCGCCGACTTCGCGCTCGATTGGGCGCTAAAGCACACAGGGATGGCCGTGGCCGACCACGCCGGAACGGACGATCCTAACTCGGCGAACTGAAGTCGACGCTTCGCGGTCGCGGGTGTGAGCCTCCGTCGCGGGAGGTGAGCGAGCCATCGGCGGGCACGCGAGGCCTCTTGAGCAGAGGCATCGGTCGAGACATACGCGCGTGCCGCTTGCAACATCATCGGCGACCACGCTCGTACAACATCGACAAACGCATCCAAGTCACCAGCGCGCAGCCGCTCCAGCAGCCCGGCATCCGCCGCATTGCCTTCCTCGGTCGGCATCCCGGTACCTCCGTCGCGCACGTTAACGGGGAGCCTATCGGCGCCCATGCACACGAGGCGAGACCTGGTTGATCATCGCTCACGGCACGCCTTCCCACACCATGTCGGAGACCTCGAACACCACCTCGGATCCGGATCCGTCGGCACGCCGGCGCACCTCACCCTCGACTGCGCAGACGCGGTCGTTCAGCCAGCGGTAGGGCGGATGGTCGGTGATATGGACGAGGCTTCCGAGCAGCCGTAGCGTGCCGGCCTCGCCGCGCACCGCGAGTCCGTGCCACTCGAACAAAACCACTCCACCGTCGTCAGTTTCCAGCACACCACGGAATGCTGGCACCAGCGCACCGTCGGCCCGCTTCCGGGGAAAGTTGGACGCCCGAAAGCGGGCCGAGAGACGCCCTGTGGAGCGCCCCTCGGCCAAAAGGAAGCTGCGACCCTCGACGCCCGCATCGCTCGGAACCTCAACGGTCCACGCCTCCGGCGTCGTGAATGTGACCGTGTAGATCGGCTCGAGTCGCATTTCGCTCCAGCCTCAGCGAGCCGCGAGCCCGGCCACCGTCGCGGGAAGGCCGTCCCAAGATCCGACCGGCTCCAACGCCCCGCCGGCACCAACGGACCAGCCATAGAGGCGGCCTCCGTCGGCGTCGATCGCGTACAAGAACTGCCCATCGTCAGAGAGGTCCTCGTCGCGGAGCCCTGTCATGCCGTCGACCGCGACACCGGCTGTCGCATCGTCCAGGGAGAGCGAACCATCGGCCCCGATCCCGTAGCGCGACACAGCGCCGTCGGCGAAGTTTGTCGTGAAGGCGAACTTGCCGTCCGGCGTCACCACGGCCCAGCAGATCTCGCTGCGGCCGTTGCCAACCGATCCGCTGCGCGGCTCGAGCGAGCCGTCGACGATCGCGTACGACGAGGCTGCCGCCGCGCCCTTCTGCGCCCGGAACGCCTCGGTCACTACTAGCGTTCCGGCCGAGGCGAACCCAAACCCGTACGGCGTCGGTCCTTGCGACGCGACCGTATTGGAGGCCCCAAAGGTTCCGTCGGCCCCAACCTCATAGGTCACAATCGAGTCGGTGCCGCGCTGGGTGATCACCACCATCGACCCGTCGGGGCTAAACCCAACCTGGGCAGGATCGGCGTCGCTTGCTAAAACTTGTTCGCCCGGCACCCGGGCGATGCCATCAGAGCTCAGCCGGAACGCCACCAGGCTCGGTTGCCCAGTGTTGAGTACAACGACTAGGCCGTCGCGCTCGGCGACGCTTCTGGGAGTGGAGCCGGTCTCCACCCGGTTGCGAAGCGCAAGCGAACCATCGCTGGCAACCGCGAAGACGCTCAGGTCGTCGCTGCCGGCGTTGGTCACCAACAGGTGCTGGCCATCGCGCGTTAGCGCCACCGAACCCTGGGACTGAAGGTGCGGCGCACCAGAGCCGTCGCCGCCGGTGGCTACGCTGCCGATGCGAGTGAGCGATCCGTCATCGGATCGGCGGAACGCGATCACCTCGTTGGGCGAGGTGTTGGTCTGCACGTAGACGGCCTTGGACCCGCCGCTCGTCTGTGTGTCGTTCATGAGCTGCTCCCTTTGGTAGTTCGGTGCTTACACCTAATACGTGCAGCTTGGGGTCGACATCGTTACGGCGTTACGCAAAATAGGCACGCAGCGTGATCCAACAATTGATTGTGGTGGGCGGCGACGCGGCTGGCATGAGCGCCGCTTCGCAGGCGAAGCGAATGCGCAACGACGGCCTCGAGGTTCTGGCGTTCGAGCGCAGTCACTACACCTCCTGTGCGCGTGCGGAATCCCGTACTGAGTTGGCGGAGAGGTCGACGGTGCCCGGATCGTGGCTCGGACTCCCGCTGCTGTGCTGATCTTTTTTCCGTTGGTTCGGGCGGCAGTGGCGATCCAGGCCTGCATCCTTGACCAGATGGCACCTGAGCGGGGTCTAGCAGCCCAAGCGCCCTGTTTGGCTAGGACAATGCTGCTGTGGTAGCCGTTCAATCGGATGACGACCAACGCGGCATGGCGATCAGCACTGTCCTGAAAATTCTGTCCGCCCTTCATGCACACCAATGACTAGGGCCGACGACGGATAAATAGGAGCCCTTGATGTCGGTACCGAACAGTGCGGATCAGCGACCCGCGCACGATTCCGGACTAAGGGGTCTGGTTGCCCGCCACCCGGTGGTGGCCTTCCTCGTGTTGGCCTTCGGGTTCGGATGGATGAGCCTGATCCCCATACTCCTCTCGGAGAATGGGTTCGGCGTCCTGCCCATCCAACTGCCGCTCACGGTTGTCCAAACAGTCGCCACCATCGTGGGACTGGCCGTTCCGGCCTTCTTGGTCACCGCAGCGGCGGGTGGTAAGGAAGGCGTGCGAGATCTG
>JBJMIR010000083.1:0-150311 GCA_045806785.1 Propionibacteriaceae bacterium | reverse complement strand
GTTCCGGGAAGTCCACCCTGGCCCGTACGCTCCTCGGGCTGCTGCCCTACCAACGGGGTGCCGTCACACTATTCGGCACACCATTGCGGGACTTCCGAGATTGGTCGCGCATCGGTTATGTGCCACAGCGCTCACTGGCCCAACTCGCTGGTTCGAAAGTGAAAGAAGTGGTCGCCGCCGGCCGTCTGGCGCGAAGACGGCCCTTCCGACCACTGAGCCGAGCCGACCGGGACGCTGTACACAACGCCATCACCCTCGTCGGACTGTCCGACCGCCTTAACAGCGATATAGCCGGACTGTCAGGCGGACAGCAGCAGCGAGTCCTGGTCGCCCGGGCGCTTGCCGGCGAGCCCGATCTCTTGGTCTTGGATGAGCCCACTTCTGGAGTTGACCTGGAGCATCAGCGAGTACTCGCAGATGTGTTGGCCGGATTGTTGGCGGCGGGCACCAGCGTGCTGGTTGTGCTGCACGAGGTCGGGCCGCTTGGCAGCCTTATTGATCGCGCCGTGGTCTTGAGCGACGGCCGCGTCGTTCATGACGGGTCGCTAGGTGATCTCGGCCAGCATCGTCGCGGCTTGGGAAGCCAGCAACATCACGATCATGGTCAGCAGATCGGGGATGATCATGATCAAAATGCGGAAACGCTGTTAGGCGGTGCGGTGGAGCCATGATCGAGATCTTGTCTTATCCATTCATGCAGCGTGCGTTGCTCGCGGCGCTACTCACAGGTCTTATCGCGCCCGCCATCGGCACGTACGTCGTACAACGCCGGCTGAGTCTGTTGGGCGATGGTCTCGGCCACGTTGCGCTGGCCGGCGTCGGCTTGGCGCTGCTGACCGGCTTCGCGCCTATTCCCATTGCCGTCGTCGCCTGCGTCGCGGGTGCAGTTGTTGTGGAGGTCCTTCGCCAGCGCGGCAAAGCCACCGGCGACGTTGGCCTAGCCGTACTGTTCTACGGCGGCCTGGCAGCTGGAGTCTTCCTGTCAGGCATCTCGGGTGTCGGCGCCGGGGGTTTGGCGCAGTATCTGTTCGGCTCCCTCACCACCGTGACTCCAGGCGATGTCAAGCTGATCGCGGTGCTTGCCGTCGTGATCTTGGTGACCACTCTTGGGCTGGCCCCGCAGTTGTATGCGGTTTCCACAGACGAAGAGTTCGCTCGCACTCAAGGCCTACCAGTGCGGCTCTACAACATCACGGTGGTGAGTCTCGCCGCCATTACGGTCGCATTGGCAATGCGCACGGTTGGCTTACTGCTGGTGAGCGCGCTCATGGTGATCCCCGTTGCGGCGGCGCGCAACCTGGTACGCGGTTTCACTGCCACACTGCTTTGCGCCGTAGGCATTGGCGTCGCGACCGCCGTCGGCGGCGCGGCAGCGTCGTTCTATGCCAACGCGGCGCCTGGCGCGTTTATCGTCTTGTTGGCCATCGCGGTCTTCATGCTGAGTTGGCCGGTCTCCTACCTGCTGCGACGGCGCCGCGCAGCCGTGCTCCCTGAGCTGGTTGACGACGATGAACTGGTCACCCCACATACCATCACCGAGAGCCACCCTCACCGCCATGCACCGGGCTGTGGGCATCCGGCAGTGCAGCATGGTGATCACACCGACTTCATCCATGAAGGTCATCGGCACGCCGTCCATGCTGATCACTACGATGAGCACTGAGTCGCGCCCGGTCAACGCCGCCGAGGAGCGAATGACATGACGACGAGGGCTGTTGCGAAGGGGGAGATGGCCAAACCGTCAGGTGCTCAGCGCCGTACCCGGCAGCGCGCCGCGGTCGAGGAGATTTTGGCAGATCAGCACGACTTCCGGACGGCGCAGCAGATTCATGACGGCCTGCGTCATCACGGCGAACGCATCGGCCTCACCACGGTCTATCGGACTCTGCAACTCATGACAGATGCCGGCGATCTTGACGCCATTCGGACCAACGACGGTGAGACGGCGTACCGCCGCTGCTCGACCGGGCACCATCATCATCTGGTTTGCCGCGTCTGTGGTCGTACGGTCGAAGTCTCTGGGCCGGCGGTGGAGCGGTGGGCGAATGCCGTTGCGGAGCAATACGGCTTTCGGGAGATCAGCCACGACCTCGAGATCTTCGGTACCTGCGACACCTGCTGAGACTGGCCAGAGCACACCCCCTCCCCGCATTCGGGAACGTAACCAAATCGTTAGCCGTGCTATTTAGTGTGAGTCTGACCGGGGCTCCTTTGACGATCTTGCTTGTGGTCGCGGCTATCGCTTTGCCTATTGCGCTCGCGCTCAGTTGGCGACGCCTCCCCGGCCGAATCGGCGGAGCGGCGTTGCGAATTGGCCTGATCCTGTGTTGTCAAGCTGTCGCCGTGTCGGCTGCGGGTATTGCCCTGAACCGCGCATTCATGTTCTACGACTCCTGGGACGAGCTGCTCGGACATCAACGTGGCGGTGGGCAGGTCGTCGCCGTCGCGGACGCCGGACAGCTGGTCCCGCCCGATGGTAGTCAGGGCCGCGTCCGGATCCTGACTGTGCATGGAAAGGTCTCGGGTGCCACCGAACAGGTACTCGTTTGGCTGCCGCCTGGTTACGACGCTGCCGCGGAGGCGAAAACCAGATTCCCGGTCTTGATGGTGCTGCCAGGCCAGCCCGGCACTCCGGCAGGAATCTTCAAGACCCTGACCTTGGGAAGCAACGCCATGCAAGCGATCAAATCTGGTCAGGTGAAGCCGTTCGTGGCGGTGATACCGCCACTGTCGATCGCGCAACCGCGCGACACCGAGTGCACCGACATTCCGCACGGTCCACAGGCCGACTCCTGGCTGTCCACCGACGTCAAGGAGGCGGTGATCAAGCACTTCCGCGTTACTTCGGGGCATTGGTCGACGATCGGCTGGAGCACTGGCGCCTTCTGCGCTAGCAAGATGCTGTTGCGCCATCCGACCTCATTCGTCGCCGCTGTGAGTATTGGCGGCTACTTCGGCGCGGAGCAAGATCACACCACCGGCAACTTGTTCAACCACAGCCGGGTGCTGCGTAACGAGAACTCTCCGCTGTGGCTGATCAGACACACCCTGAGTTATCCGGTTCACCTGTTGATCATTACGTCGAAAGGTGATCGCGAGTCTTGGAACGGCGTCCACTATGCCGATGCCGAACGGGCCATCGCGGCCGCAAGTGGCATTCCCGGTGTGAGCACAATCGTGCTGGCCAGCGGCGGCCACAACTTCGACACGTACGCGCCGACAGTTGCACCTGCACTTGGGTGGCTCGGCAAGAATGCCGGTCTCTGACCACTGGCGACCTGGACGTTTCCCACCAGAAGTGCGAAGACAGTCAGTCCGCATTAGATCGAGTCACGTCTCACTGATCACCGGGTTGGGCACCGCCCCGCCGTAGCGCCGGTCCCGTTCGGCGTAGAGCTCAATCGCCCGCCAAAGATCGCGGCGGTCGAAATCAGGCCATAGTCGATCAAGGAATACCAGCTCTGCGTACGCGCTCTGCCACAGCAGGAAGTTCGACGTCCGCTGCTCACCCGAGGAGCGCACGAAGAGGTCGACGTCAGGAATATCCGGCTCATCGAGGAAATGCCGGAATCGCTCCTCAGTCAGCTTGCGTGGATCGAGCCGGCCTTCAGCTGCCAGCTGCGCCACCCGCCGGGCAGCGTCGACGATCTCGGCCCGGCCTCCGTAGTTCACGCAAAACTGCAACGTCAGCACGTCGTTGCTGACAGTGCGCCGCTCCGCATCCTCGAGCTCGCTGATGACGCTCCGCCACAAGCGCGGCCTGCGGCCGGCCCAGCGGACCCGCACTCCCATGGCATCCAGCTGATCGCGCCGTCTCCTGATCACGTCACGGTTGAAGCCCATCAGCCAGCGGACCTCGTCCGGCGAGCGGTTCCAGTTCTCGGTGGAGAAAGCGTACGCCGAAAGGTACTTCACACCGACCTCGATGGCTCCCTCGATTACATCGAAGAGCGACGCTTCGCCCCTGGCATGGCCTTCGGTACGCGGCAAGTTGCGAGCCTTGGCCCAGCGCCCATTGCCGTCCATCACGATGGCCACGTGAGTGGGCAGCCGGTTCTGAGGTATCAGGGGCGGCCGCGCACCGCTGGGATGTGGCGCCGGCGGACTGGTCGGCTGTGCACCAGAGATGCGCGTCGCATTCGTTTTGCGACGCGGGGTCGAACGCGGCGCACTCCTGGAAAGCTTGGCCACGTCAGGGACAATATCGAGGTGCCGACTTACCGTGACGAAG
This sequence comes from Propionibacteriaceae bacterium, assembly GCA_045806785.1. Taxonomy (GTDB): domain Bacteria; phylum Actinomycetota; class Actinomycetes; order Propionibacteriales; family Propionibacteriaceae; genus Microlunatus. The sequence continues at coordinate 146,080 of JBJMIR010000083.1, read as the reverse complement.
CAGTAGTTCTTCGCACGCACAAGCTCGGCGAAGCGGATCGGATCATCACCATGCTCAGCCGCCGCCACGGCAAGATTCGGGCGGTAGCCAAGGGAGTACGCCGAACGACCTCAAAATTCGGCGCACGGCTCGAACCGTTTTCCCACATCGACCTCCAGCTTGCCGTTGGACACACCCTCGATGTGATCACCCAGGTGGTGTCGCTGGATGCCTTCGGGCAACCGCTGACCGATGACTATCCCGCGTACACAGCCGGGCAAGTCATGCTGGAGACCGCCGACCGCCTGGTCGTCGAGGAATCCGAACCAGCACTTCAGCAGTATCTGCTCCTTGTCGGAGCCCTGCGAGCTCTCAACCACGGAACCTCCGACGGCCGGCGTCCAGCAAGGTTGATCTTGGACTCCTACCTATTGCGGGCGCTGGCCGCCGCCGGATATGCCCCGTCGTTTGCCGATTGCGCCCGCTGTGGCATCGCCGGGCCGCACCGGGCCTTTTCCCCAGCGCTAGGCGGAGCCGTGTGCGAGCGCTGCCGTCCGGCCGGCGCGGCGCGGCCCGCTGCTGAGACCTTGGCTTTGCTGGGCGCGCTGCTCGAGGGCCGTTGGCCCGATACGCGCCAGGTAGCTGATCATGTGGCACAGGAAGCAAGCGGGATGACAGCCGCCTTCGTTGCCTGGCATCTGGACCGCAACCTCAAATCTCTGGCGCATGTCGAGCGTTGACCCGAGGTGGCCGCCGCCCCAGCCAGAACCCTTTATAGCCCCCCCACCAGCTCAGGCTGCGCCACAGCAGCCAGCGGTGCAGCGGCCGCACCGGGCGGCGTACGTGCTCGCGGTCATCCTGCCGGTGATCTTGCTGGCCGTGATGGCGGCGCCTCTCGGCTTGGCCTGGGCGATAACCACTCGGCAGCGACAGACGCCGAGCAGTGTGACGACGCCGCCGCCACAGGATCCCAACGCCACTGATGGAGAACCTGGACTCGGCGATCCTTACTATCCGCAAGCCGGCAACAGCGGCTACGACGTGGCCAAGTACCAGATCATGATCAACTGGGATCCACGTAGTCAGACCATCACTGGGACCACGACCATTAGTGCGCGGGCCACCCAGCATCTCAACTCTTTCTACTTCGACCTGGCGCTGCACACAGAGAAAGTCACTGTGAATGGTGTGCCCGCGGAGTCCGTCGCGCGAGGTTTCTCCGACGTCTATGTCAAGCCGGCGCAACCGATTGAGATTGGTAGCTCGTTCCAGGTGGTCGTCGACTACTCGGGCAAGCCCGGTGACATCAAGCAGGGCGACGTGCAGCCCTGGTCGGCAGCGGACGGTGAATGGATCGTAGCTGGGGAGCCGGAAAGTTCTGCGTGGTGGTATCCGGCTAATGATCATCCATCAGATCCAGCCCTGATGGACGTATCGATCAGGGTGCCGGCCGGTATGGAGGCCATCAGCGTGGGCCGGCTGGAGTCGGCGGATACTGCGAATGAAAAGGATTTCAATACCTGGCATTGGGTCGCCCGGCAGCCAATGGCGTCCTACCTGAACTTCATGGCCATCGGGCACTACGAGGTGAAACAGGGCATTGATCATGGTTTGCCCTATCTCTATGCGGTGTCTGAAAAGCTTCCGGCGGATCAGCGGAAGACGGCGTTGGCGGCCTTGATGACCTCAGGGCAGCAGATTAGAACGCTGGAGACGATGTTCGGCCCGTACCCCTTTACCGAGATCGGCGGAATCGTCCCGGTACATCAGCTGTGGTTCGGTGGCTTGGAAACACAGACCCGACCGGTCTACGACGCCAAGTCGATCCTGAACCGCAACTTCGAGCCGGGTCTGCTCACCCACGAGCTAGCTCATATGTGGTTCGGCGACAACGTCACGGTGCGGCAATGGAACGACATCTTTACCACCGAGGGATACGCGTCGTGGGCGCAATGGGGAGCTGCCGAGCGAACGGGAGGTCGGAAAGCCAATGATGTCCTGAACCGCGCGTACGACCGGCTCAAGGACGACGACAAATTCTGGAAGATCACCATGATCGACCCCGGCAGATCGCATCTTTTCGATGCGGTTTACATACGCGGTCCTATGGCGCTGCAGGCTTTACGCAATGTGATGGGCGACGAGGCCTTCTTCAAGCTCTCAAGGGACTGGGCGCAAGATCCAGGGAGTCGCACCCTCGAGGAGTGGATGACCGATGCCCAGTCCGACACCGCAGTTGATCTTGGACCCTTCTTCCGGGCCTGGATCTACTCGCCGACGGCGCCGGCCCGCACAGCAGCCAATGGATTCCGATAGATGAAGGTTCCCGCCGCACAAGGCAACGGGAACCTTCATCGCTTCCTGGGAAGTAGGTCTCAGCCCACTCGGTTGATGGCCGAGGTAACGGCCTTGAGTGAGGCAGTGACGATGTTTGCGTCCATACCCACTCCCCAGACAACTCCGCTGTCTTCGCCCTGTCCGACTTCGCACTCGACGTAAGCGGCGGCGAGCGCATCACCACCGGCAGACAGCGCATGCTCGGTGTAGTCCAGTACTCGTACGTGATGATCAAGGGTGGAGATGGCGTCCACGAACGCCGATACCGGCCCGTTTCCTTCGCCAGTGATCGTTTGCATCCAACCTCGTGCCACGACCTGTGCGGTAAGCGATGTCTGGCCTTGCGCTGTTGATGCTGTCGATACGCTCACGAGTCGCAGCGGGCTGTCTGGCTCCAGGTACTCGAACTGGAAGATCTCCCAGAGCCTGTTCGAGCTGACCTCTCCCCCACCGGCATCGGTATGTGCCTGTACCGCCTTGGAAAACTCGATCTGCAGCCGTCGCGGCAAGTCCAAGTTGTGCTCGGACTTCATGATGTAGGCGACTCCGCCCTTGCCGGACTGGGAGTTCACCCGGATGACCGCCTCGTACGTGCGGCCTACATCGTAGGGATCGATCGGCAGATACGGCGCTTGCCACGCGATCTCGCGAACAGTGCTGCCTTGCGCCTCTGCTCGCTTCTCCAGGTCCTCGAGGCCTTTCTTGATCGCGTCCTGGTGACTGCCGGAGAACGCGGTGTAGACCAGATCGCCCGCGTATGGGTGGCGCGGGTGGACCGGCAGGTTGGTGCAGTACTCCACCGTGCGACGGATCTCGTCGATCTTGGAGAAGTTGATCTTGGGGTCAATTCCTTGTGAGAACAGGTTCATGCCCAAGGTGACCAGGTCCACATTGCCAGTACGTTCGCCATGACCGAACAGGCAGCCTTCGACCCGGTCGGCGCCGGCCATCAACGCCAGCTCTGTTGCCGCGGTCGCCGTGCCGCGATCGTTGTGTGGATGCAGCGAGATGGCGACATGCTCACGGTTATGGACATGCCGGCTGAACCATTCGATCTGATCGGCGTACACGTTCGGCGTCGCCATTTCAACCGTCGCAGGCAGGTTCAAGATGATCTCCCGCCCCTCTGAAGGCTGCCAGACATCCATGACCGCGTTACAAACCTCGACGGCAAACTCCATCTCGGTGCCAGTGAAGATCTCCGGTGAATATTCGTAGCCGAACTCGACGTCGCCCAGATATTGCTCGGCGTACTTCATCACCAGCTCAGTGCCTCGCGTAGCCAACGCAATGCATTCGGCCTTGTCGACATGGAAGACCACGCGGCGGAACAAAGGCGCTGTGGCGTTGTACATGTGGATGGTTGCCGTCTTGGCACCGACAATGGACTCGGCTGTGCGCTCGATGAGGTCCTCACGGGCTTGGGTCAGCACCGAGACGACCACGTCGTCGGGGATTTTGTCCTGCTCGATCAGCTGTCGGACGAAGTCGAAGTCGGTCTGGCTGGCAGAGGGAAACCCGATCTCGATCTCCTTGTAGCCCATCTGAACCAGCAGCTCGAACATCTTGTGCTTGCGAGCCGGGGTCATCGGATCGATCAGCGCTTGGTTGCCGTCACGAAGATCGGTTGACAGCCAACGTGGCGCTTTGCTGATCACATTGGACGGCCAAGTGCGATCTGGAAGATCAATTGGGGTGAACGGGCGATAGCGGTGGAAGGGCATCGGGCTGGGCTGCTGCACGGGTACGTGCTGCAGCTTCGTGCCGAACGCATTGGAGGCGGTGGACGTAAGGGATGTGGTGATGTCTGACATGATTCCTCGCTGGTGGATGCGGAGCGGACCGGAAGCACGTCAAGACTCCGCAGCGAGGATGCCGGCCCCTACTGGGCCTCGCTGCGGCAGCCGAGGAGGAGCAGCGCGAAACCGCGCTGGACGCTTGCCACGTCGTCACTGTAACAGAGCCTGCCGTCGTCAGCTAAAGCGTCGTCTCGAAATTCGGTGGCGGGATGGCGACCGGGTACGTCACCCTGGTGGGATGCCGTTGGTACGCGTCGAGCCTGACGACATTGCTCAGGTCACCGCAGTTGCCTACATCGAGGAGGCGGCGCGGCAAGTCGACGACCCCGAAGCGTTCCCGGTTATCGCCGAAATGCTCGCCGGGGAAATGCGTTACGGCTGGGATCTCGAGCCGCCTGAGCACTATCTCTACGTACCTGATCAGGCAACCGAGCCGGTCGGAGCGCTCGCGGTGGAGGTTCCGACCCGAGACAACCTGCATTTGATCTGGGCTCAGATCTGGGTGCATCCTGATCATCGTCGCCACGGGCATGGTTCAGTGATCATGAATGAGGTGCTGCGGATTGCGCGGGAAGCGGGCCGGAGCACGATTTGGGTGGGAACGGCTGAAGATGATCAAGGTGCCCAGTGCTTTGTCGAGAAGTTCGGTTTTCGGTACGCCAGCCATGATGCGCGGAGACGCCAGGTCTTGGCTGACCTCGATCAAACTGAGATTCAGCGACTCTGGGCCTCGGCTCAAGTGGCTGCATCTGATTACTGTCTTGAGCGATTGCGGCCGCCGAGTTCCGACGATGTCCTCAGTGAGCTGATTGCGGTGACCGCCGCCATCAATGACGCGCCCATGGGCGATTTGACGTATGAGGACGAGAAGTTCGATCTGCAGCGAGTCCAAGATTTGGAGACGGCGTTGATCGGGCGCGGGCATCTCGGTTATCGCGTCATCGCGCGTCATCGCAGCACTGGTGAGGTTGGTGGCCACACGATGTTGATCACCCATCCGTTGCTGCCTGACGTCGGCATGCAGGCTGACACTGCTGTCGCGCGCCACCACCGCGGCCACCGGCTGGGGCTACTGCTCAAGATGGACATGATGCGCTGGCTGGCTGAGGCCGACCCGCAGCTGACGATCATCGAAACCTGGAACAACGTCGACAACAGATTCATGATCGACGTGAACGAGGCTCTGGGTTACCGACTGTCTCGCATCTTCAACATGTACGAGCTGCGTCTTGAGCCTACGTTCAGGTAGGTTTCCGACCCCGGTGAGGTGCTCGGCCCCCTGATGCGTTCTTACGCAGACGGCCAACGAATCAGGTCGATTTGGCCGAATCGGGCTGCCAGATGCGGCCTTCTGCGGAGAAACGCGAACGTAACGGACTTACTGCCTCAGCGGGTGTGCGCCATTTCAATGTTGATCGCGTCGAAGGCGGCCAGCGTCGAGAACAGCTTCCAGGGGTCCTGCGGCGTTGGCCAGCTGGAAACCTTGACCGCCACCAGACCGGTCTCCCGATCGACGAAGATCATCTGGCCGTGAATGCCCAGGCACAACAGCACCTGGCGCTCGGGCCAGGGAAACCAGAACTGATTGCGGTACATGCCACCCGGCATCCGGGTGTCACTCGGGCTCGCGGCAAAGGCCTGCCGAGAATCGGGTCCACCGGCGAAGCTGTCCGCTATCCAGGCCTCTGACACCACCTGGTGATTGCTCAGCGACATGCCACCTTGAGCGATCATCAATCCAAAGCGAGCAAGATCACATACCGCGGCCGAGATGCTCCCGTCGAACATCCCGGTACCTTCCGGGTCGACCGCGATGTTGGCATCAAAGTCGGTACCCAACCGCGACCAGATCAGCTCGCTTGCCAGCTCGGAAAAGCGTTGTCCGGCGGCCGCCTCACAGACCCAGCCCAAGACGTCGGTCTCGCAGCTGCGGTAGTCGAAGGGACCACCATGCGGCCTATCGGCCGCAAGCGTCAGCAGGAACGCACGAAGCGTGTGGGGAACATCAGGGCTACGGCGAGGGGCCCAGCCGATCGCTTGCTCGAGCACTCGGACCTCGGCGTCAGGGTTCAGGTAGTCCTCGGAGAAGGCGATGCCTGAGCGCATATCAAGCAGGTGTCGCACGATGGCGCCGCGGTAGCCGGTCCGCTCGAGCTCTGGCACGTAGGTCGTAATCTGCTCGTTGACATTCAGCAGGCCCTGGTCGATCAGTGCACCGGCCAGGATGCCGACGATGGACTTGCTGACCGACATCAGCAGGTGCAGTGTGGCGGGCTCCATGACTCCGGCATAGTGCTCGGCCAGGACATGACCACCGTGAACCACCATCCAGCCGTCGGTGTCGGTGGCTGCAATCGTGGCACCCACGGTGGTTGGCATGCCGTCAGCAGTGAGGCAGGGCAGGTGGTCAAATGACTCGATGCGCCTCAGTAATGGGGCCGCCGGCTGCAATCCGCGTGAGATTGCCACAGTCGGAAAGATTTCTGCGATGTGGCAGAAAGTCCAGCCGATCTGAGCCGCTGTTTGCCAGTTGTCGAGGGTGACCGGGAATGGCGGACGGCTCGCTGTTGAGCCGATCACCGCCGGCCGCGCTCACTTTGCCATGGAGGGAGCGGTTGCCAACTTGGCGGCGCTGACCTCAGCCCCGGCCAGAGGCTGGCCGGCGTACTGGTCGCGAAGTGAGTCGATGAGATGTTTCGCACGGATGGTCAGCGTATCCGCCCCACCATTGGGTCGTCGCTGCAAGCGTCCCTTGGTCACCAGCACGCCGAGATCGGCACCCTTCCAGCGATAGTCACCAGTGCCGTAGATGCGCAGGAAGAACGCCTCGGATTCGTTCTGCAGTTGATGCCAGTCCAGCGCAGCCCGTCGGTAGACCAGGGCTCCGGAGCGGTCGTAGGAATACTGGCCAGTGAGTGGAGCTGCGGTGATCAATTGCACCACCGGGGAGGTTTCCTTGATCACCATCTGACTCCACAGATCGACCGCCGCCAGCTCACGCCAACGCGCATTGATCTCATCGACGTCCAGCTCAAAGGCGACATCGAAGTACTCCAGCAAATGAAAGGCGAATAGCGGGATGTCGGCGTACGCCCCTGCGGTGACGTTGGTGATCGAGGACGCGCCGCTGATCCGGGGATTGAGCTCACCGAGGTAGACCTTGTCAGTGTCGGTGTCCACCAGCACATCGACCTCGAAGAAGCCGCGGTAGCCTTCCGCACCCAGCCGGTCCCCCAGTCGCCCGACAAGATCACCAGCTTTGCGACGCAGGTCCTCGGTAAGCACCTCGGGATACATTTCGTTGCCACACCAGCCGCCGCGGTACGGAGTGAGCTCCGGATGCCCGGTCAGCTCCGACATAAAGGGACCAACGATCGTGCCATTCCGAGTGAGAACGGCCTCCACAGCGACCGGGCGGTTGTTGATCCGCTTCATCACTTTGATCTCGTTGCCGATGATGTCGCCTTGGTAGCGCTTCCAACCGGTCTCGTCGTCGATGAAGAAGGTCGTCTTTCCGGAGTCTCCGTACGCCGTTTGGACGACCAAGTCCGTCCCCAGGCCAGCAGCCATTGCGGCATCCAGCAGAGCCTGATACTCCTCGACGGTGATAAGCACATTCGGCACACTGGCCGCGCCAACTTCATTGCCGAGCCGGGTCGTGACGAGCTTGGAATCCAGGTGCCCGCGGAGTTCTGCAGCGGGCAGGATGAGGTCGTAGCCGAGTTCCTCGCAAATCCGCTCGGTCTCGGCGTCGAAGAAGACCATGGCAACTTTTGGCTTTATGCCCTGAGGCGACCGGCGTGACATGTAGGCCCGCACCTCGGGATTGATCAGCAGCCAGTTGTTGATCTCTTCGCCACTCTGGAATTCGATGTACGGCTTGTGCTTAGGGCTGAATACCCGGGGATGTGCGCCATCCCAGCCGTCGTAGTAGGTGACGTAGCAGAAGTTGCGTACCCAGCGGTCCAGCCCCAACAGGTTGAATGGCGTCGCGCCTACGAAGTAGATCGGCACTTCATTGGTGCGAAAGAAGTGCCGGACCTCAGAGATGTTGCGCAATGGGCGCTGGGTGTGCCTGAACGCCGGTGGGGCATATGCCGCATCCGTTCCTACGGTGATCTCCGATGCGGATGACGTTCCTGGTGGGACGTCTGGTAGAGCGGTATCAGCCTGCACTTCTGATGACGTGTCATTCATGATCGTCTTGTCGCTCCTGATCATGGCTGAGGTGGGTGTGGTGATGCGGCGGAATCGCACCCTCCGGGATTGGCGCTGCCCGTTCGCTGAGCAGGGGTAGCAACGGATCCCAGCGCCTACCCTCCTGCAGATCCTTACGTTTGCGGGCAATAGCGCACAAAGTCTCCAAGACCACTCGATTGGCCAGTGCCGCGGTGATGTCGGCATGATCATACGGCGGGCTGACCTCGACGACATCCATGCCGACGACGGGCAGCTCGAGGCAGATCCTGCGCACCGCGTCCAGCAGTTCGCGGGCAGATAAACCCCCCGGCTCGGGAGTGCCGGTGCCCGGAGCATGTCCGGGATCGCAGACGTCGATGTCGACGGAGAGGAATACCCCGTCGCAGTCGTCGGTGGCAATGCTGAACGCCTCGGTCAGGCAGTCGTGCAGACCGCGCTGAACGATCTCTGTCATCTCATAGGACCGCATGTGCTGCGATGCCATCCAGTCCAAGGTTTCCGGCGGCGGCCAGTATCCACGAAGGCCGATCTGCAAGAACCGGTCGCCGCGTACCGCTCCGGACTCGATGAGCCGGCGCATCGGCTGCCCATGCCCCCAGAGCGAGCCGAACTCGACATCACCGGTATCGGCATGGGCGTCGAAGTGGATCATTGACACGCGGCCGGTGCCCACCACATTGGCACAGCCTTTCGCGTCGGGATAGGCGATGGAATGATCACCGCCCAAGATCACCGGAATTGCTCCCGCTGCTGCGACCTTCTGCACGGCAGCCTCCAGCGCCGGAAGAGCGACCTCGATGTCGCCGGAGTACATTTCCACATCGCCTGCGTCGTAGACCTTCAGGTCCTGCAAACCGTCGGTCCGCAGTGCCAGCGAGGGTCGCGCCCCGTCGTGCGGCAGGTAGTCGGTCATCCGAATCGCCTGCGGTCCGAAGCGCGCACCGGCGCGGTAGGAGGTACCGCCGTCGAACGGCGCGCCCAAGATCACCGCATCGGCGTCGGCATAGCTCGGCTCATCATCAAGATCACATTCCGGCACGCCCAGGAAGGTAAAGTCGGGACCGAACTGCGGACCGTAACGAGTCATGCCAGTAGATGCTCGTGCTTGGCCATATGCTCATGTGCCGACTCGTGGACGATCGTCTCGCCACGGAAGAACGCCGGCTGGCGGGCCCGCAGGATCGCCAAGAAGACCAGACCGACCAAGATCAGCCCGAGACCCAGGATCAGCACCAGGCCGACACCGCCGATGCTGGCACCACTGCCGTACGAAGGATCCGCACTGTCGCGCAGGGTGATGATCAAAACGAAGAACAGCCCAAGGCCACCAAGCAGTGGGAACAAGAACTTGAAGAAGAAGTTGAAGGCGTTTCGGAAGAGCTGGTGTCGGAAGAACCAGATGCAGCCGAAAGCGGTCAGCCCGTAATAGAAACAGATCATGATGCCTAGCGAGTAGATGGTGTCGGTGAGAACCCGCTCACTGAGAAAGGTCATCACTGCGTAGAACGCCGCAGCGCCGATTCCGGCGGTGAATGTGGCGACGCTCGGCGTCCGATGTGTGGGATGCAGTTTCGCGAATGCCTTGGGCATTGCGCCGTACGCACCCATCGCGAGCAGGGTACGCGACGTCGGCAGGAACGTAGTGATCAAGCTGGCAGCTGATGAGGCCAGCACCGCAAGGTAGAGGGCAAGATCAAGAGGGTGCCCGAGGACGGGCACGGCCAGATTGCCGAAGACGTTATCCGACACTTCTGGATTTGTCAGTCCTAGCCCGGCCTCGCCCAGCCCGGCGTACATCTGAGTGGCGACCCCAACCAGTAGATAGGTCAACAGGATCGAGAGCACGCACAAGAGTGCAGCGCGTCCCGGATTGGTGTCACTGTCCTTGGATTCCTCGTTGACTGTCAGTGAGGTATCCCAGCCCCAGAAGGCGAATATCGATCCTGACAGTCCTGCAATGAACGCCGACAGCGTGAGCCCGGCTGGACTGAACCAGGACCAGCTGAACGCCTCACCGACGTCGGAGCTGCCGGACTTCACTATCGCGAGGACCGCGAAGACCAACAACATGATCAGCTGGAAGATCACCAACACCATCTGCACGTGCTCGGTGGTGTCGATGCCCCGATAGGCGACGTAGGTCGCTATCGCCAAGAAGACCAGGCAGGTAACCACGTTGATCAACTTGTTTTCCCACAGACCGCTGATCATCTCCGAGTTCACCGCACTGCCGATGAACTGGTAGAGGAACTGCACGGCGACACCGGCTAGGTTCGACAGCACGATGATGGTGGCCAGCACCGCGGCCCAGCCGCCGAGCCAACCGATGTAGGGGCCGAACGCCTTCGACGTCCAGGTGAAGGACGTGCCGCTATCGGGCATGATCCGGTTGAACTCCCGGTAGGCGTACGCCGCGAAGAACATCGGCAAGAAGCCCGCGATGATCACCACCGGTGTTTTGGCTCCAACGCTCGCCGCCAGTATGCCGAGCGTCGCGGTAAGAGCGTAAGCCGGAGCCACCGAGGAGATGCCCAGCATGGTGCCGCCGAACAGACCGACGACGTTGCTCTTGAGTCCCTTATCTGCCATCTCGACGACCCTTCTCGCGGCAGTTGCTGAAGTTGTGGCTAGGTGTCAACCCTCGAATCCGTGGTACTGCATGACGTGCTTGATGCGGGTGTAGTCCTCCAGCCCGTACATGGAAAGGTCCTTGCCGTAGCCGGAGTGCTTGAAGCCTCCATGCGGCATTTCTGCCTGAAGAGGGATGTGACAGTTGATCCAGACACAGCCGAAGTCCAAGCGGGCAGCCATGCGTACGGACGTCCCGGCATCGCTGGTCCAGACAGAGGATGCCAGCGCATATTCCGAGTCGTTTGCGAGGGCGACCGCATCATCCTCATCCCGGAACCTCTGTACGGTGATCACCGGTCCGAAGATCTCAGTTCTGATCAGTTCGTCGTCCTGCGCGACATCGGCGATCACTGTTGGCTCATAGAAGTACCCGCGATCGCCAGTCGTCCTCCCGCCGGTCACCACCCGTGCATGATCAGGAGTCCGCTCCACAAGTCCGGAGACATGGCGCAGCTGGTTGGGGTTGTTGATCGGCCCGTAGAACAGCTCCTCGTCGTTCGGGTCGTATCCGGTACGAGTCTCTGACGCCGCTCGGCCAAGTTCGGCCACGAAATCGTCATAGATACCGGACTGGCAGAGCACTCGGGTCGCCGCCGTGCAGTCCTGACCGGCATTGAAGAAGCCGCCCACCTTGATGCCCTCGACGGTAGAGGGAAGATCGACATCGTTGAACACCACGACCGGAGCCTTTCCGCCCAGCTCAAGGTGGCTGACCTTGACATCGGCGGCAGCCGCTGTCGCAACAGCGATACCGGCCCTCGTGGAGCCAGTGATCGACACCATCCGCGGAATCCTGTGGGATACCAGGCTGGCACCGGTATCCCGATCACCACAGATAAGGTTCGCGACGCCATTGGGGAAGATGTCCTGCATCTTCTTGACCATCCAGACCGACGAGGCCGGCGTTGTGTCGGACGGCTTGAGCACCACGCTGTTGCCTGCGGCCAGTGCGGGCGCGAACTTCCAAACCGCCATCATCATCGGATAGTTCCACGGCGCCACCTGAGCGACCGGACCGCGTGGTTCCCGGCGCACGTAAGAGGTGAAACCCTTCATGTACTCCCCCGCCGATTTGCCTTCCAGCACCCGGGCGGCACCGGCGAAGAACCGGATCTGGTCGACCATTGGAACGATTTCGTCGGCCATCACCGACGCAAACGGCTTGCCGGTGTTCTGGCACTCAATGCGAGCCAGCTCCTCGGCCTTGCTTTCGATCACGTCTGCAAGCTGCAGCAAATATTTCTGACGCTCTGCCGGCGTTGTCCAGCGGTATTTGTCGAACGCCTCTCCCGCCGCCCGGCATGCCGCATCGACGTCTTCGGCACCCGAGTTCGGAGAGGTGGCGTAGACCTCGCCGGTGGAGGGATCGATGATGTCCAACACTTCGCCCGATGCCGCTGGGCGCTCCTCGCCATTGATGATGTTGGAGAAGACTTCCTTGTCTGCCATCGCCGTACCTTTCAGCCCTTTTAGTTTGGTTCCAAATCATCATCTCCCCGAATGCTCCGGGTGGCTATGCCCGCCGGCGCTCGACATCGTGCTCGGTGCGTCCAGAGCCGGATTTTGATCAAAGAAGCCGAACGGCTTCAGCCAGAAGGAGATGATGTCGACCGGCATGATCGGCCAGTCCTCTGTCCGTGTGATGTGGTGAATCCCGAAGACGTACCACAGCACGACATCGGTGCCAACCAACGGGGCGTCGTCGGCAATCCACCGGGTAATTCCGGTGTCCTCAGTCGACTGCGTCGGATAGTCGCCTGCTGGCCATCGCTCGGTGTCGTCGTACGCGGTGACCCAAACTGAGTGACCGATGACCGGCGCCCGCTGATAAACCGGTGAGGATGAGTCGATCAGCGAAGGTATCGCTGCCCCGGGCACCAGTTTGTAGGCGGTGTTGCTGCCGTGGCGGTTCCGCTTGCTGGGGTTGATCACCTTCCAGGTCCGCTGACTTTCCCAGTTGAAGTCCCGAGCCGATTGGCTCTCCGACTCCACAACGGTGCTCTGGGTCGACACGCCCAGCCCGAGCGGATTGTCCTCGCTGATCGGATCGGCGACCGAGTCCACCTCGATCACGGTGTTCTCGTCGCCGTCAATATCAAGATCGAGCTTGGCGATCACAAAGTGCTGATGGAACGGCGCGTACGTCCGCACGTCGACAGTCGTGCCGTAGGGCGAATTGTCATGCGTGCTCTCCAGCGGCGTGGTGACCATCAAGCCCGTGGCTCGAACCTCGCACTCGATGTTTCCGTCCTGATAGAACCGCCAATAGACCAGGTACTCATAGTTCGCGACCGTAACGTGAACTGAAACGACCATCCGGCGCATGCGACGTACCTCGGCGCCCGTCTCGCTGTCGACGTGCTTCCACAGCACGGCGTTGTCCTCCTCATGGAGGCAGATCGCACGGTCGATGACTATCGGCTCACCGCGACTGTCGGGCACTACGGCATCGACATAGACAATCTCGCCGAGACAGTCGCAGCCCAGCTCCAGCGAGGTGGTCATATAGCCGAGGCCCCATTCACCAATGTCGAATGCGGTCCGTCGGTAGTGATCAAAGCCTGGGTCGCGGTAGGGCACCACCATCTCGGCGAATGACATGCGGTACGCGATCTCGCGCCTAGTGCCTTGATCATCAAAGGCAACCTGATAGATCACCGGACCCTCGCGGAAGTTGAAGCCCAGCCGCATCGACCAGTTTTGCCAGCGCAGTTCGTTGCCCTCGAGGCTGAAGGAGACACCCTCGGGCTGGCTGATCTCGAGAGGCTTGAGGTCGGTGCGCTGCTGGGTGCCGCGTACTCGGGGATCGTACTCGGCATCGACCTCAGGCAGCCCATAGTCGTGATGATCTTCGATTTCGAGCACCTCAAGGGTGTTCACGTCGACGATGATCTTGAGACCGGAGATCGGGTGGGCGTAGGGATTGCCCTCCGGCGTTTCCCGCATCCACAGATCGCACCAACCAAGTCGTCGATCACGCCACTGCTCAGGCATGACCGCCTTGCCGTAGGTCCATACGTCGAACAGCACCAGCGAGGGATCGCTAATGCCGCGCCCCTTCAAGACAGCCAGGACACCCTCGTGCTCATGAAGAGCGTGATCAACGTCGTGGTACTCATCGATGGTGAAGTTTGGACAGACATCCGGGACGTGGGTCCATGACTCGACGCTGTCGGCAACAAGATCGACAACCGCCTCGTAGGTCTGATTGGTTTCCTTGTTCCACAGCACGGAAAACGATCGCCTTGACACTGGATTGCCCGGGCGCCAGGCCTTGACGTCGACCTTCGGCGGTTCCTTGAGCTCGATCGACGCGAAGCGCCAGGAGTCGGTGACGCCTTGGTCTCTTCGCAAAATGGCCGCCGTGTTTCGATACTCGGTCGGAGACAACGGATCAAGGGGATGGGGATCAAGGGGATGGGGATCAAGGGGATGGGGATCAAGGGGATGGGCGGCCATGCGCGGTGGTCCTCTCCTCGGCGTGCCCTCCGGACAAGCGCCATGCCCACCGTCGAGCTGCAACCGGCAATGTTGTACTTGGCGTTGTACTTGGCATCCTGGCATGACAGTGCCGCCAGTAGTACCCCCGTTAGAAGCCGAGCCGGTTCAAAAACTTTGGGTCTCGCTGCCATTCCTTGAGCACTTTCACTCGTAGATCGAGGTACACGGGTGTGCCAAGCAAAGTCTCAATCTGGTGACGGGCGGCGGCGCCGATCTCCCGCAGCCGACTGCCGCGGTGGCCGATCACGATTCCCTTCTGCGAGTCGCGCTCGACGATCAAGGAGGCATAAACATCCAGCAGCGGCTTGTCCGCAGGCCGGTCCTCACGGAGCTCCATTTCCTCCACAGTGACCGTGATCGAGTGCGGCAGCTCCTCGCGTACGCCCTCCAAGGCGGCTTCGCGGATGAGCTCAGCAACCAGTGCCTCCTCTGGCTCGTCGGTGATCTCACCGTCGGGATACAGCGGCGGCCCTGCTGGCAACAGACCAATGAGGGCGGCGCTCAGCACGTCCAGCTGGAAGCGCTGGGGGACCGAGACCGGAATGATGTCGGCCCATGTGATGTCGTCGGTCGTCTCGAGCGCAGCTATGGCAGCCAGATGCTCTGCCATTCGATCCGGCGAGGCAAGATCGGCCTTGGTCGCAATGGCCACCAGGCTCGGCTTTCTTGGCAGTGCGGCAAGTTCACCGACCAGGTATCGATCGCCGGGACCAATCCGCTCATTGGCCGAGAGGCAGACCCCGACGACATCGACCTCCGACCAGGTAGTCCTGACGACATCATTGAGCCGCTCACCGAGCAGAGTTCGGGGCTTGTGCAATCCGGGCGTGTCGATGAGAACAAGCTGGGCATCCGGCCGATGGACAATGCCGCGTACGGCGTGCCGGGTGGTTTGCGGCTTCGATGAAGCGATGACGATCTTCTGGCCGACCAGCGCATTGGTGAGCGTCGATTTTCCGGCGTTGGGCCTGCCGACAAGGCATGCAAAGCCAGATCGAAACGGCGCTTGGCTCTCCGTCATCGACATCGAGCCTGGCGACGTTTTGACGGCTGTGCTGTGAAACGACCCCTCGAGCGACCAATCACGGGGGCGTTTTGACGGCTGTGCTGCGAAACGTACCCATGGGACCGCGTCACAGCTGACTCATCTGCAGCACGTTGCCGTGGACATCGGCCGACCAGACCAGAACACCGGTGGGCTGCAGATCGCGGATCACATCGAGATCATCTTCAGAGGGACCATCTCCCGCTACGGCCACGGCCTCAACTCCATCTGCACCTGACGACACAGCCATGGCAACCGCTACGGCGATTGCGGACAGCTTGAGGTGTTCCAGCTCAACACTCGCCGCAGCGTACGCGCGTCCGGTTGTGTCGCGAAGACTCGCACCCTGACGGGCGACGGTACGAGTCAACGCCCCACGGGCCAGAGTGAGGAGCTTCAGGTCTTCCGGATCATCAGGAGCCGGCGCCTGGTCAGCCGCGGCACCGCTCACGAGGCGCGCGCCTGCTCTGAAACGATCGTTGTGGCCGCCTCGGCTCTGGCATCAGCCTCAGAATCGGCCGAGGAGATCCTGGTGACGATCACGGTGCCGATCTTGTTCCGGCGGCCGGCCGACCGCTCCGCGACCAGCTCCAAACCGTCGTACTTGACCACCGAGCCAGCGATCGGCACCTTGTTGAGCTGCTTGGCCATCAGGCCGCCGACCGTTTCCACGTCGTCATCCTCCAGCTTCAGGCCGAAGAGATCACCCAGATCATCGACCGGCAGTCGTGAGGACACCCGATAACGCCCCTCAGCCAGCTGCGTGATGTCAGTGTTCTCCTCGTCGTACTCATCGGTGATCTCACCGACGATCTCCTCCAGGATGTCCTCGATCGTGACCATGCCGGCGGTACCACCGAACTCGTCGACCACGATCACCAAGTGCACCCGCTTCGCCTGCATTTCCTGAAGCAGTTCATCCACCGGCTTGGAGTCCGGGCACCACACCGGCGGGCGCATCATCGATCCGACTCGTTCGGTGGACTGCACGTCTGGTGCGTCGTAGATCCGTCTGATGACGTCCTTGAGATACAGCACTCCGACGACGTCGTCGATTCCTTCGCGGATAACCGGGATTCGGCTGAAACCGGATCGCAGCGCCAGTGAAACGGCCTGTCGCAGAGTCTTGTACTCCTCGATGAAGACCATGTCGGTACGCGGCACCATGACCTCTCGAGCAATGGTGTCACCCAGATCGAAGACCGAGTGAATCATGTTGCGTTCCCCGGACTCAATCTCATCCCTGGCCTCAGCCAGGTCGACGAGCTCGCGCAGCTCGGCCTCGCTAGCGAATGGCCCTTCAGTAAATCCCTTGCCTGGCGTCAGCGCGTTCCCGATCATGATCAGCAATCGTGGAAATGGCCCGAGAACTGTGGTAATCACCACGATCGGTCCGGCAGCGGCGCAGGCAACCTTGTCTGCATGCTGACGGCCGAGCGTCCGCGGTGCCACGCCCCAGGCGATATAAGAGACGATGATCATGATTCCGGATATCACCGCGCCGGCCTGCCAGGTCTTGGGGATAAGGCCGAAGATCACATTCGCGACCAGGACGATCGCCGAAATCTCGATCATGCTTCGGAGAAAGAGCGCGGTGTTGAGATATCGCGGTGGATCCTCGACGATCTTGCGGACTCGTTGCGCACCAGGCCTGCCTTCTTCGACGAGCTTGGTCCCACGAGCCTTGGAGAAGGAGGAGAAAGCTGCCTCGGCCGCCGCAATCAATCCGGCGAGAATCGTCAGCACGAAGGCGATGCCGAGCTGAAACCAGTAGGCCTGCGTCATCGGGCACCTCGTGCCCGATCAGGGCGCTGTACGGCCCATGCCGAGATGATCTTGTCGGTGAGGCCGAACATCTCGGCATGCTCTTCAGCGGTGGAGTGGTCGTATCCAAGCAGATGCAACAACCCGTGCACCAGCAGGTACTCCGCCTCCTCACTCGTGGAGCGTTGGTTGTTGCGCGCCTGCCGCTCGGTTACTGCCGGACACAGCACGATGTCACCCAGCAGACCTACCGGAGGCTCTTCACCGTCGGTCGGGGGGCGCAACTCATCCATCGGGAAGCTCAGGACGTCGGTCGGCCCTTCCTCGCCGAGGTACTTCTCGTGGTACGCGCTCATCGTGTCCTCATCCACGAGCAGGATGGAGAGCTCCGCCAGAGGATGGATTCTGAGCTGGTCGAGGGCGAAGGTGGCCAGTCGGACCAGCGCCGCGTTGTCAGCGTCAGTCCCCGACTCGTTGCTGATGTCGATACTCATATCCGAGCTTCCAATAGCGCTCGGATCGCTGCGGCCATCGGTTAACGACCCGAACGATGTGACGGTGCAGCGAGCCCCTGCTCCGGCCGCAACGGATCCGCATGATCCGCCTCGAACTTGTCGTACGCCGCAACGATCCGGCCCACCAGCTTGTGACGCACGACATCGTGATTGGTGAGGTTGCAGAAGGCGATGTCATCGACCTTGTCGAGAACGCCGCGCACCACCCGAAGACCACTGCGAGTGCCACCGGGCAGATCGACCTGCGTGATGTCGCCCGTGACCACCATCTTGGAGCCGAATCCCAAACGGGTCAGGAACATCTTCATCTGCTCCATCGAGGTGTTCTGCGCCTCGTCCAAGATAATGAAGGCGTCATTCAAGGTTCGGCCTCGCATATAGGCCAGCGGCGCAACCTCAATCGTTCCCGCAGTCAGCAGCCGTGGAATCGAATCCGGATCGAGCATGTCGTGCAGCGCGTCATACAACGGCCGCAGATAGGGGTCGATCTTGTCGCTCAGGGTGCCGGGGAGAAAACCGAGATGCTCACCGGCCTCCACCGCCGGGCGGGTCAGGATGATTCGGTTGACCTGCTTGTTCTGCAGCGCCTGGACTGCCTTGGCGACAGCCAGATAGGTCTTGCCCGTCCCAGCTGGTCCAATGCCGAAGACCACCGTGTGCTTGTCGATGGCATCGACGTATCGCTTCTGATTAAGCGTTTTTGGGCGGATTGTCTTGCCGCGCGCGGACAAGATGTTGTGGGTGAGCACGTCCGCGGGCCGGGCCTCCTCGCGCCCGGCGAGCATGGAGCAGGTGCGCTCCACGGCATCGGCGGTCAGACCCTGACCGGTTCGCAACACCGTCACCAGCTCGGTGATCACGTCGATGGCAAGGTCAACGGCTGCCGGTGATCCGGTCAGCGTGATCTCATTGCCGCGAACGTGAATTCCGGCCTCCAGCTCGCGTTCCAGGATGTGCAGGAACTCGTCGCGGGGGCCAAGGATGTTGACCATCTCGACCGAGGCCGGAACAGTCACTCGGCGTAGTTCTTCGAGGCCGCTGTCGCCGCCCCGCTGGCCCGATGCCTTTCGTAATGAATTGGAGGCAGGCGATTCTCGATGGCGAGCGCTGGATGCGTCAGGAGCGCTGGCCGTGAACTCTGACCTACTCAGTTGGTTCCTCGCAGTCGGCAGGAAATGTCAACAACCCATCCTAGGTCACATGCCCAACCGACCCCCAACAGTTAGTCGTGGGCCGTGATATCTGACTCAACCTGCGAATCGGTCAGTGGCCGCGACAAGTGCATCCAGGATGCCGGGTTCGGAGAACGCGTGACCGGCCACCGGGGCAATCTTGAACTCGGCCTGTGGCCAGGCCTGATGTAGCTCGTACGCCGTGACCGCCGGCGTTGCGACGTCGTAGCGGCCCTGAACAATGACGCCCGGGATGTCAGCCAGTCGGCTCGCATTCGCGATCAGCTGATCTTCGGAGAACCAGCCCCGATGGTAGAAGTAGTGGTTTTCGATGCGCGCGAAAGCGAGGGCGAATATCGGATCACTGAAATCGGCGATCAGGCTGTCATCCTGCTCCAACGTGATGGTGGCGGCCTCCCACGTAGTCCAGGTAACACCAGCCGGCTCGTGTACAGCGGGATCGCGGTCAAATAGCAACTCGTGATAGGCCGAAATCGTGTCACCGGCAAACGACCGACCGCCCAGCGGAGCCAAGAACATCTCGTACCGCTCCGGAAACAGCTGTCCGGTGCCACCGTTGTAGTAAAAATCCAGTTCGCTCTGTCGCAGCGTGAAAATGCCACGCAGCACCAACTCCGTGACCCGTTGTGGATGCTGTTCGGCGTACGCCAATCCCAGTGCGCTCCCCCACGAGCCACCGAATACCTGCCACCGATCGATGTCCCGGTACTCGCGCAGGCGCTCGATGTCAGCAACGAGATGCCATGTCGTATTACTGCTGAGATCGGCTCCGAACTCACTGGCGTGCGGACGGCTCCGACCGCAGCCCCGCTGATCGAAGAGCACGATGCGATAGCGAGCTGGGTGGAAGAGCCGCCGAACCTTCGGCTGGATGCCGCCTCCGGGTCCGCCGTGCAGCAAGACCACCGGCTTACCTGAGGGATTGCCGCATTCCTCCCAGTAGATCTGCTGTCCGTCGCCGACATCGAGCATCCCGGTGGCGTACGGCTCAATCGGTGGATAGAGCGGGTCGTTCATTCCTCGTCGGGAACGATGTGCACCGCGGCCTCCTCCGCGCTGGCTGCGCCACCGTCAATGCCTACGTCGGTTCCGACAAGGTCGGATTCCATATCCGGCCCAATGCCTTCGTTTGGCTCAACCAGGCGCCCGGCCCGCTCCTCGCCGACCTCGCCGTCATCGAGAACTTCCTCGTTCTGCGGTGCGTAGGGATCGGGCTCTGGAATCTCGTCCTCGAGTCGCTCGTCAAGCGTCTCGTGTTCTCCCTCTCTGATCAGTTGTGAGTAACGCTCGGGCGGCGAGTAGCCCTCGTCGAGCGGGTCTTCAACCCCGCGATCCACCAGAGATCGCTGCTCCTCGAGCTGGTCCAACTGCTCTGACTCGTCGGGCACCTCGTTCCAGTATTGGCTCATGTGCCCCAGCCTGCCATGGTGACTCAGCGCGCGTGGGAACAATCAAACTAGGATCGCTGCGCGTGACTACGGTTTACGCCACACAGCCGCGCGAGGCACGCTCCGCGGCATCTTTTGCGACTGCACCGAGCGGCACATACGCCGTGATCGTTGCCGTATTCTGCGGCCTTCTGCTGATCTCCAACATCGCGGCAACCAAGACGATCACCGTCGTCGATGGGCTGCCCGAGTTCGTCGGCGGCGGCATCTTCACTGACGGCGGCGCGTTCCTATTCCCGCTGACCTACATCGTCGGCGACATCTTGGCCGAGGTGTACGGCCTGCGCCAGGCAAAGCGGGCGATCTGGGTCGGTTTCGCGCTGGGCGCCCTAGCCTCGCTGACTTTCCTGGCCGTCGGCGCTGCACCACCGGGACCTGGTTATGAGAACCAGGAAGCATTTGTCGCGGTGCTCGGATTTGTGCCGCGAATTGTGCTGGCAAGCCTGTCGGGTTACCTGGCCGGCCAGTTCCTCAACGCTTACGTCGTAGTCAAGATCAAAGAGCGGACCAAGGAACGCCACTTGTGGGCCCGGCTGATTGGCTCAACCGTGGTTGGCGAGTTCGCCGACACCATGTTGTTCTGCTTCATCGCCTTCGTTGGAGTGTTTCCCACCTGGGGCAGCTTGATCAGCTACGCCGTTGCGGGTTACGTCTACAAGGTGATGGTGGAGGTCATCATGCTGCCGGTCACGTACGCAGTGATCAGAGCAATCAAACGTCGAGAGCCCGGATACGCACCCGCGCCGTACCAGGACCGAACCGCTGTGCACCAAATGCGGCTGGTGGTGGCCGTTGATGACTACGACGCTGCCGTTCGCTTTTACCGTGATGAGCTTGGCTTGCCGCTGGAGGAAACCTACGACGGCGACAAGGGCGCAAAGGTGATGATCTTGGGCGCCGGCAGGGCGACACTCGAGCTGTCCAACAGATCGCAGATCGATCTGATCGACACGGTGGAAGTCGGTCGAACCGGGGTGAGCGAGAAGTATCGAGTGGCCTTCGAAGTCGATGACTCAGCTGGCGTCACGGAGCGGTTGACCTCTGGCGGTGCTGACCTCATCGCGGCACCAACTCAAACGCCGTGGAACTCGCTGAACGCCCGATTGCAGGGGCCGGCCGACGTACAGCTGACCATCTTCACCGAGCTCGGGACAAGCGCCGGCCACCCTGCTCACTAGATGTCGCGCTGCTGACGCCACTCCGCATCAATTGGTTGGTCTTCGCATCATCTGCAGACCATGCGAACTCCAAGCAACTAATGCGGAGTGTGTGACGGTGGTGGTTCGGGCAAGGGCAGCACCTGATCAACTTATCCGGCCAGGCACCCGATCAATTGCCGATTCTGGCGCGGTACGCCACGACTTACGATCGAAGATCAACAGTGCCATTACGAGCAGCGCCCAGGCAATCAGCCAGGTCCACTCCTCGCGGTCGGCGTTCGGTCCTGCCGGCCATAGGGCCTGGGTGTTCACGCAGCCCTCGGTCACGTGGGCGATTAGCGGCAGCAGCACGCTGCCGCCGGTCCTGTTGAACAACCAGGCGTACCAGAAGGTGACTACGACCGTCGACGCGATGTCCGGAAGGGCGAGGTCGAACTGCGGCATGAAGACCAGAGGCAGGTGCCAGAACGTGATCAGCACTCCAAGTAGTGCGGCTGACACCAACGGAGACCACTTCGATTGCAGTCGCGGCTGTGCAAAGCCACGCCAGGCCGGCTCTTCTCCCAGTGGCCCGTCGGTGAAATTGATCATCCGAATGCCGAACAGCATCAGCACCGCATACCAGGGCTGAAACTGGTCGCCGGAGGGTGCAGGTGCACCGGCCGCCATGTTCAGACCGATGCCTACGGCGTGCACCAACAGCGGCAGGCCGATCGCAGCTGCGTACCAGATCCAGTTCACCCGCCAGCGAATGATGCGGCGACCCAGCCGAACTAGTCCAGGCAAACCTTCGGCGATCAAGACGACGATGATTGCCGATATGAGGGGTGCATAGGCTCCGAAGGTCCCGAACGGCAATGTCGACCAGGCGATCAGGTACGAGAGGACGAAGAAGCTCACCAACTCGTAGCGGCGGACAAATCCGCGAACCTTCTGCCATCCGGTCGTTGGTGGACTTAGGTCATCAGGAGTGGATCTCATCGGAGTCGTAGACACCTCCCGCGAAGCAGGTTCGTTGGGGTCGTTCTGCACAATGCGGGTCTTCATCCCAGCTCCTAGATGGTGATTGGCTCCAAACGCTTCCATGCGCCAGGCGGCGAGGACAGACGGAATACCCGTGACCGGGGAGCCGGGTTTCTGGTGAACTTGCCGGCGGCAGTTCTATCGTTCGGCCGGTCCGCAGCACTATCGTGACTGGCGAAAAGAGGTTTGGATGGCTGCAGTTCTCCCGCTGTTGCCCGAACGGCATAGAGCGCCTCCAAAACCGGCCGTGCTGTGGACGCTCGGAATGGCGGCGATAGCCTCTGGTGCAGTAACGATCGTCCTCGCCTCACTCAACGAGGGCCTGTACCAGCCGGCTCTGCGCGTCCTGCTGGTCATCTGGACCACGCTGCCATTCATGTTCGCCGGGATCGTGGCATGGCGACGACGGCCGGACAGCGCTTTCGGGCCGTTGCTCATCCTGGCGGGATTCGTCCATCAGCTCTCTGTCCTGCAGTGGACGAGCCAGCCCTTGCTCAATACCGTGGGACAGCTCTGCGACCTGCTGGTTGTGGCAGTTTGGTTGAACGTATTCCTCGCCTATCCCACAGGTCGGCTTCCCGGTCGGACCGAGCGGGCGGTAGTGATCACTGCATACGTGGCAGCCGTCGGACTACAGATTGTGGTGCTCATGCTGGGCGGCTTCGATGAGCGCCACCTGCTGACCGTGGCCAGCCAGCCAACGGCTGCGGAGGCGGTGCAGAACCTGGAGTTGCTGCTACTGAGTGCGCTAGTGCTCATTGGTGTGGTTCTGCTTTGGCGGCATTGGCGGTTGCTGCCACCATGGCAGCGACGGCGGCCTACTCAGATCGTGATCAACTGCTTCAGCCTGACATTGGTAATGCTCGCCGCCCTCCTTATCGCCGGCGCGTTCGAGCTGCCAGGCTTCGAGATCATCCGGCTGGCAACCTTCGCAATCGCAGGGCTGGCGCCACTCGCCTTTCTTGCGGGACTTCTCGACGCCCGCCTCGCGAAGGCAGGCGTTGGTGAACTATTGGTACAGCTACGCGCTGACCCGACACCAGACCTGCGGGAACTGTTGGCCCATGCGCTGCGCGATCCCACCTTGTCGTTGATCTACTGGCTGCCTCAGTACGGGAGCTGGTCAGATCAAGACGGCAATTCGACAAGTCTGCCGCAGCCGGACAGCGGTCGTCGGGTCACCGTTGTCAGGCAGAACGGTTCGCCGGTCGCTGCATTGGTCTACGACGCAGCGCTCGGCGAGGAACCCGAACTGGTCGAAGCAGTGAGCGCAGCCGCCGGCATCGCCTTGGAAAATGGCCGCCTGGAAGCCGAGCTGAGAGCGCGGCTGCAGGAGCTTCAGGGCTCGCGTAGTCGGGTCGTCGAGGCGCAGCAGAACGAGCGTCGCCGCCTGGAACGAAATCTCCACGACGGTGCGCAACAGCGGCTGGTTGCCCTCGCTCTTGAACTGGGCCTGCTTGCCGAAAAGGCGAACAATGATCCCGCTACTCAACGGAGGTTGCAACGCGCACGGAGCGAGGTTGCGGAATCGCTTGGCGAGCTGCGAGACATTGCCCGCGGCCTGCATCCGGCGGTCGTCAGCGGCCACGGACTGACAGTCGCTTTGGAATCCCTCGTCGCCGTCGCGCCCCTTGAGGTGCAACTGAAGACCGATGGCCTGCCACGGCTCCCCGAACCGCTCGAGGTGGCCGCCTTTTACGTCGTGTCGGAAAGCCTGACCAACGCGGCAAAGCACGCGGAGCCCAAGCACGTCGCGGTGGACGTGCGGGTCATCGACAACACCTTGATCACCGAAATCATCGATGACGGCATCGGTGGTGCAGACTCTGAGCGCGGAACAGGACTGCGTGGCCTTGCCGATCGCGTTGAAGCTCTCAACGGCCGGTTGCGAATCTGGAGCACCGCCGGCGACGGCACTCGGGTTCGAGCGGAGATCCCGTGCGGGTAGCCATTGCCGAGGACAGCGTGCTGCTGCGCGAGGGCGTCGCGCAGCTGCTGACTGACGCCGACATCGAGGTGACGGCTCGCTGCGGCACCGCAGATGAGTTGCTAGCACGCATTGTCCAGGACCGGCCTGATGCGGTCGTCGTCGACATACGGCTGCCGCCGACGCACACCGATGAAGGGATGCGGGCGGCTCTGACGATCCGCCAGCAGTATCCCGATGTTGGCGTACTGGTCCTCTCCCAGTACGTCGAGGTAGGGCTCGCCATGCAGCTGTTAGCCGACTCGGCTGAAGGAGTTGGCTATCTGCTCAAAGATCGGGTGAGCGAAGTCAAGGAGTTCATTGCGGCGCTGCGACGCGTCGCCGATGGAGGGTCAGCGCTAGATCCCACGATCGTGTCAACCATGCTGAAGCGACACCGTAGTTCAGACCCGCTGGACTCGCTAACACCACGCGAACGCGAGGTGCTGGAGTTGATGGCGACCGGGGCGTCCAACGCGGGCATCGCGGAGTCGATGGTGATCACCCAGCGGGCGGCAGAGAAATATGTATCGACGATCTTCACCAAGCTGGGCATTCCAGCCACGGGAAGTGAGTCCCGGCGGGTGCTGGCCGCACTCCTGTTTCTCCGCTCTTGATCCGAACGTCGCGTCCGGTCGAGATTGATGCCCAACGATGTCGACGCCACGGACACGGCCGACTGTGCTTCCCGACCAGACCAGTGAGGGCTATGGTCCTGTCCAGGATTCTTGCGATGGAGGTTTCTTATGGCTGACCGCTCCGCCCCTATCTACGAGGAGGGGGAAGCCGACCGACTTCCCTCTCGTGATCATGAGGTCTACAACAGAATCGCTCGGGAAAACGACTTTGTTGAACTGCGCCGCAAATATGGCGCCTTCGCGTTCCCAGCGACGATCGCGTTCATGGCCTGGTACTTCCTGTATGTCATTTGCGCCAACTGGGCTCGCGACTTCATGAACACCGAGGTTGTCGGGAACATCAACATCGCATTGGTCTGGGGACTGCTGCAATTCGTCTCGACCTTCGCGATCGCCTACTTCTATGCGCGGCACGCTAAAAAGTCACTGGACCCGCTTGCGTCGAAATTACGCGATGAGTTCGAGCAGGAGACCGGCCGATGAGCACCGCAATGCTGATACCGCTTGTGACGGGCAACCGCGCCTTGACTATCGGCTTGTTCCTCGCCGTCGTCGCAGTCACGCTCTACATCACATTCTGGGCGTCGCGGCAGAGCAAGACCGCGGCGGACTACTACGCCGGCGGCCGCAATTTCAGCGGCTTCCAGAACGGGCTGGCGGTGAGCGGCGACTACATGTCGGCCGCATCATTCCTCGGCATTTCCGGCGCGATCGCCCTCTATGGTTATGACGGCTTTCTTTATTCCATCGGGTTCTTGGTCGCTTGGCTGGTCGCCCTGCTGCTCATTGCGGAGCTGTTGCGCAATTCCGGCCGGTTCACTATGGCCGACCAGCTGGCGTACCGGATGCGCCAGATTCCGGTACGCACCGCGGCTGCCATCTCGACCATCGTTGTCTCGATCTTCTATTTGCTGGCCCAGATGGTCGGGGCCGGAGCCCTCGTGGGTCTGCTCCTCGGGGTAACCGCCCCGGCGGTCAAGAACCTGGTGATCGTCATGGTCGGCGTGCTGATGATTATCTACGTGACCTTTGGTGGGATGAAGGGCACCACCTGGGTCCAGATCGTGAAGGCCGTGAT
The DNA here is from genome assembly GCA_045806785.1 of Propionibacteriaceae bacterium. Lineage (GTDB taxonomy): Bacteria > Actinomycetota > Actinomycetes > Propionibacteriales > Propionibacteriaceae > Microlunatus. Next base: position 119,803 of record JBJMIR010000083.1, on the reverse strand, counting down.
GCTGATGGCCGGCACAATCTTGATCACGTTCTTGGTGCTGCTGAAGTTCGGATTCAACCTGTCCGACTTGCTTGGCGCGGCAGCGGAGAAATCGGGCAAGGGAGAGGCCTTCCTGCAGCCTGGACTGCTCTACGGCAAGGACCTGGTCGGTAAGTTCGACTTCACCTCGCTTGCCTTGGCTCTGGTCCTCGGTACCGCCGGCCTTCCACACATCCTCATTCGCTTCTACACCACGCCGACAGCGCAGGCAGCACGTAAGTCGGTGCTCTGGGCGATCGGGCTCATCGGTTCGTTCTATTTGATGACGCTAGTGCTGGGCTTCGGCGCCGCAGCGCTGGTCGACACTGCCAAGGGCAGTCAGATCCAGACCTCAGCCGGCAATGCGGCCTCACCGCTGTTGGCACAAGCGGTTGGCGGCGGGGAGGGCACGCTTGGCGGCTCGGTCCTGCTGGCACTGATTTCAGCGGTCGCTTTCGCGACCATCCTGGCAGTGGTCGCCGGACTGACCCTCACCTCGGCCTCCTCGGTCGCCCATGACCTGTACGCCAATGTGTTCAAGAAGGGACAGGCCTCTGAGCGGAGCGAGTTGAGGGTGGCTCGGATCGCCGCCTTTGGAATTGGAGCCGTTGCGATCTTGCTCGCCATTCCGGCACAGCGACTGAACATCGCCTTCCTAGTGGCGCTGGCATTCGCCGTCGCTGCTTCGGCGAACTTGCCTGCGCTGTTGTACAACCTGTTCTGGAAGCGGTTCAACACAATGGGCGCAACCTTCAGCATCTACGGCGGATTGATCATGGCAGTGCTGCTGGTCACCTTCTCGCCGGTGGTGTCCGGTACGCCGACGTCGCTGTTCCCGAGTGCGAACTTCGACTGGTTCCCGTTGCGTAATCCAGGGCTGATCTCGATCCCGTTTGGGTTCCTATGCGGCATCATCGGCACCTTGATCAGCAAGGAGGTCCATCCCGCGGAGCGCTACGACGAGCTGGTCGTACGGGCGCTGACCGGAGCAGGCGCTGAGAAGGCGGTGGTTCACTAGAGCGCCGGGTTAGGAATCTGACCTGTCGTCCTGAATCCACCAGAAACCCGCCCATCGGACCGCCAGTCCACAACCTGGGCGACCAGGCGGCGTAAATGTCATGGTGAAAGTGCTCGGGGTTGGCACTTTCCAAGGGGCTCCGTCATGACCGGTCACGTGACGTCACCATTCCGCCTACGCAGCCTGCGTGTTGCATTGCTTGCCGCGCTGCTCCTGATCATCGGTGCCACTCAGGCCTCCGCTGATCCTGGTCAGACCCGTTTCAAGATCGCCTGGTCGGCGTTCTTGATCGAGCATGGCAGTGAAGCGAATCGCATCTGTCAGGGCTGACGGACAGGCTTGAGGAGTGAAGCGTGCAAACAACGACTTCGTCACCGAATACAGTCGCATCGCGGCAACCGCTGCGGGGCCGGAACCGCTGGATGCTATTGACTGGGCGTATTCTGCTCGGGCTGCTGGCGCTGATCGTGTTGCTCGCGGCGACCGGTGCGACGTACGAGGCGATCATGAGGGCTGGCGACACCAGGCGCTATCTACCTCCAGGTCAGCTGGTGGATGTCAGCGGCCACCGCCTGCACCTGAATTGCGTCGGGCAAGGCAGCCCGACCGTCGTACTCGATGCCGGCTTGGGCTCGTTCTCACTTGACTGGGGTGCGGTTCAGTCCCAGCTCGCCGCGGTGACGCGCGTCTGCGCCTACGACAGAGCCGGCCTGGGCTGGAGCGAACCTGGCCCATCGCCACGCAACCCGCAGCAATTCGCCAGCGAGCTGCACATGCTGCTGACCAACGCCGGCGTCAAAGGCCCCTACGTACTCGTCGGCCACTCAATCTCAGGAAAGACGGCACGACTTTTTGCCAGCCAGCACCCACACGATGTTGCCGGGATGGTGCTTATCGACGCGCGCCATGAATCGGTTGATGAGCACTTAACGCCTCAGCAGATTGCAGCCGAGGACACCCAGCAACGCCACTTCCAGGACATGATCAAGTGGATGGCCAGATTTGGTCTAGTGCGGCTGCTGTGGGGGCCGGCGTGGCCGAGGATGCTGCCGGGGACCGAGAACCTGTCACCGGACATCCGCACCACAATCGGCGTCCTGCAGGCCCGCCCCCAGCAGATTCAGACAGCTCTAGCTGAAGGTCAAGGCCGACTGGAAAGCAACACTCTGCTTCACTCGGCGGCGCCGCTTGGCGACGCCCCGCTCGTCGTCTTGGCGTCGTCGCAGAACATTGATCACCTGCCATTCTGGAAGGAAGCCCAACAGATCATGACCGGGCTCTCGTCGAACAGCCGCTTGGTGGTCGCCTCGAGCGGTCACAGTATTCATTTCGAGCAGCCAGCACTAGTGGTGGAAACTGTCCACCAAGTGGTGGACGCTGCGCGCACCGGTCAGCCATTGCAGTCCTAACTAGGCCGACCCGTAGTAGCGACCCAGGAAGTCGATCTTGAAATCGGCGAATGTGCCGGCCTCGATGCTGAGGCGAATGTCGTCGACCAGCCGTACGACGAATCGCTCGTTGTGAATGGTGCACAGCGTTGCGGCGAGCATCTCGCGTGCCTTGAACAGGTGATGCAGGTATGCGCGGGTGTAATGCGTGCAGGTGTAGCAGTCACAGTTGTCGTCAATTGGTAAGAAGTTGCGCCGACAAGATGCCGCATTGACGTTGAACCGCCCTTTGGCGGTGTACACAGCGGCATTACGTGCGACGCGGGACGGCGAGACACAGTCGAAGGTGTCCACGCCGTTCTCAATCGCGGTGAACATGTCATTCGGCTCTGAGATGCCTAGCAGGTGCCGGGGCTTGTCGTAAGGCAGCTCTTCGCTCACCCAGCGGACTATTGCTCCAAGGTTGTCCTTTTCGAGCGCCCCGCCAATGCCGTAGCCATCGAAACCGGACCCATCGCTGGTCAAGGACACAAGATCACGAGCCGCCCGACGCCGCAAGTCCTCGTACTGGGCACCCTGCACCACGGCGAAAAGAGCCTGGTACGCCCGCGGCGCCCGCTGCTTGGTCAAGCGCAGATGCTCGGCAAGACAGCGAACGGCCCACCGCTGAGTCCTAGCCACGGACTTCTCCTGATAGTCGCGCGTGTTCATCAATGTCGTGCACTCATCGAAAGCGAAGATGATGTCCGCGCCCATCTGGTGCTGGATTCGCATGGAATGCTCAGGCGTAAAGCGATGCTGCGAACCGTCCAAGTGCGAGGTAAAAGTCACACCGTCCTCGTCAACGTGCGCAAGCCGCGTCTTACCCGCGGCGATCACATCGTCGTCCTCCAGGCCATCGGTATTCATGGCGAGAATCTTCTTGAAGCCGGCACCCAGTGACATCACCTGAAAGCCGCCGCTGTCGGTGAAGGTTGGGCCGGACCAGTTCATGAAACGGCCGAGGCCGCCAGCGGCCTCGATGACATCTGAACCAGGCTGCAGGTAGAGGTGATAGGCGTTCGCAAGCAGTGCTTGAGCACCGAGTGCTGCCATGCTCTCCGGAAGCACTGCCTTGACCGTCGCCTTCGTGCCGACGGCAACGAAGGCTGGCGTCTTGATCGTTCCATGTGGGGTAGTGATCACCCCCGAGCGACCGAGGCCGTCTGGCAGCGATGTAACCGGCATAAAGCCGTAAGGCCCATCGTCAGGTTCGCCGTATGACTGCCGAGCCCGGATCTCGGAAATGCCCGTTACGCGCCCTTCGACAGGCTCAGCGCGCACGGTAGCGAGCTCTGTCGGCATCGCATCGGCCTCGGGGCGTAAGGCAGAAGGTTCATGGCGCAATTGAGGGCTCCCGCCGCAGCTTGAGTCCGGCAAGGGCGACAACGCCTGCCGTGGAGGTCCGTAGCACGGCGTCGCTAACGGATACCGGGCGCGCCCCGGCCTCACTCAGCTCCTCCATCTCCTCGGTTGCAATACCGCCTTCCGGCCCAATAATGATCAACACCGTGCCATCTGACGGAAGATCAACTTCGGCAATGGATTCCTTGGCCTCCTCGTGCAATACCAACGCAAGATCAACGCCCGTTGCCCGCCGAGCCAATTGCCTCGTAGTCACCGGCTCCGACACCTGCGGCACGGTCAGACGCCGCGACTGCTTGGTTGCCTCCCGTGCTGTGGCGCGCCATTTCGTCAGCGAGCGCGCCGTGCGGTCCGCGGACCAGCGCACGATGGAACGTGCCGCCTGCCACGGGACGATTTCATCAACACCCATCTCGGTCAGCATTTCGACCGCGAGCTCAGACCTATCACCCTTTGCTAACGCCTGGGCGGCGATGAAGCGTCGTGCTTCAGCAACCGAGGAGAGGTGATTGATCACCTCAACGACCAGGGCTGGCCCACGTACCTCAATAACAACGCCGCGTACGCCGAGGCCTCGGCCGTTGCCGATCATGATCATCTCGCCGGCTCGGATACGGCGCACGATTGCCGCGTGCCGGCCCTCATCACCTCCGAGTGTCAGATGAGCGCCTACCGAGGGCAGCGGGTCGGTGAGGTCGTCGAGCAGAAACAGTGGCTCCGTCAAATTTGATTGCTCCGCTCGCTATGCTCGCTGTCTCTTATGGCTCGCTCCGCTCGCTGCGAGGTTCGCCGGGAAGCCGGCGTTTTCGTCGGATCGGACGGAACAATGTGTTGAAGAATCAGCTCTCTTGCTGACACCTTTCGTCGGCTCCTCCTACTCACAACTCGCCGCTGGGGCTGGTGCTCGCTGCGCTCGCTCGGTCTTTTGGAGATCGGCGGCGCGAACATCGCGAGCGCGGATCGCGCCTGGCAGCCGCCTATTTCGTCGTCACTCGGGGACGAAAAGCGCGTCCCCTCGCTTCTCCTCAGCACGGCGCCGCGCGATCGGGGCTAATCCGTCTCACTGGCCGGCGAATGCGTCCCGAAGCCGCCCAAACACGCCGCGGCTGTGCCTCTGCACTGTCACCTCGGGCCGCGTTTCATCACGCAGCTCAGCCAGCTGACGCAACAGGTCTCGCTGCTCGTCGTCGATCCGCGTCGGAGTCTGAACGAGCAGAGTGACCCCGAGCTGCCCCCGGCCGCTGCCGCGAAGCCGCGGCACGCCTTTGCCGTCGATCCCAATCCGCGTGCCGGACTGGGTCCCAGATGGGACGGCAATCCGTACCGTTCGCGACTCCGGATCTGAATCCTCCAGATCGGCCTCGAGGGTTGCCACCATGACCTCGGTACCGAGCGCAGCAGCCGTCATCGGAATTTTGACGACAACCTCGAGGTCGTCACCATCGCGACGGAAGACCTCGTGTGGGGCCACTTGGAGTTCGACATACAGATCACCGGCCGGCCCGCCGCCAGGACCAACCTCGCCCTGGGACGCCAGGTGAATGCGGTTCCCGGTGCTCACCCCCGGTGGAATCTTGACGTTGATCGTGCGCGTCGCGCGTACCCGGCCATCTCCGGAGCACTCCACGCATGGGTCCGGGATGACCGTGCCGTAGCCATGACAGGTCGGACACGGCTGCGTGGTCCGGATATCGCCAATGAACGAGCGCTGAACATGGGTGACGTCGCCCTGACCGTGACACGTGGGACATCTAGTTGGGCGCGAACCCTCAGTGGCACCCGAGCCGTTGCAGCGCGGGCACAGCACCGCAGTATCGACGCGGAGCGGCATGGTGGTACCGAAAGCTGCTTCGGCAAGTTCAAGATCGAGACGCACCAAGGCGTCCTGGCCACGGCGCACCCGGGACCGCGGACCGCGCGAGGTCTGCTGGCCGAACATGGCATCGACCAGGTTGGTGAAGTCGAAACCTCCCGGGGCAAAGCCGCCGTTGAAACCGCCGAACCCACCGCCCAGCGGATCGCCGCCGCGGTCGTACAGGTCACGCTTCTTCGGATCCTGCAGGACCTCGTAAGCCTCGGCGACGCTCTTGAAACGCTCGGCCGCGTCCGGTTCCTGAGCAACATCAGGATGCAGCTTCATGGCAAGCTGCCGGTAGGCCTTCTTGATCTGCTCGGGAGTCGCATCGCGCGGTACGCCGAGGATCTCGTAGTAGTCGGGGCTCATGCGGGTTGTGCTCATCCTTCGGAGAGGAATCGGCCGACGTAGCGAGCAACGGCACGGACCGACGCCATCGTCGAGGGATAGTCCATCCGAGTTGGCCCGACCACGCCGAGAGTCGCGAATGTGTCGACCTGGCTACCGTAGCCGCTCGCTACCACGGATGTGGACTGCAACTCTTTATATGGATTTTCGTGACCAATGCGGACAGTGACCTCATCTGCACTGGTGGCCTCACCGAGCAGTTTCAGCAACACCACCTGCTCCTCCAAGGCCTCCAGCACTGGCTTGACCGTGGTCTCGAACTCAGCACCATAACGGGTCAAGTTGGGCATACCGCCGACCACCATCCTGCCTGACGCCTCGCTGCTCACCATTTCCAGCAGTGTTGCGATCGCCGCCTTGCCGATGATCTCCAGCGACGGTGGCAGCGTTTCACTCAGCCTGCCCAAGCGAACTGCGGCTTGGGGTGAGGTATTCCCGACCGCGGCCGCGTTGAGATGTGCTCGCAGCTCAGCGAGCGTCTCCTCCTCATGCTCCTGAATCTCCAGCGAACGCTGTTCGATCCTGCCGGTGGATGTGATCAGAATCAGCAGCAGGCGCGTCGGGGACATGGAGACGATCTCGACGTGGCGCACCACGGAGTGACTCAGTGTCGGATATTGCACGATCGCGACCTGCTGAGTGACTTGGGCCAACAGCCTCACCGTGCGCAGCAACACGTCATCCAGATCCAGCGCACCGGAGAGAAAGGTGTGGATGGCACGTTGCTCTGCCACAGAGAGCGGCTTGAGCGAGCCGAGGCGGTCGACGAAAAGCCGGTAGCCCTTGTCTGTCGGAATGCGGCCAGCGCTGGTGTGCGGCTGCATGATGTAGCCCTCTTCCTCGAGGGCCGCCATATCATTCCGGACCGTCGCCGGCGAGACACCAAGATCATGATGTTCCACCAGCGACTTGGATCCCACTGGCTCCTGGCTGGAGACGTAGTCGGTGACGATGGCGCGCAGCACTTCCAATTTGCGGTCGTCCATGCGTCTCCTTCCTTCACATGCTTGGTCGAGTGATTACCGGAATTTGGGCCGTTTGGCACTCGCACAAACAGAGTGCCAGTCTAGCGTGATGACCGAGCCGCCATCGGCTGCCGAATCGGCGCCAGGCTTCGCCCTGGGGCCGTGGCGTGACGTGCGATCGGGCGTGTACGTGGCTGTTGCGGAGCCCGAGTCAGTCAATCTCGGATTGATCGTTGGTTCGGAACGGTCACTGCTGGTGGACACCGGATCAAGTCCTGACCAGGGCCGGGCCCTTCGCAAGTCGCTCACCGCGGTAACTGACAAAGCATTGGCCGCGGTCGTCCTCACCCACTGGCACTTTGACCATGCGTTCGGACTGGCTGCCTTCCCCGATATGCCGCGGGTTGCCCATGAGTCCGTCCGCGTCAGACTCGGCTCGCCCGACGCTGCGGCGGAGGCGCAACGACTAGGTGTCATCCATGACCAGCTCGGACAGCCTGATGTGGAGATAGCGGTTGCGACTGCGATCGATCTGGGTGATCGGAGAGTGGAGATCGCTCATATCGGAAGAGGCCACACTGATGGTGATCTGGTCATCGTTGTGCCCGACGCGGACCTGCTGTTCGTGGGAGATCTGATCGAATCAGCGGGGCCGCCATCGTTTGGTCCGGACTCTGTTCCGGAGGAGTGGCCGGCCACCGTGGATGGGGTGATCGGGATGATGACTTCAACCACTCTGGCAATCCCTGGCCATGGTGAGCCAGTCGATCGAGAGTTCGTCTTCTCCCAACGCGGACGTATCGCTGCCCAAGCAGCCGCGGATGCTCAGCATCGCTGGCCGCAACTCCCCCTCGCCTGACGATGCCGACTGTCAGCGCGTACGCCCCGCTATGACGACCTTCGGTGCTGACAAGTTTGGCCGATTTGGTAGCTGTACCCAGGCTGCTCACGCTGTACGTGGCTTGCACGCCATGTACGGCGCCAGCATCCCACGCAGCGTGCTAGCGCACCAGACCGGACTGGTACGCAATCACCACGAGCTGCGCCCGGTCACGGGCCCGGAGCTTGATCATGGCCCGGCTGACGTGGGTACGCGCGGTCGCGCGGCTGACCACCAGTCGTTCGGCGATCTCGTCATTGCTCAGTCCCTCACCGATCAAGGCAAGCACCTCCCGTTCTCGATCGGTCAGCTCTGACAGCTGCGGATGCTTCTTGCGAATCGATGATCGAGATGCGAATGATTCGATGACGCGACGCGTGACCGACGGCGACAGCAACGACTCGCCTGACGCGACAAGGCGGATTGCGCGGAGCATGTCGGCGGGTTCAGTATCCTTGATCAAAAAGCCGGCTGCCCCAGCCTGCAGGGCATCGAAGACGTATTCATCGAGCTCGAATGTGGTCAGCATGATCACTCGAATTCCTGCGAGCACAGGATCGGCAACGATCATCCGCAAGGCAGCGATGCCGTCCAGCTCTGGCATCCGGATATCCATCAAGATCACATCCGGCCGGGTACGCCGAGCCAGTTCCACGGCCTGCCGCCCATCCTCGGCTTCAGCTGCCAGCACAAGATCATCTTCAGACTCGATCAGGACCCGCAGGCCCATCCGGACCAGAGCTTGATCGTCGGCTATGGCGACAGAGATGGTCACCGAACATCTCCTTCCAGCAACGGCAGATCGGCCCGTACCAGCAACCCGCCGGGCTCGTGTACCAACACGTTCAAGGTGCCGCCCACCGCTCGGGCCCGTTCCCGCATGCCACGGATCCCATTGCCGTCAGGCGGAATGCTGCTGGCGGGCCCATCATCGCTTACCTCGATGATCAGCATGCCATCCTCGCGTGACACCCGGACGGTAGCGTGTGCCGTCCCGGCATGCCGGACAACATTGGTGAGCGATTCTTGGATGATCCGGAAGGCGGCCTGATCGACGGCGGCCGACAAGCCTTGATCATTAGAGCCATTCCGGACTACGGTCACTTCTCGACCGGCCGAGCGCAGCCCATCCACCAGGGCATCGAGCCGACCAAGTCCAGGCGATGGACTGCGAGCCTCATCAGAGTCCGATCGGAAGACCTCAAGTGTGGTTCGCAGCTCGGCCAGCGCCTCACGGCTGGTCTTCTTGATCGCCTCGAGGGAGTCGGCTACTCGATCGGGACGCGCCTGCTCGGCGCGCTCCTTGTCCAGCAGGTGAAGCGCCACTCCAGCCTGCATGGTGATCACGGCAAGACTGTGGCCTACCACGTCATGGACGTCGCGTGCGATCCGCAGTCGTTCCTCGTAGGCGTAGCGACGACGCTCCTGCTCCCGGATGTCTCGTTCACTCTCCCGTCGGGCGCGGATCAGCAAAGCGATCATGGCGGGTACGACGGCGATGGCGAAGGCGCTGAGCAGAGTTCCGTAGAAGGCCGGGTCGAGGAGTCCGAGAAACGGCTCCCGCCAGTGCCCAGCCATGATCATCGGTATCAACAAGATCAGCAGCGGCGCCCAGGTGCGGAGCGGTGGCATCGTCTGACCCAGAGAATCGGGCGGCGTCTGATCGGCGAAGAGCCGGGTACCGCTTGCCATCGCGTACACGCCAAGGGCAGGGGCTAGAAAGATCGGTCCGAAGGTGGCACCGGTTGCCAGGTAAGTGCCAACAGCTAGCACTGTCAGAACGAAGGCAGTACGGGGCCAGACACGTCTTATTGCGATGCCGAACCCCAGAACAATGACCGCAGGCAGCACCCAGGGAGAAGGATCAACGGTGCTGATCATGCGACCGGGGGGTCCATGCCGCCACTGTGTTGGATTGGCTTCGGGGGGTCGGTCGAATGCTGCACGGTCCCAGACGTAGAAGGAGGCCATCCAGGCGGTCACCGCCAATATCAGCCCGATTGCGGAGTCGACGATCAGGGCACGCCGGGCCCGGACCCGCATGATTCCTCCTCAACCCTCTCGGTCCTGCACCGCTTTAACGCGATCTGCATGCGGTTCTCTTGACACTAGACCGGCGCCGGCGGGCGGCACATCGCTCCAGGACGGTATTCCGACTACGTCACCGAACGTAGCCAAAGAGCCGCTTCCCGACGGATGCTCATGTGGGCTGCGGCCCGCACAATGGATCCATGACCACCCCACTACTGATCCCACTGGAGGGCGGCTTCGGTCATCACCACCATCACGGTCCCCCGTTGGGAGCTGGTGAGCCCTCTTCGACTATCGCAAGCGGCGCGGTGCCGCCTTTCGCACCCTTCTTAGGAGGTCTCATGTTCTTCCTGTTCATGCTGCTCGTGTTGGGCACTTTGGTGTTCTTCCTGGTTCGACACGGTCAGCTCGGGCCCCAGACCTTGGCCAGCAGCCGCTCGCCGGAGAGTGAAGCCAAGAAGATCTTGGCCGAGCGATTTGCCCGCGGCGACATCACCAGTGATGAGTTCATGGAGCGCGCCAGCGTGCTGAACTGGACTCCAGGAAGCGATGACTGGGACATCAGAAAAGGCAAGAAGAAGCGGCTTTGAGCAGACCGCTTCGACGAGCTTCGAGCGTCGGGTCAGGAGCTCGAAGTTAAGGGCGCGATACGCTGACTAGAACGATTTAGAGCACTAGTCAGAGGCGAGGGACCCGATGGCGCGGATGACCGTCAAGACGCTCGCCGCTGCCGTCGGGGTCTCGCCGGCAACGATCTCCAACGCTTATAACCGTCCGGATCAGCTGTCCGTCGAACTGCGGGAGCGGATCCTGGCGACCGCGAAAGAACTTGGCTATCCGGGCCCTGATGCTGCCGGACGGACCTTGCGAATTGGTCGAGCCGAGGCCGTCGGAGTGTTGCTTTCTGAGCGACTCTCGTACGCGTTCTCCGATCCGTTTGCCGTTGAGTTCCTCACTGGTCTCAGTGAAGTTGTCGAGGAGCACGGCATCAGCATCGTGCTGATGCCACTGGCAAGATCGATAGATGGCGCCGCAACCCCTGACGGCGCGGACGATCGCGACCTGACCGCGGTCCGGAACGCCAACATTGACGCTCTGGCGATCCTTTCCCTGCCACCCGACCACCCCGCGGCAATGGTTGCCCAAGCGCGCGGGATTCGGCTGGTGATGACCGACATCAGCCGCGATCCCGAGTCGAGCTGGGTGGCCATCGACGACTTCACCGGCGGTGTCATGGTTGGTGAACACCTATCCGCCTTGGGCCACCGTGACATCGCCGTACTGGTCGAGACCAACCAACCGGCCGGCAGCCCCACACAACGCCTGAATGAATCTCAGCTCGGCTTCCTGGACTACAGCGCCCGGGTGGCCGGTCTACGGGAAGCCATCGCCGGCGAAGTCATGATCATTTCTGGTGGTCACAATTCCATCGAATCCGGGACCACCGCCACATCATGGCTCCTTGATCATGATCCGATTCCGACGGCGATCGTTGCGCTGAGCGACGTCTTGGCCCTCGGGGCGCTCCAGGCGCTGAGACGTCGCGGGCTTCAGATCCCGGCCGACATGTCGGTGTGCGGCTTCGACGACATCACCGCGGCGCAGGCTGCCAACCTCACTACCGTTCATCAGCCGATACGTGACAAAGGACAACACGTTGGGCGGTTGCTCATCGACCCAGAAAGCCAGCCTCGCCAGGTGCTGTTGCCCATCAGCTTGATTGATCGCAGCACCACGGGCCCTGCACGTGAGAGTTGATCAGGACAGTTAGAACATGGCTTCACGGGTCAGCGTCGCGACTTGCTCTAGCAACTCCGCGAACGACTTCGAGCGCAACAGCCGCAGCTGATCAAGGGCGCTGACAGGCGATATGGCAGCCAGTTGCCACGCCGAGGCAGCTGGATCGGCGGACAACTCGATATCAGCGGGCCAGACATTCTCGGCAAATTCGCTGGCAACGGCCAGAGTGCGACGTACGAGCTGCTCGGTTTCCTCGCGCAGCTCAGACAGCCCGACGTCCCACTCCAGATCCGGTAACTCGGAGATTTCAGCGCGAGGATGCGGCGCGTCCGCCAGCCATCGGGTGACCTCGAACCGCTGGGCGCCTTGAGCAACCAAACCGACAAATCCGTCCTGGGCACCCAGCTCGGTGATCTCGGCGATGGTGCCAACACCGAACCGCTGCTCACCACCGCCAACCTCCAGACCGCGCTCGATGAGCACCACGCCAAACCCCGCGTTCTCGCTTTTCAGCAGCTCGGCAAGCATGATCAAGTACCGCTCCTCGAAGACCCTGAGCCGCAAGGGCATGTAGGGGAACAACACCGAATTGAGTGGAAACATTGGCATGATCACCACTTCTCCAGACAACCACTTCGATCAACCAGCCGACAGTGTCTGGAGGCGCCGATTCAATCCACCAGCTCGCGAATCACGCCATCAGCGAGCAACCGGCCCATTCGAGTCAAGATCAAGTTGCCGTTCTCGACATCCGCAACACCGCGGGTGCGAAGATCGACAAGACGACCGCGCTCGGCGCTGGTGAGCAGGGACGTGGCAAGACCATCGGTGAGTCGGAGTTCCAACAGGATGCGCTCCATTCGTCTGTCCTCAGACGTCAGCACCTCACGCGCGTACGCCGGTGACACCTCTTCGGCAAGCCGGGACGCATACGCCCGCGGATGCTTGACGTTCCACCACCGCACGCCGCCAATGTGGCTGTGGGCGCCCGGCCCGATGCCCCACCAGTTTGCGCTGCGCCAGTAACCGAGGTTGTGCCGGCAGCGCGTCGCCGCGCTGGTCGACCAGTTGCTCACCTCGTACGCGCTGTAGCCGGCGGCGCTGAGCCGCTCATCGGCAAGCAGGTACTTGTCGGCAAGATCATCCTCGTCAGGAGGAGGAAGCTCACCGCGTCGGATACGAGCCGCAAGCCGAGTGCCTTCCTCCACGATCAATGCATAGGCGCTGATGTGCTCCGGGGAAGCCGCAATTGCCGCTTCCAGGCTGGCTCGCCAGTCGGCCATCGACTCCCCTGGCGTGCCATAGATCAGGTCAAGGCTGGTGTTGGCGAATCCGGCTGACTGTGCTTCGGCGATCGCCTGCTGCGCACGTCCCGGTGAATGCACCCGGTCGAGGGCGGCGAGTACATGGGGCACGACAGACTGCATACCGAACGAGATCCGGTTGAACCCGAGCTCTCGTAGCCTGTGCAGACTCCCAGCATCGACGGACTCCGGATTCGATTCGGTGGTTAGCTCGGCGTCCGCGACCAAACCGAAACGCTGGCGTACCGCAGTAATCAATCGACCAAGATCATCTGGTGGTAGCACCGTCGGCGTGCCGCCGCCAACGAAGATCGTCGATATCGCGGGAGCCGCCGGGCCAAGCACCCGAGCAGCCAGAGTGAGCTCGTGGATGGCGGCCGCAACGTAACCCGCGCGGCTTACTCCCGGCTCGGAGCCGAGCTCGGCGGCGGTATATGTGTTGAAGTCGCAGTAGCCGCAACGCGTGGTGCAGAACGGCACATGGATGTAGATGCCGAGGGGCCGGCGCGGGAGCTCATGCAGCGCCTGCTCCGGCAGCGAGCCATCGCTTGGCGCAGGTTGTCCCGCAGGCAGGGCTGATGGCATGCCTCGAGGCTAGTGCGGCCACCGCGATTCGCTGAAACTTCACCCGAGCGGACTCCTCCGCTCCCGAGTTACGCGGGAACCGGATGGGAAGGCGTCATCTGGAGTGAAGTTTCAGCATCTCGCAAGTGACTCACGGAACGAGAACGAGCTTCGCCGGGGCATGGCCGCTCTCGATGATCTGGTACGCCTCGGCGGCGCGATCGAAGGGAAATGTCTGGAACTTGATCACAAGCTTGCCCTGTTCCAGCAGTTCGGCGGCCTCTGCGAGAGCCTTCATGGGCTGGCTATCTCCTCCCCCGCCGGTGACGCGCGCACCAGCCGCAGCAGCTGCAAAGTTGGCGATGGAAACGACCTGAGATGGCTCAGGCGCAAGGGTGATCAGGTCCTCGATCGGAGTTTTGCCGACCGCGTCGAATACGGCGTCGATCTTGCCAACATTGAGGGCCCTAACACGGTCGACCATGCCTTCGCCATAGACCACTGGAATGGCACCGATTTCGCGAAGGTAGTCCTGGCGCGCCTCGCTTGCGGAGGCGATCACGGTGGCACCCCTGGCCTTGGCGATTTGAGTCGCTGTTGACCCAACCCCGCCGGCGCCGCCATCGATGAAAAGGGTGCTGCCTGAGCCCACTCCCAGCAGCCGCAGCACTCGCTCAGCCGCCTCGGCCACTATGCCAATTGCGGCTGCGGCCCAGTCCACCGATGGGGGCTTATGTGCCCAAGAATCGAGAACGGCGTACTCGGCCTGGGTAGCGCTGCCTCGGCCGAAAGCGTCATCGCCAACCGCGATACCGGTGACTCCCTCTCCGACCTCGTCAACAACACCGGCAGCGTCGGAGCCCAAATAGCCGGTGCCCTCCAGCGGCTTGCCCTGTGCGTACATTCCGGTGAGGCGCTTCCAGTCATACGGATTGACGCCAGCCGCTTTTACCTTGATGCGAATCTGTCCCGGTCCAGCGTGTGGCTCGGGGGCCTCACCGAGACTGATGACTTCAGGGCCGCCGTACTCGGTGAACTGCAGCGCATACATTCATGACCCCTCTCCCTTTAAGCTCCGATCGACCTGCGATCTTTGCACAGAACTATTTCCGGTCGGCCTTCGCCGCCTCGGTAACACCAGAAAGAGCGGCAACGAACGCTTCCGGTGGCACTTCAACCCTGCCGACCATCTTCATCCGTTTCTTGCCTTCCTTCTGTTTTTCGAGCAGCTTGCGCTTGCGGGTGATGTCCCCGCCATAGCACTTGGCCAATACATCTTTGCGAACTGCCCGAATGGTTTCGCGCGCGATTACCCGCGAGCCAATGGCCGCCTGGACTGGAACCTCGAATTGCTGGCGCGGGATGAGTTCTTTCAACTTGGCGGTCATCATGACGCCGTAGGAGTAGGCCTTGTCTTCATGTACGATCGCCGAAAAGGCATCGACCGGCTCACCGTTCAGCAAGAGGTCGACTTTGACCAGATCAGCAGGCTGTTCGCCGGACGGCTCGTAGTCCAGGCTGGCATAACCCCTCGTCCGCGACTTGAGGGCATCGAAGAAATCAAAAACGATCTCGGCCAACGGCAATATGTAGCGGATCTCGACTCGGTCTTCGGACAGGTAATCCATGCCATGCTGAGCGCCGCGGCGGTTCTGACAAAGCTCCAGGATGGTGCCGATATAGGTTGCCGGGGCCAGTATGGTCGCCTTCACCACCGGCTCGTACACCTCGGCGATCTTGCCGCTGGTCGGATATTCGGAGGGATTCGTAACCTCGAGTTCCGTGCCATCTTCCATGATCACGCGGTAGACCACGTTTGGAGCAGTGGAGATCAGATCAAGATCAAATTCACGCTCCAGACGCTCTCGTACGATCTCCATGTGCAGCAGGCCAAGGAAGCCAATCCGGAATCCGAAACCAAGCGCGCTCGAGGTTTCCGGCTCATAGGTCAAGGCGGCATCGTTGAGCTGCAACTTGTCCAAGGCCTCCCGGAATTCGGGATAGTCAGCACCGTCGATGGGGTACAAGCCCGCGAACACCATCGGCTTCGGAGGGCGATAGCCCCCAAGATCACCAGAGGCCGGCCTGTTGAGTGAGGTGACGGTGTCCCCGACCCGAGACTGCCGGACGTCCTTCACGCCGGTGATCAAGTAGCCGACCTCCCCCACTCCGAGTGAGGACGCCTTGGTCGGTTCCGGAGAGATAACACCTACTTCCAAGGTCTCGTGCGCGGCCTTGGTCGACATCATCAACACTCGCTCGCGGTGCGATAGCGCACCGTCGACGACGCGTACGTAGGTGACGACCCCTCGGTAGGTGTCGTACACGGAGTCGAAGATCAACGCCCTGGCCGGCGCAGCGGGATCACCAACCGGTGCAGGAACCTGGGAAACGATCTCATCGAGTAGATGCGCCACGCCTTCGCCGGTCTTCGCCGACACTCGGAGCACCTCATCTGGATCGCAGCCAACGACCTTGGCCAGCTCAGCGGCGTACTTGTCCGGCTGCGCGCTCGGCAAGTCGATCTTGTTCAGCACGGGAATGACGTGCAGGTCGGCATCGATGGCCAGGTAGAGGTTGGCCAAGGTCTGTGCCTCAATGCCCTGTGCGGCATCGACGAGCAGTACGGCGCCCTCGCAAGCGGCCAGGGAACGCGAGACCTCGTAGGTGAAGTCGACGTGGCCGGGCGTATCGATCATGTTCAAGACGTACGTTCCACTGGGAGCCGAGGCGTTGGACCGATTCTGAATCCGCCACGGCATCCGGACGGCCTGCGACTTTATGGTGATACCGCGTTCCCGCTCGATCTCCATTCGATCGAGGTACTGGGCACGCATCGACCGCTCGTCGACGACACCGGTCAGCTGCAGCATCCGATCGGCCAAGGTGGACTTCCCATGATCGATGTGCGCGATGATACAGAAGTTGCGGATGATCGATGGGTCAGTGCGGCCAGGTGGCGGCGCGGACACGGGACTCACAACAAACATCCTCACCTGCTATCGCGAATTTGGCCCCTTTACGGGACCGCTGGTACTGTGGTCCGTCGCGCCTGCAGAGCAGCGCCCCAGACATCACAGAGGAGTTCCAGAGGCCTGTCGTGGCGAATATCAAGTCCCAGCTCAAACGAATCAAGACCAACGAGAAGGCTCGTCAGCGTAGCAAGGCGACGAAGTCCGCGCTGAAGACCTCGATTCGTCGGTTCCGTGAGGCAGCCGATGCTGGGGACGCGGCCAAGGCGACTGAGTTGGCGCACTCTGCTTCCCGCGCCCTGGATAAGGCGGCATCGAAGGGCATCATCCACAAGAACCAGGCCGGCAATCGCAAATCGGCAATTGCAACCACGGCGGCGCATCTGGATCGTTCCGGCAAGAAGCGCTCACCGGCAACGTCAAAAAGAACTACTGCCGCAAGCGCGAAACGCTAAGCACCGCTCGCTCCAGCGCAAACGGGGCATCGTCAGCGGCACCTTTGATATCGGCATCGGCTACCGCTATCGCCTTCAGCGCTCTAGCCAGACTCCCCTGATTCCAGCCGCGTGCTTGGGAGCGCATTGACTTAAGCTTCCACGGCGGCACCCCGACCTCACGTGCCAGGTCTGCTTCTCGTTGCCCGCCGCCGGCAGTGATCAGCTTGCCAAGGCCCCGAACGCCGGATGCCAGGGCACTGGTGATCAATACCGGCGCAACACCGGTTGCCAATGCCCAGCGAAGCTGCTCCATTGCCACGCCGGTCCGCCCGGCCAGTGTGGCATCGGCCACCGCAAAACTTGTCACCTCGGCGCGGCCACCGAAGTAACGGCGAACCTGATCGGCAGTGATCGGTCCGCCCTCTCCGTCCGACACGAGCTGCGTGACAGCCGCGGCCAGTGTCCGCAAGTCGTGACCAACGGCGTCAACCAGCGCAGCTGCCGCACCCGCATCAATGGAGCTACCGGCCTGCTTTGCTTCCTTGGAGACGAACTGCGGCAGCTCCCACGTCTTTACGGCCGCGCATTCGATCACCTCAGCACCCGCGGATTTCAGCTTGTCGAGCAGTCCCCTGCCTTTTTGTCCACTGCCTTTTTGTCCACTGCCTTTTTGTACACCGCGATGGACGACGATCAGGGCAAGATCAGGTATCTGCGCAGCCGCTAGATTCACCAACTCGACATCCAGCTCTGGAGCCAGATTTTCCAGATCATTGATTACCGCAGCGCGACGGCTGGAAAACAGCGACGGACTGGTGATTTCGGCAAGCTTGCCCCGATCAAGTCCAGCAGCCTCGATCTCTGAAATCTCGACATCAGGCGATTCTGATCGCATGCTTTTAAGCAGTGACGCAACAGCCCGGTCCGCCAGTAGCGACTCGGGCCCGCTCATCAGGACCAGCCGTCCGAAAGGAGATTTCGCTGCTACCACGCAGCACAGCATGCCAGCCGCAGCGGACAGCTGGCCTAGAGACTGCACGTGATGTTCTGTTCCGCAACACAAAACAGATTCCCGCCTGCCTGTGACTGGTGTTGATATACATGAGCGAGACACTGGATACATGGTGAAAGGGGCGTAGGTGGTCGGCAAGTTGTGGACCTCACTGTTCGGTCGGGTAGTGGTTTCTGATCGGCAGCCGCCGACTGCTCTTGGCGAGCCCGAAACTGGTCTGGTGGAGGAGCCTGCGCTTGGCATGAAGCTCACCGGCGAGCCGCATCCGCTGGACCGCATGGTGACTGTCCAGCCGAACACAGTTGTGGTCCTCTTCGAGCAAGACACCGCTCCGCGGCTGAAGTTTCCCGGTGAGTATTTGACGCCGGGTCTGCTTCCGTCGTTGCGCCCTGTCCAGGTGCTCGCTGTCAACACCGGGCCTGTCGATCTTGATGTAACGGTCGACCACCTCGTCACCATGGACGGCCACGACATCGAGAAATGCATGGTTCGCGTCACTGTGGTGCTGTCCGATCGCGATCGGTATGCCTCTGTGGCCGCCTTGGCTGCAGAGTTCGGGACCGAACTCGAGGCCTACTTGCTGCAGCGGGTCGAGACCGACGCGGTGATGGGGATGCACGCCGCCGTCAAGATGAACCGCCTTGCCGATCTGCGTCGCTCCACAGTGCAACAGGAATTGGCCGAACGCTGGCTGCCCAGATCGTTCGCCGGTGGGGCTCTGGTGCGTCGGGATTTCGACGTACGCGAGATCACCTGGCCAAAGGACGGGCCGATCTCGGTTCCCATTCCGCAGACCAAGTCGCCCAAGGTGGAGCCGCCATTGTCGGCTGCCAGGCCGTTACCGATTCCGGCTCCACGTAGCGCTGCAGCATCATCTGTTATGGAACTCAGCATGGATGCACGTCTGCGGCGAATCTGGCGGCACCACGCAGAGCCGGAGCTTCGCGGGATTGCCGGCGCCAAGGTCGGTAATTCGGC
Source organism: Propionibacteriaceae bacterium (assembly GCA_045806785.1). Lineage (GTDB taxonomy): Bacteria > Actinomycetota > Actinomycetes > Propionibacteriales > Propionibacteriaceae > Microlunatus. The sequence goes on along the minus strand of JBJMIR010000083.1, from coordinate 100,829 downwards.
CACAGTCATTGCAGTAGTCGATCGTGAGCCGGGTGCCTATGAAGGGAGTCGGGTGCGCGAGGCCTTTGGCGACTACTACGAAGATCGCAACCTACATTTTGTAGCGGCTGTGGTGAATTCCTATGAGGATCTGGTTCGCGCTTGGTTCAAGCAGGTCGACGGCAGCCCGGGGCGGCTGATCTCGGTGCGATCCTTCGATGAGGACTCTGTGCTGCGTATCGGTGTTGATCAAGCACTGCGATCGGCCGAGGAGCGCGCGCGCGGACTGTCCGTTGGCAGCCAACCTGACCGCGAGGCCTTGCGGCGACTCGTTCCCCACGACCGGGTCGAATTCGTGGCTGCTGACGCCATCGGATAACCATGATCATGAGCGGCCCTCCGTCGTGAGCAAGATCGCCTACACCAATCCACTGGCGACTCGCCCGGACGTCGGGGCGCTTGGGCCCGCTTCACCAGAAGGGGCAGAGGACTCCCGAAAGATCAGGCAAGCCGCCACCATCCCGCTGATCATTTCCCTCGGAGCCCAATGGGTCTTCTTCATCAACTACTGGATTCCTGAAGTCAGCGCATTCCCGGCCAACGACCTGTGGCTCACACAGCTGGCTCCACTTGCCTCAGTGGCACTCACCAGTGAGGGCCAACCCCAGGTTGGAGCGCAAAACGGTCAGTGGGGACTGCCAGCCTTGGTGCTGCTGGTCTGTGCCTTTGCGCTGTTTTGGCTGTCGCGTACGCGTCACTGGCTCGGCCGGACCGCGATGCTGGCTCCCGCCGCGCTCGGCCTGGTGGCCGCGCTCGCCATCGTTATCGGACTGGCCGTGCGAAGCAGCTTGTCATCGTCGCTGATCGGCGTCTTGCTGTTGATCATCTGGGTCTTCAGCGCCGGCTACGCGGCCCTTCATGGGTTCCTCGGCAACCTCGGGCCGTTGCCGCCCAAGACCTGGCACAGTGGCTTGCCACTCCTCATCGCGTACGCGATTGTCGCCCTCGCGCCAATCGCCGTCGGGCGTTGGCTGTTCGCGCCGGCGATGCGCGATGCCGCTGCCAGGCTTCAGGACAACACGGTGGCGCTGCGTCTTGCCGCCTTGTGGACTGGCAGCACAGCGTTGCTTTACCTCACCGGTCTGCTGGTTGGGGTCGCTGTCTGGGTCGCTTACCAGGCCTGGCCGCCGCGGCGTCAGATGGCATTTGTCGGCCGGGCTCTTATCGTTGTTGGGATCTTGATCATCACCGCCGCCGTTGGATGGCCAGCAACGACACTGGCCAACAAGAGAGTGACCGAGTTGACCTATGCCAGCCCTGCTGACGAAGTGCACTTCAACTGCGGCGCCTGGATCCTTGATCAGCCCACCACGATCTCCCAGCAGAGGGAACCGGCGAAAACCTTGGTCATCAGCGGCTTCACCTGCCAAACCGTCACGGCCTACTCGGGCTACCAGCAGCTTTCGACTCACAACCTCCCGGTATCACTGTCGCCTGTGATCGCCCACACGCCGGACGGGGCAAGGATCTCGGGGCGGATCGTCGCAGCCCAGTACGAGGATGTCCTGGTCGTCGCCGGAAGTGGTCGATTCGATGTCAACGCCGACGACCTGCTTGGCATCGGTCTGAACGACAGTGCGCAGCTCTGGCGCTACACCTGCGGGCACGGGGTGCCCATGGGCATGCGTTTCGCCAACGTGCCAGGTGGCGACAATCCAGCCGAGGGTCATATCACTCAAGGTGAAATCTCGCCTGAGGTCGTGGTGGCGTGCCACGGCCAGACGATTCGCATCAACCCGACGACCGGACCTTGATCATCAGGTAGATGCCATGAGCACGGCGACGAAGGCGCTCCAAACCGCCAAGTTCCTCGGCGGCATGTATCGCGAGCGGGCGCGAGTGCTGTATTGGGCACATGTTCGAGGCGACCTCTTCAGTCGCCTCAACTTGCCAAACGGCCATACTGATCCGTACCCGATATACAAAGAGCTGCGTGCGCGCGGACCAATGGTGCCGACCCGCCTAGGGAACTACAGCACCACCAGCCATCGGCTGTGCAATGAGATATTGCGGAGTCGCAAGTTTGGGGTAAGCCAAGAGGACGGAAGCGACGACCTCGGGAGCCAGGCGGGCCTGGACTTGTCCTTGCTCGAACTCAACCCGCCTGACCACACCCGGATTCGCAGGCTTGCCGCGCCAGCCTTCACGCCACGGCGCATTGCAGGCTACGAAGGCTTGGTTGATCAGGCCCTCCACCAACTGCTTGACGCGTGCGAACGTCAGCACGAGTTCGACCTGATGTCATCGTTTGCCTCCCCGCTGCCGATCGCGGTAGTGACCCATCTGCTTGGTCTGCCGAATGATCCCGAGCGATTCCGACGACTCGGCTCGACCATTGCCCGAGCCCTGGATGGCATCTGGTCGCTAGGCCAGGCCCGCACCTTGGCGGCCGCAGACGCTGAACTGCGGACCACCTTTGCCCAGCTGCTCGAGGAACGGGCAGCCGAGCCGGGCGATGATCTGGTATCTGCACTCGTCGCCGAGCAAGGCCGCGCGATCACACCATCGGAGCTCTCTGCACTCGTTCGGCTGCTTCTGATCGCCGGCTTCGAGACCACTGTCAACGCTATCGGTAACGGCACGCATTGGTTGCTCGCCGATCCTGAACAGTGGGAGTTGCTGGTAGCAAACCCCAATCAGGCGGCCGCGGTCACCGAAGAAGTGCTCCGCTTCGATCCTCCCGTTCAGATGACTGGGCGAGTAGCTCATGAACCTGTCGAGCTCGGCGGCATCATGCTCGAGAAAAACCAGTGGGTGATTACGTTGCTGGCGGCGGCCAACCGAGATCCTGAGGTTTACCCCGAGCCCGACCGGTTCGAGATCATGCGCGGGTCTCCGGCTGAACATCTGGCTTTCGCAGGTGGCATTCACTACTGCCTCGGCTCGCCGCTGGCACGCTTGGAGCTGACTCGGGCGTTTCGAGCGCTAGCAGAACGGTTCCCAAAGATTCGGCAGACCGCGCCGATCACCATGCGCCCCGGCACTACGCTGCGTGGGCCGCTCCGATTTCCGGTGGCGGTGACCTAGCGAAAGTCACTATGACGGGCAGCCTTCGCCGACTGCAGGAGCTCGCGGCCGCGCACCTGGAGAGCCAGCTCCGATAGGCGAGCGACGAAGGAGGCGAATTGCAGGCTGCCTGTCAGAGTGACATCCAACTCCGGTCATTTCTGTGTCACTGCAGCTAGTCGACCATGGCGCAGGCGGACCGCAATCGAGCCATTCTGATCGGTTCTGAGCAGCGTCATACCAAGTGATCGGACGAGCTGGACCGTACGCGGGGCGGGATGACCGTAGTCGTTGTTGAGCCCGGCGCTCGCGATTGCGAGCCGGGCATGGGTTCCGGCGATGAATTCCGGTTCCTGCTGCGCCGAACCGTGGTGCGGAATCTTGATGACGTCGGCATGGAGATCTACTCCTGCTCTCAAGATCGCCTGCTGACCCGGCGGTTCCACATCACCGGTAAGCAGCAGCCGCACGCCTGCCGTGTTCACCATGATCACCAGGCTGCTGTCATTCTGCTTGGAGGATTCGTCTTGATCGGCTGCTACGTGGTTCACAGGTCCGAGTACCTGCAGTTCGGCCTGGCCGACTTTGGCCTGGGTACCTGGTAACGGCGCGTTCACCAAAATCCCGCGTCGCACTGCCTGCTGGCTGACTATCGCGGTCAGTGGGCTCGGCGGTGCCAGCGGACTGACCCACAGCTGACCGACGCGGCGGCGCTGCATCACGCCACGCAGACCGTCGACGTGATCGGCATGAAAGTGAGTAAGGATCAGCAACGGCACTCGGCTGATCCTCAGCCTGTCCAGGCAGCCGCTCATGGCGGCAGGTGCGGGGCCGCTGTCGACGACGATGGCACTCCGGTGACCGGTTCTGATGACAAGACCGTCGCCTTGACCGACATCACAAGCAACCAAGAGCCAGTCACGGGGCGGCCAGCCGGGCTGACGTGGCGGGCCGCACAAGCAGATGATCATGATGCCTGACAGCAGCAGTGATAGCCATGCGCGCGTCAGGACGTAGGCCATCGACAGGCCGACAAGCAGAGAACCGGCAGCTAGCCAGGTCAGCGTCAGCGGGGTCACTGCTACGTGCCACTCAGAGCCGGGCAATTGCGAACCGATCCGGGCAATCCAAATGATCATCTGTGCAGCCCAGGCGGCACCGAAACCGAATCCGGCAGCAAGTATTTCGCTGATCAGCGAACCGCCTGCCGCGGCAAATCCCAGTACTGTCGCTGGTCCCACAAACGGCCCTGCCAGCGCGTTTGCGACGAGTCCTGACATGCTCACGCGCCCCGAAAGGGCGGCCACGACAGGCGTAGTGGTGATCTGAGCTGCAAGTGGCACCGCAATCGACTCGGCGATGATCAACGGCAGCCAGCGATTGATGATCACCGTCCAGCGCCGGGCCCACCAGACGATCCCGGCGGAGGCGAGCACCGACAGCGTGAAGCCGATCGACCTGCTGAGGAACGGATCCAGCAGCAACAGAAGCATGCTGGCGACAGCGAGATTGCGTACTCCGGCTGCGCGGCTGCCTGTGCCGAGTGCGGCCAATGCCACCAGGCCCATCGCAGCCGCTCGGAGCACGCTGGGCTCAGGACGGCACAAGGCTACAAAGATGATCACTCCCGCCAGGCCGACGATGCGCAGGTTCCAGCCTCGAAGCCCGATCCAGCGGGCGGCTGTGAGCAGGAATGCCAGCAGCAGCGTGAGGTTCGCGCCGGAAACCGCCGTCAAGTGAGTTAGGCCGACCGATCTGAAGTCCTCGCTCAACCCTTCGTCGAGATGGGAGGTGTCGCCAAGAACCAAGGCGGGAACCAGCCCACGCGGCCCGGGGCGACGATCCGAAACGGATTGCCGCAGTCCTGCGCGTACCTTTTCAACGATGCGAAGCTCCGCTGCGGGCGGTCTGACGACGACTGGTGAGCCACGTATCCGCAGCACGGCTGCCAGATCCGATCCTCGATCGGATGATTGGAGTCGCCCGTCAACCGCAAGCCGGGTCCCGACCGGGATCTGAAGCCACTCCTGGAGCTGCGGACCACTCACGACGAGCAGCACGGGAGCCCGGACCAGCCAGGAGCCACCCCGGCCCTCAAGCCGAATAATCACTGCCTTCATGACTGCGGCGCCAGGTGCTGCCCTACCTGGGTCTACCAGATGGGGATCCGTCCGTATCTCGACATCGGCGAATACGGCCGCTCCGTGCGTTGCCAGCCGCGCCACCGGCCCATGGCGCAACCGATACATGTCGATCAGGCCGACACCAAGGATCACGGTGATGACGATGGTGATTGTCAGCACCGTGGCTGAGCGTCGTAGAGCTGCAACAACCAAACCCACCGTCACGCCAGCGGCGGCCACTGCAAGGCCGGCGGGCGCTTCGGAGGTTCCGAGCCAGGCGGCTCCCCAGGCTGCCGCAGCAACAGGCACCATCCGCAGATCCGGCGGCTGAGCGGCTGTGGACGCGGTTGTGGACACGTCCGCAGGCCGTCCACCCTGCAAATGTCGAGCAACCAGTTCACGAGCAGCGCGCGCCGCAGCCAGCCGCCGGCGTAGCCAGCTGTTCACACCCGAACGTGCGGTGCTATTTGGGCGTACGTCTTTGGTCCGATGCCGTCCACCTCCTGCAACTCTTCGACGCGTGTGAACCGGCCATGTTGCTCTCGCCAGGTGAGAATCGCCTGGGCTATCACCGGCCCGATTCCAGGCAGTTCCTCCAGCTGTGTCTGACTAGCACGGTTCAAATCAACTGCCCCTGAGGCGGCAGAGCCACTGCCTGTACTGGATCCCGGCTGTTCTCGCACCTCCCCGGCCGGGTCCTGTTTTGTGCCGATCACTACTTGTTGGCCATCGTTGAGTACTTGGGCGAGGTTGAGCTCACCCGGATTTGCTCGACGAGTCAGCCCGCCCGCGGCGTCAATTGCATCTTGGACCCGGGCGTTCTCCGGCAACCTGAGAAGACCGGGGCGACGCACTGCACCGAGAACATGGACAACGATCTTGTTAGCACTCCTGGCCGCCGAGGGCGTCGCCGACGCTGGACTCTGCACCGGAGGTGCGACTGTGACGACCTCACCGGCGCTGGCCACGGCGACCGGCCGCGCGCGTAGCAATAGCCATCCGGCCGTTATCAGGCCTACTGCCAGCAAGGCACAGATCACCTTCACATGCATTCGGCCGAACCGCTGCCTCGGCAGTTCATCGACCAACGGTTCAGCCAGCTGCTCTCCTGCCTGAGGGGCGTTGACCGTCACCGACTCTGCAGGAAACCCTGCAGTCTCCTCGACCTCCATTGGGCCTGGACCACGTGCTCTTCGTGGTGGCTGCTCGGCCAAGAGCAGCGCCAGTCGATCACTGATCAGCCGAGCCAACTCCAGATCCGCCTGCTGCCGATATCCCATGCTGGGAAGCTAGGGATGCGCGTCGACATTGTGCGCCGGCTGCAAGATCTGTGGACAGCGCTTTATGCGGCGTTTTACTTGGGGATGGAGATCTGCACCGAGCTGCCGAGCGTGTGACTCAGACGCGGGGCGACACGACGATTCCTAAAGTGCCGGGACCGACATGAACCCCAAGCACAGCGCTGACCTCGGAAATCAGGATCTTTCCCGCGGGCATCCGGCGCTTCAGACGCTTGACCAGCCGCCGTGCGCCTTCAGTGTTATCGAGATGATGCACCGCGACATCGACACCGCCATTCCGGTCCCGAGCGCTCGTCATCGCGGCCAGGCTCAACTCCTCGAGCCTGGTCAGGGCCTTCGATTCGGTCCTGACCCGCTCACATGGTCGAATCTCGCCATCGGCCACGGTCAGTAACGGCTTCACCGCGAGCGCCGAACCGATCATTGCCGCCGCAGTACCGATTCGGCCACCCCGTCTCAAGTACTCCAGGCTGTCGACGTAGAAATATGTGGTCGCGGCAGCGGCCCGCCGGCGTACGCTCGCCACCACCTCCTGCGCGGCTGCACCTGAGCACGCCACCGCAGCTCCCTTCAACACCGCAAACCCGACCGCCATCGCCAGCGTCATGCTGTCCACCACGACGATAGGGATGTCAACTGAGGCAGCGGCCACTTGCGCCGCGTCACATGTCCCGGAGATCTTGCTACTGAGGTGAACCGAGACGATGGCGTCGTATCCGGATCCCGCTAACGTGGCGTAGGTGTTCCCGATCACTTCTGGAGTGGGCCGTGATGTGCTCACCTGCCGACCCGCACGGAGTGCGACGGCCACGTCATGCGGCAGCACTTCTGATTCCGGACGGCTGATGTCGTCGATCACCAGCTGCAGTGGAATGATCGTGACGTCTGCGCGGGCAGCGGCAGCTGGATCGAGGGAAGACGTAGAGTCTGTCACCACCGCGACGCCAGCCATCTGCTCAGCGTAAGACGTTGCCGATTGCGGGTAGCAGACCTCGGGGATCCCTGGCCATGGTGTCGGGAGGAAAGCGGAAGCCGAATGAGAGATCAGACCCAACGCGTCTGGCGTGCTGGGCCAGTAACCCTGCTTATCGTCTCGGCATTCGCCTTGGCGGCCGGGATCATCATTCCCATTCTGGCGTACTTGATCTACAAGAACGGCAGCGCGCTCTGGCTTCCGGCACTACTGATCGTCCTGACATTGCTGGCGTTGCTCTATGCCTGGCGCTTCGGTTTCCATCCGCGGCTACGGGTCACCGACCAGAACGTCGAGATCATCAACCCGTTCCGCCGGCACAGTTTCGACTGGAACGACATCACGGTGATTGCACCCGGCGAGAACGGCCTACTTATCGGCTCGCAGGACGACGCTGCGGAAGCGTGGTGCGTCCAAAAATCCAACTTCGCCAGTCGGCGCGGCCGCCTTACCAGAGCTGACCGAATCGCCAACCAACTCCTTGACGTGGTGGAGCTGTACGATCCGCCATTCGAGAACGAGGAGAACGGGCTACGCATCCGCCGGGCGCGCCCGGACGACAGCAGACTGCTCACTCAACTGGAACGCACGGCGAGCGAAGAGGTGTTGGCCCACATCTTTCCGCCGGATCGCTATCCATATCCCACGAGCGCGGTCGCCCAACGGTGGCGGCAGGTGCTTCGTAATCCAGTGATCCAGGCTTATCTTCTGGAACTCTCCGATGGCGCTGTCGGCTACGTCGCCTTCGACGCCGAGACGGTGCACCATCTCGGCGTGGTGCCAGACAAGACGCGGCGCGGCTATGGTTCGGCGTTGCTGGAGTTGGCCTGCATGGAGATCTATGCCGGAGGCGCTCGGGAGGCGTACTGCTGGGTGCTGGCCGACAATCATGTCGCTCGGACTTTCTATAGGGCACTTGGCTGGACTGAGACCGGCGAACGGCGGAAGTCGGGGTATTCGCCGCATCCTCAATCGCTGCAGCTGATGCGCAGAAACCCGCGTGCAGCGCGCCGCAGCCTGTGAAGGCAGCATCAGGGCCGTGTCGTTTCACTAGCCGCTTGCACCAGGCAGGCATTCTGGCCCGGTGACCATACCGGCGAGGACGTGGCGTGCCCCGGTGCCAACAACCGTGCCACCCTCCTGGGACAACCGTCCACCCGGTCGGAGGTTCCAGGGCATGCTCTTCACCATCGCTGCGTTTGCACTGCTGCCGGCATCGATCGCCACTGTCATGCGAGTGCTGCCTCCGACCGACGATCCAGCTGCCCAGCTTGCGGCCTTCATTCCCTATGGCTTGATCGGCTATCTGGTCGCACTCTGTTGCCTGGTAGTGGCGTTGCTACGAGCCAGACGTCGGCCGGCCCTCGCTGTGATCACGGCGGGCGTCGCCGCACTGACCGCACTCCATCTCGCCTGGCTGGCACCACTGTTCGTCAAAGATCATCGCACGGCCGCGACCAGCGACTTTCAGCTAATGAGCCTGAATATGTTCAACGGCCAGGCCGACCCGGTCCAGGTCGTTAGGCGCGCACGACAGGCCGACATCGTGATCTTGGTCGAGGCCACACCTGCCGCTCTGATGAGCTTGAAGCCCCTCGGGTGGGACAAGCGGTTTCCGTACTCATTAGGAGATCCGAAGGATGGCTCTTTCAATACCGCGCTCTACTCGCGTTTCCCGCTGAGCCATAGCAGCCCGATCGGCGGCGGAACTGCCTTTCAGCAGTGGGAGACAACGGTACGGATCCCCGACGTCGGCAATATCCGGCTGATGGCCGTACATCCTTGCAATCCGTACTGCAGCGGTGATCGCTGGAGCAACGAACATCGAATCCTGCGTAAGGCAGTGATCGATAACCTTGATCAGCCGCTGGTTGTGGCCGGCGACTTCAATGCCGTTGACGATCATGGACCGATGCAGGCACTAGGGCGCCTCGGGCTGAAAAGCGCCACCGATGTGGCCGGGGCCGGCTGGCTTCCCACCTATCCGGCCGACGGGCCGCTGCCGCCGTTGCTGCCCATTGATCACATAATGATCAACAAAGACATGACCGCGACCGCGGTGTCGAGCTTTTCGATCAGCGGCACTGATCATCGAGGTCTGTTTGCCACGCTAGCGTTGACCGCTAAGCCCTAACGGGCGTGTCTAAGAGCCGAGCTCGCTGCTCCCATCAGAAGTGGTCAAGAACAACATCGATCTCGGCGAAACGCATGTTGTTCCTGACCAGTTTTGAGCTAACGCAGGCGGACGCTCCGGCAGCGTGATGTTGTCAGCGCGCGACAATGCTGACCAGCTTGGGCGCCCGGATGATCACCTTCGCGACGTCGCGGCCAGCTAGGGCCCGTACCACCGACTCTTCGGCCAAGGCTCGGGACCGCAGCTCGTCCTCGCTGATGCTCGGCGGCACCTCCAGCCGGCCACGTACCTTGCCTTGCACCTGCACCACACAGGTCACCGCCTGCGTCACCAAGAGGCTGGAATCAACTGTCGGCCAGGTGGCGTTTGCCACCGATGGGTCATGGCCCAGCCGTTCCCACATCTCTTCGGCAACGTACGGCGCCACCAGACTCAGCGCGATGGTGACGACCTCCGCCGCCTCGCGAACCGCCGGGTCGGCCGGGCCGGGAGCACCGTCCATCGCCTTACGGGTGGCATTGACCAGCTCCATGATCCGGGCGACCGCCACATTGAACCGTTGGCGAGCAATGGATTGGTCGATGTCGGCCAGCAGCCGATGAGTCTCGCGCCGTAACGCCAGGTCACCTCCGCTACGCGGAACGCCCGGCTCGCTGGTCACCTGGTCGGCCAGTCGATAGGCCCGTTGCAGGAACTTCAACGACCCGGACGGTGACACGTCGGCCCAGTCGATGTCCTCTTCTGGCGGCCCCGCGAACACCACAGTCAGCCGCACTGCGTCGACGCCGAACTCATCGATCTGGACGCCCAGGTCGACGCCGTTGCCCAGTGACTTGCTCATGGCCTTACCCTGGTTGATCACCTGGCCCTGGTTCAGCAAGCGGCGCATCGGCTCCTCGAAGTCCACCATGCCCATGTCGTGCAGCACCTTGGTGAAGAACCGCATGTACAGCAGGTGCAGGATGGCATGCTCCACACCGCCGACATACTGCGTAACCGGCATCCAGCGGCGAACGTCCTCCGGTTTGAACGGCCCATCCTGATCACCGGGAGAGCAATAGCGGAAGAAGTACCAGGACGAGTCCACGAAGGTGTCCATGGTGTCGGAGTCACGCTTGGCCGGTCCACCACACTGCGGGCAGTCGACGTTGACCCAGTCGCTCGCCGCAGCCAGCGGTGAGGTTCCCTTGGGGACGAGATCGGTGCCCGTCAGGTATGGCAGCTCAACAGGTAGCTGATCATCGGGCACCGGCACCTCCCCACATTGCTCGCAGTGGATGATCGGTATCGGACAGCCCCAATAACGCTGCCGACTCAGCAACCAGTCACGCAGCCGGAACGTCACCGCGCCCTCGCCAACGCCTTCGGCCTCCAGCTTGGCAATGATCGCTCGAACGCCAGCCTCCTTGTCGGTCAGGCCGTTCAAGATGTCGGAGTTGATGTAGATTCCATCACCCGGCGTCGCGATGCCAGAGGTGACTGGATCGGGACCGCCTGTGGAGACCACTTCACGTACGGGCAGCTCGAAGGCCAGCGCGAAATCCAAGTCACGTTGATCATGGGCCGGCACTGCCATGATCGCTCCGGTGCCGTACTCGGCCAGCACGTAGTCGGCCGCGTAGACCGGGATCTTTTCGCCATTGACCGGATTCGTGGCATGTACGCCCAGGAAGACCCCTGTCTTGGGACGTTCGGTGGACTGCCGCTCGATCTCAGTCTCGTGCTTGGTCTGCTCCAGATATTCCTCGAAAGCCGCGCGCTGCTGGTCCGTGACGACCTCGGCTGCCAGCGGTGCATCGGGGGCGATCACAAAGAACGTAGCCCCGTACAGGGTGTCGGGCCGAGTCGTGAATACCCGCACCGGCTCTTCCCGATTTTCGATCATGAAGTCGACGTAGGCGCCTTCAGAACGACCGATCCAGTTGCGCTGCATGGTCAGCACTCGCTCCGGCCAGCCGTCGACAAGATCATCCATGTCATCCAGCAGCCGCTGGGCGTACTCGGTGATCTTGAAATACCACTGGGTCAGCTGTCGCTTGGTGACTACCGAACCACAGCGTTCGCACAGTCCCGCGATGACCTGCTCGTTGGCCAGCACCGTCTGGTCCTTCGGGCACCAGTTGACATAGCTGGCCTTGCGGTAAGCCAGCCCACGCTCCCGGAACCGCAGAAACAGCCACTGGGTCCAGCGGTAGTACTCCGGATCGGAGGTGTGCAGCCGACGAGACCAGTCGAAGCTCAGTCCGTAGCGCCGGAATGAGGTCGCCTGGGTCTCGATGTTCTTGTACGTCCACTCGGCTGGGTGCGCGTTGCGTTCGATCGCAGCATTCTCGGCGGGCAGGCCGAAAGAGTCCCAGCCGATGGGGTGCAGTACGTCGTAGCCCTTTAGCCGCAGATAGCGAGCGATCACATCGCCCATCACGAAGGCCTCGGCGTGGCCCATATGCAGGTCGCCGGATGGGTAGGGGAACATGTCCAGCATGTAGCGCCGCTCGGCGGAGCCGTCGTCCTTCGGCACGAAGGTGTTGTCCGCCTCCCAGAACGCTTGCCACCGCTCCTGGGCAGCGCGGGCGTCATAGCCGGCGCGCTCCCGAGTCGCGGTGTCTGCCGGCCCGGAAATCTCGGCCCGCTCGATCTGCTCGGTCATGATCTCGTCTCGTCTCCTTGGCTGTGCATCGCGTACCTATCGACCTGGACATGAAAAAACCCCTCGCCGTCTGGGCATGAGGGGCTGCCGCGCAGGTTTTCCCTACGCGGCTATCTAAGGAGAACAGTGTCCATGGCTCCGGGGCGTCGCATACGGTTCAGGGTAGCGCACGGCGTCCCAGGCACTCTCCTGGTTTTGCATCACCGGCGACCTCATGGAGCGCCAGTCCAGGCCATCGACGACGTTGGGTGATGCATTTTCAGTGCCAATGTCTGAGCTGGCGGCTAGCGTCAAACGCATGCGGCGGCTCAGTGCGGACGAGCTCCGGCGGCGTACGCTGCAGCGGCAATTCCCGACCATCTCCGGAACTGGTCCTGAAGCGGTCCTGGAGCTGTGCCGACGGCTCGGGCCGATTCAGTCCCAAGTGCCCCGAGCACCCTTCCTGACCATCTCGTCACGATTGCCTGGCGTTCGCTATCAGACCGTCTGCGACCTGTTCGAGTCCCATCAGCTTGTCAAGACGAGCAACATCCGCGGCACCGTTCACAGCAGCACTGTTGAGCAGTTTGGATGGCTGGATGCCGTTGCTCGTGCCACCCGAGCGAATCAGCTGCGTAACGTGCTCAAGCTGGAGCGGGCCACTCCGGAGCAACTGGCGGCCGAGATCGAGGCGTTCGCTGCTGCAGACTGGCGACCGCGATCGGAGATTGTCTCGCATACGCGCGCATGGCTTGCCGAGCGCGAGGCCGATGAAACCGGTCAGGCGCCAGATGTGCTGTCAGACAGCCTTATCTGGAGCCATAGCGGACTGTTGCGCCGGCCCCGCGACACGCGGTGGGAGAAGCGGACCGACATTTACCATCGGCGAGCCCGCAGCCTGCTGCCAGATCTGCCCGAATGTGATTTCGCGGATGCTTTGACGCAGTTGATCAGGGTTCACCTCGGTTCATACGGCCCCGCGCTTCGTGAGGATCTGGCGTTCTTCTTCGGTGCCGGACTGGGTGCCGTGGATGATGCTGTGCGACGTCTTGGCGATGAGGTCGTTCACCTGCCCGGCCCTGGAGAGGAGGACTACCTAGAGCTCGCCGATCCTCCTCAGGGCGGCACAGCGGATCCGGAACTGCGCCTGCTGCCTGAGTACGACGGGCTGCTGGTCGGATATCACGGACGACACCGCACTCGCTTCCTTACCGAATGGCAGCTTCCACAGGTGTGGGCCAAGGTGAACGGCCTCTTCTCTCCAGTGGTGCTCTACGGCGGTCAATTGGTCGCGAGCTGGAAGACGATCACCAAAGGCCGCCGCACCGATATCGAGGTCACCATGCTTGATCCACATCCTGTGCTGGCTGAAGACCTCTTCATAGGCGCGATCGCCGCCACTGAACAGGTTTTGGATCTGACGATCACTGACCTGAGAGTGCGCCCACCGCTACGCTGAGCGGCGAAAGGAGTAAGAGCCGATGACCTGGTTGGTGACTGGTGGTGCCGGATACATCGGCTCTCACGTCGTACGGGCCTTTACCGCCGAAGACATGCCAGCTGTCGTGATCGACGACTTGTCGACCGGGCACCGCAGCTTCGTTCGAGGGGACGTCCCGTTCTACGAGGGCAGCGTCTTGCAAGCCGAACTCCTCGACCGGATCTTCACCGAACAGCAGATCGCGGGTGTGGTCCATCTCGCTGGCTTCAAGTACGCCGGCGTCTCAGTGAGCCAACCTCTGCACACCTACACCCAAAACGTGACCGGCATGGTCACTTTGCTGGAGTCGATGGCTGCTCACGATGTGTCCTTGTTCGTGTTCTCCTCAAGTGCTGCGGTTTACGGCACACCGGCCACCGACCTGGTTAGCGAACAGGATCCGACCAGGCCAGAGTCACCGTACGGCGAATCCAAGCTGGTCGGTGAATGGGTACTCCGTGACCAGGGCGGCGCCACTGCGTCAGGCGACGCCCCGCTGCGCCACACGTCGCTGCGATACTTCAACGTCGTTGGTTCCGGATATGAGGACCTGCGTGACACCAGCCCGCACAACCTCTTCCCGTTGATCTTCGAGCGTCTGGTTGCCGGCGAAGTGCCGTACATCAATGGTGACGACTACCCAACCCCAGACGGCACTCCGGTCCGTGACTATGTCCATGTCTCTGACCTAGCGCTCTCCCATGTGGTTGCCGCAAAGGCGCTCGAGCAAGGCCGGCCGCTGCAGCCGGTGTACAACCTAGGGAGCGGAACCGGCCTCTCGGTGCGCCAGATCATGGACGCTGTCGCCCGGGTAACCGGCATCGATTTCACCCCGGAGATGCGGCCCCGCCGCGCCGGAGACCCAGCTCGGATCGTGGCGACCGGTGAGCTGGCCGCCCGTGATCTTGACTGGCAGATGCGGCACAGCCTCGATGACATGGTTGCCTCCGCCTGGGCCGCCCGACAAGCAGCCGCGCAATCAGGTTGATCAGCTAAAAAGCGACCGGCCACGGAGGGATCAACCAGAAGTGGTCACGCGCGACATGCAACCGGCCGGATTTCTTGCCGTTTCCGCCTACTTTCCTCTGAGGCCAACCGAAACAGGGCTGTCACATTGAGGTGCTAACTGTCACGTCGGCGTAACCGAACGCACGTTTGATGCAACACAGGGCTAGCAGAGTTTTGCCTAACCTCGGGCGTCCCAGGATCCAGCCGCCTGAAGCTCTCCACCCGTTTCCAGTCCCCGTCACCGAAAGAAGCAATCATGACTCCACTCGAGATTGACACTGGAACCACTGCGTGGCTCCTGGCGTCAGCAGCGCTGGTGCTGCTCATGACCCCGGGACTTGCCTTGTTCTACGGCGGCATGGTCCGCGCGAAGAGCGTTCTCAACATGATGATGATGAGCTTCGGGGCGTTGGCCACGATCGCCGTCATCTGGGTTCTCTGGGGCTATTCGTTCGCTTTTGGAGATGACATCGGCTACGGATTGCTCGGCAACCCGATTCAGTACCTCGGTCTTCAGGACCTCATGGGAGCCACCACCGAGGTCTCCTTCAACGACCAGACCGGGACCTACCCGGTGATGGCGTTCGTCGCCTTCCAGGCCGTCTTCGCGATCATCACCGTGGCCCTGATCTCTGGTGCAATTGCCGACCGCGCCAAGTTCAGCACGTGGATGATCTTCACCGTGATCTGGGCCACCGTGGTCTATTTCCCTGTCGCTCACTGGGTCTTCGACTTCTCTGCCGGCGAACATGTCGGGGGTTGGATCGCGAACAATTTGAAGGCGATCGACTTCGCGGGCGGCACCGCGGTTCACATCAACGCTGGCGCAGCCGGTCTTGCTCTTGCCATCATTCTTGGCAAGCGACTGGGCTGGAAGCGCGACCCGATGCGGCCGCACAACCTGACGCTGGTCATGATCGGTGCCGGCTTACTGTGGTTCGGCTGGTTCGGCTTCAATGCCGGCTCCGCAATCGCTGCCGGTACCACTGCGGCAACCGTCTGGGTGAACACTATGGTCGCCACCGGCGCCGCATCTCTGGGCTGGCTGATCACCGAGCGCATCCGCGACGGCCATGCCACCTCTCTTGGCGCCGCGTCCGGCATCGTGGCCGGCTTGGTCGCCATCACCCCGTCCTGCTCCTCGGTGTCACCGGTCGGCGCCATCATCGTCGGCGCGCTCGCCGGCGTGATCTGTGCACTGGCTATAGGACTGAAGTACAAGCTGGGTTATGACGACTCACTCGACGTCGTCGGCGTGCACCTGTTCGGTGGTCTTTGGGGCACCCTCGCGGTCGGCTTCCTGGCGACCGAGGCAGCACCCGCGGGTGTCAATGGCTTGTTCTACGGCGGTGGATTCGACCAGCTATGGCGGCAGGCAGTTGGAGCCTTCTCAGTGCTGTTCTTCAGCTTGATCCTGACGCTGCTTGTGGGGTTGTTGCTGCACAAGACCATCGGCTTCCGTGTCAGCGAAGAGCAAGAGCGCACAGGTGTCGACGAGTCCGAGCACGCTGAGACGGGCTACGATCTCGGCACACTCGGTGCTGGAGTGCGTGGCTTGTCGTACGCCGGCTCATCACCAAGTCCGGTCCAGGTCGAGGCAGACAGCAAGAATGATCAGGAGGTGTCGGCATGAAGCTCGTAACAGCGATCATCAAGCCGCATATGTTGGACGAAGTTAAGACCGCACTCGAATCGTTTGGCGTCGAGGGAATGACCGTCAGCGAGGCAAGCGGCTTTGGACGTCAGCGGGGCCACACTGAGGTCTACCGGGGAGCGGAGTACACCGTCGACCTGGTGCCCAAGGTGAGACTTGAGGTGCTCGTGGACGACGATGATGCAAAAGACATCATCGATGTCCTGGTCAAGAGCGCTCGGACCGGTCGCATCGGTGACGGCAAGGTCTGGTCGGTTCCTGTGGATGAAATCGTCCGCGTACGAACCGGGGAGCGCGGGCTGGACGCGCTCTGAAGCGTGATCTAACCAGCGAGCGTCTCAACGTCGCGATCCGGTCTGAGTGGTCTTCCACTGCGGGGCCGGATCGTCGGCGTTTGATGACCGACTGCGTCGAGTCCGCGCTGGTCGATTTGTATGCGGAAGTGGGCGGCCCTGCAAGCGGGGCCGCCCTTGCCGCCGTCGGGAGCCTTGCCCGGCGCGAACTCGGTCCACGCTCCGACATCGATCTTGTCCTGCTGCACGATGACAAGTCCTGGGGCAAGCCATCGACCAAGATCAACGAACTCGCTAACGATCTCTGGTATCCGCTGTGGGATGCGCGGATCCGTGTTGATCATTCGGTGCGTACGCCCGCCGAGTGTGCGGAGGTCGCCGGACGTGAACTGAGTGCCGGTGTCGGTCTGCTCGACCTGCGAGTGATCAGCGGCGACGCAGAACTTGTGAAGAGTGCCCGTACCGCGCTTCTGGACAGTTGGCGCGCGAATGCCCGGAAGCGGTTACCCGAGTTGCTCGCATCACTCGATGAGCGCCTGGCCACCTTCGGTGATGCTGCCTATCTGCTCGAGCCGGACCTGAAGGAGGCACGCGGCGGCTTCCGCGACGTCTCCATGCTGCGCGCGCTTGCAGCCAGTTGGCTGACCGACCGGCCGCACGTCGGCATCACAGAGCCGCATGAGCGGCTGCTCGACGTCCGGGACGCATTGCACCTCGCGTCTGGTCGCACGCTCGACCGCTTGATCTTCAGTGAAATCGAAGCGGTGGCGACTCGGCTGGGCTACCGGGAACCCGATGATCTTCGTCGTGAGGTGAGCCTGGCCGCGCGCCGTATTGGGCACGCCGTCGACCTCACTGTACGGGCGGCTCGGCAGGCGCTGCCCCAACGCCGGGTGCTCAACTTCATCAAGCGAGAACGCAAGCCCGACTACATCAAGGCCGATCATGGGTTGATCATCCACTCGGGGGAGGTGGGCCTCGGTCCGGGAACCATTGCCGCCGATCCGGTCGTTGGCCTGCGTGCAGGAGCCCTGGCTGCGCAGCGCGGGCTGATCCTCTCTCCGGTGACGGCCGACAACCTCGGCAAGCGCGGGGACGCACCACCGACGCCGTGGCCCGACGCGGCCCGCGAGGCGCTGCTCGAGATGCTCTCTGCTGGAGCCAATGTTGTCCCGGTCTGGGAAGACCTCGATCTGGCCGGATGCATCAGCAGGTGGATTCCTTGCTGGGAACCAATTCGCGCGCGCCCTCAGCACAATCCGGTCCATCAGTACACCGTGGACCGCCATCTGGTGCAGACGGTGGCCCAAGCACATTCTCATCTCACCCGGGTGGATCGACCCGACATCTTGCTGCTGACGTGCCTCTTCCATGACATCGGCAAGCTGCCTGGAGCCGGTGTACACCACGCCGACCGGGGAGCGCCCATCGCTGGTGAGGCGGTCCAGGCGATCGGACTCAACCAAAGCGATGCCGAGCTCGTTGAGCGCCTGGTGAGAAATCACCTCACGCTCGCCGGACTGGCCACCAAGCGCGACCATGCCGATCCAGCGACCTTGGACGCTCTCGTCGAGGCAGTTCAGGGCCGAGCCGACATCTTGCATCTGTTGCGCGCTCTCACTGAAGCCGACGCACGAGCCGCCGGTCCAGCCGCCTGGTCGCCCTGGCGTGCCCAGCTGATCAACAGCCTGGCCGATCACGTCGAGGGCTTGCTAGTCGACCGGACAACAAGGGTAGACGTGACCCAGTTAGTTGATCTTGGTCTGGCACGTTCTGTGCAGCTGGACGGGAGGCCGCGGATCCGAGTGGAGACCCAGCCCGGCGGCGTCCAGCTCGTCATTGCCGCCAATGACCGGCTAGGGCTTTTCAGCGAGACCGCAGGATTGTTTGCCTCTCATTCGGTTCAGGTGCGATCGGCAGTCCTTCACACGGTCGAGGGTGTGGCTGTGAACACCTGGCGCGTCGACAAGCAGCTGGCGACTGATCTGCCAGACACCGCGTACTTGATCAAGCAGCTGAGCCGCCTGGAGGCAGGTGAGACTGGCATCCTGGCTCACGTTCAGCGCCGTGAGGCGCGTGCTCATGGCAGCGGCGCGGTTTCCAATCCCTACGTGGAGCTGGTCCCTGATGCCAGCGAGACCGCAGCTGTCATTGAGGTGCGCACCGGTGATCGCGCCGGCCTGCTCTATGCGCTCGGTCGATCGCTCAGTGAGATCCGGCTGTCCATCCGATCGGCCCACATCAGCACTCTCGCCGGCCAGGCTATCGACACCTTCTACGTCACCGAGGCGGATGGCTCAGCGCCCAGCCGACAGCGTGCTCGAGCGGCAGTAAATGCGCTCACCATGGCAGCAGGAATCGCGGCGTCCGACCCCACGACGGCGTCGAATTGAACCGTCGGTTCTCAGGTTCGCTCTGCGATCAGAGCATCGACTTCGGCTGATGTCGGCGGCTGGGCGCCACGCCTGGAGCAGACGATCGAAGCGGCCGCCGCACCGCGTTCCAGGGAGGCCTCGATTCCGAGCTCAAGCTTGACGTACCCATCAAGAAAGCCGGCCATGAACGTATCGCCGGCGCCGACGGTATCCACGACTTTGGTCGGAAAACCGGGCACCCGAGTGACGTTTCCGCCCGGCTCGATCGCCACTCCCCCGCCCGGGCCCAGCGTGATCACGGCAAGCCCCAGTCCGTACTGCTCAACCCAGACACCGGCGAGCCCCACTGGATCACCACCGGACTTTTGACCGCCGCTGGCTTCAGCCTTAGCGAGAAACTTGATGTCCTCATCACTTGCCTTGACGATGCCTTGGCGCCGGCCAACCGCGAGCAACCAAGGCTGCACTTTGCTCCAGTACGCGTCCGGCTCGGTGATCACGGTTGGCCGGACGTTGATGTCATAGGAAACGCCCGCCTCCACGCTGCGCATCCAGTCGAGCAGCACCTCCGCGCCGGGACTGACCACGCAGGACAATGAGGCGATGTGGAGCCAATCGTCGCTGGACAGCTCGGGAAGATCATCGATCTGCCAGCCAAAGTTTGCAGTGTCATTGAAGTGGAAGGTGTAGCTCGCCACACCTTCCTCATCCAGACTCACGACCGCGATCGAGGTGGCCTGCGAGGACTCCGTTGAAAGGTCCAGTTTGACGTTCGCTTCAAGGATGTGCTGGCGTAGCTGCCGGCCGAAGGCGTCTCGGGAGATCCGGCCCAGAAAATGGCTATCTGCACCGAGCTTTCCCAGCGCCACTGCGGAGTTCATGGGACCTCCGGCCGAGAGGGCGAGCCAGGTGGAGCTGAACGAGTCATTGGCGCCGACGTCGGACTGAACGAGATCAATCAAGGTCTCTCCGCAGACCACGAAGCGAGTCATGGTCACAAACCTAGTGGTTGTTGTACCGCCTAGGGGAGGTTCGCTGACCACCTTCTCTTACCCCGCCACGCGCACCTCCTCAGCGTCTGGCTCAGCAGGCATTTCATTCATGAGCTCCTGCCAGACTGAGGGAGGAATTGCCCGTTCACTGATCTCACTCAGCAGTCTGCCCATCGAGTACTGCGGATCGGTACCTGACAACCGGTCACAGCAGCAATTCAGCAGCGCACCAGATCCACTTATCCAGCCGGCCATGCCGAGCAGGCAGAGCGGCGCAGCGGCCAAAGTCGGCGGCAGGTGGGCGACCACACCACTCCACAACCGGACATGATCATCAGCAGTGGCAGGGGTGATCAGCGCCCAAGCCAGATCGCGCCGCTGCAAGTCCGTCACGAGAACCCCGAGCAGCAGGCCAGTTGTCTCATCAATACCAGTCGGGTCCGCCAACGCCGCCTCAATGGTGGTGGTCATCAGATGGGTAGCCGCCGCAGCATCATCGAACTGCTCCAGCTCCTGCAGCATCCTCGCGGCCAGCGCGTCTAGTCGTGGCCAATCGTGTTGATCTGGCCCACACACTGACGCCTCTAGCTCGAGCCGGTTGGCACCGGACGTTCAGTCCAGCAACGACAGCAGTTGCTGAGAGTGGGTGCGAGCTGAGGTCCAACGGCGTACCAGCAAGGGGGCAGCACTCATCGCCGCACGTCAAGGACCACCATCTGCCATGTCCGACATAGAGCACATCGATCAACTCATGATCATCGAGCCGATCCATCAATCGGGTCAGCAGCCGGTGAGCTCGCAAGGACGCGGCACTGTAGGCAACCAGCGCAAGTGCCTCCGCCCCTTCACGTTTGGCAAGTGCATCGATCCACTCGGCAAACTCGTCAGCAGCCGATTCCGGTGGAATATCGGTGCGTGTAGTGAGCCTGACCCGGCCTGACTTCACAAACACTGTGACCAGATCTTCCCCTGGGTGGAAACCAATCAGATACGGGATCATCGCGAGAAGATCATCTGGCCGACGGAGCTTGAGCCGGGTCGGCGCCTCCGCTTGCCGCGCCGCCCGGCTACGACGCCGTCGCTTGGCTTTCTTGGCCGTTGACGTTCTCCCCGTTGACTTTCTCCCCGTTGACCTTCTCCCCGCTGGCCTTCTTGCGGCTGATTTTTTCGAAGCTGTCATGACCGGAGCTTGCGTACCCGGGATCAAATCGTGCGCACTGCTCGCAAATCTGTGGATAGTCAGGTGCCAGGCCATATTTCTGTGGAGAACGCGCAGGGCGCAGTACGCCCGAGCGCTCAATGCGGCCGGGGCGCCTAGAGCCCCTCACGTGGTCAGACGTTTGCCGTCATGGGATGGCAAACATGCAACGAATGCGTTGAGGAGACACTTCCGAGCCATCCCGAGACGGCAAACGCTGACGACCCTAAGGGAGGTCGAGCAAGACGTGCTGAGCGAGTCACAATCTCTACTCACGGCTGCCGCAACCGGCGCTCGGAGTGCAGGGACGGGAATCCCGGGCTCGGCACTGAGACAATCCTGCGCTACCGTGGTCGGAAATGGACGAGCCCAGCGGTTCAGAAAGCACCGGCATGGGACCGACGCCCAGCGGGCCGTCCTTCGTCCCCTGGGCGCCCGCCCCGGGTGACATGCCGCCCATCAAGCCGGCTCCAATCCCAGCGCGCTCTCCGCGGTCGGCCATCAAGGGCGAATCCAGGCGCGCGAACATCATCTCTGCCGGCATCATCGTGCTCATCGCGATCGTCGTCGCAGCGGCCAGCTTCGTCGCGCATTTCGCGGACACCCACGTCAGCGCTCCTGTCGTCAGCAAGCAACCCATCCCTCAGGTGAGTGCCCAAGGTGACCGGATCGAGTTCACCACCAGCGACGGAAGCGGAGAATTGATCTTGCTCAGGCATTCCTGGGTGAGTTACGGCCAGGTACCGCCCACCTCCGGGAATTATCTCCGGGTCGAGGTGGAACTGATCTGCGACTCAGGCTCGGTCGACTATGACCCGTACAACTTCCAAGTCTTCGATCAAACGGGTCAGCTGTTCGAAACCGCCATCGAAGGAGCCGGAGAGTCCATGTTGGAGACCGGCACGCTCCATGCTGGGGACCGGGTTCGCGGCACCGTTGCCTTTGACATGCCGCGCAGCGAGGCGACGCTGCTGATGAGCGACGACTCCAACCAAACTGTGACGGCACTGAAGGTCCCTGACTGAGCCGCCATCAGGTCGCGGGGACGAAATCGTGTCCCCCACTCTTCCTCAGCAGAGCCGGTGCGCCATCTATTTAGCAGCCTCGCTGCACTCCATGCGATCTTGACACCAATAGGCTCAGCGCATGGCCCAGCTGGAGCAACGGCACGCGCGCGGATGGGACATTCTGCGGCTCTCCAGTGACGCAGTCGCGGTCGAGATCGTCCCGGGACTCGGTGGAACGATAACGTCGCTGACACGCCAGGCCGATGCCGCGGGGTTGCTTTGGTCCCCACCCTGGGGGCTGCGGCCCAGCGGCAGCCAATCGCTGCCCGGCAACTCCGAGGCGCAGATGATCGACAGCCTCGCCGGTGGTTGGCAGACCTTGTTTCCCAACGGTGGCGATTCGGTTTTCGTTCACGGGGTCGAGTGGGCCTACGACGGGGAGGCTCGGCTGACCTGGATGGACTGGGAATTCACCGGATCCTCAGTGCGAATGACTGGTCGCCTGGTCCGCTCGCCGTTCGAGATCACCAAGATCATCTCCGTACGCGACTATGAGATCACTGTCGGCGAGACCGTGCGCAACGTTGGCCGGGAGCGCATCGAGACCATGTGGGGCAGCCAGCTCATGCTCGGAGGCGTACTGGTAGGGCAGGAAACCACCGTGGACGCTGCTGCCGCAGTCGTACGTCCCGATCCACAAACCAGCCCGGATATCAGCTACGACGACTTGATGCCTTGGCCACGATCGCACGGCCCGGGAGCGATGATCAATTTGGGCCTGTTGCCAGGTCCTGACAGCGGAGAGACCAGATTGGCCTATCTCAGCGACTTCTCTCGGCCGATGATCAGCATCAGCCGGCCATCACATCACATTGCAATCGAGCTGGACTGGGACGTCGAGGTATTTCCCTATGTCTGGTACTCGATGGAAGCGGGTGGGCGTAGCGGCTTCCCGTGGTACCGCACTGGATACTTTCTGTCACTGACGCCATGTACCAGCTGGCCGGCGCACGGTCTGCACGATGCACGCCGGATCTCCGACAGCACGATCTTGCTTGATCCGCGAGAGGTCTTGACGAGCTACGTTGCACTACGCGTACAACCCGTCACCTGATCGTGCGTCTTAGCGGAGTTCCTTACGGATCATTAGCTTCAGGCCAGACCAGACCTGATCAATGGCACAAACCTTGACGTCGACCAATCCACTGGTGGGCAGCACTATCTCGCGGATGATGTCCTCGGTCATGTCTGTCTCGATCTTGCTCACCCGCTTAGGCCAGGCCACCCAGATCATGCCGTTGGGTGCAATCGCATCGATGAGGGCCGGAAGCCGGGACGCGAGGTCCGCCTGGCGACTGATGAAGATCAACACCAGATCGCGATGGCCGGTCAGCCGATGGCTGACGGTCACATTTTCTGGTAGCTCACCGAGGATTGCATCGATGTCCTGCGGCGCCTTCAGTACCGCGATCGACATGCCCGGCTTGATGCCCAACTTCTTCGGCAACGGTGTGCCCGAATAACCGACTGTCACTGCTGACCTCCCGGTCATCAGCATGCACCGATCAGCGCCCGGACGGCAGCCCTTCGCTGGCAGATCGCCATATGTCGTGCTTGACTCGCGACGTGACCGGACAAGTGGCCGCGCACGCCGATGAGCCGCACTCCGGAGGCCTGGCGAACAAGCTCAACTGGCTGCGCGCCGGTGTACTGGGTGCCAATGACGGCATAGTGTCAGTGGCGGCGATTGCTGTTGGAGTGGCTGGTGCCACGCCGCAGCTTGCGCCGATCCTCGCCGCGTCCATTGCGGGCTTGGTCGGCGGTGCGATCTCAATGGCGCTCGGTGAGTACGTCTCGGTGAGCAGCCAGCGTGACACAGAGCGGGCACTGATCGCCAAGGAGAAGGATGAACTCGCCACGATGCCGTACGAGGAGCTTGCCGAACTCACCAAGCTGTATCAGGACAAGGGATTAAGCGCCCAGACCGCGCGCCAGGTAGCCGAGGAGCTGACAGCCAACGACGCTCTCGCAGCCCACTTGGATGCCGAACTCAACATCGATCAGAACGACATCGTGAGTCCCTGGCGGGCCGCGTACGCCTCAGCTTTCGCCTTCACAATCGGCGGCCTGCTGCCCATCCTGGCGATCATCCTGTTTCCCGCTTCGATGCGAGTCCAGGCCACTTTCGTCGCTGTTCTGATCGCTTTGGCGATCACCGGCGCGGCCGGCGGTTACCTCGGCGACAGTCCGATCTCGCGGCCGATGGTTCGGGTCGTAGTCGGCGGCGCGCTGGCACTTGCGGCAACGTTCCTCATTGGTCGCTTGTTGGGGACCACCGTGCTGGCCTAGGTCTGGTGAGCTCTAGGCGACGGCCATCAGACATCCGAGCCGGGCGGCGTACGCGCGAGCCCGAGCGAGCCAAACGGTCAGCTCCGTTTCGAGGTTCTTCCGTCTGCAGATTCGTATGTTGCCGCCCATATGATCCGGTGCTCAGGGTTGACTACCCACGGTCGCCCAGCAGAGCAGCGCCGCTACCTCAGCGACCTTTCTATCCGCCTACTCGCCAAGTGCCGGATGAGCGGATGGATATCCTTCTGCCTCGACCTCCGGTCCGCCAGGCGGGTCTAAGGGGCGATCCTGGTCGACGTGCTCGGTGTCCTCCGGTGGGTCGAGTGGACTATCGGGGTCGACCTCCGGCTCCGGCTTGTCCGGCGTATGCGGTGAGTCATCGGGATCGACTAATGGCTGACCTTCCTGAAACGTCATGGCTGACCTCCTCTCACAGTTATGGATTACCCACGACGATGACACCCAACTCGGTGACGCTGACACTCCAGAGCAGCAGCTTTCGCAGCACGGCGGTGTCGGTCAGACTGGTTTTGGCGGTGCCAGGCAGGCTGGACCGAGAAGTGGTTCCCCACGGGCGCCGCATCACGACCAAGACACGGCGAAAGGTGAACGATGGCCGATCGGACGGCGCCGCGACCTGGCTGGGCCGCCCTCGTCATGCTGCTGCTGCTTGCCGGACTCTGGATGCTGGAGTTCGTTGATCAGCTGAGCGGGAACGAGCTGGACCAGTTCGGTATCCACGCTCGGGAAATCGACGGCATGCCCGAGATCTTCACAGCACCGTTCCTGCATGCTGGCTGGGAGCACCTGATCAGCAATTCATTACCGTTCTACATTCTCGGGTTTCTGGTCTTGCTGAGCGGCCTTGCCCGGTGGCTGGCCTCCTCATTGATCATCATTGTTGTCTCGGGGATGGCAGCCTGGTCGTTGACGCCGGCGCACACCATCATCCTGGGTGCCAGTGGGCTGATCTTCGGCTGGCTGACATACCTACTTGCCCGCGGAATCTGGTCCAGACGCCCAGCACAGGTTGTGCTGGCGGTGATCGTCCTAGTTTTGTATGGCGGACTGATTTGGGGTGTGCTGCCAGGTACCGCGGGCGTCAGTTGGCAGGCTCATCTGGGCGGAGCAATCGGCGGTGTTCTGGCAGCGTGGCTGCTGCACCGGCGGGCCAGCCGACGAGAGCTCGTCACGCAAGGGCCGATCCGCCGCAACTAGGGTCATTCGACCCGGCCTGCATGTGAAGCTTCCCTTTGCGGCGGAACCGACTTGCCGCGAGCTCGCGGGTCAGAGTTGCGAGCTGAGATCGATCAATGGCGCAACCGATAGAACCGGAAGAAAGCGAAGTCCTCGATCGGCAGCAGGTCCACGGAGGCGAAACCCGCATGTGTCGCATAGTCGGTGAGAATGGGACGACGCAGCACCGTGCCGGTTCCGGCTGACGGCGTCGAAGAGAGTCCGTCAGGCAGACAGATCAGCGTGCTGTAGCCGTACATCGCCTGCTCTACCGAGTCGGCCGGCGCGGTGAACTCATCAGCAACAGCTTCGTCCATGATCACCACAACGCCCTCGGAGCGGACGGCATCGTGAATGGCTGCCAGTACCTCCACAGGGCGCGGCATGTCGTGAAGGCACTCGAACGCGAACGCAGCATCGAAGGGACCAAGCTCGCTCAGCGTCTCGCCTTGCGCCACGCTAAAGCTGGCCCGATCCGCAACACCCGCCGCTTGAGCGTTGGCGTTGGCAGCTTGGATCGAGGGCTCATCCACATCAACCCCGACCACCGCTGCTGTCGGGTACGCCTGAGCCAGTGCGATGGTAGACCAGCCGGCACCGCACCCGATGTCGGCAATCCGCGCACCGTCACGCGCCAGCACCGCATTGATCTCCGGTACTGAGGCGAGGGCAGGCGCCAGCGCCGACTCGAACCACGGTCTGTTGAGAGCGGCCTGGGAATCCCGGGCATTGTCACCGAGCTCAGCCCAGCTGACTCCGCCGCCGTTGCGGTATGCCTCCAGCAATCGGTCTAGCTGACCCCCGACCGCCGCGAAGATCTGCGGCAAAGCACCAAGGTAGCTAAGGCTGTGACGGTCCGTCAGCACCTCCGCTGCAGCGGGCGGCAGGGCGTAACGCCGCTGGAGCCGATCGCCCCCACCGTCATGGAGGACGGTGAGATTTCCGTAGACCGCCTGCATCTCCAGCCACTCAATCGCATAACGCGGCTGAGTCTTGGTCCGCTCGGCTAACTCGGCAGCAGTCGCCGGCGCCTCGGCGAGCGCGTCGAACCACCCCAGCCGGTCACCGAGGTAGAGATTGAGGGTCTCCATCGTGCCCAGAGCCGCCTGGAAGACCTTGTCGGCGAATTGCTCGGCCGTTCGACTGGCAACTTCTTGCGGTGTCGTTGTCAATTTTGCTTCTCCTGCCGGCAATTGAGAGCGATCCGCGAGCGGCTGACAACTACGGTGGATCCTCCGAGTGACATCGCCTCATGCGACAGGGGCGAGGTGATCGGCGGCCAAGGTGGTCCGTTCGACGTTTCTCAGCACTAAGTCCCAGACGGGAGGCTTTCTCGACTCGTTGGGCGTATTACGTGGCTTTGTGCGAAGAACCGGTGCCGTTCAGGGATTTCTCAGCTCGTACGCAAACTTCTTGCGGAAACACTCGTGCCTCCCACCAGAGGCGAGAGGCACGAGCACATTCCCCGAGCGTGGCGGCCGTGGGCCCAACAGTGAGTGCTCAACTCGCTGACTGCGAAGCGCATTCGCGCGCTTCACCGGCAGCGTGAGGAACACTCACCCGGCCACACCCCGACGTTCCCTCCCCCAAGAGGAACGTTCAGAATGAACGCTGTCGAAGGGCGATGCCCGTCATTTGTTGGCTAACCAACTCCTGACACAGCAAGAAATTAGCGAAGGAGACCAAATCGTGTCGAGCCCCCCAGGCCGTATTGTCTCCTTCTGGACATGTCAAAAAGTGGACATTCGGCTGGGTGTTTGAATCTCGAAGCAGACCCCCAAGTGACTCCTTGCTGCATGGCGCGGACAACGCTACAGCACTTTGCTAGTCCCCGAGAAGTCCCCGTATTTCGTCTGCGGTGAGCTCGGCGGCCGCCAGCGCTTCGCCACGAACGACCGATTCGAAGAGTTCCTCTTTGCGTGTTTTGAGATCCATCACCTTTTGTTCGATGGTGTCCTTGGCGACCAGCCGGTAGACCATAACGGTCTTGGTTTGACCGATCCGGTGAGTACGGTCCACCGCTTGAGCTTCTATCGCTGGGTTCCACCAAGGATCCAGCACGAAGCAGTAATCAGCCTCGGCCAGGTTGAGACCAAAGCCGCCGGCCTTCAGGCTGATCAAGAACACTGAGGCGGCCTTGTCGTGAAAGCGCTGGATCACCCGTTCACGATTGCGGGTCCGCCCGTCCAGGTACGCGTACGGGATTTCCGCATCAGCCAGGCGGGTCCTGATTCGGCTCAGAAAGGTCGTGAACTGGCTGAATACCAGCGCTTGGTGACCTTCACCGACGAGCTCGCGCAGATCCTCCAGCAGCACCTCGGTCTTTGCGGCTGGCAGGTTGGCATGTGTCTCATCGATCAATGCCGCGTCAAGGCTCAGCCTGCGTAGCAGAGTAAGCGACCGGAGGACGCTGAAGCGATTGCGATCGAGATCATCGATGAGCCCCAGTACTTTCTGACGCTCCCGTTGTAGGTGCGTTTGATAGATGCGCCGGTGTCTAGGATCCAGCTCTACCTCGACAATCTGCTCTTGCTTGGGCGGCAACTCTGTAGCAACGCTTTCCTTGGTACGACGCAGCATCAGCGGTCGAATGCGTCGCCGCAGCTGGTTCAGCCGTAACGCATCTTTGCTGCGCTCGATGGGCCGGCGGTAGTACTCCGAGAAGCGATCTGGATCGGGAAACAGCCCAGGTGCGGCAATCGACAGCAACGCCCAGAGATCCATCAGGCTGTTCTCCAGCGGGGTTCCGGTGATTGCCAGCTTGAATGGTGCCGTGATGCGGCGGGCGCATTGGTAGGTCTTGGCTCGATAATTCTTCACGAACTGCGCCTCGTCCAGGATGAGACCTGCCCAGTCGAGTCCGGTCAGCTTCTCGTTGTCGATCCGCAGCAGCGCATAGGAGGTAATGACTACATCGGCGCCAGCAACTGTTTCCTGGTACGGCGCACGGCGCTTGGATTCCGATTCTGTAAGGCACACGACACCCAGATCCGGCGCGAATCGCGCTGCTTCTGTGTACCAGTTCGACACCACGCTGGTGGGCGCCACCACCAGAAATGGCGGCTGGTCCGGGCAAATTTGGCGAGCGTGACAGATCAGGGCGAGGGCTTGCAACGTCTTGCCGAGCCCCATGTCGTCGGCCAAGATCCCGCCCAGCTGATGGCTCCAGAGAAAGCGGAGCCAGCGGTATCCGTCGAGCTGATAGGGCCGGAGCGTGGCCCGCAACTCCGCCGGAGCCTCCGCCTGCTCGATGGAAGACAGGTCAGTGAGCCCGCGTACGGTTTGCTCCCACCGAGCCGACTGATCGATCGCCACACCCAGATTGGTCAAGTCTTCCCACAGGCTTGCATGGAAGCGGTTGAGGGTCAGCAGCGGTCGATGATGATCTTGCAGCGCCTTGGATTCCTCGATCAGTTCTCGCAACGAAGAAAACTCCGGTCGATCGAGTGAGAAATAGACGCCGGTATCCAAGATCAGGAAGTCCTGCCCTTCGGTAAGGGCGACGAACAAATCCTCGAAGGGCACCACCTCGCCGTCGATGGAAACCTTGACTCGCAGATCGAACCAGTCAGCGGAGTCGGCGCGCTCAACAGCCGCCACCTCGACGGTGGGCCGAGATTCGCTTTGGCGGTACTCGCGTACCTCGCCTTCCAGGCTGACCTGCACTCCTGCAGGGGTCAGCTGCGGCAGCACCTGCTCCACAAATCGCAGGGCAGCGCCACCGTCCAAAAGCACATGCGCAGCAGGCAGCTGAGGGAGCTTTTTGTCAGGGCTTACCAACTGGGGAAAATCCTCGTACGGCAGCGGAAGCTCGGCCAGCTTGTGCCGCTCTTCGGCGACATCACGGATGCCCTGCGGCTCGGGTGGGTCGTCGATGGGGTAGGTCAGCCGACCCGCCGGTGCGTCGTAGTGCACGCTCCAATCGAGGCGTACCCGATGCTCGGAGCGGAAGTGCACTGTCAGAGCCAAGATCGGTTCGACGTAGTCCGGCAGCCGGACTGATCGATCACTCGAGGCGATGTTGATCTTCTGACGGAGTCGTGGCATGAAGTGGGTCAGGAACCGATCTTCATCCTCGAGGGGGATCATCAACGAATGCGGGTCAACCAATAGCTGGCGCAATTCCCGGCTCAGCAGTTGATCAAGCCGAGCTACGATCAGCTGCTGCACGCCTCGGGCTGCCTCGCCGACGTGGAAGATTCCATGTGCCGGATCACCGAGCACACCAACTGATGACAGATCGAGTTCGCGATCATCAAGCAGCACCCGCGGGCCGACCAGCAGTCCAACGCCTGGGTGACGGCGAGCATCGAGCTGCACCGACGCACGCTGCTCGGTCCGCAATGGTCCCATGAGCGGCTTGGCGGCAAGTATCGTCAGGCCGGTCGAGGCGGCTTGGTCAAGCAGTCCCCAGAAGGCGCTGCTGACCATTCCCAAGGAAAGCCATGCACTGCGCGGCAGTGCATACCGGGCGCTCGCGCCGGCCGCCGCACGAAACTGCAGCAGCAGCTCGCGCTGCTCTGGGACGTAGGAGCGGGCAACGAAGTCAAGATCATCCCAGGAGATTCCAGAGCGGACCCAGCCGCTGCGGCTACGACGGGCCGGGCGGATCCGGAGATCTTGCCGTCCCAGGTAGCCGCGGAACGCCGGGATGCGCTCCACACCAAACTCGAGCGCCAGTGGAGCGATATCGGTAGCCGCCGGTGCGGGAGAAGCTGCCATCAGCTTCTCAAGCGTCCTCTCCCACTCCGGTCGTTCGACGGCGTTGCCGGCAATCAAGTGGCGAGCGACAATGAGCACGGCGGCAGCGTGTTTGCAGTCCATGGCCACCGGACACGTGCACTGGCTGCGGTAGACGCTGATGGCGCCGGATCGTGAGCTCGCCAAGAACACGGTGACTGCGTAGTCATCGCGCACCGTTCCACTGACTCTTCCCTTGACGGTAAGAGCCTCGGCATCGAATCCAACGTCGAAGACATGCCCGGACTTGGCTAAAACCATCGCTCGGGCGAACGCCTCATGGCCGACCATCTGGATGATCGCCTCATGAGTCAGAAGCGAATTCCACGACGCAGCCACGCCTTGCACATTAGTCGCCGGTACTCACAGAACCAGCGTCCTCGATGGGCCCGTACGACCCCGCGACATGAGTGTCGGACCTAGGTGGGACAGTAGGTCGACAGCGTCATCTCAGACGCCAAGTTCTGGGCCCGGAAGTGGGTCATCCAACGACGTAGGGAGGGTCAATGAGCGAGTCAACGCAGGGTCCCGGCGGGGGCGTCTCCGAGGAGGGTCCGGCCGATGGTGGTGCCGATGGCATCGCTGGTGTCCGGGATGGTGGGGCTGACGGTAGTGCCGATACCGGAGGATTCGGCGTCCGTGGTACCGGTGGAGCTGACGGCGGGGCCGACGGTGGCGCGGATGGCGGGGCCGACCGTGGGGCCGATGGAGGCGCGGATGGCGGAGCCGACCGTGGGGCCGACGGAGGCGCGGATGGCGGAGCCGACCGTGGGGCCGACGGAGGCGCGGATGGCGGAGCCGACCGTGGGGCCGATGGAGGCGGAGACGGTGGCGCCGATAGCGGTGCCGTCCGCTGATCGTGACCAGAACAGATCTGTGTGACGAGCCAGCACCAAGCCGGGGAGCCAGTGTCCGCTGGATTCGGTGAGGACTCCGTCCTCGGTCGGCTCATTGCTGTCGACCGTGATCAATTCGCGAGTCAGTACTGGGGACAGCAACCTCTGCTGTCCCCAGCTGATGATCTTCCTGCCGGCGGCTTTGGGGAGTTGCTCGATGCCAATGCGATCGACGAGCTGGTGTCCAAGCGCGGTCTGCGGACGCCGTTCCTGCGCGTCGCCAAGAGCGGCACAACCCTCGCCGATGGGGCGTTCACCGCGCCTGGCGGGGTCGGAGCAGGGATCGCAGACCAGGTCAGCGATGACAAGCTCGTCCGGCTATTTGCCGATGGGTCAACTCTGGTGCTGCAAGCCCTGCATCGTATGTGGCCGCCAATCCTTGAGTTCTGCCAGCAGCTCGCCGCCGAACTTGGCCATCCGGTGCAGGCCAATGCCTACATAACCCCGCCGCAGAACCAGGGCTTCAGCGCTCATTACGACGTACACGATGTCTTCGTAGTGCAGATCGATGGCGAGAAGCAGTGGCAGATTCATCGGCCGGTCCTGGAGTCGCCGCTGCGCGATCAGCCGTGGAACGATCGGAAGGCTGCGGTTGAGAGAGCCGCACGAGAGCCTGCTGTGATCGAGGCGTTGCTTCGGCCCGGTGACTGCCTTTACCTGCCGCGTGGATACCTCCATGCGGCGACAGCGCTCGGTGGCGTCAGCACCCATCTCACCCTTGGCGTACGTGTGTGGACTCGTTATGCGCTCGCCGAGCAGCTCATGGATCAGGCCTTACAGAACCTCGCCAGCAATCCAGCGGTACGAGGATCACTCCCGCTTGGTGTGGACGTCGCCGACCCGAGTGAGATACGCACCGACGTCGAGCTGGTCGCAGCGGCGCTGGCGGAGGCCATCAAGCATGCCGACGTCGATGAGATTTCTCAGTCCCTGCTCCGCAGTGCTCGGACCAATCAGCGGGCAGCGCCGATCGGACCACTCAAGCAGCTTCGAGATGCCGAGGTGATCACGACTAGCACACAGATCGTGCTCCGCCGGCATCTGATCGCTTCGCTTGATCACACTGGACCTGACATCGTGCTACGCAGTCGCGGCGGCAACTTGGCGGTAGCCGAAAGCGATGTCGCGCCGCTCAAGACGCTGCTAGCCACGGGCGCCGCTAAGGCAGGCGACGTCGGAGTTGATCTTGCGCGTCGCTTGCTGCTCGCCGGCCTGGCCGTTGTGGAGTGAGTCGCCCACAGTCGGCCTTCCGCTGCGCAGACGCAGCGCGGGAGCGAGCAGATCCCTTGGCCGGTTCGGCGCCACCGACACGCCGCTGGCTTCTGCTGGAACATCCCGGTCCCTGGCGGACCGAGGCCATCGCCGGCGCCGGTATCGATCCCGATGTCCTCTCCGTGTTGACCAGGAGGGCCGGCTCGGACACCCGAATTCTGCTGGTACGCCGGCCCGGTCGGCTGGATCGACGGGCAGCTCGACACTGGATCCTTACCGGGCTTGATTCGGCGACGGCGACCGGTCCATGGCGACAGGACAATGATCTACTGAATGCCGCCGATGCCATGATCGACACTTCGGTGCCCGGGATCGAACAATCCGGACCTGTGATCTTGGTATGCACCCACGGCGTACATGACGTCTGTTGCGCCCTCCGCGGCCGTCCGGTTGCCTCTGCTCTGGCGTCGCGGTGGCCGGATCTTGTCTGGGAGTGCAGTCACATCGGCGGTGATCGGTTTGCCCCAAATCTGATCATGCTGCCGGATGGCTTCTACTACGGAAATCTTGATCCGGACACCGCGCTGACCACGGTTGAGGCGCATCTTGGCGACACTGTGCTCGCCGATCACCTGCGTGGCATGTCGCGGTTTCTGCCACCGGTTCAGGCGGCCGTTATCGCCGCACATCAGCGCTTCGGTCCGCTTGGTCCCTCAGATGTCACCGTGCTCGCTACCGAGCACATCGGGCCGCATCATGGGCATGGCTCGGAGACATTCGTCGATCTTGTGATCGAACCTCAGCAGCGAATGGCGAAAGTACATGTGCTGTCAATACGCCGCGCGGATGCCCAGCTCACCTGCCGCGCGACACGGGAGACGCCAGCCACTGAGTACCGCATCATTGACTTTGCGACCAGCTAAGTGCTCGCTCCTTTCTCTCTCCAAAAGTGGGCAGAAACGACATCGAATCCGGCCGGATATCGTGTCGGTTGCCACCACTTTCCCGATGGCCGGATTAGCGATATCTAGCAAGCTGCGACCAGGGAGGCTCAGCATGGCGAAGTTGATCTACGCAGCGATCAGTTCACTCGACGGATACGTCGCGGACTCGAAGGGCAACTTCGACTGGAGTATGCCCACCGAAGAGGTGCACAGATTCGTCAACGACTTGGAGGCAGGCATCGGAATCTACCTCTACGGGCGTCGGATGTATGAGGTGATGCGCTATTGGGAGACCGCCTCCACCGGGAATGGCGAGCGGTCAGCGGAGCAGGAGTTCGCCAAGCTATGGCAGGCGGCCGAGAAGATCATCTACTCGCGGAGCCTCGATGAGGTGTCCACCGCTAACACCAAGCTAGAGCGAGAATTCGACCCCGAGGTGATTCGGCAGATGAAAGCAGATGCGACTCGTGACATCGCTGTCAGCGGTCCCACGCTTGCTGCCGAAGCACTTCGGCACGGATTGGTCGATGAGTGCCACCTATTCCTGTCCCCCATCGTGGTGGGAGGTGGTACGCCGGCGCTGCCTGACAATGTCTGGTTACAGCTGGCGCTGCTGGATGAGCGTCGCTTCGGCAATGGCGTTGTCTACCTGCGGTATCGCGTCAACGGGTGATCGCCTTGAAAGTCGGCAGCGGTCGGAAATTCGACTACTGATCGCGTGATCTGGGCTGCAAAACTCCGCAGTGGTCGGAAATTGACTAGCCGAAAAGGACGGTCCGAGGCTCGCGGCTGCGCAGACTGCGGCCGACTACTACCGCGATCATGATCACGATGGCGATCACTGCAGCATTGCGAATTGAATTGGATTGCGTAGCCAGTGCCACCGCGAACAGCGCCCAGCAGGCGGTCAAGAGAAAACCCACAACAGCGACCAGCCGCCCGACGACGAGCAGCGACATGATTGTGGCGCCCAGCACCAGTACGACACCGATCTCATTCACCCATCGGGCGGAGGCGGGCATCCCCCATGAGCGAAAGGTGGTAGCGAAGCTCGCTGCCGCCGCCAAAGTGGCCCACCCGAGGTAGATCATCACCGGCAACCGGAGCAAGATCTCCTCCGCGACGTTGGACGCGGGCCCGACCAGCACGAACGCTCGAGCAGCGACCAGGAGGTAGCCGACCAAGATCACGATCAAGATTTGGGCAAGCCAAAGGCTTCCCGATCCGAAGACTGGCACCCAGAGGGCGGCTACCGTGAACGCGCCGGCTAACCACCAGCCCGTCTGCCGGTGCACCCTACGTTCCTGCTGACTGGGCAAGAGCTGATAAATGGCAAGGGCAAGGCAGGCCGCATAGATCAATCCCCAGACTGCGAAGGCATAGTCGGCCGGGGTGACGGGATTGGCGTTGGCATCTGAGATTGCGCCGGTATTGGACCTCTGCCCAAGCGCCCACGTGGTCAGCGGAGCAGCGAGCACCTGTGTCACGGCGGTCACCGCAACACAGATGGCGCGGACACGATCACTGGTGCGAGCCATGGCCCATATTGTGCCCGGCAACCCCTCACTCTGAACCGAATGCGGAGAATAGGCGCCCGTGTCCGCCTACAGCAGCGCGGCAACGAGAGCGACTAGTGGCGGCAAGCCCTGGCCCACGGCGCCGCCGATGCTCTTGCCTTCCTGGCCACCAAACCCCAGCCGGTCGGCGAGAAACAGCACTATGCCACTCAGAATCATGAAGAGGCAGATGTAGATCACCAGGGTTCTTCCGACTATCTCGTTGCCACCCATCCACGCGATCACGCCGACGACCATGCCGCAGCCAAGAAACAAGTTGTAGAAACCGACACCGAAAGCCCACACCCGCACGGCCGGGACATAGGGAAGGCCGAAGACTCCGTCATGCACACTGGGACGCTCGATAAGGAACGCCTCGCATGCGAACACGACGATGTGCAGCGTCGCGGCGAGCAGCGCAAAGATCCACACGACTACGGTCACGAAACAGACCCCAGGTTGGCGGCTTCAAAACCAGCGAGGCCCACATCGTGGCGCGCCAGGACCTCCTGAAGTTGTTGCACGACTTCCTGAATTGGCCGGCCATGGGGTACCGAGGCATCGAGGTCGGCGAAAAATCTGCCCATGGCCCCGCTCAGGCCTAATGCCAGGTACTTACACGACGGGCTGAGCACCGTTTCGGTGTGCAAGGCCCCTGGCGGAATGCTGATGGCTGAACCTGGGCCGAGGTCAAAGCCCTCGTCCTCGATCTGGACGATCATCCGGCCGCTGAGGACGTAATAGGCCTTTGGCCACGGGGTGCGGTGCAGTGGCGTAGCCGGACCACGCGGCGCGTCAACTTCAAAGAGCTCATAGTCACCGTCGGTGTAGTTCGCACCGATCTTCACGGTGACAACCGCGTCCCGCAACGTCAGCTCGATACCTTCGCCAGCGATTGTGTGCTGAATCTGCTGTGTCATGGCAGCGACGTTAGGTTCGCCGCTCGAATCGGGTCGATCCCAGAATTCTGGGAATGCTCACCAACCAGAAGCGTGAAACACTTTCGTTGTGTGGGAGGAGCGGGCATACCGCGCCCGCCGAGACATCACAGCACTCGCCGCTGAGGGACTCGGTGTCAGTGACCTGCACGCCGCCGCGATTGCTCTGACGGAAGCCGAAGTCGGAACGGACCTGACGTGCTGGGCGACCATAGACCCGGAAACGCTGGTAATCAGCACTATGGCAAGCGGCGACGCCCGGATCCCTTCGGAGTATGAGCCACCGCTTGCCCAGGCGGAGTACTCCGGTGAGGAGCCACATACATTCGCCGCTCTCGCCCAGCGCAATCAACTCATGGCACGGCTGTCCGACTTGCCAGATCGCGACCGCAACCGAAGCTCCAGGCTTAACAACGTATGGCGGCCCTTGGGGCTCGAGCATGAGCTTCGCATCATGTTCCTGATTGACGGCGCCTGCTGGGGCGGTGCTGGCATGGTACGTGCGGGCCAGGACTTCACTGACCGTGAAACGGACTTCCTCGCCGCGGTGGCACCGGCGATTGCCACCGCAACCCGGCTAGCGGTGCGCTCAGAGGCCAGCGGCTCGATGGCCGTCGGGCATCCAGCCATCGTTGTCATTGGTCCGCACGGAGAGATTCGGGCACGAACACGCGCCGGTCAACTGTGGCGGGAGCGGCTTGATCAAATAGCGCCGGGCAGGTTCATGCTAATGATGCAGGTCATGGCGCTGGGTGCTCGCAGCGCAACCTCGGGTAGCTTTCGGACGAGATTGCGAGATGCCAGCGGCCAGTGGGCCAGTCTCCAGGCCAGTCCGCTGATCGGCGGAGACGAAGATCAAATTGCCGTCACCATTGAGCCGGCAAGCGGTGACGAGCTGATCAGCTTGCTGTTTACGGCGTACGGTCTCACAGTACGAGAGCGCGAGATCTGCGGCGAAATTACGGCAGGCCACTCGACATCCGACATCGCAGAGCGTCTTTTCATCTCCACGAACACCGTGCAAGATCATCTGAAGTCGGTGTTCGGCAAGGTCGGCGTACGAAGCCGTGGCGAACTCGTCGCTCGGTTACGACCGAATGGCTCGATGCCGGAATCGCCTAACTCTCGAGGTGACGGCCCAGCAAGGTCAGATCGGCTGAGCTGAGGCGATCTTTCGCGTTCAGGTGGTGCCAGAACGGGTACGGCAGCGGTTGGGCGCTAACCTTGTCAAGCCGCTCGATGTCGGCCGCTGCGAGCTTCAGGTCCGCCGCAGCCAGATTGTCGGCCAACTGCTCCTCGGTCCGGGCGCCGACGATGACCGAGGTCACCGCAGGCTTCGCCATGGTGTACGCGAGCGCCACCTGAGCCGCCGAAACCCCCAGGTCCTCACCGATCCCAACCAGCTCTTCGACGGTGTCGTAGAGCTGCTCCTCGTCATACACCGGAGGCTCACTCCATTCGGTCAAATGACGGCTGCCGGACGGCGGCTCGACGCCGCGGCGATACTTGCCCGATAGCAACCCACCCGCGATCGGGCTCCACACCAGAATGCCGATGCCCTGATCGATTGCCGCCGGCACAATTTCATTCTCGATATCGCGGGTTTGCAGCGAGTAATAGAGCTGGTTGCTCACAAATGGTGTAAAACCCTTCCGATCCGCAACCCAGAGCGCCTTCATCAGATGCCACGCGGCATAGTTCGAGCAGCCGATGTAGCGCACTTTGCCCCACCGTACGAGATCATCAAGTGCCTGTAGCGTCTCCTCCAGGGGAGTATGCCCATCCCACTCATGCACCTGATACAGATCGATGTAGTCGGTGCCGAGCCGCCGCAGGCTTGCCTCCGCGCTCCGAATGATGTGATGCCGGGATGCTCCGGCGTCGTTAGGGCCCTCACCCATCGGCAGCCGCACCTTGGTCGCGATCAGTACCTCGTCGCGATCAGAGCCGAGAGCCTTACCCAAGATCTCTTCAGAGAGGCCGCTGGAGTAGACGTCGGCGGTGTCGAAAAGATTGACTCCGGCGTCACGCGCCAGCCCTATCTGCTTCCGAGCCCCTTCGACGTCGATCTGGCCGACGGGAGTGGCCCAGCCGGTGCCGCCAAATCCCATGGTGCCAAGGGTGATCGTCGAAACACGAAGGCCGCTTCGGCCAAGCTGTCGATACTCCATGCCGGGGAGTCTAGGACCACGGTCTGCCCCGCTCGCGCCCGGCTAGGCACCCACTTATGGGCCCGGCGTCCGAAACCTGAGTTTCTACACAGCCAAAGTCGAAGCTGGCAAGAAACTGCGGACAAGTTGCAGTTCTGGATCGATCCAGAGATGTCGTTTGCCCGCAGTTTCGCGTGCATAAGCTCTGTGCGACAAGCAAGGCGCATCAAGCCGGCTGTGGCTCCGGCTCTGCGGTGGCTACCTCCGGTTCCTGCTCCTTACGCGACTTTCCGAAGCGCAGGTACAGCGATGGAGTCACGAACAGGTTGAGCAGCGTCGAGGTGACCAGGCCACCGAGGATGACGATCGCCAGCGGATGTTCGATCTCCTGACCCGGCCGTTCACCGAAGATCACCAGCGGAATCAGCGCCAGACCGGTGGCAAGAGAGGTCATCAAGATCGGCGACAGCCGTTCTCGAGCTCCACGCACCACCAGATCTCGCCCGAAGGTCATGCCCTCCTCGCGTTCCAAGTGCTGGAAATGGTTGATCAACAAGATCCCAT
Source organism: Propionibacteriaceae bacterium (assembly GCA_045806785.1). Classification (GTDB taxonomy): domain Bacteria; phylum Actinomycetota; class Actinomycetes; order Propionibacteriales; family Propionibacteriaceae; genus Microlunatus. Next base: position 62,035 of record JBJMIR010000083.1, on the reverse strand, counting down.
TTCGAGCCGCGATACCGAAGACGGTGAAGAATCCGACCAGCGATCCGAGCGAGACGATGCCACCACCGAGGAAGGCCCCGATGACGCCACCTACCAATGCCATCGGAAGGGTGAGGAAACTTAGTAGGGCAAGCCGCCAACTGCCAAAGGAAGCTTGGAGCAGTAGCAAGATCGCAGCTCCCGCGAGCACCGCCGTCACCAGCAATATGCGCTGGGCCGACTCTCGCTCTTGCCACTCGCCGAGAATCTCAGCGTGATATCCCTGATCGAAGGTGACGCCCTTGAGCTTCTGCTCAAGCTGTCCGACTACGGCGCCGAGGTCACCCTCGAAGGTCGCACTGACATCAAGCCGACGAGAATCGTTCTCACGATCGATGGCATTGGGGCTGGGTTGTAGCGAGACGTCAGCCACATCTTTCATGCGCACCGTCTTCCCCGATGGGGTGTCGATCAGCAAATTCTGGATGTCGGGGACGCTGGCACGTATATTCGGCGGGCTCCAGACCACGACGTCGTACGCCTTACCTTGACGGAAGACGTCGCCCACTTCCTCACCGGCGACCAGCGTGGCGGCGGCCCGGCGTACGTCTCCCGGCTTCACGCCGTACTTCTCGGCTTTGGCCAAATCGACCTGCACGTCGAGCTGCGGCACGTCGGTCGAGATGTCGGTGTGCTGATCTTGCACGCCCGGGATGGTGCCCATGATCTTCTCGATCTCGGCAGCCTTTTCCCGCAATACGTCAAGGTTCTGACCGAAGACCCGGACCACGATCGGCTCTTTGCCGCCGGAGATCACTTCTTCGATGCGTTCGTCGAGATAGGTCTGGGTCTCCCGGAACAGACCGGGATAGGCGTCATTGACGTCTTCTATGTGGTCCAAGGTGCTGTCGTAGTCCACCGAGGGATCGATGCTGATCCAGTTCTCCCCGAGATTTACCCCGGCGACCTCCTCACCGAGGAACGCCTGACCCATATGTGACCCGAAGTTGCGTACACCAGGGATCTCTCGGAGTTCCTTACTGACCGCCAGGGTGGTGCGCTGCATCTCCTCGGCGGAGGTACCGGGCTGGCTCACCCAGTGAATAAGGAAATCTCGCTCCTTGAAACCCGGGAAGAGCGACTGGCCGAGCAGCGGCGTCAGCGCGATACCAATGACGGTGACCAGAGCGAAGATCGCGTACGCCCGCCGTGGCCGGACCACGATCTTGGACAGAGCCGCGGTGTAGCCGCGCTGCAGCACCGTGACTACCGGCGACTGACGACGTTCGATCTTGGACCGGCCCAGCAAGATCAATGCCAGTGCTGGTGTGATGGTCAGGGCGACGAGCAGCGAGGCCAAGATCGCGAGTGTGTAGGAGAGCGCTAACGGACGGAAGAATGAGCCGGTCAGTCCCTGCAGCAAGAACACCGGAACCGCTGCCGCCACAATGATCAAGGTCGCGTAGACAATTGGACCTCGCACCTCCAGAGAGGCATTCAAGATCACTGATGCGGTCGAGCCTTCGCCGCCGGACAACCGGTGTTGACGCAGTCGGCGCACAATGTTCTCGACGTCGATAATGGCGTCGTCCACCACAGCCCCCAACGCGATCACCAGCCCGGCAAGGGTCATGGTGTTGATCGTTTCTCCTCGCCAATACAGGACCAGCAAAGTGATCATCAGCGAGAGCGGGATGGTGAGCACGCTGATCAGGGCCACCCGCCATTCGAAGAGGAACAACGCCAAGATGACGATGACCAGCACGAACCCGAGTACCAACGCCTCGGTCAAGTTGTGAATCGAGGCGGTGATGAAGTTCGCTTGCTGGAAGATCGTGGTGTCGAACTGGACTCCCGGCAGACCCGGCTCCAGCGAGCGAATGGCTTCCTCAACACCCTTGGTCATCTCGACCGTATTGGCCCAGGGCAGCTTCTCGACCACTAGCAGCAGACCAGGACTGTCATTGATCACAGCGTTGCCAATGAGCGGCTGATGATCTTCCACGACACGCGCGACGTCACCGATCTTGACACCCTTGCCGGTTCCATCTGCGTGCAGCGGCACCTTGGCCAGATCAGCAGGCGTGATGATGGGCAGCACATTGCGTACACCGATCCGCTGATTCGGAGACTCGATAAAGCCGCCGGTGCCGATCACTGAGCCGCTGGAGAAGCGAAGCAGACCAGAATCCACCGCGTCGGCCGTGCCCTCCATAACCTCGTTCAATGCGACATGCTGCGCCTCCATCTTCGACGGTTCGGCCTGCACCACCATCATCTGCAGTCGCTCGCCCCACAAGGCGACATTGGCGACTCCGGGAACCTCGAGCAGCCGCGCGCGGATCGTCCAGTACGCCGTCATCGACATCTGCATCAACGAATGATCCTTCGATGTCATGCCAATCTGTATCGCGCGGCCGGTGGCGGAGACTGGCGCCAACATGACCGGCGGTGCCGCCCAGGTAGGCAGAGTGGCCGCTACCGCTGTCATCCGCTCCTGGACCAGCTGTCGGGCATGGAGCTCATCGACGCCCTGTTTGAAAATGAGCTCGATCGCTGAGAGTTGGGGTACCGACTTGGACCGCATGTCGTCGAGCCCGTCGACTCCGGCAAAAGCTTGCTCCAGCGGCACTGTGACCAACTGCTCCACGTCGGATGTGGAAAGACCAAGGCACGCAGTCTGGATCACGACCCGTGGCGGCGCAAACTCCGGAAAGGCGTCAACCCTCGTTGAGGGCAGGGTGGCGATGCCGAAGACCATCAACAAGGCACCGATGGCAACGACCAGGAAGCGGTAGTTCAGGCTTGTGCCGACGACCCACCGCATCAAGGTCTTGCGCGGCTCGGTCTGAGGCGGCTGTGCTTGAAGCGGCTGGGCCATCACTCCTCACCGCTGATCCCGGCCTCGGCGCCCACCAGCTCAGGCGCACCGACAACAACGACCTGCGTTCCAACCGGCGGGCCGCTCTTGAGCTGGACTGTCTTTCCGGTGATGGAGCTGATCTCGATCGGCACGCGGACATAGGTCCGAGGGGATGGTGCTGAGTACGCCCAGGACTTGCCGTCCTCGTCATAGACCACCGCGGAGTAGGAAATCATCTCGGTGGCGCCATTCGGCTGGCCAGTCAGCGGCTTGACGGGCTCGGTACGAAGGCCGAGCCGCTCCTGGCCGCGCTCGCTGACCGTCAGCCGCGCCGGCTGATCCTCACCGGCTGACTCGACCGTGACTGCCGTCTCGGGGTTTTCTTCATTCGACGCACCGGCCTCACTACAACCGCTGGCGCCAACAGTGATCACCGCAAGCGCCGCAATCGATACGGCCAAATCACGTAGCTTCATGAATCGCTCCCATTTTTGAGCTGCTCGCGCGATACCGACGGCTGGTCGACAACCTCGGATGCAGGTGCAGGAGTGGTCGTTGCCGGACGTCCCTCTTCTTTCAACAGAGCCCGGTTGGCAATCGCCAGGTAGAAGGCGGGGACCGCGATGAGCGACGCGGCTGTTGCCGTCACCAGGCCAGCCAGCATGCTGACCGCGAAGGGATGGAGTGCCTCCAGCCCCGCCGTGCGGCCTATGACGGCCGGTGCAACCATGATCGCCGCCACAATGAGCGTGACGCCGATCACTGACGGTGCGAGCTCTCGCTGAGCTTGCCGCGCCGCCTGGTCAGGAGTCATCTGTGGTTCCTTGCCGATTTCTCGAGCGCGACGTACGAAGGCCAGAGCTTGCCGGATGGCCAGCGCGAGCAGCGCGAAGAGCGCAGCCAAGACACCGATCGAGGCGACCCCGCCGACCAGCGGCGCTATGAGCACACCCCCAACAACTGCCACTGGCAGGGTTACCAGCAATGCCGCCGCAAGTCCCCAGCTCCCCGTCGCTGCTTGCAAGATCAAGAAGCTCAGCAAGACCACGGCTGCCGCGATCGCAGCAACCCGATAGTGGCTGGTCTGCTGCTGAGCTGGATCTCCGAGGACCTCGGCGTGGTACTCATACGGGAATGACATACCGCGTAGTCGCGACGTGACCTCCTGGGCCACATCCGCTGCGCTGCGTCCATTGACCACAGCGGTTACATCGAGGCTTCGCGAGACGTTGTTGTGATCAATGGCGACCGGATCGGGAGCGACCCGAACCTTTGCCACATCCCCAAGCCGCACTTGGCTGCCGGATGGGGTATCGATGAGGAGAGACTCCAGATCGGAGACACTTTGCCGGATCTGGGGTCCGCCCCAGACGACCACATCGAAGACCGCCTGCTCCTGGAACAGGTTGCCAACGGCGAGACCCGAGATCAAAGTTGTCGCCTCACGGCGGACATCACCCGGACGCAGACCATGACGCTGGGCGGCGCCGAGATCGACCTCAATCTCCACGGTCGGCACGCTCACCTGAGACTCCACGCGGGGCGACAGGACGCCCGGGACGGTCGTCAGCGTGCGAGCGACATCATCGGCGGTGTCTCGTAACTTGGGGAGATCGAGCCCGTAGACGCGGACCATGAGTTCATTGCCGACCTTGTCCGTAACCGCTGCGACACGATCCTCTGCATAGGTCCGTACGCTGGTCTGCAGGCCTGGATATCCGGCCGCGATCTCGCGTACGCCAGCGAGCGTTTCGTCGTAATTGGCCCCAGGCGCGATCGTCAGCCAGATCTCTCCAGCGTTGACATCTACAACCTCGTCGGAGGTAATCGCCCGGCCGACGTGGGCTCCAGCGGACTCAACTCCCGCCGTGGCCCGCAGCTCAGTAGCCATGCCGGAGGCAATCCGGTTCATCTCCACCAGTGACGTACCCGGCGCACCTTGCACCCGGACCAGTACGTTGCGGTCCTGCAGCGTCGGCAGCACGGGGCCACTGGGAGCCAGGGTGCCGACCAGGATGCCACCTAAAGCCAGCACGCCGGCCACCAGGGCTACCCAGCCGGGTTTGCTGATCGCCGGTGCCGCAAAGCGATCGGATGCACTGCCTATCCAACGATCAAGCGGACCTTCCCGTAGCTGTTGCCGGCCATCCCGGAAGAGCAGTACCGACAGTGCCGGCGTGACGATCAGTGCCACGACCAGGGATGTCAGGGTCGCCAGCACATAGGTCGCAGCCATCGGCCAGCTGAACGCGTTCGATACTCCGCCGATGGCCAGAACGGGTACCAACACCAAGAAAGCAATGACAGTGGCGACCAACAGTGCTCCCCGTCGGGCAACCACAACATCACCAATGACTGAGCTGAGCGGAGGCCCATCCGGGGCAGCGGCCAGCCGACGTGCCCGTATCGCTGCCACGTCGCCGAATGCGTCATCGACCACCACTGCAGTTGCCGCCGCAAGGCCCAGCAGGGTCATGAGGGTGAGCGTTTCACCGCGCAGATGCAGCACCCAGGCCGCTGAAACCAAAGAGAGCGGGATAGCCACCAGGGGAATCAACACGGCCCGCCAGGAAATCAGCAGCGCACCTATGGCTACTACCAGCAGCAGCGCGCCCACCAAACCAACGACACCTAGATGCCTCAGCGCAGTGGTCATGTAGTCAGCCGGCCGGAAGATATGGTCATCCATCTCAATGCCTGATAGGCCGGGGGCCATAGCCTCGAGTGCCTCGTCGACGCCCTTGGTCACCTGAGCCGTATTGGCGCCCGGGTATCGCTCCACGACTAGCATCAGAGTCGGCGCGCCATCCAGGCTGGCGTCGCCGATCAGCGGCTGGTGGTCCTCAGTCACGTTGGCAACATCGCCAATCCGAAGTGGTGCCTTCGAACCCTGGAGTGCGACATTGGCAAGCTGGTCGGACGTGTTGATCGGCTGAATGTGCTGTACGCCGATGCGCTGGTTCGGTGTCTCAATGAAACCGCCGGTGCCTGGGGTGGAGGCTTCGACGAAGCTCAGTGGTGAGACCCAGAGCGCATTGCCCGTCGTTTCGATGAGCTGGGTCAGCGTCACCTTGCGAGACGAAAGCCGCTGCGGATCAACCTGAACCTGCAGCTGGCGATCCCGCATGCCCCAGACGGAGACGTTCGCAACACCAGGCACGCTCATCAGTCGAGGCCGGATCTGCCAGCGGGCCAGTACCGACATCTGCATCTCGGAGACGGTGTCGGACCGCATCGAGATCATCGTGACGCGGCTGGTCGACGAGGTCGGTTGAATCATCAGTGGCGGAGTGCCGACGTTGGGCAGCGCTTTGGCTTGAGACATCCGCTCCTGGGTTAGCTGCCGGGCGGCCCAGATGTCGGTTCCGGGCTCGAATTGCAGGTCGATCGCCGAAAGTCCCTGCATTGACCTTGATTGAATGTGCTTAAGCCATGGAATGCCGTTGAGCAGGTCTTGCTCCAGCGGCACAGTGATCAGCTGCTCGACCTCTTGGGCTGACAATCCGAGAGCTTCGGCTTGGATCTGAATGGCGGGCGGATCGAACTCGGGATAGACATCGACTGCCGCATTGTGCAGTTGATACACACCCACTCCAAGAATCCCGATGGCCGCCGCGATCACGAGCCGAGAGAACCTCAGCGCTGCACTGACAATCCACTTGATCATCGGGCTCCTTATGAATGGTGAAAGGCCGATCTCCTCGTTGTGCTATCCAGGCGCTGGAAACGGACAGGGCAGGTCGGCGCAGCGTGGATACGGATTGCCAACCCCCGAATGGCACCGAGCGAGGCAGGCGTGAAGCGCAGATCCTCGAGCACTTCGACGGTGCAGGCATGCACGCCAGTAGGGAGCAAGGACGAGCGGGGTTTAGTACTGGGCAGCGCCAACCGTTATCGGTTTGAGATAACTACACAATTCGTTGCCGAATTTGGCCAGGTGTTTTGAGCTTCTCGTCCACTTCGCACTGCATACTCGATCTTGGCATCAGTCGCAGCCGATGCGCGGTCCGAGTAAGTGATGCCAAGTGTGCCCATCAGATGTCAGACGTCGGAATCTCTCCGCAGGGAAGTCAGTAAGTGCACTTCGAGCGGCTCCTGCCGCCCCTTCAGGTGGAGTTCGCCCAGCGGCGTGGTGGCGGCGTCTGGCAGTTGCGCCTTCGTGTCGGGCCCAATTGCCACACCACCGGTAGGAGCAGTGCCCTCGATGCGGGAGGCGACGTTCACTGCATCGCCGATGATCGTGTGGGTACGTCCACCTTTGTCGGCGCCCAGCAGGCTGACCGAGACGTGTCCGGAGTTGATGCCCACTCGGAACTTCGGCCACTCGGGATGTTGCGCTGCCAGGCGTAGTGTCGCCTGCTGCAAGGCAAGTCCAGCGCCGGCGGCACGTTGAGCGTGATCAAGTTGATCGCCACGCTTATTGAAGGTGACCATCAAGGCGTCACCGATAATGCGATCAACATCGCCACCGTACGGTGAGACAACGGCAGGGACTGCGACGGCGAAGTACTCGTTGAGCATCCGCGCCACTTCCTCCGGCTCATGGGTCTCGGAGAATGAGGTGAACCCCTGCAGATCAGCGAAGAGCACACTGATCTCCCGGCTGCCCGCGCTGGTCTGCGGAAGATAGAGCTCAGCGAACCGTTCTTCGCGCCAGGACGTCTGCGCGCTCAATGCCACTAGTCCAAAAGCGACGAGCATCAAGACATGCCATTCCCACCACGAAAGATGCCAGTTGCGCGCAAACGCCATCGCGACGATGGACTCCGCAAGCAGTATGAAGGCCGACGGCACAGCCAAAAGCATCAGCGAAGGATGCCGACGCCATAACTGCACGTAGCGCACTGCACTAGCTACGTAGAGCAGCACCGCCGGAACGGCAAGCAACAGCGGAAAAGCCTCTGCGAACTGCGGTGGTCGGTTGAGGGGCGGAAGCGAAGCCAGGGACCAGACTGCCCACAGGACCATCAGGCCAAGCAACCCCCAGCGCAAACGCTTGCCGATACGCACATTCCGCACAGCACTATCACCGGACAAGTCCCTGGTCGACACTGCCGCGAAGATCGAACCGATGGCGACACCGACTGGAGTGGCGATCTGAAATCCGGTGTTGCTCTTCCCGAGCAGTACGCCCGGAGTTGCTAGCGCGTGCAAGGCGAGGAATCCAGCGGAGGAGAAGAAAGCGAGAGAGACATAGAGCAGCCGTGCATCCCCGCGCCGTCCAGCGGCCTCGCCTGTGGCGTAGGCCAGCACCGCCGCGACCAGCGCAGTGATCAAGACCAACCAGAAGTGTGCCGGATGGTGCTCCCAACGGAGGTCGAGCTTCGGTTGCAAAAGCAACAAAAACAGTCCGAGCAGTGGCACCGCCAAGATCACAGCGGTAAGAGCTATCCGCGTGCCACTGCGACTGGACTCGGTCATGTCAACTCGCTGGTGTCGCGAGGAACTGGTGGATTTCGGAGACCACAACCGACCCTTCGCCGACAGCTGATGCCACTCGTTTCACTGAACCGGCTCGTACGTCGCCGACCGCAAAGAGCCCGGGGACGCTCGTTTCGTGGGGATGCGGTGAGCGTTCCAGCTTCCACGAGACGCAGGCAGCCGCATCGGCTCCGGTGTAGAGGAAGCCATAAGGGTCATGATCAACTGCAGGCGGAAGCCAGTCCGTCCGCGGCCTGGCGCCGATCATGACGAATAGGCTCTCCAGCGGCAGTTGCTGCTCCTCACCGGTGATGCGGTTGCGGAGCGTTATCCATTCCAGCTGTCCGTCGCCCTGACCGTCGACCGCCTCGGTGTTCAAGTGCACCTTAATCATTGGTAATGCCGAAATTGCGTCGACCAAGTAAGCAGACATGCTGTCGGCAAGTCTGGCGCCTCGAACGATCATGTGCACCGAGGCGCAGTACCGTGCCAGGTGCAGAGCGGCCTGCCCAGCAGAGTTGCCGGCACCGATCACACCGGCACGCAGACCAGCCAGCGCCTGAGCCGCCGACACGCTGGCTCCGTAGTACACGCCGTGACCGCTGAGGTCCTCCAAGCTCGGTACTCCAAGGCGTCGGTACGAGACCCCGGTTGCGATCACCACAGCCCGTGCTCGTACTTCTCCGACCTCTCCGATCTGAGCCACGAAACCGCCAGTTCCTTGGGGCATGAGCCGTTCTACATCCCTGGTGACAACGAAGCGGGCACCGAAAACCCACGCCTGCTGGTAGCCACGCTGTACCAGTTCGGCGCCACTGAGTCCCCGGGAGAAGCCAAGGTAGTTCCGGATCAGCGAGCTGGTTCCGGCCTGGCCGCCGATGGCCTCGCGCTCCACGACGATGGTGCGGACTCCTTCTGAAGAGGCATACACCGCCGCACCGAGCCCAGCCGGCCCAGCTCCGACAACCAGCAGATCGAAGTCATGATCGACATCTCTCAAGGTCGTCGGGATACCCCAAGCCTCGAGGATCTCGGTATCTGTCGGATCAATCAGAGTTGTGCCGCCGATGGCTGGCATCCACACCACGACCTCGCCGTCAGGATGACCTATTTCATCGAGCGCACTCTGCCCGAGCTGGGATGCTCGGGCACGAAAGGCGTGCGGGATGCCGTTCCGGTTCAGCAGGTCGCTGACCGCGTACGCACGACCGCTGTGCTGCGCCGCCACGACGACAACCTCGCGATAGTTCGTGGGTTCACTGCGTGACCACTCCTGGACGAACTCTGCAATGACGCGATGGAACAGCTCATCGGGCGTTATCCAGGGCTTGAGTACGTAGTAGCTGATGTCACCGACGGCGATGCTCCGCAAGATCTTGTGCGCCGACCCAGGATGTGCCCAAGCGCCCCACGGTACGAGGAGGGCGCGCCGGGCATTGGGATGCAAGCTCCTTGTGGTCTCGAAGATTTCGGCCCGAGCATCGTCGGGTAACGAGTCGTCGACCAAGACGACTGCCACGCGCTCTTGGCGGTTGCGGGCTCCCTCGAGTGTCCTTAAGGCGTCTTCGGGGAAAAGCTCACCACGGATCCGGAAATCCGATCCGAATGCGCGCTGCAACTCCCCCTCGATCCTTCCCAGCTGACGCGGATCAGCCTCGACCGCCAGCAGCAGCGGCCGGTCACCCCAGTCCCTCACGGCCATGGCACAAGGCTAGGCATATAAGCAGCCCTTGTATCGAGGTGCCTCTCCGCGAATCGAAGAACTAGATCATGATGTGACGACAGCCTTCTTCCAAAAGCTCTCTCTGAAAGTGTGGGGTAGTTGCGTTTCTGAATCGATCAAGAAACGGAAGTCGCCCCCAGTTTTCTGACGATCGCTCCTAGCGTGTGACTCGCCCTATCCCCCGTTTGGTAGCACCACAATCTTGCCGATGGCTGACCCTGCCTCCAGCTCGGCGTGGGCGTCACGAATTTGATCAAGGGGGTAGACCCGATACAGCGGAACGACAGCTTCGCCTGCTGCGACCGCATCGATGAAGTCCTGAAGAACGTGCGCCGGGAGATCACTGGCTTCGCCGGCGTACGCGGTGAGCCGTACGCCTTGCGGAATGTAATCAATCGGATAGAAATCTGGAACGATCCACTCGTTGGACAACATCCCGGTGAAGCACACCACTCCGTGCACTCGCGTCGCGGCCAGCGTGTCAGGCAGGGTTGGGGTTCCGACCAGCTCGAGGGCGGCGTCGACGCCGCTTGGCACGATATCTCGCGCCTTCTTCGCTATCGAGCCGTCGTCAATCAGGACATGATCAACACCGATCTTGCTCAGCGCTTCGATCTTGCTGCGACTCCGAGTCGTCGACAACACGATCATGTTGCGACGTTTGGCGAGCACGGCAGTCGCCATACCCACCGAGGAAGTGCCACCGCGAATCAAGATGGACTGATTGGGTTGGGCGTCGAGGCCGATCGTCAAGGAGCCGTACGCAGTCTGCAGCATTTCCGGAATGGCGCCCAATCTCGCCCAGTCCAGATTGCTGCTGAACGGGACGACCTGACCGGCAGGTACACAGGTGTACTCGGCATAGCCGCCGTCGAAGGTACGACCCATTCCGCCCATCATGGTGGCCACATGCTGACCTACGCAGAACTCACCGCCCGGACAGGCCGCCACCATGCCGGTCGCCTCAATTCCCAGGATGCGAGGAAACGTGACACCCTCCGCCAGACCAAGGCGGGTGTGAAGCTCCGACCGGTTCAACCCAAACGCGGCGACCTTGATCAATACCTGTCCCCGGCGTGGAGTTGGGATTGGCACCTCACGCACCTGCAAGGCCTCCGGTGGTCCCGGAGCATCAAGCACGACTGCTTTCATGATCGACATGACTGCCCTTCTCTGCATCGGCCTGTCCGCTAGCTGATCTCGGAGGGGATCCGCGGACCACTCGATTAACCTCTGAGTCATCCTTGCAAAACCGCGATCAAGCCTCCTACATCTTCGTAGGTACCCATGCTCGACGCCTTGATCATCAGCGGCAGTGGACTGTACGCCGATTCATGGCATCCCTTCCCTATCACGTCGGCCCGGATCGCGGACATCATCAATGGCATCGGGTATTCAGTGGACGTCACAGAGGATGTGGAGGAGCGTCTCCGCGATCCCGGGGACTGCCGACTCCTGGTCATCAACATCGGAAACCCGGCCCAGCCGCGACCGGCGGATGTGATTGAGCAGGCCTGCGCCGGTCTCGAAAGCCACCTGAACGCTGGAGGTGGCCTGCTTGGTATGCATTCCAGCATCACCTCCTTGACCACAATGCCGGCGTGGCGGCGCATCCTTGGAGGCAGGTGGATACGCGGACACAGCATGCACCCGGCGAAGGGCCCGGCGACAATCTTGTTGGCCAATACCGAACACCCAATCACCGCAGGCCTGGCCGATCTTGTGGTCATCGATGAGCGCTATAGCTTTTTAGAAACCGAGCCCGATATCACGGTTCTGTACGAACACGACCACGAGGGCCTCCGACACCCACTGGTCTGGACACGCCAGAATGATCAAGCCCGGGTGGTCTATGACGGCCTCGGTCACGACGCCGCCTCATACGACAGTCTTGGCCACCAGACTCTGCTATGCCGGTCGGTTCGTTGGCTGCTCGGCGACTCCTGAGAAGAGCCAAGCGGCTTCAGCTACCCAACAAGGAGTGAGCTGACACGCCAGGACTCGAACCTAGAACCGACTCCTTAACACGGAGCTGCTCTGCCATTGAGCTACGCGTCAATGTGGGCAGCGCCGCGGTACTGCCCGGATTGCTTTCGCGGTCGACGCAAAGCCGTTGCGCCTCGGTTCTCGAGGAGCCGCTCGCGCGGTGATCCACGATAGTGGGAGTCGGCGGGTACTGCCCCCGCCTCCGCCACGTTTCGATCTACAGTCTTCGTAGCGTCGACCTCTGTCGTAACCCCGTAGGCCCCATCTCAGGAAAAAGGTCTCACATCGGGCATTGGTTTCTATGCATTCGAAGCGTGTCCCCTGCATGGATTCCTCAAGGTGGGACAGCGCATCTTCAGACGAGCAAAGCCAACCGTCTCCCCGCGGCAGAGTCAGTCTGGACCACTCAAGGTCGGTGCTTTGCTAAATGCTTCAGTAGAGCGGCGCCGCTCCAGGTAGACACAACGATCGACCGGCGAAGCGTGTACAGCGGCGCGTGATGATCAAGCTTCTTGGCCTCCAGCTGGAACCCCGTCTTGTAACCGGCGTGTCGCAAGTGCGAGAAGGCCTTGGTACTGACTATCCCGTACGGATAGGCGAAGTGCTCGACCAGCTGGCCGCTTGCCCGGCGCAGCGCTGCCCTGGACTGGTCGAGCTGGATTCTCCAATCCCGACCCGACAGGTCAGTGACAGCGTGGTGGTCCCAGGTGTGTGAGCCAATCGTCATGCCGGCGTCCGCCAGCCGCTTGATGTCCCGGGTGCTCATCCACCCTGAGTTGCCTAGGACCACCGTCATAACAAAGAAGACACCGGTCATGCGGCGCTTGACGAGCTGGTGCAGGCCTTCCTTTACCTGTCCGGAACTGCCGTCGTCGAAGCTCAAGATCACCGGCTTCTTAGGCAGCCTCCCGCCTTTGGTGAGGTGTGCCAGGTACTGGTCGGGACTGATCGTGGTCCAGCCGCCGTCGATCAGGGCGTCGAGATGGGCCCGGAAATATCGCGGCGGACAGATCAGATTCACCCGGTTGTACTCGCTGTCGCTGCTCTTCCACTCCCGTAGCTGGTGGTAGCACAAAATCGGGACCGTCGCTCGCTTGATGATCGTGCTGGCACTGGCCTGCTGGTTGTGCGCCGGCTGATGTGGCCTCGGCCGCGTGGATGTCGCTGACGTCGTCGTCTGTGACGGCATGGCAGTGGTTTCAAGGCTGCTGGGCGCCGTGTCCGCCGGGCTGGGCGTGACGTCGCTTGCTGACGGCTTGTCGCACCCAGCTACCAGCAGGCCGACTGTTCCCAACGCGCCGGCCAGGAACGTACGTCGATCTGGGATGCCGAAGCCACCATCCATCTCGTCCCCCAACCCAAACGCGGCTAAGCCCGGCAGCGTAGCTGATTCCATCCTTCTTTCGGTTTCCGCCTCATGACTCGGGTCTCGACGGTCGGCCAGTTCGGTCCCAAGATCAACCGCTCGGCCGCTGTCAAGAGTGTTGATCTTGATTGCCGCGACTGGGAAACAGGATGGTGGCGAGAAGGTGACGTCGGCGATCTGGAGACGGCCGATTGGTCAGGAGTGGACGGATGGCTGCGACAAAATCGTCATACAGAGCACGTTTCTCATTGTCACTGAGCCACAGGGCGGCCTGCCGGTACGTCACCATGTCCGCAGTTGGGTTGGCTTCCTGGTCGGCGATGTAGACGTCGAATTCGGCGAGGAGTGTGGCCAGGCTAGCCCCGAAGCCCCTGCGATGATCATCATTGGTCATTGCCTCGGCCGCCTTGGCGTCGATGATCGTCCGTGCCGGCTGCAGACGGTAGCGGCGCTCGATAGCTCCACCTTTGCGTTCTTCGCCGTCGATCTCGATCAACCCGTTGTCGGCAAGCAGGGCGATTTGGCGATACATCGTTGCCTTTGAGACGTCGGGCATGCGTTGACGCAGCTGCGTGATGGTGAACGGCTCGCCGTCGAAGGTGGCATGGACGATGCGCAGTCGGACAGGGTGCAACAACAGTTCAGTGGTATCCATTTGGTCCATAGTCTCATATTTGATACCGTTCTCGATTGTGAGACCAGCTACTTCCGAATGTCCGCCGATCGGCCATCGAATCAAGGTCGGCGGTCGGTATGTCTGGATGTACCGGAGCGGAGAGGGTGTGCCAACGGCGGTCTTCGTCACTGGCGCGGGAGCGATCGGTCTGGACTATCTCATGTCCCACGACCTGGTCGCGAAGCTCACCACCTCGGTGATCTACGATCGCGCCGGCACCGGCTGGAGCGACGATGTGGAGCTACCGCGAGCCCTGGACGATGTGGCCGACGAGCTGCGTGAGCTTCTTGACCGCATCGGTGTGACACCGCCCTGCATCCTTATCGGTCACTCTCTTGGTGGAGCGTATGTACACGGCTACGCGCAGAGATTTCCAGCTGATGTCGCCGCCCTTTTGCTGATCGAGCCGGCCCACCCTGAGTGGGACACTTTCATGCCGGAACACCTCAAGCTGGCAGCCAACCAAACCGCCAATGTGGCCGTACCTGAAGTCAGTGAAGAGTTACGCACTTTTGCCCGCGCCCAACTCGACAGCGGCATGTTCGACGCCTTCCCGCCTGAACTGCGGGAGATGCTGATCGACAAGCACACCAGCCCGGACCGCCTGCTGGTTGGCATGCAAGAAGGCTTGAACGTCCTGGCGATCATGGAGAAGTTGCGGGCCGGTGGGCCGGTGCCCGACGTGCCGCTGATCGTGCTGTCTGGCACGGCAATTGGGCCGGAGCAGACCGCCTTTCAGACAGCGGACAATCTGCGCGAGCAGATTGCGGGCAGTCAGCGATTGTTCGACGCCATCGCAGCAACTGCGCGCTACGGCGAACATCGATCCCTTCCAGATGCCTCGCACGTCTCGCTTCCTATGACGAGGTCGGACGCGGTAGCCGACGCGGTTCATGACCTCCTGAAGCGGTTAGGCCAGGCATAACCCACGATCATGGAATTCCTGCGCGGCGGAAACCCGAACCGACCAGCGCCCAGCATTTTCCGAGGAAGGTACGTGAGGTGAGAAGGGCGTTCTAGCCGCCGGACCCGCCGAGGACGTAAATACACGCGTCGATCTCGCCAGTCGAGGTCTGGACAGTTGTGACGACGCGCTGATAACCGGGCCCTTCGAAGTCGTCTAGGCGCGACCAATGTGCCGGCAGGTCGGCAGATTCGAAGACGTGAACACGGACAGCTGAGCCGTGGGGATCGAGGATCATTGCGGGGAAGCCGAGGCTGGCACCCCAGCACGCATCTATCAGCCTCGCCCGGACATAGCCCTCCAGCCAGTGGCCTTCGAGCCCATCGAGCTGATGATCGTTTGAGCGACCCGGCGCCAGCGTTCCATATGTTGCTAAGCGGTGAAGGGCTGTCTTCACGCGAGCCGCGCGGCCTCGCGGGCTTTCACCATCCATGTCCTGCTCACTCATTGGACATCAAAGAGCAGGACACCCAAATTGGACGCACGCTCCCCGCTACCGGCGGCGTCCGCGGCGCGGTATGCCTCTTCCGCTCGGCCTATGTCACCGCGCTTTTCCAGCCGTTCGCCAGTCCTCAGCCGTTCGTCGGCCTCGTCACCTGGCGGTTCCCGGGCAGATCTTTGAAAGGGGATCCACCGCCGCCAACTAGCCACAGCCATCAGCCTAGGACGGAGACCTCAAGCATCCAGCCCCATGCCGACCCCCTAGGCACCCGTGGGACAAGGAGGCAGGCAGGCTGGTGACGCGTCTTGACCGGTGGAGCTCTCCGCTGGCCCGCGGTTTACGGGATGTCGACGGGTTGCACCAAAAGCGGCATGTGGCTGACCGCCTGGAGAATCCGCGCCTCGCGCTTTAACGGCTGCCTGGCGAAGAACAGCAGATCGAGCGGATACCAGAGACCGACCCAACCGATGACGAGGAAAACGCCGTTGCCGAGCAAATTCTGCCAGAACGCCGGAACGTCCGGCTCCAGAAACCCGGCTGACAGCAGCAGTCCGACGAGAAACAGGATCGACCCGCTACCGAGTGAGCGAAGCCCTTGCCGCCAGGCCACGTCGGTCTCGCGCTGAACCCGCGCCAACCGCGCATCGCAGTACCGTCGGAGCGCCATGTGCAGAGTCTCGGCAATACCATCGGTGATCTCCCTCGCGGGTAGCGTCACGACGATGCGGCTCCGCCGCTCCATCCTGGACCGGCCGAGCAACTCGCTGACGATCTCATCGGCTCCAGGCTCCAGCCGCGCGTCGCGCTCCAGCATCGCTTCCGGCTGGACACTGAACAGCTCGGACGGGTGGTGCAACGCCACAACGAGGTCCTCACCGGTCCGTCTCGGACGGCTGGCGGTTCCGGTGCTCATGTCGCCACATCATCCATGGTCGAAGGTTCTCACCCAAGCAACCAGCGGCCATGACAACGCGCTGGCAGGTCGCACTACCGCGTCCGGTAAGAGTCAGGTGGCGCCGGTCTGGTCGCCACCCCGGCGTACGTCAGGCGGGCCGAGTCCGACGCTGCCGCCGGGTTCGCGAGATGTCGTTCGATGGCTCAACCCCCCAGGCATGGTGAAGGTTGAGTCGGTGACTGATCTCTTTCAATGCAGCCGTATGCAGGCGAACGCGGCGTCGCGACTCGTCGCCAGACGCGCTGAAGTGCCCGAAGATGTCGGGAAAGCTTGGCGACCCGGTCCATGACAACCTGGTCAGCTGCGCCGATGAATTCACCGGCACTCGCCGATCCCCCGGCTGAACCTCCAGAGGAAGTTCACTCGCCATGACCACGACACCGGACGGCGTCTTGAGCTTGGCATTGATCTCCTTGATCTGTGCCATCTCAATGGTGTGAGTCGTTACTGGACGGCGGCGCACCACAATCAAACTCCCTAGCGTCCCGCTGTGGATCGGCACTATGGCCATTACATGCCGATGCCATCAGGCCTGCTAGAGCACAAAGTCCTGATCATGTAA
The DNA here is from genome assembly GCA_045806785.1 of Propionibacteriaceae bacterium. Lineage (GTDB taxonomy): Bacteria > Actinomycetota > Actinomycetes > Propionibacteriales > Propionibacteriaceae > Microlunatus. The sequence goes on along the minus strand of JBJMIR010000083.1, from coordinate 45,098 downwards.
CCGGCGTACCCGCGCTCGATCAAAAGCACTGCGTCAATCTGTGCTGTCAGGCCTATGCATGATCAACACTGGTGCCTGATGTCGCATCGCCGCTTCGTCGCCGACCTGACCGCGACGGCGGGCCCAACCGGCAACCGCAGCGAGAACTAACCATCGGACAGTGGTAACGGCGCTCGAACGACGTTCAGCCGACGCAGCACGCCCAAGATCAGGTTGAGCGTCATGAGCGTTCCTAGTCCGGTAGCGACGATCGTCACCGAGATTTCATGGGCAAGCACCGACCAGGTGAACCAGATGCCCTGATTTATGACGCAATAGGCAAGCCACCACAAGGAGACACCGTAGGTGGTCGGCGATAGCACAAGCGAACGCAACTGGGCTAACTGGGACAAGGCGGCCGGGATGAACGCGACCACGCCGAAGGCAATAGGCCCGGAGAACACATCTACCGCCACCACGAGCAGCGCGAGGACAATCCCGGGAACAAAGAGCTGCCAGAAGCGGATGCCCCGGTGACGCCAGAGCAAGATCAAGATCGTTGATGTGGACAGCGCATACAGCGTGTTTGCGACCACGATGTTTGGGTGATGGGTGAGCACTCCATGTGTCATCCAGGCCAGATTGACTCCAAGTATCAGCCGCCAGGTGAGTGGCGAGATACCGGTTGTCGCGCTGGTTCGCAGAATGCGGACGACCTGTGGGAGGGCGACCGAAGCGACCGTTACGGCACCAATCCAGCCGAGAATGTCGACAAACACAATCAAAAAGCTTTCTGCGGGGAAGCCGCTGGTGTGGATCGACAGGTCAGGTGGGAACAAAATCGCTGACCTGCGCGGCCTCTTCTGAGGCCACCGGACGGAAAGTCCTCTTTTGGAGTATAGATACCGCCCGGCTCGCTCGACCGATCGCCGGCGGCGGGCTATCCGGGTAGTGACGGATCGTGCCATGTTGTCGGATTCCGAAGGACCAGCTCACAGGCGGATCCAGCTCCTAGGCCGATCTCCTCAGGTCCGTCTCAGATTCGATATCGCATAGTCGGACAACGTGTGTCACGCACAGGCATTGCGGTTAGACAACCCCGTCCAGACAGCGTTTCTCGGGGAAGTTCGTCCGCGGGGAAGGGGACACCGTTGTCGGGGGAAATGGCCGCGCGCTTCGGACGGCAGCCGCGCCGCAATGACGACGAAGATCTCAGCGAGGAACCTGCTGCGGTAACCGTTAAGTTTCCGACCGCGAAGGACGCCCAGACGGTCAATGCGGGTCCGGCTGGTGTCCAGACTAGGCAGAGGGTCACCAGCGCGCGGCGCAGAATCCCCGCGGCGATTGTTTCGCTGTGGCAACGATCGCCGGCGATCGTCGTCGCTGGGTCGCTTTCTGTTCTTCTGGCTGCTGCATACCTCCTTGCTGCGCCGATGGGTCGCGACTTGTCGGCACAAATGGCGCACGCCCAGCTAGGCGAGCAGCATTGGCCCGAGTTGCTCGATCTCCGTTGGTATGGCGGTTACGACCCACTCGGCTACAGCGTCTTGTCTCCTCCAGTGATGGCGCTATTGGGCGTACGCCTCACGACGGCGCTTGGGTATGTCATCAGCGTCGTGCTTTTCGCGGCGCTGTTGAAGCGCACTGGTGTGGCGCGACCGATCCCCGGTGCAATCACCGCGGCGATCTGCCTTACCGGAAATCTCGTGGTGACACGTACGACGTTTGCGCTCGGTCTCGCGGTTGCGCTAGGTGCGGCGTTGGCTCTGGTTTCGGGACGCCTGCGCACTGCTTCCGTGCTCTGCGTACTGGCGGCGCTCAGTAGTCCGGTAGACGGTTTGTTCCTCGGCGTCGCCGGCGGTGCGCTTTTCTTGTCCGGCCGCCGACGGGACGGCGTGATTCTCGGCGTCAGTGGTCTGGTGCCAACCATCGTGGTTGGGTTGGCGTTCGGTAACGGTGGCTACCAGACATTTGCAACGAAGCAGGCCTTGACGGGTTTCCTCGTCTGCCTAATCGTGGCTGGACTATGTTGGCGCCGTCCGGTGGTGCGGTGGGGCGCGCTGCTATCCGCCGGAATGGTCGCGGGCGCTTATCTGATACCCACGCCTGTCGGCACGACCGCAACTCGTCTGCCCGAGCTGTTCGCGGCGCCGATTATCGTGGCGGTCGCCGCCGTACCTGTAGTGGCAATCATTGCCGCCGCCGCAACAGTGGTCTTGTTGTTGCCGCCGGTATCCATCACCGAAGTGCTGGAAAGGGGCGATCCCGCCCTCAGCAGAGAGTTCTACACACCTCTCCTCGACCAGCTGCGTGCTCGTGGGGTTGCCGGGCCCATTGAGGTCGTTCCGACACGGCGGCGAGGCGAGGCTGCCGCCGTGGCACCGGTGGTTCCAATCGCACGAGGGTGGTCGCGACAGGTCGACACCGGGAACAGCCCCGTCTTCTACAACGGAACCCTCAATGCGGACACATACCGAGAATGGCTTGACGACAACGCCGTCTCGTACGTGGCCATCTCTTCAGGACCGTACGACTGGGCGTCGTCCGATGAAGCGAACTTGGTACGTCATGGGTTGCCGTACTTGCAGCCAGTTTGGTCGGATCCGACATGGACGCTCTATGCCGTGACGAACCCGGAGCCGGTCATCTCAGCCCCCGGACAGGCTGTGGCTCGTAACGCCGATTCGCTAACGGTGTCCTTGCCCAAATCCGGTCAATATGAAATCCGGGTGCATTGGTCTCGCTACCTGTCGGCCTCCGCTGGCTGCGTGCGACCGGCCGACAGCGGATGGTCGACGCTCGTCGTTGACCATCCCGGCACGGTGAAGATCTACGGCAGTCTGGCGCCGCATCATTGTTGAGGCACCGCGAGATCGCGATGCGTTGACCGAGCCAGGAGCTGCTGAGAACGATGATCATGGCGATGTCCCGCTCGACGGGAGATCATAGAACCAAGCGGCTGTGACCACTCGGCGGTCGCAGACTCTTCGCGCTGGCGTCTGGGTCGCTCCCTTCCGACATCTCAGCGGCCCGATACTGTGGCAGTGTCTGATTCATCAGGGTTTGATCCATCAGCGTTTGATTCAACAGGGTCTGATTCACCAAGGCCATCGTCACCGACACCATGGCCGCGGCCAGCAACCAACCGGCCACTACATCGGTCGGCCAATGATCGCCGAGATAGCTGCGACTCCAACCGATCAGCACCGCCAGTAGGCAGCCGATGATTACCAATAGCCGCCGAACGAGTGGCTTGGTAGCCGTCAACCCGAGCAGTAAAGCTATCAAGATCAGAACCACCGAACCGCCGGCCGCGTGACCCGACGGAAACGCCTTGTCGGTCAATGGCGCGCCCAGCATCAGGTTCGCAGCTGGTCGCGATCGGTCGAGCGCAATTTTCAAGATCGTCACGAGGCTGGCGGTCGCTGCAAGGGCCGCTAGGAGGGCAATTGGCAACAGGAATCGGCGCGTTCGGAGCCAGAGCAGAACGGCTCCCGCAATGCCGAGCCCGACCCGTACGCCGGCCGAACCCAGCCAGCTGGCAGCGCGCGCTAGCAGCGTAAGCTCCGGCTGCCGTTCGCTGATAACTGCGGCCAGTGCCCACTCATCAAACTGAGCAATGCCGGCATGCAAGACCAAGAGCAGCGCGAGGACGACGAAGCCGACCAGCCCGGCGGCACCGGCAGCCAGCCACTGCCCCCAGTGACCGGGCCGGATCTCTGGCCGCGGCAGGTTTGGGCTGGTCGGTTTGAGCATCGCGCCGCCCCCATTGATTGCCCCTACATGGCCGTCCAGGTTGGACTCTGGTTGATGCACGCTGTGCTGTAGCTGAGAGGCGGGAACGGTAATCCCATCTGAGCCGTGAATACTGTGGCTGCGCGGATATCGGAGCTGGGGGGACGCTGGTGCGGGTACTGATCGTGGAGGACGAGAAGGGCCTCGCGGAGTCGATGCGTCGCGGGCTGGTCGGCGAGGGGTTTGTCGTTGATGTCGTCCATGACGGAGTTTCGGGCGTGTGGGCGGCATCGGAGTTCAGCTACGACGTGGCGATTCTGGACATCATGCTTCCGGGCATGAACGGTTACGACGTGCTCAAGGACATTCGGGCGCGCAGCATCTGGACTCCAGTGATCATGCTCACGGCCAAGGACGGTGAATATGATCAGACAGATGCTTTTGATCTTGGTGCCGACGACTATCTGACCAAACCGTTCAGCTTCAAGGTGCTGGTCGCGCGGTTGCGGGCGTTGATTCGCCGCGGCGCGCCGGAGAGACCCAACAAGATCACCGTCGGGACCCTGATCTTGGACCCGGCGCGGCGTACCGTCACCCGGCGCGGGGATTTGATCAAGCTCACAGCGCGCGAGTTCAGCTTGCTTACATTCTTGATGCGTAACGCCGGCAGCGTGGCGGGCAAGTTCGACATCTTGAACAACGTCTGGGACGCGGCGTACGAAGGCAGCGAGAACGTCGTAGAGGTCTACATCGGCTATCTGCGCAAGAAAATCGATACACCGTACGGCCTGCGGACGCTCAATACCGTCCGAGGCATGGGCTACCGGCTGGATCCCGATACCGATGTGGCTGAATCTGTCGAAGGCGCTCCGGGGAGCTTTGACAAGCTCGGCTCGTAACTCAGTCCACGGCTGGCAAGATCACCTGGAAGCGGCACCAGCCACCCGACTCGGTAGCCAGCACCGTTCCGCCATGGGCGACCATGATCTCCCGACTGATCGCCAGCCCGAGCCCGCTTCCGCCACCATCGGATGAGCGGCTGGCATCGAGCCGGGCGAAGCGCTCGAACACTCGATTCCGATCTTTCGGGCTGATGACCTCGCCGTCATTGTCGACCGTGACCACAACCTCGCCCGGCCGCCGCTCCATGCTGACCATGATCGTCGACTTGGCATGCCGCGCGGCATTGTCCAGAAGGTTGCGGAAGACTTGCATCAGGCGCCGCTCATCGGCGCGTACCCGCGTCGGCTGGAGCTGCGCGTTGATCTGCAGGCTGGATACCGTCCGCAGCCTCTTGATCTCGGCATCCAGCACATCTTCAAGATCAACGTCTTCCACGTCCAGCTGCAGCTGATCAGCATCGACTTTGGCCAACGTCAGCAGATCCTCGACCAATGACTGCATCCGGCTCGACTCATTGAGCACCGTCTGCTGCATGTCGAGCCAGGTTCTGCCACTCTGGTCAAGACTGGCCACCTCAGCGGTCGTCACCAGTGTCGACAGTGGGCTGCGCAGCTCGTGGCTCGCGTCAGAGAAGAACGCCCGATGCGAGTTGTCCGATTGCTCCAACTTGTCGAGCATCTGGTTCATGGTGGAGGCCAGCGCCGCGACCTCGTCGCCAGTCGGCGGCACCTCGACACGCTCGTGGAGTCGGCGCCCATCGATCTCTGCCACTTGTCGCCGGATCCGCTCGACTGTCTTCAGCGACCGGCCAACCAGAATCCAGACCGCGACGGCAACGAGTGCGACAAAAAGTGGCGCGGCAGCGAGTAGCAGCAAGCCGACCGTACGCAGGGTGTCTGTCTGCACGTCTAGGGGGGCGGCGACCAAGATCACGTAGCGCTTGCCGTGCAGCTCGACGCCACGGGCGCTGACGAGAATTTCGTCGTCAGCGCCAAGCGGCGGTACGCGTGCAAGCAGCTCCTTCTTCGCCGTCCGGCCTGGCGCCGGTCGCAACGTTGACATGGGGTTACTGCGCAGCCCCGGGAGACTCCAGCCCACGACCTGATTGGCTTCATCAACGATCTGTACTTGTTCGGCGCTGCGGGGGTCCTCGGCGAGCGTCGATTGAGTTTCCTCAATCCCTTCTTCTTGAAGGAGACCAGCGACGTCGTTGGCATGGAGTGCAAGATCGTTCCAGGCGGCGGAGATCAGCGAAGACTGCAGAACAAGCAGCAGGAAGGCGCCACCGACCAGCCATGAGATGGTGACGACCACGACGGCGCTCAGCACCGAACGTTTACGGATGCCCCACCGGCTCTGGCTCCGCTCAGGAGCATGTCCCCCACTCACAATGGCCGATTGGGGACGGACGGCCTCCATGACCACTCGGGAAGCCTAATCCGTTCAGTTTCATCACAGCGGCTGTCCTGCATGATGTGTTGCCATGGGCGTCCCCCGAGCCCAGCAGGAAAGCCAAGGCCTGACCGATGGCCCGAGCGCAACAGGCAGCTGGCACTGGTCACTGGCGATCACCATCGTCATGGCTCGTTACTTCACAGCTGCGCTGCTCTCGCTATTGAAGGATTCCTGCACTGGCTGCGAGTTATTCGGCGTGCGGATTCAGCCTTGATCGGTGCATCGTGTTGAGCCTCACTGCCATCCCGCTGCTCGCTGCGACAGTGCTGCTTGCCGCCGTCGCGGCGCCACTGGTGGCCTGGTGGTGGAAACGGACAACAAAAACGGGCTGGCTCTCGGCGCTGCGACCCCTAGCGGCGGTGCTTGTATGCCAGCTGGTGGCGATTTCCGCACTCTTTCTGTGGGTTAACGCGGAGTACGGCTTCTTTACCTCCTGGTCAGACTTGTTCGGAGTACGCACCGAGCGGGCAATTATTCAAACCAATGGACTCCAGACTCATGGACTCGTGCCACCCGGTTCCGGCCACCTTGAGGTGTTGACCGTTCCCGGCCGATCTGCCGCCGAGCGCAGCCACAAGGTACTGGTTTGGCTCCCGCCTCAGTATCAGCAGGCGCAGTTCAAGACGACCGCCTTTCCCGTGGTCATGGTGCTGCCCGGCCAGCCGTCGACTCCAGCAGTGATGTTCCGGCACTACGACTTCGGCCACGTAGCCACGACAGAAATCAACGCCGGGCGTATCAGGCCATTCATCGCCGTGTTTCCGCCGCTGATGACCAACCCCCCACGAGACACCGAATGCACCAACATTCGGGGTGGCCCCCAGGCCTACACCTGGCTCGCATCGATGGTGCCGAACGCCATTCGCCGCCAGCTCCGAGTTAAGGCAGGACCGTGGTCGTTAGCAGGGTGGAGCACTGGCGCGTTCTGTTCCGCGAAGCTACTGCTCTCCCAGCCAAAGAAATTCCAAGCCGCTGTCTCGCTTGGCGGCTACTTTAACGCCATTACTGACCGCACCACTGGCGATTTGTTCCACGGCGACGCTGCTGCCCGCTTGCGCAATTCACCACTGTGGCTATACCGCCACCACGGACTTCACGGGCGGAAGCTGCTGCTGATCTGCGGCCGACAGGACAAGGAATCCTGGCCACCCAACCGACAGATGCTGACAGCCACCCGCGGCGATCCGAATGTGTCTTTCCTGGCCTTTCCCACCGGTGGCCACAACTACCGCAACTACCGCCGCTACCTGCCGGACGCTCTGCAATGGCTTAACCATGTTCGGGTGGCGCAGTGACGACCGGTACGGTCCCAGCCTAGGTTCGCGCGCATGAGCCGGACTGACCCAGTCCCGTTGCCGTGAAGCGTCCCGCAGCCTGGCTGTTCTTGGCGGTGGTCCTCTTCTTGGGGTTACGTGTGCTAGCAAGCCGCAGCCAGGATCTTGTCGATGCGCCAATCACCGCGCGTACCGTTTTCGTCGTTGGGGTGACCGATCGCCAGCGGCTAAAACCTGTGGACCTGGCAGTCCTGAACTCTGATTCCAGCAGCGTCCAACTCGGGGCGGTATCGACTCGGGCGCGCTACATCGGTGACTGCGCTGCGGCAGGCTGGACCACGCTGGGGGCAGGCCGACGAGTGAGCGTCGGCGGACTGTGTGATCCCCAAGTGCAGCAGCTGCATGTCACCGACTGGTCGGCACGGGTGGCAACCGCCGCGGCACACCACGGCGATGCCCACTTGGGCACGCTTGCGACCGCAGTACCCTCGTGCATCACGGCCGTCGGACCTGGCGCAGCGCTCGCGGCGGCACGACCGGACGGAACCGTGCCTTATTACCAGACTGTGGAGCAGTTTCTGGCTGCCGGTTCGGCCTCACACTGCCCCATGACCATCGTCGATGCCCAAGGACAAGCCGACCGGATCATCAGCTCACTGGTCGGCCGCCCTCATACCGTGGTCATCGTCACTGGGATAGGTCCTCCAGTTGGATCACATGATGCGCACCTGCAGGCCATCTATGTTGCCGGCACAACACCACCAGGGTGGCTGACCTCCGCAAGTACCCGCCGGGAAGGCCTGGTGAACCTTACCGACCTCACCGCCACCCTCATCCATGCAGCAAACACCGGCAGTTACCGACTGCCGGCGGCCGTAGACGGAAACCTCTTCCAAGCGAGCCCGGATCGCCTGACGGCTAAAGCAGCAGCGGACCATCTAGCAGCCATCCGCGCGCTGTCAGATGCAGCAGCTCGAGCCGACGTAATCCTGGTCGTGGCCGCTGGCGTGCTGCTCGTCGCTCTCACGGTCAGCATTCGTGCACGAAAATTCGGTATCGCCCGCTGGCTGGCGGCGATTGCCACGCTGATTCCCGTCACCATGGTTATGGCAGGGGCGGTGCCATGGAGCCAGACGCATGCGCCCACCCTCGCCTTATGCTTGACCGTCGCCGGTATGTGCGCCACCTTGACTGCCATCGGTGTCGCGGCCAGCGAGCGCCTAAACACGTCGATCGGCGTCGTGGCAGCGGCGTTCACAGTGACTATCCTCAGCGTCGATGCGGCGCTTGGCGCTGTCGTGCAGCCGGGATCCCTGCTCAATTCGAAGCCGACCAATGGGGGTCGATGGTACGGATTCGGCAACGTAACGTTTGCGGTCTATGCCTGTGCGAGCCTTGTGCTGATCGGGTACTTAGCCCAACGGCTAGATGCGGCGAGCCGAAGGCCGTCCGCGATCATTACCATGGCGATCGTCGGCGTCGGCGTGGTCGCTTGCGACGGGTGGCCGTCTATGGGTGCCGACTTCGGAGGGGTCTTAACCCTTACGCCGGCGGTTCTCTGGCTCCTGTGCGCGCTGGCAGGCGTCAAGATCAAATGGCCAGCCGCTCTTGTCTCGGGCGCCGTCGCCGTGGCGCTCGTGGCCGTCATTTCCTGGCTGGATTGGCGCCGCGGCCCCGCAATGCGATCACATCTGGGAAATTTCGTGCAACGAGTCCTGCAGGGTGATGCGCAAGACATCATCTTCCGCAAGGCGGTGACTGCTGCCGGATCTCTGGTCGCCCCGCTCGGTGTGGTCGCCGTGATCGCTGGAATTGTGTTGTGGATATTGATCTTCCGAGTGCTGGGTCCGCTATACGACAATCGCGAAATAACGCGCGCTGTGGCCTTCGCAATTCTGATCGCCGCAATCGTCGGCACCCTCGTCAATGACGGAGGTATCAGCATCTGGATCGCGATCACCGTGACATTCACGGTGGCTCTCGGTGCGTCATGGATGGAATGGCTTTATCGACAGGACAGGTCTTCGGACCGTGTTCTGACCACTTCCCGTGAACATCTCTCAGTTCGATGACCAAGCTGTCAGGGCGCTCGACACCCTGGCGGCTGCCGTTCTCAGTCCAGGTCCGCCCAGTCTTCAGCGCAGCGCCCATCCAGCGCTTCGTGAAGCTCGCCCGCGCACGTGGCGAGCACCTCAAACTCACTCCAGAACTCGCAGGGACCACTCCTAGCAGCCGAGACATCCGAATCCCACTGCTCGAGCAGCGCCTCGACGCGCGCCTCGCGCGCACGAATATCCCTCCACTTCGAGAGCCTCACCCAAGGCATACTTCCTCCCAGCGTCCGCCTGGCTGAACAGAGTTCTACGCGCCTGAGCGGATGATCGGTGTGCCTCACGCAAGCAGAGTGGCCAAGACACGCTGAGAAGAATCTGAGTTGGAGATCGGCCAAGGCCGAGGAAATAGCAATTGGGGATCAAAGGTCGCGTACGGCCGTTTCGGTCCTGATTCGCTTTTGGAGGCACAGTGGGAACGGACGGCCTCCATGACCACTCGGCACGCCTAATCGGTTCAGTTTCATCACAGCAACCGCCCAAGATGATGCGTTGCCATGGGCGTCCCCCGAGGCCAGCGGGAAGACCAAGGCCTGCCTGCTGGCCCTAGCTTCGCCGGAGGCAGCTGGCACTGGTTTCTGGCGATCGCTATTGCTGCGATCGCCTTCCTGTTCCGGCTGGTTCCTGTGCTGCGTGGCGGCGGACTGTTCGGTCTGGGCAACTACGACGATGGCGTCTACTACGCCGCCGGTACCGGAATTGCGCACGGGCTGCTTCCTTACCGTGATTTCCTACTGCTCCATCCGCCTGGCGTACCGCTTCTTCTCGCACCATTCGCGCTCGTCGCACAGCTGACCAGCGATTCCTACGGGTTCGCCGCCGCACGCATTGCATGGATGCTGCTCGGAGCACTGAATGCCGTGCTGATCTGGAGAATCCTTAGGCCCATTGGTTTGTTTGCCGCCCTCTTCGGTGCGCTCAGTTACGCCGTGTTCTATCCCGCCGTTTATGCCGATCACACAACGCTCTTGGAAAGTCCTGCAACAACCGCTCTGCTGCTTGCAATCCTCCTGCTCGAGCCGCCTAGCAACGCCAGCGATCTATCTCGCGCCAGCGCATTTGGGGCAGGAGCGGTGCTGGGGCTAACGGTCGCGATGAAGATCTGGGGCGTTGTCACCGTCGTTATCGTCCTCGGCTGGTTGTTGTTCATCCGCCGGTTCCGCGCTGCATTGCAGGTCGCGATCGGTTGCGGTGCTATGGCCGGATTGATTTGCCTGCCATTCTTCGCCGCGGCCCCTACCGCAATGTGGCATCAGCTGGTTAGAGACCAGATCGTCCGTCACGCCAACAGGGGCGCCACGCCGCTCGGGCGGCTTGATGGAATCGTCGGACTCCGCATCGTCGATCGCCCGCATGCGTCGATGACTCTGATTGCGGTAGTTGCGCTACTTTGCTGCGCAGCCCTTGCCTGGACTTGTCGTGAGGCCCGACTTCCCGTACTCCTGCTGCTGGGGCAAGGGGCCTTCTTGCTGGTGACGCCTACCTGGTTCCCGCATTATGCGGGTTACACTGCCGCTGCTGTTGCCCTCACCATCGGCGCCGCGATCGGGCGCCTGATCGCTCTGGTCAGGGCTAGGCCTGCACGGATCGTTGTCGCGATCGCTGTAGCGGCCGCACTTTTCGTCTACGCGAGCGGCTGGTCGGACGTCCACTTCGGCCGGCGGTTTCCGGATCGGTTCAAGCCGTTGGCGGCGTCGGCGCCAGGATGTGTCACCACGGACGACCCGGCCGCCCTTGTGGAGACGAACGCATTGAGCCGCAATCTGAGCCGCGGCTGTCGGTTCATCGCCGATCTTGGCGGGCACTCCCACGACATGGCGGCGGCTTCCGGAAACATGGTGTCACGCAACAAGAACAAGCCGTTCCAGCACCTGGCGCTCAGCTATCTGAGCACCGGATCTGTGACAGTTCTGATCCGCTTTTCGGCCGGACAGGGCTTTACCACGAAGACCACAGGGGTTCTTGATCAGTGGCCGCTGCTGGCGCGGTCGGGCAAGTACCAGGTGCGGCGACCGGTCGTGACGGGTAAATCGGCAGTTCGAGAATCACCGAAGCCGGCGCGTCGTTAGGCCAGGTTCTGGGTCGGCTCAGGCCTTCTCCATGTGCGCGGTCGGGCCGAACACCTGCGGGCGCCGCGTATAGGCTCGCTTCTCCTCGGCCAGCATTGCCTTGTCTACGCTGGCCAGTTCGGTATCGCTGATCGTGGCATGCGACGTCAGCTGCAGCTCCTCACGCTCTTTCTCGTTCTTGCCGCGCCAGCCGGTGCGAATACCGCCGATGCCCGGCGCGTAGTACTTGAGCTGAGTCTTCCCGGGCTCATCGGGGTTGAACTCAGCGATCACCACGACATCCTCATAGCAGCCGGTTGAGACGCAGTTCGAGATGCCCACCTGATCGACCTTGGCGCGGTCATTCCACTCCACCGCGGGACCCCAGCCCTCGGCGTAGTCCTTGGTGCCGGTGGCGGGCTTGGCCTGCATAGTGATGCCCGGCCGCGCCTTCTGCAGGCCACCCAGCCAAGCCGGAGAATCATCGATCTTGCCGTTATCGATCTCCTCGGAGTACTCGCCGAAGTACCACACGGTCCCAAAGTCATCCTGGGCGTAGTAGGTGAGTTCGACCTCCTCCATCTCCCCATCGGTGTAATCGCGTTCCCACGCCACGCGGGTCTGCACTCCGTCAACGACCTTGGTCAGGTCACTGACCGTGAAGTCGATCTCCCGCTCGATTCGACTGCCGTCATCTTCGTCGAACGCATGGCCCTTCCAATGCAGCCGGGTCCCAGGGACCATCGGGAAGTACTGATTGGTGAACTCGAGCGGGTGGCTGAACTTTTTCGGATCGAAGTCGGAGTCGGCTGCCGGTTTCACCTTGATCGGTGATGCGCTGGGAGCGGGGTTGCTGGGTACGGCGCTGGACGCTTGGGTGGCGGGGGTCTGGGTACCCGCACAACCGGCGGCAAGCACACAGACGCAGGACAGATTGGCGAGCAAGATCACTGCTGGGCGTGTCACGCATATCCCTTTCAGCGGCAAATAGAGCGTTGGACGACACCCGTCCCCGGCTCGCTGGGCTGAAGTCCCCATCGTTCGAACCTTGGCTGACTTTCCGTAGTGGATCGGTGTCTCCCAACCGGCGACGACGAAGCGCCGGACACCGGCACTTCACCGCCACCTCTATTAGGAGTAGCTGACCTGGCGGCTAGATACGTGGCCGCTGAGCTGGACCAAATTCATGTTTCTCGCACTGACAACGAGCGATCTGGCGGTCAAGCGCAACGCACCGGTTCTGGCCGGATCCGGGGGTCGTTTTGGCAGTTGTGGTGGGAAACGCACCGATTCTGGCCGGATCCGGGGGTCGTTTTCGCAGTTGCGGTGGGAAACGCACCGGTCGTGTCCTTGATGCTCTTCTCTCGCGCACTGGTCTGAATCGGACTGTCACCCTCGTTCTGTTCGAAGTCGATCATCCGTGCGGAGCACAACAGGCTGGTGACCCGCGAGGCGCCACTAACGCCCCCGCCAAGCTGTCACATCCGGTGGCCAACCGGTGTCTTAATGTCAACAGTTCACGAGGAGCACAGATGACCACCACTCGAGTCCCGAAGGCAGAGATCACCGGTCTTTATGGCGCTGTGGTGAGGAGGTTCAGCATGAAGCTGCTGGGCCGCGTGCCGGAGCCGTTGGGGGTGTACTGGCACAACCGCGCCGTGCTCAAGGCGACCATGGGCCTGGGCGCCAAGGCCGAGAGATGGAATGCCTGCGACCTGAGCTTGAAGACGTTCGCACACATGGCCGTCTCGGCGCAGATCGGCTGCGGCTGGTGCCTGGATTTCGCCTACTTCCAGGCCTTCAACGAGCACCTCGATATGGACAAGGCCCGGGAAGTGCCGCGCTGGCGCGACTCCGCAGTGTTCACGCCGCTGGAGCGTGCGGTGCTGAGCTATGCCGAGGCCATGACCCAGACGCCGCCGGTGGTGACGGACGGGATGGTCGCCGAGCTACTCGAGCAACTCGGTGAGGCGGCCCTGATCGAGCTCACCGCGGTCATCGCCATAGCCAACATGAACTCCCGCGGCAATGTGGCGCTCGGAATCGAATCCGAGGAGTACGCGCAGTCGTGTGACCTCAAGCCCCTAGCGACGCCCGGCCCACGCTCGGTCGCATGAGCGACGACCCGTTCGTTGCGCACCGCAGCCTGCTCTTCACCGTCGCCTATGAGTTGCTCGGTTCGGCAACCGATGCCGAGGACGCAGTGCAAGAGACGTGGCTGCGGTGGGACGGCATCGGCGCTGACGGTCAGGCCGAGGTGGCCGACTCGCGGGCATACCTGGTGAAGATCGTCACTCGGCAGACGCTCAATCGGCTGCGGACGTTGGCACGCCGTAAGGAGGAGTCCGTCGGCGAGTGGCTACCCGAACCGCTGCTGACCACCCCTGCCGTGGCCGATGACGTCGAACTGGCCGAGAGTGTGTCAATCGCAATGCTGACCGTGCTGGAGACGCTGACGCCGACGGAGCGAGCGGTGTTCGTCCTGCGCGAGGTGCTCGCCCTGCCCTTCGACGAGATCGCCGCCGCGACGGGCAAGTTGGCAGCTGCCGTTCGCCAGGTTGCCCACCGGGCGCGGTCGCGTGTTGCGGCGCGCCCGCCGCGGATGGAAGTCGACCGTGCCGAGCAGCGGCGGGTTCGATCGCGAAACAACGCTAGGGCAGGATCTCGACGTACCCATCCGTGCCATTTACGCGGATCCGCTGCCCATCGCCGATCAGCTGGGTGGCATGCTCCACACCCACGACCGCTGGCAAGCCGTACTCCCTGGCGATCACTGCGCCATGGGTCATCAAGCCTCCCACCTGCGTCACCAGGCCTTTGATGGTGACGAACAGGGGCGACCAGCTGGGATCGGTGTAGGCCGTAACCAGGATGTCACCCGCTTCGAGATCGGCCTCCGCCATGTCCAGGATGATGCGGGCTCGCCCTTCCACGGTGCCGGCGGAGACCGGTAGACCGATCAGCGCACCGGCCGGCACGTCGTCGCGTCGGTACGCCCCAGCGATGACCTCGCCATCCGAGGTGAGCACCCGGGGCGGCGTGAGCGCCTGGTATGACCTGAACGCCTCCTTACGCTGGTCGATGAGCTGGTCATCCACGCGGTTCGTGCGCACGAGGTCTTCGAGCTCGGAGAAGGTGAGGTAGAAGATGTCTCCCTTCTCACGAAGTACGGTGGCCTGTACGAGGCGCTCGGCTTCTTCCAACAAGGCCTGCTTGTACACGAAGTAGCGGCTGACCATGCCGTACTTCGGATACTCGCGGTACCCGATAAAGGTCCGGACCCGGTCGATCATCCGCTTAGTCTGTTCGGCTTTTTCCTCCCCCTCCGGCAGGGCCCGCAAGCGCTCCAGCAGCTCCTGCTCCTTATCCCAGGCCTCCTGCCGCCCCTGCTCGAAGCGCCGCTTGTGCGCGCCCGGCTCGAAGTTCCTGATGTTGTCGAGGATGACGGGCACGAGCGTGTAGGGGCGTTCGCTCCAACGCGGCCGAGTGATGTCGATCTCGCCGACGCAGCGCATGCCGTACTTGGCGAGCCAGGCCTCGATGGCGTCTTGCGCTTCCCGCCCGCCCTCGAGCATCGGCAGCTCGTCCAGGAAACCCTCATCCTCGACGTGCTGCAGAAACGCCACCACGTCCGGATGCGGGCGGATCACGTCAGCGACGTCGAGCAGCGCCAACCCCATCTCTGACGTGACGTTGTGGGGCACGGACTGCGTCAGCGTGTCCGCCGCGTTCTTCTCGCCCAGCCACGCTTCCAGCTGCTCGTTGAGCCACCACGTGGCCTCCATCGCGGACATGAACACCTGATGGCTTTGCGGATCGAACAAGATCCGCCTCAGCTCCTGGATGTCCGCCCGGATGAAGTCGAGCAGCGCCTCTCCAGACTTCATCCGAATGTCGCGTTCCGAGGCGGCGATGGATGCCTCGCTGCGCTCGATCAGCTCAGTGACGATTGCCGGATCCGTCTCGATCGGGGCTGTCGCGCCGCCCAACAGTGGCCCGGGGGGAGGCTCGTCAGAGAGCGGCCGGATGAAACCGTCCCGCTCGAGGATGGTCTGCAGCGCGTCCGCGGTGAGCGGATCGGACTTCCCCATGAGCTCTAGGAGGCTGGCGCGGCTCGTCGGCGAGGCCAGCCTTTGGGTGACGTCGACGAACAGGCGGCCGCCCGCCTCCGCCATGGGCGCGGGTGTCGTCATCTGCCAGAAGGAGAGCCCCAGCGGCTTCATGGCGTCGGTCATCATCTGCTGATGGCCGACCGAGACGTAGACGTGGTTCTCTTGGTCGCTGACGGCCGGGATTGGGAATAGCGTCGTAATCGGCCGACTCTGGACGATGAGGAAACCGTCGTCGACCAGGCACCATTCGATGTCCTGGGAAGAGCCAAAGTGCGCCTGGATTCGCCGGCCGAGCTGCGCCAGTTGCACGACTTGCGCTTCCGTCAACGCCGGCTGCTCCTGCCGTGCTGGGTCGACCGCCTGTTCCTGCGTCCCGCCAGCCGGCACGGCGTGGATAGCGAGCTGCTTGGTGGCAACCGCCTCGGAGACAATCTCATGGTCGCGCACCTTATAGACGTCTGCATTCACCAGGCCCGAGACCAAGGCCTCGCCGAGCCCGAAGCTGGCCTCCACGACGGCAACCTTTCGGTTGCCCGTGATGGGGTCGGCCGTGAACAGGATGCCGGCAGCGTCTGACGAGACCATCTGCTGCACGACCACCGCCATGTGGATCTTCTTGTGGTCGAAGCCATTCCGCAGGCGGTAGGTCACGGCTCGCTCGGTAAAGAGTGAGGCCCAGCATCGGCTGACGTGTTGGAGGATCGCCGCCGGGCCCACGATGTTCAGGTACGTGTCGTGCTGGCCCGCAAAGGACGCCGTCGGCAAGTCTTCCGCCGTCGCGCTGGAGCGGACGGCGTAAGCGGCTTGCTCGTCGAGTCGGCTGAGCGCGCCTGTGATCGCCGCCGCTAGGTCGTCAGGGATGGCGATCTCTTCGAGGATCCGGCGGATCTCCCCGCTGAGCGTACGGATCGCGTCCGTATCGTCCGGCTTCATGCGCGACAGCTGCTCGAGCCGACCATTGATCGACGGCGCGTCCGCCATGACGCGCCGGAAGGCGTCCGCCGTCACGCAGAAGCCAGCTGGCACACGGATGCCTTCGATCCGCGAAAGCTCCCCCAGCTGCGCGCCCTTGCCGCCAACAACCGCGACTTGCGTCTGGTCAATCTCGTGTAAATCCAGCACGTAGCGGTCGGCCGGGAAGGACATCACGACACTCCTGTCATGGACGGCGGCGTCAGCCGATGCGCTCGGCCAGCGACACGATGATCCCCTCCGGTCCGCGCACGTAGGCCATGCGCCACATGTGCTCGTACTGGCCGATGCCGCCCACCAGCCTGTAGCCGTCCGCGGCCAGCCCGTCGACGGTGGCCTGAAGGTCGTCAACTTCGAAGGACACGTTACGCAGGCCGAGCTCGTTGGCCATCGCGGCCGGTGATCCCGGCTTGTGGTCGGGCCGGACGAAGCTCGACAGCTCCAGCCCGGTACCTCCGTCGGGTGTCCGCAGCATGACGATCTCGGTGCGGGAGTCGGGGATGCCGCAGACAGTGTCCAAAAACTCGCCCTCCAGGAACGTCCGCCCCTCGACCTCAAGACCGAGCCCGACGAAGAACGCCGTAACCATGTCGAGATCCGCGACGGTGATGCCAACATGGTCGAAGCGTCGTGCGTGTGACATGGGCTCATCCTCCAACTAGTCGTCTCGTCGATCTACGTCATGTGACGACCGACGGGTGATCTCAACATCGATCACGAGGATTTCGAGGTGCGTCGCACCCTCGTGGACTATGGCGCAGCAGGTGCTCGCCATCGGTCCGCCATACGGAATCGATCAGACGGGATTGGGTATCGGATTGCGATGGGCAATTCCTGCCCGTACGGGTTCCGGTCCGATACAGCGAGGTGGAGTGGCGATATGGATGGCATGGTTGCGTTCATCACTGGTGGCGGATCCGGCATCGGACAGGCAGCAGCGAAGTTGTTGGCCCGGCGCGGTGCCAGAGTCGCGCTGGCAGGCCGGACTCCGGACCAACTCGCCGAGGTGGCCGAAGGGATTGGCGACGCCGGCGGCACGGCCATCACTGTGACCTGCGACGTGAGCGACGAGGACTCCGTGCGTTCAGCGATCGCGACCACCGTGGAGGCCTGGGGACGACTCGATGTAGTTGTGGCCAATGCCGGCGTCAATGGCACTTGGGCCGGGATCGAAGAGCTTGCCGTGGAGGATTTCCGTTCCACCCTCGATATCAACCTGGTTGGCACCTTCATCACCATCAAGCACGCAGTTCCGTATCTGAGACGCCGAGGCGGCTCGGTGATCGTCACATCCTCGGTGAACGGCACCCGGATCTTCTCTAATTCCGGAGCGTCGGCCTACTCCAGCAGCAAGGCGGGGCAGGTCGCGTTAGTCAAGATGCTGGCGGTGGAACTCGGGCCAGACAAGATCCGGGTGAACGTGATCTGTCCGGGTGCGATCGATACCGAGATCGGCGACAACACCAACGCCGAGAATGCTGATGTCAAAATCCGGGTCGAGTATCCCGAGGGCAATATTCCGCTAACCGGCGGGAAGCCCGGGTCGGCGCAGCAAGTTGGCGAGCTCATCGCTTTTCTGGCTTCGGATGAGGCCAGTCATATCAGCGGCACGGAGATATGGATCGACGGTGCCCAATCCCTGCTTGAAGGCTGACGTAAGCGGCGCGATGCGAAGCCGTGCAGGAGCAGGACCGGCGGGCATCCGGGTTCCCGGCTTCGGCGACGTGCATCCGCAGGGCCGCCACCTGCGGCGCGGGCCTTCGAGCCGCTAGAGCACTCAGCTCTGGAGCTTGGCGTCGGCTTCGCGCATTTCTCCGGCGCTCCACGAGATCGAGCCGTCGTCTAGTCCGGCCAAGACATTGTCGAGCCAGCGAATCTCCGCGTCTGTCACAGCATGCAGATACTCGGTCTCAAGCATGGTGGCGCGTGGCAGCGGGAAGCCGGCACTGCCGATCAGAGAGTCTCGTTCGGCAAGTCGCTGCGCCAGGAGTTCTCGCCGCGTTTTCAACAGCTCACGTGCGGACTCCGGCGTCAGGAGTGGAAGGAACGACAGCCCTGCAGGGAACTCAGGGAACTCGTTGCGGGGGGTGGAAAGCACTTCAGCCATCCATTGCTGACGGATAGTCCGCCCGGCATCGGTCAGCTCATAGCTAGTCCGCTCGGGATATGACTGGTCCCGTGTGGTGCCCGAAGGCTTGATCAATCCGGCATCGGAGAGTCGGTTGATCACTTTGTACAGCGTCGCCCGCTGGCCGACATTGATCACCTCATCCTTGCGCCAGCGCTTGATCAGCCGCTGCATGCCGTAGGGGTGCAATGGGCCGTCCTCCAGCAAACCGAGGATGGCCAGCGCCAGGGCAGACCGCCGGATGGTGGTTGTCATGTTGGAAAACCTTACACTAGTCTCAGAAACTATTAGTTGTAATACTACTAGTTCCAAACTTACTATGAGGCCATGACCATTATTCAAACCCTTAAAACGCGCCCGCAAGCGACCGGCAACCCAGGCCCGCGCTGGCTTCGACTGCTTGCGCTCGGCGCTGTCGCCGGTCCGGCTCTCTTCACGGCGGGATGGCTCATCCTCGGCGCCATCAGCCCGGGCTATACCGTGGGCGGCACCTGGATCTCGCCATACTCACCGATCACCCAGCCCATCAGCGGCCTCGGACTTGACGAGACCGGCCCCTACATGAACTCGGTGTTCATCATCAGCGGATTGCTGCTGTTGGCCGGCGTCATTGGCATAGTCCTATGCCTGCCTCCCGGCAGCCATTCGGTCGGGCGAATAGCCAGTTTGATCTTGCTGGCACTGTCGCCGATCGGGCTGATCGTCATCGGCTTCTTCACTCTCGATGCCCCAGTGATGCACTTATTCGGCGCCATGCTCATCCTGGTCACGCCCGTGATCAGCTTCCTAGTCGCCGGATTGCAGGTACGAGGACTTCCCGGGTGGCATGCCCTCGGCAACGGTCTGCTGGTCGCAGCACCGCTGACGCTGGTGCTGTTTGTCGCCTACACCATGTCGTTCGATCAGGCCGCGGTCGCCGCCGGACACGGCGTCGGTGGGCTGACACAGCGCGTGCTGTTCGTGGAACTCCTAGCCTGGTTTGTGGCCATGGGTTGGCTCGCCTATCGCGGCCCAAGATCATCAACAACAGCGGTCCGCAATGACTGACCGCCCACCAGAGGAAGAGCCAAGGACATTCGTACAGCCATTGTCATCGGCGGCGGAATCGCCGGCCCGGTTACCGCTATGGCACTTCAAAAAGCAGGCATCGAAGCGACGGTGTACGAGGCGTACGCCAGCCCTCCGACGGTCTCGGCGGCATGCTCGGCCTCTCGCCCAACGGTCTCGATGCGCTGGCTGCCATCGACCTCGACGGCGCGGTACGCCGGGTCGCCGAGCCGGTGTCGGCAATGGTCGTGCAGAGCTGGACGGCAAGCAGCTAGCCAAGTTCGACGATCCCAGCGGCAAGCCGATCATGCACGTGATCTGGCGGGTCTTCGACCACCGTCACGGATAGGCTGACCCGCTGGAGGTCACTGGTGCGTCGCGTCGGGTGGCGGCAGGATCACGGGCCTGGAAGGAAACCGCTTTGGACCCGAGTCGATGTGCCAGTTCGCGGAGGTCGTACCTGGGATGGTCGACGGGTGCGCGGCGCTGGGTGTGCCGGTGACCCGGCTCGACGAGCTGCGCGCCGTGGACCAAGCGACGTTCCCGGTGGCCTTCGAGCGATGAGGCCAGCGATGCGCCGCGCGCTCACCCCCCTCCTGCCGGGGGTCGACCGCTTCGGGCTGGTGCTTGCGCTGCTCGTCCTGAGCTACCTGGTCGTGGCGCTCGGCGGCAGCTCGACGCCGCGAATCCTCGAGGGATCGTCCGCGGTCGTCGCCCTGTGGCTGGCGCTCCATGCGTCCGCGGCGGGTCCGCGAGTGCGGCTCTGGGCGGCGGCGATGCTCCTCGCCGCCTTCCTGGCAGTCGTCGTCATCACCCAATCCGTGGCCGACAACACGGCCCGCGGGGTGAGCGAGCTGTGGTTCGTTGTCGTCTTTCTGCTGACCCTCATCGCCGTACTCCGTCGCGTGCTGATCCATCAGGAGGTAACGCTCGAGACCATCTACGGCGCCCTCTCCGCGTACCTGCTCCTCGGCCTGATGTTCAGCGCGGTGTACGGCGCCATGGCCGACCTCGGACACCACCAACTGTTCGAGCAGGTCCCCGAGCCCAGCATCCCGCTACGGCAGTACTTCTCGTTCACCACCCTCACAACCTTGGGATACGGCGACGTCACCGCGGCGACCGACATTGGTCGGGCGGTCGCGACACTCGAGGCGATCTGCGGCCAGATCTTCCTCGTGACCCTCATCGCGCGCCTCGTCGCCAACTTCGCTGGTCGCCGCTCGACCCACTAGCGGGAGCTCGGGGACCTCTCGCCCCAAGGCGCCGCCCACAAGAGCACCCCCTGGACTCGTCGGCGAAGATGACCATGAGGCCATGGTTAGCTACCGAGCCGGTCCCGGTGCTGGGCCCGCTGCCGCGCCTTGAGCGCGGCCAGGGTCTCGGCGAGGCCGATGGTGAGTGGCATGCTGTTAGCAATCCGTTAGCAGGCACCGCAGCCGAAAACGCACTCGAAAGACCCGACTAAGGGTGCGTTTCCCACCACAACCGCAAAGACGCACCCTCCGATAGCTGGCTCAGGGTGCGTTTCCCACCACAACCGCAAGAACGCACGGCCGACTTCACCGCTGGTGAGTCATGAGCAGCCCATGAAGTATGGGTGTCGTTCATCCCTTGTAGGTGTCGGGGTTGGGTTCGACACGGCCGCTGGCGCCTCGGTCGAGAGCGTCGATTGAGGCCATCTCTTCGAGGGCGAGTTCGAAGTCGAAGACGGCGATGTTCTCGCGCATCCGTTCGGGCCGGGTCGATTTCGGGATCGCGATGTGGCCCGGGTCAACCTATGACCGGGACCAGTCTGTTCAGTATCTGAGTTGAGGCCGTGCGGGAAAGATAACGGTACGGTAACGTCACCTCCGCTTCGTTGCGGCAGCGCTCGGCGCCCTGCCCTACCGCAGATCTCGGAGGATATTGGCCATGCCCCCACGGCTTCCAATCAGCTCGCTACGCAAGGGTCTTGCCGTCGTCACGGCGACTGGCCTGATCGGCGCAGCCGCGGTGTTCGGCGCTGCGACAGCCGACGCTGCCACGACTCAGACCGGCTCGTGCGTGGACGGCGGCGGAATCCGCTGGACGGCCAAGGCCATTTGGGGTGGTACCTACACTTCCGGCGGCGTACGCAAGATCTCGATCAACTACGCCGGGTGGACTACCAACGGGCGCGCCGTGCCGACCGACTCCGTCGTGCGGAGCTATTCCGGTGACGGAACCCGGATCCAGAAGCTGACATGGTCCGGCGTCTACGACTACCAGGGCGGCACCGCATACCGGTTCCGCAACCCGCTCAACCCGGTCAGCGCACCCGGCAAGGCCAAGATCAAGATCACTCTCGGCGTCGACGGCGACGGGCACGGCAATTGCTCGGTCACCTTCACCCAGCCCGGCAGCGCCGGTGGCGGTGGTGGCGGCGGCTCCGCAAGCGACCGCTATGAAGCTGATGTGGTCTCGGGGACCAACGGCGAGCGGACCTCGCGCGAGCTCCAGGCGCTCAGCTCCGAAGCCTGCGTCGACCGCTACGCCGAGCAGCAAGCGGCGCGGATGGCGGCAGAGAGGCGGATGTATCACCAGGATCTGGGGCCCATCCTGCGCGAGTGCAACCTGCGCGCGGTGGGCGAGAACGTGGCGTACGGCTACCCGAGCGGATCAGCCGTGGTGGCCGGCTGGATGGCATCGAGCGGGCACCGCGCGAACATCCTGAACAGCAGCTATCGCCTGCTCGGGGTCGGCGCGGTACAGAGCTCGGATGGCCGCTGGTACGCCGCGCAGGTCTTCGGCGCGTAGTCGGCGCCCGCCCCGGTAAGTGGCAGCGGCTGTGTCACGACCGGCCCTCGCCACGGTGCCTTTTTGTACTTGGCAGTCGGCCATCGATTCGAGATACTGCGTCGTGAGCAGCACCGTCGTGCCGTGCTGGGCGAGTTCCTTGACGGCCTGCCACAGCTCGATGCGCCTGAGGCCAAGACGGTAACGCTATCAATGACCGCAGCGTCGGCACGGTCAACGACGATCAGGCCCGGTCCAACGCATCGGTCGCCGCAATAGCAGTCAGAAAGAGCGCGGTTCACCCACTCGGGGGGATGCGAGTTCGCTCCCTTAGTTTGGATCAGACAATCGAGGGCCAAGAACCGTCTGGCGATCGAGGGTGAACGGCACGAAACCCACAAGCACTCCAGATTGGGTCATCTATGACAGCGGCAACTGCAACAGAACGGACCGCGAAGGCTACCGGCGGGGTGTTGATCACGTTGGCGTCTGCGCAATTCCTCATGACGCTAGACAGTTCAGTGATGAACGTGTCGATTGCGACGGTCGCAAAAGATGTGGGCACGACCGTCACCGGCATCCAAACCGCGATCACGCTGTACACGTTGGTAATGGCCTCACTGATGATCACCGGTGGGAAGATTGGTCAGATCTGGGGCCGCAAGCGAGCTTTCGCGATCGGATGCGTGATCTACGGGTGTGGCTCCCTCCTGACCGCGCTCTCCCAGAACCTGACCATGCTCTTGATCGGGTGGTCGCTCCTCGAGGGAATTGGCGCCGCGCTCATCATGCCCGCGGTCGTAGCGCTCGTCGCCTCAAACTTTGGCCAGACGGATCGTCCTCGGGCCTACGGCCTGGTGGCTTCCGCCGGGGCGATCGCGGTGGCTGCGGGGCCGCTGATCGGCGGTTTGTTCACCACCTACGCCTCCTGGCGGTGGGTGTTCGTCGGTGAGGTGTTGGTCGTCTTGATCATTCTTGCGTTGGCCCGGCGGATGGCCGACACACCCGGCGACAAGTCCGCCCGGATGGACATCATGGGAACCGTGCTATCGGCGCTGGGTCTCGCCCTAGTGGTGTTCGGCGTACTCCGCTCCGGCACCTGGGGATTGATCCTCCCCAAGCCCAACGCCCCAGAATGGCTGGGTCTGTCCCCCGTGATCTGGCTCATCTTCCTCGGAGGTTGCGTACTGGCCGGCTTCCTCGGATGGGAGCGGCGGCGGCTCGGTCGTGGTGAGGGTGTGTTGATCGACCCGGCCATGCTGGACAACCGGCTGCTCCGTGGTGGCCTGGTCTCCTTCTTCTTCCAATACCTCCTCCAAGCGGGCCTCTTCTTCGCGGTGCCGCTGTTCTTGTCGGTCGCGCTCGGGCTGTCCGCCATCGCCACCGGCGTTCAGCTACTCCCGCTCTCCATCACGCTGCTGCTCGCCGCAGCTGGAGTGCCGAAGGTGTTCCCGAACGCAAACCCGCGCCGCGTGGTGCGAATCGGGTTCTTGTCTCTGTTCGCCAGCCTCGTCATCCTGATTGCGCTGCTCGAGCTGGGTGCCGGACCGGAGATCATCACCTGGCCGATGCTGCTTGCCGGGCTCGGTATCGGGGCACTCGCGTCGCAGCTCGGCGCGGTTACCGTCTCCGCTGTACCCGACGAACAAAGCGGCGAGGTCGGCGGCTTGCAGAACACCGTCACCAACCTCGGTGCCTCCATCGGCACTGCACTCGCCGGTGCGGTCCTGATCTCAGCGCTCACCGGGTCGTTCATCGCCGGCATCCAAGACAATCCCGGCATCCCAGAAGAGGTCAAGGCAAACGCGCAGGTCGAACTGGCCAGCGGCATTCCCTTCATATCCGACACAGACCTGCGCAAAGCACTCGAGGATGCAGGAGTGCCCGCTGCCGAGGCTGACGCGATCGTCGAGGAGAACGCGCAAGCCCGGCTCAACGGGCTACGCGCCTCGCTCGCGGTCTTGGCAGTATTCGCCATACTGGCGTTCATTTTCGCTAGCGGAATACCAACCCGTCAGCCCGGAGCGGTTCCAGCGACCGACGTCGACGCCTTGAGCGGTGAACCGCCTGATACGGCGTAGCCTGATGGTCCACGCAGTCACTGGGACCCTCCTCTCGGCGTCATCGCTGGCTACGCAATCACCGCCAACGGCACCGAAGTAAAGCCGTCGCGCAGACCAACCGCAAAACAGTCACAGCGGCGATCGCGATACGGACAAGGGCGACCACGCGGTCAGACCCGCGGCGCGTTCACGTTGCTCACCGGGGTTTGGCGCAGTCGGTTCACCGGACGTTGCCCTCCACCGCCTCAACTTGGCGAGAGCCAGGCGAGTGCTTCGCGTCCGCAGGTCACACGGCTGATGTTCCTCAGGCGGACCCGCCCCGGTCGAGCGTTCGTTGCATCTGTTCCAACGGCTCCTTGATGTCAGCGAGTTCTTCCGCCAGCTGCTCGATACGAAGGCACTCCTCGAGATCGGCCGGTGTGGTCTGCTCCCGGCGTGCCCATTCCACGAAACTTGACGTGATCGCCGCGGTGATGATGGCGACGAGCGCAATGGACTCAAGCATGATGATCGCTCCGAGGACCCGGCCGATGGCGTTCTCCGGGGTGACGTCGCCATAGCCGACCGTGGTGACCGTTTGCAGCGCCCACCAAAGCTTATGCCAACAGTGGGGAACTCCGCGGGGTCGTGAAACCGGATCAGCACGCCGCCGGCGATGACGCTTGCCAACGTTGCAATCTGGTCGTTTCGCTGCTCGTTGGTGCCCGAACGGAGGAGCGGCGGGCGTTGACCTGGTCGCAGGTCAATCTCGACGGCAACCCGCCGACCATCGAGCTCTGGAGATCTGTCCGCGCACACGGCGACACGAAGACGAGCAAGTCACGCCGCACATTCGAGTTGCCGGCCCGCTGCGCCGAAGCCCTCACGAAGCACCGGCATCTGGTCGAGGCAGAGTGCCGAAAGCGGACACCAGCTTGAGGAGTATCATCTCGTGTTCTCAACGGCCACCGGCAGCCCACTTGATCCTGCCAACGTCCGCAGAGCCTTCCGGCGCGTCGTTGCCGCGGCTGTGATGGACCCCAAGTCCTGGACGCCGAGAGAGCTGCGGCATAGCTTCGTCTCGCTGCTGTCCAGCTCACGCACGCCGATCGAAGACATCGCCCACCTCGTCGGCCATGCCAACACGCGGGTCACTGAACTCGTGTACCGCATAGAGCTACGTCCGGTGCTGACCCGCGGAGCGGTCGCGATGGATGCGCTCTTTCCCTACGACGACGGCTCGCGCGCGTTGGTAAGCAGATTGGTAAGCAGACGCCAGGCCCATAAGCCGGAAGGCCTCGAGCATGATGACGAAAGTCCGCCTGACCAGGCGCTTGAATAGTGGAGCTTAGGGGACTCGAACCCCTGACCTCTTCCATGCCATGGTGGCCGGGGAAGCGCAGGCGACGGGCTGCGAGCGTTGATGAAGTGCCCGGACGTACAGGCGCTGCCACCTCCGTTCGGTCCGGGAGCCCCTCAGTTTGCCCCTCACGCATCGCCTGCCTCGCTCGCGCCTGAAGGGTCGGGGAACGGGAGCCGTAGCTTCCAACCTCCATTCGACGACCGGCGTGAGCCGTCCGCAACGGCGATGGTTCCCGGGTGCGCTATTTGAGCCACTCGTTGAGCGGAGTGAGGCCGGATCGAGAGCCGCCTTGGGAATCGAACCCCAGACCTACGCATTACGCGAGCGGCGGACGCTCTATGTGAAGACCTCAAAATGCGGCTGCGGCTAGGCGAAACAGTGCCCATCAATTCCCACTTTTTATAGTGGACTCGGTGATAGTGCGGACTCATTGCGGACTCCGTGATCACACGAGGGTCACGTCAGCCTGCCGTTTTATTCATCCCATAGGTATGTGATCACCGCGAGGACGCGGCGGTGGTCGTCGGCTGTGGGGCTGAGGTTCAGCTTGATGAAGATGGCGCGAATGTGCGCCTCTACGGTCTTTTCAGTTACGAACAGACCGTTGGCGATGGCGTGGTTGGACCGCCCCTGAGCCATCAGGGCAAGGACGGCCTTTTCGCGGTCGGTAAGAGCGTCCAGCGGGTCACGGCGGCGGGAACGATTGAGCAGTTGAGAGACGACGGCAGGGTCGATGATCAGTCGACCAGTAGCGATCTGTCGTACGGCGTCCGCCAACTCTTCGATGTCTCCAACCCGGTCCTTGAGGAGGTAGCCGGCTCCCTGCTCGGCGTTGTCGATGAGTTGCAAGGCGTAATGGGGTTCAACGAACTGGGACAAGACGAGCACGCCGACCCCCGGATATCGCGCACGGATGATCTTTGCCGCCTCAAGCCCCTCCAGGGTGTGACTCGGCGGCATGCGGATGTCAACGATCACCACGTCGGGTTGATGTTCGCCTACAAGGGCCAGGAGGTCATCCGCATTCTCCGCTTGTCCCACCACGTCGAAGCCGGCTTCCCGGAGCAGGTTCGCGACGCCTTCCCGGAATAGCGCCGCGTCATCGGCCAGCACTATGCGCACGGCAGTTCCGCCCCGATGTGCGTGCCGTGACCTGCCGGACTGTCAACCGTCAGGTGGCCGGAGTAGGCCTCGACGCGGTCCTGCAGCCCGCACAGCCCCTCGCCCTGCTGCAGTGTTGCGCCTCCTATTCCGTCGTCGGTGACGTCCACGAGCAGGGCTTGGCCGGTGCGCCGAACACCGACCGCAGCTTCAGACACGCAGGCGTGCTTCGCCACATTGGCAAGGGCTTCAGAAACCACAAAGTAGGCCGTCTCTTCGACACCGCTTCCGAAGCGTTCACCGTTGAGGGCGTCGGTAATCCGGACATGAATGCTGCAGCGCTGAGCCAATGCCCGGAGCGCAGGCCCGAGGCCAGACTCCGACAAGATGGCCGGGTGGATTCCGCGGGCCAGGTCCCGAAGCTCGCTAAGCGCGAGTGTCAGCTGCTCGGTCGCCTCTTCTAGCGCATCCGCAGTTTCGTCGTACGCTTCGGCGCCGAGCCGAATTTTGGCGAGCCGCAGCGCGAGCATCAAGTTGAGCATCCGTTGTTGGGCTCCGTCATGCAGGTTGCGCTCTACCCGGCGACGTTCGGCGTCTGCCGTGGCGACGAGGCGAGTCCTGGACGCACGGGCTTCGACCAGATGTGCCTGTGCCTGCTGGTGCAGCCGTTCATTGTCGAGGGCAATGCCCGCCGCCGCCGCGACAGCGGAGATCAGAGCTGGGTGGTCGGCCAGGGATGGGTCGTGTGTCAAGACCGCGACTACGTTGCCTTCCCTTCTGAGCGTCGTGACAGCCCGCCCGGCTCCTTCGCTTGGCGCCTCAACGACCCGACCGTTTTCGTCGACGAAGACCTGCCGATCGGGCAACCACAAAGCCAGCTGCAAGGAAGGATCGTGCAGAACATCGGACAATGCCGCCCGCATACCCCGGGACGGCAAGCCGCTACCGAGTTCGACCACCAGATCGGCGACGGCAGACCGATCCAGCCTGGTCCAGGCCATCCCCGCCACAAACCCGATTGGCCAGAGAACCAGGACCACCTGCGGCAACCAGGCGAGCACGGTCGACGCGGGCCCGCTGAGATGAAGGATGGTCCCGATCCGATGGGCAGCCACCACCCCGAGAATCGTGAGGGCTCCCCATAGCGGCGGGGCAAGGCTGCGCCTACTGGCCGGACTCGCCGCGTGCCAGCGCGCAGCCATAAATACAAGCACGGCCAGCGTGACGCATACGAGCAGCACGAACAGGATCAGATGGCCAGCGTCGGGTGCGGCGGGTTGACCACTTGTAGTCAGCAGGTTGAAGCGGCAGTCCCGGCACGCGCCGCTACCGCTGAGTAGCCAATGGCCTACGAAGTTGAGCGGGATGGTGCAGAGGTAGGCGGCGGCGACCACCAGGCGCTGACCGCGGCTCACAAGTCGTCCAGTGGGATACGTCACCATCAGATGGACCAGGATGGCCAAGTAGAGCGAGCCGATGAGCACCCCGGCACTGAACATGACCGCGCTGTCTACAGCCCCGATCGCCCGCGCGAACCAAGCAAGACCCACCCCAATCATCAACAGGCCCGTCCAGCTGCTAGGCCAATACACCGCCGCGATCACGCCGAGCACCGAAAATGACCATCCCACCGCCAGGGTCACTGCGAGGGTCACGCCCAGGACCGTTGGTGCTGTGCTGTAGCCGCCCCAGATCAACAGGGCTGCCGCGCCGAGACCAGCGGCCACGACGGAAGTGGCCAGAATCCACACGGCCTGGCGGCTCACGGCTGTCCATTAATCAGATCTTGTAGGCCAGGACCAGACAGCTCGTCCTTGGGCAGGAAGCCCGCGATCCCCTCACAACTGGTGATCTGGTGTCCGTAATCCTCCAGGCTGCGGCCTGACGTCAGGACCACAGCCAGGGAGGTCGATTCCTGCAGAAGCTGGCGAGCGACGGAGAACCCGTCTTGCCCGGGCATCTGAACGTCGAGCAGAACGATGTCTGGGTGAAGTCGGCGGGTAACCGTCAGCGCTTCCTCCCCATCGGCCGCGTCGCCGACCACGTCGAAGCCGGACGCGTTCAGGAGTCGCCCGACCAACGACCGGAAGCCCGGGTCATCGTCGACCACGACGACGGTTTGTCCCATAAGTCAATCGTCGCACCGCTACCAGCCAGGGCTAAGAGTGTTAGCACCTACTCAGGGGGCTGGGCCTGCCCTGATGTGGCAACAGGGCGGGATCAATAGCGTCGTCTCTATGGGATCCACGCCTCAACCTCCGCGCCGCTCTGCGCAGCAGGACTACATCAAAGGAGTAGTCATGGCCAAGCACATCGGATCGACCGCAACGACAACATCCCAACCGAAACCTGGGATTGCGTCCTTGGTTTTCTTCTTCGGCTTGGTGTTCTTCGCCACCTGGATTGTCTGGGTGCCTAGGGCGCTCGAGAGTCAGGGACTCCTCGATAGCCACTGGGCCCACTGGTTGGGACGTGGATGGACCTATATGCCAGCGCTGGCGGCAGTGGTGTTTGTTGCATTGACTGGCGGACGACGAAGTCTTGCCGAACTTGGCCGGAAGCTCCTGCTTTGGCGCATCGGCTGGCGGTGGTATATCGCCATAGTCACAATTCCTCTCGGTATCGCCCTGCTCACAGCCGCTATCTATGCTCTCACGGGCGGGCAATTCTCCGCAGGCCTGCCCCTCGCGATGGACCTGCCCCTGCCTATGATTCCTCTGATCATCGCCATACGGCTTCTAACCGATGGGATCGGCGAGGAAACCGCTTGGCGAGGCGTGGCGCTACCACAACTGCTTAGTCGGATGAACGGTGTGACCGCGAGCCTCATCCTCGGCATAGTGTGGGCGAGCTGGCACCTGCCGCTCATTTTCACCATCGGGGCACCGATGGCAAACAACTCCATCCTGCTCCTATTTGTGCTCCTGCCTGCCGAGTCTGTGGTCTACACCTGGCTGTACCAACACACCCGCGGAAGCATCCTGGCCGCCGCCCTGTTCCACGCGCTGATCGGCTTCTGGGCGATAGCGTCACCAGCGGCAGAAGCCACTGGACGCCCTCAACTGATCAGAGTCATCCTCTGGTGCGCGCTCGCCGGAGTCCTTCTGCTCAAGTACGGGGCAAGCTTGGCCGGCCGACAAAACGCGCCGACAGAGACGTCCGATGGACAGGCCCCGTAGTCGCGCTGCAGAGCATCGTCGCAGGCTGCTATGTCCGTGCGTCTGGAGGCGGAGCGGTCCGGCGCGAAGCGCCGGCTGTGATCCTGATTATGGGGTTTCGGCAACAGACCACCGAAACGCATCTCCGCAGTTATCATGGCGAGTTTTTCAGCGGCTGAATCCGAACGGGGACGGCGGCGCCGAGTGTGGCCTGGATGGCTGCTGATCGATTGACTTCATGGTTGTCTGCCTGGGCGCTGGGAGTGCCCCGCGGGTTGCGGGTTCCTGGTTCGGCGCTAACGGGGGTAGCTGATCGAGGATGCGCCACCAGAGGGCTGCGGCGGGGTGGTCATCGGGTAGCGGTCCCGCAGCGGCCGCCGACCGCACGAGCAGGCTGGCATCGAAACCGGCCCGGGTGAGGTTGCTCAACCTTTCTGTCAGTTCTGGCAGGAATGGGTCCGCGATCGTCTTGGGAACTTCTGCAGCGAGCAGTTGCCGCCATTGCCAGTCTGGCTGGCTGTCGGCGGCGGCGAGTCGCTTGTGAAGTTGTAGTTGCCAGACCTGCGCGCCGCGGCCGAGCTGGAGCGGCCCGGTGGGTCGCAGATTGCTGGGGTCCACATGGGTGGCAGCGCGCCACACCTGCACGGCTGCGATCAACTCGGCCGGCACAGGAGCGTGTCGCTTGGCCGCCCAAGCCGGCGCATCAGCTGCGGCGTCGGTGCGGATCTGGCCGGCGAGCTCAGCAATCAGATGTGATCGGGCGTTCAGATATGGTCCCCAGTTGGAGTCGGCGGCTATGAGGTCTGGAATGCCCGGCAGCCACGGCAGCGGACCTTTGGCGGCTACGAGGCCAGTGTCTTCGATCCGCGAGTCGATGACAGCGGCTTGATCATGGGCGCTGGTGAGGTCGCGTTGTGCGGCGGCGGTGTCCAGTTCTGCGGCAGGGTCTGTGCCGACCGCGGCGAGGAGCAGAAGGCGCCCGCGCAGGGTCGGCCATGCCGGCTCCTGTGTGAGCCCGTTGAGCAGACGGTCGGCGCTCTGGTCGAGGCCGACAACCGCTTCAGGCCCGGCGAGGTGTTCGGCGGCGAGGTGGAGAGCGTCAAGGTAGCGGGCGGTCGCAGCGCCGAGCCGGGCAGCGGAATCCTGCTGTTCGCGCTGCAGAGTGGTGGCGGATTGCGGTGAAGCGTCACGTGCCAGGATCTGTTCGAGCAGCTCGGTGGCGGTCCGGGGATGCAGGGTGTCGGGCCGTACCAAAAGGTGCGGGTCCCCGTCCCACACTACGGACAAGTAGACGTGGTTAGCGCTGCGGCCGCGGGTCAGCATCGTGTACAGCTGCTGCCGGCACTCCTCACCGGTCACCACGCCATGCATGGTGTCGGCAGTAACACCTTGCGCGGTGTGCACGGTCGTGGCGTAACCCAGTTCGGTAGCGGTGGACACGTAGTCGGCGGGCAGGGTGACGGTGCGGCCGCTCCGTACCTGCCGCACTCTCACACCACCAGTCCTGCTCAAGTTGAGAATGGTCCACCGGTCGCCGTTTTTCACCCAGTCGGTTGCAGTGAAACGCAGTCTGCGATCATTCCTACGGGTGATGATCAAGTCACCGACGCTGGCCGCGTTACCGTCGGCGAGCTCGACCTCCTGGCCGGGAGTGCTGCCGGCGAGACGGTGGTCGCGGGCGCGTTGGTTGAGGGCGCTGACCAGCTCCCGGGTGGGGGCCAACATGATCGGGTCGAGGCCACGGCTGCGGTCAGCCTGCCAGGCGTTGAAAACATCCTCGAGAGTAGTGGTGCGGTCGCCGACGTGGACGCGTCCCCGGTCGAGGTAGAAGCCGAGCGCTTCCGGCTGGCCGTCGCGGAGGGCGAGGGTGGCGGCGGCCTCAGCAGGGTCGGTGAACCGGTGCAGTTCAGTCAACCGGACCGCGCCATGGCTCGCTTGGATGTCGCGAAGCACGCCGCCGGCACCGATCGCAGCGAGTTGTTGATCATCACCGACCAGCCGGATGCTGCCGCCGCGACCGATCACGAACTGGACGACAGTGTCCAAGGTGAGTGTGTCGGCCATCCCAGCTTCGTCGATGATCACCAAGCTCGACCGGCCGATGCGTTCCGCCCAGTCCGGCAGCTCAGCGTGGTCGACGGACCAGGTGAGCTTCGCCAGCGTGTCGCCTAGTGCACCGGTTGCGTCGCGGAGCTGCGCGGCTGCGGCCGCCGACGGCGCCAACCCGAGCACCTGGCCACCGCTGTCCCTCCAGGCTTGAACGAGGGTCCGCATGGCGGTGGTCTTCCCGGCGCCGGCCGGGGCGATCGCGAGCTGCAGCCGCGCCCCGGAGGTGCACATGGAATGCACCAGAGCAGCCTGCCCGGCATCTAATGTGTTCCCGTTGGCGGCTGCCTCCAGCCGTGCAAGCTCCACCGTTTCGGCGTCCACAGCCCACCCGTCGGCGCGGCCCGCGGTCGCGACCAGTCGCTGCTCGGCGGCCAGGATGCGGGCGGAAGTGAACAGGTCGGCTCCGGCGACCGTGTAGACACTGGAACCGTCGACCCGCTGTAACACCACCGGCTCGGTGATGCTGTCCTCCGTCCGGGTCAGGGCCACCGATCGGGTGTGTAGCACCTCGTCGACGAGCAGCTCCACCAGCTGGTCAACTTTGTCGATGGGAATCTGTACGGCCCGGACGTGGCGTTGCGCTTCGGCGCGGACATGCCAGCTCTGCCACATGGAGCGCCGTTCTTCGACTGCGGCCAGCACCTTGTCCGCGGTCGCAGCCACCCAGTCGGCATCCACGTTAGGGCGCGGCGTCAAGGTGGGGTTGAGGGCTTTGCTGATCATGGCCTGGACTGCTTCAGGTCCGCTGTGTGTTTCGGCGGCCTGGGCCTGCCAGGCGGCGCGCTGCACGGCCATGCTGCGGGGTTCGTGCTTGGCGTCCCGGGTCTCCAAGGTCGCCTGCTGCGCCAGCTGCAACGCCTCCACCGGCGTCGGCGGTCGTCCATGATCACGCTGAAACCTGCTCGCCAGTACACCCTGGCGGTTCTTGATCAAGACCCGCCGGGTAGACCAGCGCTCATTAAGGGCGGGGTCAATACCGACAATCTCACGCACCGGCCGCTTCCCCGGAGGGGTGTCTGGGCGGTCCGCGAACCGGACACCCAGCCGGTCGCGGAGATGGCATTCCAGCGCGGTGTTGTAGGTCTCCGACGCAGCCACAGTCGCTTTGAACAGCACCCGGCCGTCGATGGACAGCCAGCGTCCGTCGAGGGTCTGCACCTTGTTCGCCACAGCGATATGGGTGTGCAGATCCGGATCGCCGGCTCGGGAGTCGCGGTGGGTGAACGCGGCCGCGACCAGGCCGGTCACATTGACCTGGCGGACCCCGTTACTGCCCTGCCGGGTGAACAGAGCGTGCCGTTCGATGAAGTTCAGCGCATCCTGCACGGCAGCCTGGTGCGCTCGTTCGATCTGCGCGGCGACGTGGAGGTCGGCGACCGCCCACAACGTCGACACCGACTTGACCGGTGAGAAGGTCAGGTCATAGCCCGCCACCGTCTGGATGTGCGGACGCGACTCCTTAGCGATGGTCGCGGCGATCTCGCGGGCATCGATCGGATCGCGGCCATGCTGCTTTCGGAAGAACTCCCGGGCAACCTCCGTGCGCACCCGCGCCCGATCGGCCGCGGAGACAGGCTCGTCTTCCAGCCGTCCGATCGCCTCTTGCCGCAACGCGATCCGTTTCGCCACCTCGATGCGGAAGGGGCTGGCCTCGCCGGCGTAGATCTTGAACGGTGCGCCCAGTCTGGTCGCTGCCTTGATGTTTGCGTCGGTCAAATCTGCAGCGTCCAGCTGCTCCAACCGCGTTGCGGCAAGGGGGTGCATGCCGGCTCCGAATAGCGCCTTCATCTGCTCCGCGGTCACCGTATCCCCGGCGGTCAGCCCATCGATGCCGGCTAGGCCGGAGCCGATCCACGAGCCCGGACTCTCACCCCGTTCGGTGTAGTAAGAGGCTAGCCCGACATGGCCCTTCTCGGTCGCGTCCAATGCCGCTACTTGCCGGGTCAGATAGTCGTACCCCGACCCGGCGCTGAGTTTGTGGATGCTCATCGTCACAACCCCTGAAGCCGTTCCATGTCGTTGCGGCGGTCAGGTTGGCGGCACGGATGTCCGGCAATGCACAGAGGTGTGTAGGACATGACATTCTCAGGAGCTGAGGAGGTACGTCCAGCACGGCTGCCAGCCAGGATTGCCGTGATGCCGTCCTCGAAGGTCAATCGATCAAAGAATCATTCGATGAGTACCGGGTGGAAGCCAACAATGGCGGAGGCAGATCCCTACCGCCAAGGAAATCTCCGGTGCCCCGTTCGACCAGACCAAGCATTGGAGAATGCGAAAGTGACCAGACGCACTCTTGAGGACGAGTCGGGCGGATGACGGGTATCAACTGGAGACAGATCGACGAACCGCTGTTCGTCCGTATCGTCGATGCGATCTTGGACCGAATCTGGGGCGATCGGGGCGTGGCTCCCGAGGGGCGGGGCGGGGACGCCGGCATTGATTACCGCGTCGACGGCACCAGGATCATCTATCAGTACAAGTTCTACCCGGACGGCGCCAACACCGCATCCCGCCGCCGCCACACTAAAGCCTCCTTCGTCGACGCCATGAAGCACAACCCTGAGGAGTGGGTGCTGGTCGTTCCAGCGAGGATCCTGCCCGCCTTGCGGGCATACGTTCTCGGCCTCAGCGACCAGATAAAGATCACGATCCACGACCAACCGTGGCTCGACAACCTGCTCGCTAGGTTCGGCGATCTCGCAGAGTACTTCAAGTATCGGACTGAGCTGGACTACCTGCACGCACAGGCGGAGATGCTGAAGGTGAATCCCGTCTTCCGAGGACCAGAGGACGTCGACAACAAGACTGCCGCGCTGAAGCGCGCCGTCGATGCCAGTGACCCTGACTGGACCTTCGACATCACTGCCCGCGCGGGCGAGATCGTGCGGACACTCGTTCCAAAGCATCCGAACGCTGCCCTGCGATCGCCCATCAACATCCGCTACACAGCTGTCGTCCCGACTGACAGCCCGGAAAGCCGACAGCTCGAAATCGGACACACCTACGGGTTCGCGGAGCCCTTCAAGCTGGCAGGGTCGATGGTTCGAGACTTCAGAATCACCGGCCCGGATCTGGTGGCTCATGAGGGTGCCGTCGGTGAACTGGAGTACCACCCCAGTCCAGGCAGCCCTTGGCGTGACACCGAGCTGCTGATCTCGGACACGGAGGGGCGGCCCCTGGGGACCCACCTCGCACAGTCTCGCTTCCTGGCAAGTGGTGAAAAAGGCATCACGATCGAGGTCAAGATTGGTGACCTCGTCCGGATGCTGTGTCGATCCCCAAACACCGAAGGTGACGCTGGGCAGGTCGACTTCACCACAGCTGACTTCACTGGACGTCCGATCAACGAGATTCTCACCGTGAGTCAGTTCTTGGCCCAGCTCGGCCAAGGTGGTGACCTCGACCTGGACTTCGGAGATCAACTGCGGATGAAGATCAGTATCAGCGACATTGCTGCTGACTGGCCTGAGGTTTTCGAGGAGACCCTCGCAATCGCAGACGACTTGTCGGTTATCGAGAGAGAGACCCGTACCAGATTCCGTCATCCCGCGACGATGACTGGATTGGACAGGATCACAATCCGAGGGCTCCGACTGATGCTCGAGGGCCACGTCGTCGCGCATCCCACAGCCAACAGCGCCAACTTCACAATCAATGGCGAACCCGACGCTGGGTTCCGCGAGTTGCTCGATGGCCAGCCCCGATGGTTCAGATGGCACGTAAGTCCAGCCCAGGAGACCGTCCTCGATAAGACGATTCGCCTGCCGCAGCTGGCCATAGGCGGACCATGCTTTCTCGTCGATGCCAGCATCCAAGCCCTCCAAACAGCCTTCGCAACCCAAAGCACCGAAGGATTAGGCATCACGCTGAGAGTCGATGCCAACGATCGGCTCCGCACTTGGCTGCCTGATCGAGTCGCGCCCGACAAGCCGCTCGACGTGACCCCATGGGACATCCCAGGAATCGAGCAGCCTGGCCCTCGGCAGGACAACCCTCAACGCACCGCACCGTGACAGCCGAAGTGATCTGTCCCGAGATGACCGCTGGCCAGGGCCAAGTGCTCTTACGGATTTGGACGGTGTCACCTCCGGGGGGCTAGGAGTTGTCCCCAGGAAGCGCCGAGGGCTAGACAGCTGCTTCAAGCGGCTGAAAGGTACGTAGGAATAGTGATGATGATCATCGGAAGAACGCGGTGATGGAGAAGACGAAAAGAACGACAGCCGACACTGCTCCGGCGGAAGGAGTGGCAACGGCCGCGGAGACTGCGCACCCCGAGTGCTACCTCAGCTTGAGCGAGGCTGCTGCATGCCTGATGTCTTGGGTGGGCTTGATCCGCTGTAGGTCCGAACTCAACGGTGAGAGGAAGGCGTGCTGTGGGTCAGAAGTTAGTTAGCGCGGAGGTTCCGCGGCGTGTCTTGTACCGAGTGGAAGAGGCGGTCGCGCTGTTGGGCCTTAGCCGTAGCCAGCTCTACGAACTCATCAGATCGGGCAGGCTGCAGACTGTGACAGAAGGACGCGTTCGGCTCATACCAGCCGCGGCGATTGACGCCTACGTGTCGCTGTTGACGAGCGAGGCTCAGGCAGATACCGGTGGCGACGCGGCGTAACCCTGGCGAGGGGGGCCTGCACTGGGAAGAGTCTCGGCAACGGTGGTTCGCCACCGTCTATGTCGGCTACTCCCCCGATGGGAAGCGCCGCAAGGTCAAGGTCAGCGCCCGGACCAAGACCGAGGCGAAGGCGAAGCTCCAACAGCTGCTCCGCGACCAAGACGACGGGCACGTGCTCGGTGGTCAGACGTACACCGTGCGAGACGCCGTCGAGTCATGGCTCGCTCATGGCCTCACCGGACGCCAGGAGTCGACGGTGGTCAATCGGACGATCCTCGCCCGCACGCACGTAATCCCGGCGCTGGGAGCACGGAAGCTGGCGCAGCTATCGGCCGAAGAGGTAGACGAGTGGCTAGCCAACAAGGCCAAGACCCTGAGTACCGACACCCTGCACCGCCTCCTGTTGATCTTGCGCCAGTCAATCCGCCGCGCGCAGGCGCGCGACCTGGTGAAGCGCAATGTCGCACTGCTTTGTGATGTTCCCCGTGGGACCGCCGGCCGTCCGTCGAAGTCGCTCACGCTAGCGCAGGCCGCGGTTCTGCTCACGGCCGCCAAGAAACACCCGACCATGCACGCCTACATCGTGGTTTCGTTGCTCACAGGCGCACGAACGGAGGAATTGCGGGCGCTGACCTGGAGCCATACGGACCTCGACGGCGAGCCGCCGAGCGTGCAGCTATGGCGATCGGTGCGAGAAGGCGGTGACACCAAGACGCGACAGTCGCGGCGCACCCTTGAACTCCCGAACGAATGCGTAGTTTCACTTCGAGCGCACAGACGCCGGCAGACCCAGAGTCGCATGCGGAACGCGGCACGATGGCCCGACAATGATCTTGTCTTCACGACGCAACTTGGCACGCCTCTCGATGCTGCCAACGTTCGGCGTGCGTTCCGCCAGGTGGCCGAGCAGGCCGGGCTCCAAGCGGCGGAATGGACACCACGAGAGCTGCGGCACAGTTTCGTCTCGCTGCTGTCGAGCGCGGGGATCCCGATCGAGGACATCGCGCATCTGGTCGGGCACGCGAACACCCGTACGACGGAGAAGGTGTATCGCAAGGAATTGCGCCCGGTGCTAAGACGCGGCGCGAAGGCGATGGATGACCTCTTCAATGCCCACCGCGCGGCCAGCGAGCCCCCCACTCTGCCCCCCGCGTCGACTGAGAACCAAACAGAGCGCTGAAATGACACTGATGCGATTGGAGCCTGATCAGGAGAAATCGTGCGTGGAGCTTAGGGGACTCGAACCCCTGACCTCTTCCATGCCATGGAAGCGCGCTACCAACTGCGCCAAAGCCCCGTCAGAACGGGCCGGCTGATCCGGTCCGCAACCCGACCGATCCTACCTTCGAAGCCCAGGACCGGCGAATCCTACGGTCGCCTGTGATCAGTAGAAGACAAAGATAGGCAGCCATCCGGGATTGTGGGCGTGCACGAGTATGGCCCACAGCACGCAGTCGAAGATCAAATGCACGCTGACGACGTACGGCAAGGAGCGCGTGCGGTTGAAGATGTAGCCCTGTACGAGGGCGAAGATCGTAGTCAGGAATGGTCCCCACGCCTGGTAGCCCAACTCCCACAGGAACGATACGAAGATGATCGCCTGCAAGATGTTGGCTTGCCACATCACAAAGTGATGTCGCAGCAGCCCGAATGCTGTGCAGATGAAGAAGAGTTCGTCCCAGAGACCGACGGCGTTGACGGCGATGAAGAGACGGATCAGCTCGCTGGGCTCGCTCACCGCCGGCCAGTTCAGGTAGGTCCCGGACGTAATGAAGTAGAACGGCATGATCAACCAGGCAAGTCCCACCACGCTGATCAGCCACACGTACTCACCGGTCGTCCATCGTCGGCCTGTGTTGATGGGAAACCGCACAATGTGACGCTTGAAAGCAAAGCGGTCCACGAGGTACGGGACAACGACGGCGATGAGCAGAACGCTGCCCATCAAGACCATGTGACCGTAACTGATGTCCGCCGCCAGTGAGATCGTCCCGATCATCCCAATGCCGAAGCCGATCAGCAGCAGGCTCTTACCAAGATCACGATCAACGACGAATCCCAAGATCACGCTGACAGCCAGGACGGCATAGCCCGACGGCTCATGCATGATCCCAAAGAGCAGGAAGGCAGACAGCGACACACCAAAGGCCGGTATCAAAGCCCAGGTGAACGTCGGCGGCGCCTCGACCTCAGTGCCCGGTGATGCCGTCGTCATCCAACCAGCATGCCATTGGCGGATCCGACAGCGAGACGCTCAGATGATCCAGACAAGAGGGCACGCTCCGACAGGCTCAGCGCGCAAAAGTGGTCAACGAATCTCAAGATCAGAATCGGCGGTCACGTTGTAACTCTCGATCCGCCAGTACGCGCCGGAGCGGTGCCGATCAATGCTCACCCACGCGCAATTGGACAAGCCGCCCAACAGCCGCCACTGCTCAAACGGCAACTCCACGAACCTGGAGGAGCCCACCCGGCCAGCAAGCCCGTGGGTGACAACGACAACAGTGGAATGATCTTCAGCCGCTTCGGCGATCTCTGTCAGCACTTCAAACATTCGCTCGGCGACCTCACTTGGGCTCTCGCCTGTGGGGGACCGGCGGACGTCCTCCCCCGCCAACAGCCGCCGCGAGAGCTCAGGGTCAGTCGCCCTAATCTCCTCGCCAAGCAAGCCCTCCCAGGAGCCGACATGGATCTCCCGCAGCCGCTTATCGGTGATGATCTCCAGACCGGTGCGTTGCGCCAGTGCCTGAGCGGTCTGATAACACCGCGACAAGTCGCTGGAGTACAACGCAGACGGCTGATAAGCAGCAAGCACCCCCGCCGCGCGGTTCGCCTGCTCATAACCGACCTCGTCGAGCGGAATGTCGGCCTGACCTTGAAAGCGATTGACGATGTTCCACTCAGTGCGACCGTGGCGCCAGAGGATGATCCGCGCGGCCGTCATCGCCGCTCATCCACGCCGAGCTGGATTTCGGGGCAGTCGCGCCACAACCGCTCGAGCGCATAAAACCGGCGCTCGTCGGTATGTTGCACGTGCACCACGAGATCGAGGTAATCCAGCAGCACCCAGCGCTGTTCCCGATAGCCCTCCCGGCGTACGGGCTTGACATCATGGTTGCGCAGGGATTCCTCAATGCCGTCAACAACAGCTCCGACTTGGCGCTCATTGGACGCGGTGATCACCAGGAATACGTCGGTGATCGCCAGCTGCTCAGAAACGTCGTAGGCCACCAGATCGGTGCCGAGCTTGTCGACGGCCGCATTCGCGGCCACGCGGGTCAATTCCAGCGCGCGCTTGGTAGCAGTCAAAATCTCTCAATCTGTCGGATGGCACTGCTTGCGTTTCTCAGTAACGCGCACCCAAGGCTAGCCGGTGGAGTTCACCGGTCCGGGCAGTCGCCGAGTTTCGTTCTTGTTCCCATAAGCAGCAAGAAAGACCTCCACCCCAGCGTCGGCCAGGGCATTCAGCTCTTGACGCGTACGCCGCCGGGCGAGACCGCGGAACGTTGCGGTATCAAGCGGCTCCCCCACTACCAGGAACGCGAACTGGATGGCAGCAAGCCGTGAATCAGCCACCACGAGCTCTCCGCGCTCCGCGAGCCGACCGAAGGCATTGGCCAACAACTCCATGGTCCGGCGCGGGCCACTCTCGTGATATTTCCGAGCAACGTCGGGAAAACGACCGGCCTCGCGGAGCACAAGCTGTCTGCGTCGCAGCACCGCCGGATTCATAACAGCGTTGATGTAGCTCCGCGCCAGCCTCTGGAGTGCTGCCCGCACATCTGTAGCTTCCGCGACACCAGCTACTTCGGTCTGGAATTCAGCTCCGATCTGTACCACGCTGCCGAGCGCCACTTCTCCGAAGAGCTTCTGCTTGTCGCGGAAGTGCTTGTACACCGTTTGCTTCGATACCGCGGCCGCCGAAGCGATGTCCTCCATCGAGGTGCCGGCGTACTCGCGGCTCAAGAAGAGCTCAGTTGCCGCCTCAAGGATCGCCTCGCGCTTTCGAGTGCTCCGATCAGACATTCGCGAGGCCACAAAAAAGATTGTAGAGAAAGCCGATGACTATCGCAGTACTGGACGGTCTAGTTCTTCACAGAACCATCCATTGAGAAAGGACAACAATCATGGCTCAGGTAGTCGATCTTGACCGCAGCACCTCGACGCACGTGCGTCCACTCCTGATCGCCGGCGCCATCGCTGGACCGCTCTACGTCACCATTGGCACGCTCGAGGCGGTGCTTCGTTCGGGCTTCGACATCCGAATCCATTCTCTGAGTCTGCTGACCAACGGCCCGTGGGGCTGGATCCATTCGGTGATGATGGTTGTCACCGGCCTGCTTACGGTCGTCGGTGCCCTTGGACTGTCCGACGTCCAGCGGCGCACCAGCAGCCGCTCGTACGCGATGATCATCGGGCTAATGGTCTACGGGCTGGGCCTCGCCACCGCCGGTCTACTGCATGCCGACCCTGCAGAAGGATTTCCGATCGGTACGCCGCCAGGACCACCTGTCGTGGTAACGGCCAGCGGCATCGGTCACCTGGTAGCAGGGGGAATCGGCTTCCTTGGTCTGATCGTGGCGTGTTTGGCCTGTGCAACGAGATCGGCACGCAGCGGCGATCGTGTCTGGGCGGCCTGCTCTGCGGCGATCGGAATCTATTATCTCGTCGCCTTCGCGGGCATCGCTTCGGGAGCCGGCAATTCGATGATCAACATCGCCTTTACCGTTGCGGTCGCACTCAGCTGGGCGTGGCTGACTGCATTGTGCGTTCGTGCACTCGGCGGAAGGGCGTAGCCACCAGCGCCGCTAGGACCAACTGACTTATCAGAATGTCAGCACCATACTTAAGGCTGAGATTCTGATAAGTCGGTCCATTATTGGCCTTGATCAACTTCACCATCATCGGGCATCCGCACTTACAGTTAACTATGGGCGCCAGCGAAACCGGGCTGGCAGCGCTTCAGGAGGGCCCGGCCGCGACGGCGTATGTGCCTCGACTGCTTCCCCCGTGGGCCGCTGCTGAATCCGGACCTGCCCACCGCGTGGTTGATGGCAGCCTGCTGCTGTTCGACATCACCGGCTTCACTCCCCTCACCGAGCGGCTAGCGCGGCGGGGACGGGAAGGTGCCGAGGAACTAAGCAACCTGCTCGACGCAGTCTTTAGCCAGTTGCTGATGGACGCCGAGACCGAAGGCGGCGATCTTCTGAAGTGGGGCGGCGACGCCCTGCTGCTGCTCTTCGACGGTCCAGAGCATGGCTGCCGCGCCGCGCGTGCCGCACTACGCATGCAGCGAGCACTTGCCCAGATTGGACGTGCCACGACCTCGATCGGCCGGGTCAAACTGCGTGCCTCCGCAGGCGTCGCCTCAGGCCCAGTTCACCTGGTGCTAGCTGGGAATCCATTGCTGCATCGGGAGCTGGTTCTGCTAGGGCCAACCGCTACAGCGGTTGCAATGCTCGAAAAGGCCGCGGGAATGGGTGAGGTTCTGGTGGGGCCGACCACTGCCGAGGATCTGGGACCCGAACTCGTACGCCCACGCAGAGACCAGACCTACCTTCTCGCCGGCGTACCGACACCGGCAAATCTGAGACGAAAGCCCGAGCCGGAGCCAGTGCCGGCTGTGCTGCAGCAGTTGATTCCGCCACAGCTGCGGGCCTACCTGTCACAACCGTCTCGGGAACCAGAGCACCGGACCATTGCCGTGGCGTTCCTTCGTTTCGACGGTACCGACGACCTCCTTACCGAGGACGGCCCGGAGATGGTGACAACAGCCATCGATGAAGTGCTGCGCAATGTGGAGGAGGCGGCAGCCGCCCACGACGTTTCCTTTTTCGACACTGACCTAGACGTCAACGGCGGAAAGATTTTGCTCGTCGGAGGCGCCCCCCGCAGCGCCGGAGATGACACCGATCGGCTATTGACTGCGGTGTGTGAGTCCGTCAATAGACCTGGTCGCCTACCACTACGGGCTGGCATCTCGCACGGCCGGGTATTCACCGGCGACACCGGCTCCCCCACTCGGCGGACGTATTCGGTGAAGGGCGATGCGGTAAACCTCGGCGCCCGGCTCGCCGCGCGTTCGGAGCCGGGTTCGATCCTCATGGCGGCCGACGTACTCGGACACACCAGGCGCTCGTACGCGGTGCATGACGCGCCGATGGCCACCCTCAAGGGCAAGAGCAAGCCGGTACCAGTCGTAATCCTGAGTGAGCCGCTCGATGCTCGCAGGCAGCAGACCGAGGATGTGCTGGTCGGGCGAGATGCCGAAATGGCCGTGTTGAGAGCTGCGACTCAGCAGTTGATCAATGGATCAGGCAGCGTCGTGGAAATTACCGGCCAGCCCGGCATCGGTAAGACCAGGCTGGTTGACGAGGCTGCGTCTCAGGCCCGAGATGTCACCGTGCTTCACTGCGACTGCGAGCGGACTGGCGCAGGAACTCCGTACAGACCGGTACGGAGACTGCTGCACCATGTGCTCGGTACCAACAGCGGCATGGAGCCGGCCACGATCGCCAACTGCCTTCAAGACTGTGTGGTTAGAGCGGCCCCGGAGCTGGCGCCCTGGGTCTCCCTTCTCGGCGTCGTGCTCGATGTGACCCTGCCAGCCAGCCCTGAAGTAGCCGACCTGGAGGAAGCCCATCGTGCCGAGCGCATTCCTGAGTTGGTCGCAGACTTGCTTGAGCGAATGGTCCAAGCTCCCGCGCTGTTTGTGATCGAAGACGCGCATCTCGCGGATACGGCCAGCGCTGGTGTGTTGGCGGCGATGGCTCGGCGTACCCAACAGGCGCCGTGGCTCCTCGTGGTGACGCGCGACGAACGCGCCACTGACTGGATGCCCCCGGAAGCCCAGCAAATCCAACTTGAACCACTCACAATGGCGTCGTCGGTTCAACTCGCTGAGATCGCAACGCCTGAGCAGCCTTTACCCCCAGCAATCGCCGAAGAGCTTGCCGCTCGCGCGGGTGGCCATCCGCTGCTGTTGCGTGAGTTGGCACGCGCCGTTGCACGGGGGGAAGACCCCGACGAGCTTCCCTCGACTGTCGAGGAACTCGCGACGAGCCAGATCGATCAGCTGCCGGGCGGGCAGCGTTCGCTACTCCGGCAAGCAGCCGTGCTCGGCGATGAGTTCGATGAAGATCTGCTGCTGCGCATGATCACCAACACTGCGTCTGAACGCTCATTGTCCGAGCTACTGACCGGACTTGAGGGATTCCTTGTCGCGACGGATCACCGGTTGCGGTTTCGTCACCCACTTCTTCGAGAGGTTGCCTACGCTGGCCTGCCGTACCGACGACGCCGCGAATTTCACGCCCGAGCTGCCGAGGTACTGGAATCGACAACGTCTGCGGCCGACCGTCGCCCTGAAG
This sequence comes from Propionibacteriaceae bacterium, assembly GCA_045806785.1. GTDB lineage: Bacteria > Actinomycetota > Actinomycetes > Propionibacteriales > Propionibacteriaceae > Microlunatus. The sequence continues at coordinate 827 of JBJMIR010000083.1, read as the reverse complement.
TGCTAGCGCTTCACTACTTCGTGGCAGGCCGCTACGACAAAGCAATGGAATACGGCTGGCAGGCTGGCGAACGGGCCATGGCACGTTACGCACCGGCGGCCGCTGCCGACGCCTATCGGAGGGCAGCCCAAGCTGCCCGACTCTCTTCGGGCGTTGCTCCGAGCGAGCGTTCCTTCTACCTCGAGGCATTGGGCGATGCCGAGTACCTAGCCGGCCGGTCAACCGAGGCTGCTGGTGCCTACCTGGAAGCTCTCCGGGGAGTGCGCGGCCAACCACTACGAGAGGGCCACTTAGCGCTCAAGCAGGCGCGTCTTGAGCAACGCCGCGGCCGTTACACCAACGCGCTGCGTCGGGCAAGTCTTGGGCTGCGTGCCCTGAAAGACGCGGGCGGCCCAGAAGCGGGCGCTGCCCGGGCACAATTGGAGGCTCGTTACGCTGTTTGCCGAATGAGTCAGGGCCGCTATGTGGATGCCCGGCGATGGGCAGAGCGTGCCCTCGCCGAAGCCGAGGCGGCCAACGAGCTGGATGCCAAGGCTCAAGCCCACCTTGTTATGCACACCGCCGACTTCTGGTCAGCCGATCAGGCAGGTGAAGAGCACGGATTGAAGGCACTTCACCTCTTTGAACAGCTTGGCAACCTCAGCGGCCAAGCTCACGCGTTGAACAATCTCGCTTCTCGCTGGTTCTATGCGGGGCAGTGGCCTCAGGCGCTGCCGATGTTCGCTCGAGCGGCCGAGTCATTTCGCCGGGTCGGGGATGCTGCCAACGCCGCCAACGCGGACTTTAACCGGGCCGACGTCCTAGTCAAGCAAGGCCATTATGACGAT
>JBJMIR010000082.1:0-13506 GCA_045806785.1 Propionibacteriaceae bacterium | reverse complement strand
GGTGGCGGCTACGTCAACATGATGATGGAGAACGACGGACGCGACCGAGTCAGGGCCGCCTACCGCGGCAACTACGACCGCCTGGTCGAGATCAAGCACCGCTACGACCCGACCAACCTGTTCCACATCAACCACAACATCCCGCCATCGTGACCTGATGGGTGCGAATGAAGGCAGGCGCAAGCGATGAATAGCGTGGCGATGATCGCTGGATCGATCTCGACCGCGCTGTTCGTCGTGAGCGCGTTGCCGATGCTCTACAAGGCCGCTCGCACCAAGGAGCTTGGCAGCTACAGCCTTGGTTACCTAGCGTTGGCCAACGTCGGGAATGGCTTCTACGCGATTTACGTGTTCAGCATGCCAGTCGGGCCGATCTGGGCACTGCACAGCTTCTAACGTGGTGAGTTCGGCGCTGATGCTGTTTTGGTACCTGCGCTACGAAGTCAGCAAACGCCGTCACGCCTCGACGCGAGTTCCCAGAGCAGCCGCCGGAGCGCCACCTTCCGACGTTTTCGAGCCCGAGAGCTGCCCGCCGCCTGGAGCCGCCGATCTACCTGGTTCGTTGGCAATGGATCGCAGACAGGCCAACCCGTTTGCGATGGTGGGGCCGGTCTGATTTCCGCGTCGGGTAGCGACGAATATGTGCCGTGCGGCAGTGGCGTCTCGAAGTGGCAGCAGCGTCACTCCGCTGGGCACAAAGGCCTGCGCCAAACGGGGAATCAGTGCGACTGCGGATCCGTCAGCCACCAAAGCTGCGACGCCCACCCAATCGCTGGTGTAGTGAATAGCGTGCGGCGTGAACCCCGCTGCGCCGTACGCAACCATCACCACGTCGTAGCAGGAAGTGCCAGGACTGCCGATGACCCAGTCCTCGTTGCCGAGCCGGGCGAGCTGGATGGAGTCTTCGCCGGCCGCTGGGTGATCGATGGGCAGCGCGGCGTCGAGAACGTCAGTGAGCAGTGGTTCGCGGTAGAACCGCGGCCCCTCCGCTTGTGGTGCGCCGCTGAACTCCACCGAGATTGCGATGTCGAGATCTCCTGCCGCGAGACTGCCGAAGCTGGCTCGTTCCTCGGCCTCGACTGCCTGCACGGCGACGGGGGGTTCTTGATTGCGGCTCGGCGCTGATGCTGTTCTGGTATCTGCATTACGAGGTAAGAAAGCGCCGTCGCCGCTCGGCAAGCGATGCACCAGCGAACTAGTAGTGCCCAAGGGTCACGGCGCCAACACGCGGCGCAGCCACGACTCGCGCGTCCGCAGCGCCCTTTGTGAGAGCGCCGCGCTAGGCACGATCGTTTGGAATCCATGGAAGCCGCCCGCCCAGATGTGGAGCTCGGCGCTGCCGCCCGCCTCCCAGATCCTGTTTGCAAACGCGACGGCTTCGTCGCGGAAGACCTCCGCGCTCCCTGCCTCAATGTAGGCGGGCGGCAGGCCGGAGAGGTCGGTGGCACGCGCCGGTGCCGCGTAGATCGATACGTCGGCGGTGCCCCGGCGGTCACCGAGCAGCGCTGTCCATCCGGTGTGGTTACTGGTGCGATCCCAGATTCCGACGCCGTCGATCTGCCGCGCGGAGATGGTCTCGTTTCGATCATCGAGCATCGGCCACATGAGCAGCAGTGCGGCCGGCATCGGCCTACCGCGATCACGGGCGAGCAGCGTCGTCCCCGCGCTGAGGCCACCCCCAGCGCTCTGTCCGCCGATGAGCAGCTGTCGTGGGTCGAAGCCGAATTCGTCAGCGCGGCCGGTGAACCACTCCAGACCCGCATAGCAGTCCTCAACGGGCACAGGGTCGGGGAAATCAGGTGCCAGACGGAATTCCACTGCAGCTGCCACGGCGTCGTAGGTGAGGACCCACTCCACGAGCATCGGTGCTACCGACCAACGACTGCCGCCCACCATGCCGCCACCGTGAATGAGATAGATCCCTGGACCCGCCGCAGCTTTCTGGTGATCACTGCGTTGCAGCACCGTGACGGTGATCTCGCCGCCGTCGTAACCGCTCACGCTGTGGTCGGTGACCTCGACCGGCCGGCCCGCGATCAGGTCGTCCAGCGACGCGTGACGCGCGGTCGCCGCTCGGAAGTCCGCAATGGCATTGGGCTCGAGGGTGGTGAAGAAGGCGGGCGCCGCTTCGAGTGCGGGTTCGAGCTCAACGTCGAACGGTGGATGGGCACGTGCGGTCATTCATGGCCTCCGGTTCTCAGTCACTGCATCATTGTGCAAACCCCACATGTGTGGGGTACGGCAACCACCCAGTCCGACCTACCGTAGAAGGTTGATGAATCCCCATCGAGCGCCGGATTGTGCTTTGCGGTGCGCGCGGCTGGGGTGGACTTGCACGGTACGCCAGGCGCTTAGGTCGAGCATTAGCGCGCCGTCGCCGACGGCGGTGGGGTCTTTGATCAAGGAGCCGAGTATCGGAACCGGCCGTCGTCCAGGTTCTGACTGATCAGCTCGGCCAGCTGGTCCGGATGATCGTCCGGCTTGCCGATTACATGCTTGCTGTCCACAGCCGCTTTGGCAAACTGCTGATGCAGGTCGCGAGTGGCCGACTGGTCGCTGAAAGCGTGGTTAACACGAGTTTGTACCCGCTCCAGGCATACCTCCAGTGGAGGCAGCAGGATCACGTAGTGAAGGTAGGCCAGTCCTGTCGCGCGTATGAAGGTCGGCAAGAACCATGGCCCAAGGACACCGTCATAGATCACCGAGCAGACCTCGGTCAGCCGGCCGGCAGCCGCTGCAGCTGCCTCAATGATCACCGTATTCTGTCGGCGCGACTCCGGCAGCCACGGCAAGACGTATCCCTGTTTGATCATGGCGAAGAAACTGTCGCCAGGGACGAGCGCGCTTGGTGTAAAGCTGTTGGTCAAGTGCTCCGCCACCGACGACTTGCCGGCCCCAGGCGGCCCGGTGACCACAATTAGCTCGCCCACCGCAGCTCAGTCCATGAACATGATCTACGCTGCCCGCGTGCCCCGGCGCCGTTGCCATTGGCTCCGAACAAGATTGGTTGCCAGTGGGGTCGCCGCCCAGAACGCGAACGCCCACTGCCCGATGAGCAGGTAGAGCGGAATCGATATCGCGAAACCGACTGCCATGGCAACAGTGAGCGACAGGCTGTCTTCCAGACCCACCGCGTCGCTGGCCGCCGGAACATACTGGCCTCGCAGAATCAGCACAATGATCACTGCGAAGATCGTGAACTGTATTGCCTGAGTCGTGGCGTAGAGACCAAAGCGGAAGATGTTTTGATCACCGACGCTGAGCGTTCTGGTGGTAAATGGAGTGATCACGATCAGCAGCAGCCAATAGATGTTCAGTCGGATGATCGCTTGGGAAGCCGCGCGGACGTAACGGAACACCCGATGATGCAGCCGCCAGTGCGCGGCGATCACCAGAAAGCTGATGATGAACGCCAAGTAGTCATCCAGGTGCCGACGGGCGTCATCGACCATCACAGGGATTGATACGGTCGCGTTCTCAATCCCGCCGGGAACCGGGAGGTCCAATGCCAGCAATGTCAATGCGATCGCGATGACAGCGTCGGAGAAGAACATCAACCGCTCGGCGGCCGCGAATTCCATTTCACGGTGGACCAGTGTGATGTCATTATCGGCCTCAGCCGCGCCCAGATGCTCCGCAATCATTGCGCTACTGGGTCGCTCGTCAGACTGCTGGTCGGCCGGCTCCTCGGCGTCCGCCATCACGTCAGCGTATCGGCTCGGTTCTTCCGGACTTCGGACCGAAAGGCGATTGGATGACTGATCTGCGCCGCATTCTCGACCGGTATGTGAATGACGGATCCATACCAGGGGCAGTCGCCTTGATCGCACGCAATGATGAGATTGAGGTGGCGGCGCTGGGCTCAGCCGCAGTCGACGGTATCCCTATGGCTAGAGAATCGATCTTCCGCCTGGCTTCGATAACCAAGCCGATCACCGCCACAGCTGTGATGATCTTGGTAGAGGATGGCCGGATCACCTTGGATGACCCGGTAGACCGGTGGCTGCCAGAACTGGCGAACCGAAGAGTTGTCCGTACGCCGGCCAGCCCGATCGATGATCTTGTTCCAGCAATTCGGCCGATCACCGTCTTCGACCTCCTTACCTCCCGCGCCGGATACGGCTTTCCGTCCGACTTCACGCTGCCGGCGGTTCAACCCTTGTTCGAGGTGCAAAAGGATGGGCGAGAGCCGCAGAGCTTCCTGCCGCAAGACGCGTGGATGGCAGCGCTGTCCGACATTCCGATGCTCTACCAGCCGGGCGAGGCCTGGTTGTACGACACCTGCTCCACGCTGCAGGGAGTGCTCATCAGCAGGGTTTCCGGTCAAGATTTGCCGGCATTTCTCGCTGAGCGGATCTTCGAGCCGCTGACCATGGTTGACACAGGGTTTTTCGTGCCAGCGGACCAGCTCGAGCGGTTGACGAGCTATTACCGAACCGGCCCGGCCGGCAGTCTGGAGCTGGCCGACGCGCCTGACGGTCAATGGGGCACCCCGCCACCGTTTCCCTTGGGCAATGGCGGCCTGGCCGGAACGGTCGACGACTGGCTTGCCTTCGGCCGCATGCTGCTGGCCGGAGGAACCACCGGCAACGGCCACCGGCTGCTATCGGCCGACGCTGTGCAGCTCATGATCAACAACCACACCACACCTGATCAGCGGAAGATCGGTGAGCTCTTCCTCGAGGGTCAGGGCTGGGGTTTCGGCGGCTCCGTTGACATCGAGATCATCGATCCCTGGAACATGTTCGGGCGCTACGGCTGGGTTGGCGGCACCGGCACCTCGGCACACATCATCCCGTCGACGGGCACGATCACCATCCTGCTCGCTCAAGTGGCCGCTGAAGGTCCAACACCGCCCGAGTGGATGCGGACCTTTTGGGAGTATGCGGCCGGCGAGCGCTGAGTGATAGTGCTGCCTATCGCCGGCCAACAAGTCGGAGCGCCTGGTTACGCAACGCTATGGCCAGTCGTGATCGTGGAATCAAAAGATTGGCTGCGATCCACACGCCACGCTGGCGGGGACGCGTCACGGCGCGATGAGCCGACTCGTACTTCGTCAGGGCCGTTGCGATGGCGTTCGGTGAGGCGTTCAAGGATGCGGCGAGAGTTGCCGCGCCCTCCATGGCCGAACTCGAGCCGTCGCCGAACAGCGAGACGCATGATGCTGCGTCACCCAACAACGTCACACGGCCCCGCGACCAGGAGTCCATGCGGATTCTGGTAACGCTGTCGAAGTAGGCGTCGCCAGCCGCGAGATAGCCATCAAGCAGTTCCTGCGTACGCCAACCTCCATTCCTATACGTCTGTTTCAGCAGCTGTTGGATGGCTTCGCGGTTGCCATGATCGATGCGCGCTGGGCTGCGGAACAGAAAAGCTGCCCCAGATGATCCGGCCCCCGGATGTAGAGCGACCGCGGTTCCGGGTTCGTTGTGCATGATCACTATGTCATCACGTTCCAGTGGAAGCCCAAGTTTCGCCGTAGCAACGTACATCCCCAGGTGTTGTGCGAACTGAGCTTCTGGCCCAAAAGCCAAACGCCGAACGCTGGAGTGGATGCCATCGGCTCCGACCACCAAGTCGAACCGACGCGGTGCTGCTCGTTCGAAGATCACCTCAACGCCGCCATCGTCGGCGTGCAGCTCGGTGATCATGTCGTCGAACAAGATCTCAGCATCGTCATGACCAGCCTCGAGCAAGATGCCGCTGAGATCTGCCCGCGGTACCTCCACCTCTCGGTCCTCGCTTTGACGGGTCCGCATGCTAGCCACCCGCCGGCCGTCATCATCGACAAAGATCAACTCGCGTACCTTGGTCGCCGCATCGTGCAGGCGCTCGAGAACGCCCAATCGCTCGGCCACCTGGTACGCACCCTTGCGAACATCCACAGGATTGCCGCTAGAGCGAACACCTTGATCACGTTCCACGACGGTTGTCTGATGCCCGGTCCGTCCCAACAGCGCCGCCAGTGTGGCGCCGGCGATTCCGGCACCAGAAATGAGGATGATCATCGTTGCGGCGAGATCACTGGTCTCGCGTCCGCTCCTCGGCGCGCTCCAGTTCCTCGATCTGGGCCTGGATGCGCTCGAGCTCTTCTCGTTCGGCTTCGCGCTCCTCGGCTTCCCGTCGCTCGGCTTCCCGTCGCTCGACCTCCAATCGATGCGCTTCGATCCGCTCCTCACGGCGCCGTTTCCGTTCCAACCGCTCCACCTCCTCAGCGGCGGCTCGCTGCTCGGCCTCCAAGCGCTTCGACTCTTCTGCCTTGGCACGCTCTGCGGAGCGCTTCTCGGCGGCGGCGCGTCCGGCTTCTATTTCCTCGGCCTGGCGACGTTCCGCCTCGATTCGGGCTTGTTGCATCCTCTCCAACTCCAGCCGGCGTGCCTCTGGGCGCGCTGCCTCTAACCAGGCGGCGGTCCGCTGCTGCCACGCCCGCTGCAGTGCGGCAAGATCAACGATTCTGAGGCCAGCAGAGGCGGCGGTCGTTGCGGCATAGGAGGCAGCTGATGGCAGTGGGCTCCAACTGATCATCTCCGGGCCTAGGCTCACCCTGTCCCGGGCTACATCTAGCACAGCTGCAGAATCCGGCGACATGATCATGTCCGCTTCGGCGCTGGCGCTTTCCGCCTCCTCGGAGCGATCAAGCTTCGCTAGATCATTCGCAAGATCAGCCAGTGCGACGGCCAGCTGGGCAGGTACCGGGTCGCCGACCCGGCCGCCAATCCCGCGCAGCAGCTCGATCAGCCTTCGCCGGGTGACCAGACCAAGATCGACTTCACCAAGCGCGACTAACCGATCTGCCAGGTCGCGATACAGGCCGAAAAGGGGTTCGCTCAGGCGTTCCAAGAGAGCTGGACTAAGCCGACCTGGCTCATCCAGGCGGCCTCCGACCACAACGTCATAACGCTCTTTCGCTATATACAGACAACCGAGCGCCTCTTGAGTTCTCCGTGCAGCCCACCGGCTATCGGAGGCGACCTGGTTCACATCCAGCACGAGATAGGCGGTGTCTGGATCGTTCGCAAGATCAGATTCGGCCAACCGGACAATAGCGGCGTCGGCATAGGCATTCGCTGCGACGATGTCACCGGTGGCAAGTGTGGACTGGGCGCTACACCAGAGTGCCCAGATCACCGTCTCGGGCGGCAACGGGACTTCAAGACGATTCTCGCGGAGTTGTTCGCGAATGTCCTGGAGTAGTTCCATGGTGCGACCGGCCGCGTCAGGCATCCCCATGCCAACCTGAATGGTGGCGAGATGGATGACAGCCGTGACATAGCGGGCGGCGTCCGCGATGGAGGTGTACGGCCCGATCGGTCCACTGGCGGCGAGCAGTTCCCCGGCTCGGCGTACGGCGTCCTGCGCATCCGCCGCCGCAGCCGCGTAGCCGTGACCCAGCAGCCGGTGTGTCGTTAATCCGACCAGGGCATCTGCCAGCTCTGGAAGCCTGGAGGGGTCTGAGCCAACCCAGCCACGAAGCCGCTGGACCTGCGAAGCCAGCGTCTTGCCTCGCTGGGCGTACGGGTCTTGAGACTGTCGTTGCTTCGGCTGGGCCATCAAGCCTTTTTACCCTGTCGAGAAACACGAAGATCTTGGGTGCTGTCTTGCGCCGCGAGGTGAGACCCTGAAAACGCCGCTTGTGAGCGGATCAGCGCGGTTCCACCACAAACCACACGCCGACAGCCGGCGCTTTTCCATGGTTGTGATAGCCATGCGGCCGGGTGGATTCGAAGCAGACGGAGTCTCCGGCGGCCAGCGGGTACTTGTCGAATCCCAGTGCCAGTTCCAGCTCACCGCTGATGAGATAGGCGTACTCAGTCCCGCTGTGACGCATCAACCGTCCATCGGCGGAGGAGGAGCTTCCGGGTTGATAGGTCACGAGCAAGAACTCCACGTGGTGATTCGGCACCTGACCGAGCCGCTCCCAGGTGACTCCTGTTTCGAGGGTCAGCAACTCCCGATCATCGGGGGACACATGCGGCCCAACGCCCTTCGTCCTATCTCTGCTGAGATAGCGAATGCCGGTCACGCTGGCTGCCGTACCTGCCGATTCCTCACCATCGCTCGCGTCAAATAAGTCCTCAAGTGACAGGCCGAGCGCCGAGGTGATCCCGTACAAGGTGCTTACCGACGGCTGGCTCTTGCCCGTCTCAATCTGGGAAATGAGGCTGGGAGACACACCCACCACACGCGCTAGTGCACGGATGGTCACCTCGCGGCGAGCCCGCTCTTCGCGGATCCGCGGCCCGATCGGTGGCACCTTCGGGTCACTCATGTGACCTCCTCAAGGCCGGTCCTGACGCCCTAGTCAGTGTTACTAAACAAGGCGTAATTTATATTGAACACCATCGAGGATGCGGGGTGGCAACACATGGCGATTCGCACGTACGGGCCCAACGCAGTCGACTGGGAGGCACGGGTCGATGTTGATCGGCTGCGCGGCGACCGGCTGCAGCGCCTTAGACAGCACCTGGACGCCTCGGAGCTGGGCGCACTGCTGACCTTCGACTTCTCCAACATCCGCTACATGACGGCTACCCATATTGGGACCTGGGCAATGGACAAGCTGATCCGCTTCGCCCTGCTGCCCCGCGGCGGCGAGCCGGTGATCTGGGATTTCGGGTCGGCAGCCAAGCATCATCAGCTATACAACCCGTGGCTGGATTACGACCGCAAGCCCGGCGACGGTGGAATCTCCGAGGCTGCCAGATCTGGCCGATCGGGAGCACGCGCTGGGATCTCCACGCTGCGGGGGGCGTTCCATCCCGAGGCCGGTATCGCCCAAGAGGTAGCTCGCAAGGTCGCAACCGTCATGCACGAGCATGGGCTGACGACCGAGCCAATTGGGGTCGATGTAATCGAGATGCCGATCTTGGCGGCGCTTCAGGAAGAGGGCCTCACCGTTGTCGACGGCCAGCAAGTCTTCTTGGAGGCGCGCCGCATCAAGACCGTCGACGAAATTGCGCTGCTGGCTCAAGCCTGTTCGATGGTCGACGCGGCGTACGAGGAGCTCTACGCTTTCCTGCGCCCAGGCGTACGCGAGAATGAGTGTGTCGGCCTGGTCAGCAAGGTGCTCTACGACCTCGGCAGCGAGTACGTCGAGGGCGTGAATGCGATCTCCGGCGAGCGCTGTTCGCCGCATCCGCATGTCTACAGCGACCGGATCGTCCGACCCGGTGATCCGGCATTCTTCGACATCCTGCACAGCCACCTCGGCTATCGGACGTGTTACTACCGCTGCTTCGCGGTCGGCAGCGCCTCACCTGGAATGCGGGATGCGTACGTGCGGTGCCGGGAGTACATGGACATGGCAATCGCAGCGGTCAAACCAGGTGCGACAACAGGTGACATCGCCTCACTGTGGCCTACCGCCGAGGAATTCGGATTCGCCAACGAGGAAGCGGCCTTTGCGCTGCAGTACGGCCATGGTGTCGGTCTGGCCATTTGGGAGAAGCCGATCTTCAGCCGGCTGGTGTCTCTTGATCATCCTGAGGTGCTCGAAGAGGGCATGGTGTTCGCGCTCGAGACCTACTGGCCGGCGGCTGACGGCTGGTCGGCGGCCCGTATCGAGGAGGAGGTCGTGGTCACAGCCGACGGCTGCGAGGTGATCACCAAGTTCCCAGCAGAAGACTTACTGATCGCGGGACAGCGCTACTGGACAGTCGGAGGCGAGCTGCCGACCCTCCGCGAGTCGCAATCCCATCTGAATACCGCGGCAGGCAGGGGCGAACAGTGACAGTCTCGGCGGAAACGACCGTCACCGTCGATGCCGGTCGGCTGCTCGAGTGGTATGAGCAGATGGCGCTGATCCGGCAGACGGAGAAGGCCGCTTATGACCTGTTCATGTCTGGCCTGGTCAAGGGCACTACGCACCTGGCCGCCGGGCACGAGGCGGTTGCCGTCGGTGCGAGCGCGGCGCTGAACGAGGACGACTACGTCTTCGCCACCTACCGCGGCCACCACCATGTCATGGCTCGCGGTGCCAGCCCGGCGGAATGCCTGGCCGAGCTGATGAGCAAAGCCACCGGGCTCTGCAAGGCCAAAGGTGGCTCGATGCACCTCACCAAGGCTGACAAGGGGATGCTCGGCTCGTACGCCATCGTCGGTTCGCATCTGCCCATTGCGGCCGGAGCCGCCTGGTCAGCCAAGCTGCGCGGCACGCAACAGGTCGCGGTGGCGTTCTTCGGCGATGGCGCAACCAACATCGGCGCCTTCCACGAGACGCTGAATATGGCTGCTGTCTGGAAACTGCCGGTGCTCTTTGTCTGTGAAAACAACCTCTACATGGAGTACACGCCCATCTCGGCAGTGACTTCGGTCGCTCACCCGGCCGCAGATCGCGCCGTCGCCTACGGGTTGCCCTCGGAGATCATCGACGGCAATGACGTGATCAAGGTCCACGACACGATGAAGGATGCCGTCGATCAGGCTCGGGCAGGTGAGGGGCCTACCGTGATCGAAGCACTGACCTACCGGCATTACGGGCACAGCCGGTCGGATCCCGCGAAATACCGGCCGGCCGACGAGGTCGAACACTGGATGCAGCGAGACCCGTTGTTAGTGGCGCGAGAAAAGTTGATCAGCCTGGGAGTCGACGTGGCCGACATCGACTCAGCGGATGGCAGGGCGGCGGATGTCGTCAAGGCGGCCGTTCAAGAGGCCAAGGACGCGCCCTATCCGGACCCAGCCACGGCACTCACCGATGTTTGGGCGGACGGTGGTGCGGCATGGCGGAATTGATCACCTATCGCGAGGCGGTGTCGGAGGGCATCGCCCGGGAGATGCGACGGGACTCGCGGGTCGTCTGCCTTGGTGAGGACATCGGGGCCGCCGAGGGCGTGTTCAAGACCACGACCGGTCTGTTTACCGAGTTCGGTGCGGAGCGCGTATGGGATACGCCGATCTCCGAGCAGGCGATCGTCGGCGCCGCCCTCGGTGCGGCGATGACGGGGATGCGTCCCGTCGCGGAGATCATGTTCTCCGACTTCATCGCCTGCTGCTACGACTACCTTGCCAACGAAATTCCCAAGATGCGCTATATGACCGGCGGTCAGGTGACTGTGCCGCTGGTGATTCGCACTGCCAATGGCGGCGGCCTCGGTTTCGGCGCCCAGCACTCTCAGGCTGTTGAGAACTGGGTCTTCACTGTGCCTGGTCTCAAGATCGCCGCGCCGTCCACGCCCGCCGATGTCGTGGGCCTCATGGCGTCGGCGATTCGTAGCGACGACCCGGTGGTTTTCTTTGAGCACAAGGGTTTGCTCGCGAGCAAGGGGGAGCCGGCTCCGGCAGAGCACATCGTGCCGCTGGGTGAAGCATCGGTAGTTCGCTCCGGTAATGACGTCACCGTGGTCGCCCTGGCCTCTACCGTGCCGACAGCATTGTCGGCCGCCGAGCAGCTTATCGCCGAGGACATCTCGGTGGAGGTGATCGATCTCCGCTGCCTGGTGCCGCTGGATGTGAAGGCTGTGCTGGCCTCAGTGGAGCGCACGTCGCATTTGATCTTGGTTGAAGAGAACCCCTATCAGGGCGGCTGGGGTGCCACAGTCGCATCAATCGTTGCCGATGAGGGGTTCGAGCTCCTCGACGCGCCCATTCGGCGCGTGGCCGCGGAATGCGTACCGCTTCCATTCGCCGATGCGCTGGAGGACGAGGTGATCCCGACCGTCGAGAAGGTCGTCGAGGCAGTACGACGGCTCGCCGCCTTCTGAACCGAACCAACCAAACCACGCCACATTTGCAAAGGAGCAGGCCAGTGACAAGCAAGACGCTCATTCGCGGCGGGACCGTCGTGAGCATGGATCCCCAGATCGGAGATCTCACAGGCGACGTACTGATCGAGGACGACAAGATCGTCGCCGTCGAGCCGAACATCAGCGCCGATGCCGAGGTGATCGATGCGAGCGACAGCATTGTCATCCCAGGCTTTGTCGACAGTCACCGGCACACCTGGGAGACCGCGATCCGGGGCTGTGGTCCGAACGTCGCGCTTGATGACTACTTCGACGAGGTTCTGGACACGCTTTCGCTGGTCTACCGGGCCGAGGATGTCCGCGCCAGCAACGTCGCCGGGACGTTGGAGTGCCTCAATGCTGGCATCACCACCCTGGTGGACTGGTCGCACATTAACAACACTCCGGATCACGCCGATGCGGCCGTCACTGGTCTGCAAGAGACCGGCATCCGGGCCCAGTACGCATACGGCAGTGCCAACCTCTCCCTCGCCGACTATTGGTTCGACAGCAAGATCGCCATTCCGGGCGAAGATGTACGACGCGTACGCGAGACCTACTTCAGCTCGGACGACGGTTTGCTCACCATGGGTCTGGCCACTCGCGGCCCTGGCTTCTGCCTCGAGGAGATCGTGCGGGAGGAATGGCAGCTCGCTCGTGACCTGGACATTCCGATCACTGTGCACGTCGGGATGGGCCGGGTCGCCGGACGGTTCGCGATGATCAAGCAGCTCAACGAGTATGGGTTACTCGGTCCGGATACGACCTACATCCACTGCTGTCACTTCAGCGACGAGGAATGGCAGCTGGTCAAGGACAGTGGAGGCACCATCTCTGTGGCACCTCAGATCGAGATGCAGATGGGCCACGGTTGGCCGCCGTTGCTGCGAGCGCGGCACCTGGGACTTCGGCCGAGCCTGTCTATCGACGCCGTGACATCGGTTCCAGGTGACATGTTCACCGAAATGCGGGCCGCGTTCGCGGCAGACCGCGCTCGTGTACACGCTGAGAAGTACGAGCCTAATGAGCGGGTGCCCAAGGAGGTGTTGACCGCGCGGGAGATCCTTGAGGCGGCGACCATCGACGGAGCATACACTGCGGGGCTCGAGGATCGCACCGGCTCGCTGACGCCCGGTAAGCAGGCCGACATCGTCATGATCGAAGGTAAATCGCTGAATGTGGCGCCGGTCATCGACCCCGTCGCTGCGGTGGTGCTGTGCGCGGACGTGTCGAACGTCGACACCGTTTTCGTTGCCGGCCAGGCCAAGAAGCGTGACGGCAAGTTGCTCGCTGACGTCGACAAGGCGAGAGTCGACGTCGAAGCTTCTCGCGACTTTCTCCTCGAGGCCACGGCCGAGAAGCGGCAGTGAGCGGAGGCCACCTGGTACGTCAAGCCGGTGCGCTGGAGCTCATCGCTCCGACCACCGGCTGGGCGAGCGAGGCGACGGGATATCGCCGCGGCATGGCGGTGGGTGAAGATGATCACGCTGTGCATACCGGGTTCATGATCAGTCAGCTTGATGCCGGCGGCGAGATTCCGTGGCATGTGCACTCCTTCGAGGAGAGCTTCTACATCATCGCGGGCGTCGGAGTGATCGACACCGCCGAGGGATCATTTCGCGTCTCCGAGGGTGCGTACGGCGTCGTTCCGATAGCGATGCCCCACCGATGGTGTAACGACGGCGACGCCCCGGTTCGCTGGGCGGAGATGCAAGCTCCGGCGCCGCGGTCTGCCTATCAAGATGACACTTTCCTGGTGTCAGGGCCGGCGTACGACGGGGCA
>JBJMIR010000081.1:0-5710 GCA_045806785.1 Propionibacteriaceae bacterium | reverse complement strand
CTGGGGGTCAAGGGGTCGCGAGTTCAAATCTCGCCAGCCCGACCAATCGATTTACCCCATTCGACCTAGTCGGAGCTGCATTCAACCGACAGTCTTGCCGCCGTCGATAAGGCCGAGTGACGGCCGCTCCGGACCAGCTACGGACCACCAGGCCGAAAACGCTGTCCCTGCGTCCAGCATGGCCTGCACATCCGGATGGAGATGCGAGCCGTGACCGCCGGATCTTGATGTCCGGCGACCCGCTGCAGAATGTGCAGATCAACGCCAGCGTCGGCCATCCATGTCAGGGCGGTGTGCCGTAGGCCGTGGCGGACCAGGCCCGGCTGCCCCAGCTCAGTGACCAGCGCGTCCCAACCGGTCGCGTCCCGCAGGGTGGCGGTGGTGATCACACCGCCGCGGGGTCCGAGCACCAGTCGTTCCTCCCCGTCGCGGCCGGCGGTCAGCCGGACGAGCGTCGGACGCAGTGGGTCAATGATCGGGACCGTCCTCCGCCGACGCCCCTTGGTCTCCTTCGTCACCAGACCGCCATGACCCGGGTACGTTTGCCGACGGACGTGAATAAGTCCTCTGACAAGATCGATATCACCAACGCGGAGGCCTGACACCTCACTGATCCGGAGGGCGGTGGTGGCAAGGATCGTCAGCGCGTCGCCCCACGACTGGTCCTTACCGGCCTCCACGACGCGGGCGACCAGCTGCTCAAGGATGGCGACGTTGGGCAGAGCGAGGTCACGGGGTGTGCTCGGTTCGGAGTTGCCGGAAGAACGGCCGGCCGTGCGACGACGGGCTCGGTCCGTTGCCGGGTTGCGAGGGATGATGCCGTCGCGGACCGCCTCGTTGAGCACCAGGACCAGCGCGGAGACCGTGTTCTTGATCGTCGACCGCCCGTACTCGGTCTCCCACTGGTCGATCGCGCGGTCGACCAGGCCCGCGGTGATCATCGCGACCGGAAGATGACCGAGCGTCGGAAGGACGCGACGACGGAGACCGGCCGAGTATGGGTCATAGGTCGACGTGGGGTCGATTCCTCTGGTCCAGCGGTCGCCGATGAAGGTCACGTATTCGGCCAGTGTCTGCGTCGCGTCAACGCCCGTCCGCGACGCGTTCTGCATCTGTGTGATCCAGGTGGCTGCGGCCTCGTGCGTGGAATGCGAGCGTTTTATGCTTTCCCGCCGCCCCGATTCCGGATCGTGCCAGCGAACCCGTGCCCACCACACCGTGCCACGCGAAGCACGGACCTCCTCAATGTCCGCTGTCAACCGCACCCCCAGCGGAGGACGCTTCGGGCTCACGCCACAGCCTGCGGCCGGCAGAACTGGGACAACCAGCGCTGGAGCTTCCAGAGCGGAGGCAGCTGCCCGATTTTGAAGTACACCGGTAGCTCCTTCCCTTGTCCACCAAAGGCATTCATTCACGTTCACTGATTTGCCGCCAGCGTGGTGCAGCTCCGGTGGATGTCTTCGCGATGTCAGGCTGGGTCAGACCAGCCTCTCTTACCGCCCGAAGGAGAGAAAGCTCGCGTCGGTGGTCAGTGTCTCGGCACCTTTTCTACAGAGCAAGGCGGAAGTCGCGAAGCGCTGCCTACCTGGCCGGATGTCCGCAAAGGCTCGACCACAATCCATCATGTAGTCGGACCGATTGACCGCGGAGGTGACTTGCATCACTGCAGCGTCGATTCGTGTGCCGTGGCCATATGGCAGATTTCCCTAGCGTCCAAGGCGGGGCTGACCCGACCTCCGGTTGTTGGCGGATGGCCGGGGCCAGTGCTGTCGAGCTTTGTCACGGCGAACTTGGAATGTGGAACCAGCTTCCTGTGTCCGGATATCCGAGTTGGTCGGGTTGTCGCTAGCGTGGGCGATCCTTCGCTCGAGATGTCTTTGCCATTCGGCCGAAGAGATCTGCAGTTGTTCCGGTCCGGTTGCTCGGCGGTCTTGAGAGTCGACGCCGTACGCGGCTCGCCAGACGGCGACTTCGCCAAGGAGGGCGGCGGTCAGATGGCTGCCCGGCGGTGCCCATACCGGCCGTTCGGGGCTCTGGCTGGCGTAGTCTCGGACCTGATCTGCGAGGCGGGAAACGAGCTGTGACCTCTTCGCCAGGTATTGGCCCCAGACGTGATGATCATGAAGCGTTGACGGTATGCCGGGAAGCCAGGGTAGCGGCCCCGGGTCAATAGATGCCGGCTCCGGGAGACGCCAGTCGAGCACAGCGGCCATGTCTTCAGCGGTGCTGAGGTCCCGCCCCAGTGCGGCTTCATAGAGCTGGACGAGTGGGTGCTCACCGGTTCCAGCCGTCAACACGAGCAGGTGTGCTCTGAGGGTCGGCCACGACGGCTCGCTGGTGAGTTCAGGAATGATCTGGTCCGCTAAGCCGTCGAGCGTGTGAATGACCTGGGGTCCGACAAGCTGCTCGGCCGCCACCTTGAGCCCGTCGGTGTAGCGCTGAACGGCCTCGAACAACTGCGAGGCTGGGTCGCTGAGTCGACGGAGGAGCGTGCTGGCTGAGGCGGGGGCCTCGTCACGAGCGAGGATCTGCTGCAGGGTCTCGGTTGGGGTGCGGGGGCTGACGGTGTCGGGTCGGACGAGGGTGTGCGGGTCGCCGTCGCCGACCACCTGCAGGTAGAGATGATTCGCGACCCGTCCGCGGGTTAGCATCGTGTACAGCTGCTGCCGGGATTCCTGTCCGGTGGCCAGGCCGTGCATGGTGTCGGCGGTGACGCCTTGGGCGGCGTGGATGGTGGTGGCGTAGCCGAGACCGGTTGAGGTGCGGACGTAGTCGGCGGGCAGCCGTGTGGTGAGGTTACTGCGGTTGTGTCGCACGGTCAGGTCGCCGCGTTTGCCGACATGGGTGACAGTCCAGCGGTCGCCGTTTTTGACCCAGTCGTTGGCCGCGAGGTGGAGCCGGCGGTCGTTGGTGCGGGTGATGATCACATCGCCGACGCTGGCCTGGTTGCCGTCCGCTAAGCGCACCTCGCGGCCGGCCGGGTGACTGCGAAGGAGATGATCACGGGCTTGTCGGTTGAGTTCGTTGACCAGCTTGCGGGTGGGGGCGAGCATGATTGTGTCGAGGCCTGCGGCGCGGTCGGACACCCAGGCTGCGAAGGCATCGTGGGTGGTGGTGGCGATGTCGCCGACGTGAACCCGGTCGTGATCAAGGTAGAAGTTGAGTGCCTCTGGTCTGCCTTCGCGGAGGGCGAGTGACGCTGTGGCTTCGGCGGGGTCGGTGAACCGATGCAGCTCGGTCAGCTGGAGGGCGCCATGGATGTGTTTGATGTCACGGAGGACGCCTCCGGCGCCGATCGCGGCGAGTTGTTGATCATCACCGACCAGGCGGACACTGGCACCGCGATCGATGGCGAACTGGACGGCGGTGTCGAGGGACAGGGTGTCGGCCATGCCGGCTTCATCGATGATCACCAGGGTCGACGGTCCGACCGCCGCCACCCAGTCAGGCAGCTCGCCATGATCAAGTGACCAGGTCAGTTTCGCGAGCGTGTCGGTGCGGATGCCGGTCTGCTCGCCGAGGACTGCAGCCGCAGCGGCCGAGGGGGCGACGCCGATTATGTGGCCGCCGTCTTGGGTCCAGGGCAGGGCGAGGGCGCGCAACGCGGTGGTCTTGCCGGCGCCGGCGGGTGCGATCGCGAGCTGCAGCCGAGCACCCGACGTACACATCTGGCGGACCAGGGACGCCTGCCCGGCATCGAGGGCGCTGCCGTTGGCCGCCATCTCCAGCAGGGCCAGGTCCACTGTCACCCGATTGACCGTCGACCCGTCGCGCCGGCCGGCGGTTGTCAGTAGGCGCTGTTCGGCGTCGAGGATCCGCTGCGAGGTGTAGAGGTCGGCGCCGGCGACGGTGTAGACCGATGACCCGTCGATCCGCCGCAAGGCTACCGGCTCCACGATGTCGTCACGTGCCACGAGGGCAATTGACCGACGATCGAGGACCTCATCGACCAACAGGTCCACGAGTTCCGTAGCGTGTTCAGCGCGCACGTCGATGGTGCGGATCTGCCGTTGTGCTTCGGCCCGGACATGCCACATCTGCCAGGTCGAGCGGCTCGCCTCCATAACGGTGAGGATGTGATCAGCGGTCTGCGCGACCCAGGATGAGTCGGCGATCGGAGCGGACTCGGGGTGCGGTGCCCATGCCGTCCGCACCATCGAGGCGACAGCGCCACGTCCGCCCAGCACCATCGCGGCCTCGGCAAGCCACGTCGCGTGCTGCTCAGCCAGCGATCGGGGTTCGTGTTTGGCGTCGCGGGTCTCCAACGTCGCCTGCTGTGCCAGGTGCAATGCTTCCACCGGCGTCGGCGGGCGGCCATGATCATGCTGGAACTGGGTGGCCAGCTCGCCGCGGCGGGTCTCGATGTGGGCGCGGCGGGTCGACCAGCGTTTGTTCAGTCGGGGGTCGACGCCGACGATCTCTCGGATCGGCCGCTTCGCCGGATCGGTGCCAGGCCGTTCACCGAACCGCACCCCCAAGCTGTCGCGGAGGTGTTGTTCGAGCGCGGTGTTGTAGGTCTCCGACGCGGCGACATTGGCCTTGAAGAGCACCCGGCCGTCGATCGACAGCCAACGCCCATCAAGGGTCTGCACCTTGTTTGCAACCGCCACGTGGGTGTGCAGATCAGGATCACCCGCCCGGCTGTCCCGGTGGGTGAACGCGGCAGCGACCAGGCCTCGGACGTTGACCTGCCGGATGCCTTGCGGCCCGGTCCGGGTGAACAGGGCATGCTTCTCGATGAAGGCCAAAGCGTCCTGCACGGCAGCGTGGTGGGCGCGTTCGATGACGGCCGCCACCGCTGGATCGGCGACAGCCCACAAGGTCGAGACTGACTTCACCGGGGAGAACGTCAGGTCATACCCGGCAACTGTTTGTGTTCGCGGCCGGGAGTCTTTCGCGATCTGTCCCGCCAGTTCCCGGGCGTCAATCGGCTCTCGGCCATGTGCGGCCAGGAAAAACTGACGGGCGACCTCGGTCCGCACCCGGGCCCGATCTGCAGCCGCCAGCCGCGCGCCCACGGGCCGGCCAGCCGCGCTGTTGATCGCGGCAATGCGTTTGGCCACCTCGAGCCGGAATGGGCTGACCCCATGGAAGATCTTGAACGGCGCGCCCAGTTGGGTCACTTCTTGGAAGTCGCGGGTAGTGAGTGCTGGCCCTTCGAGCTGCTGCTGGCGGAGTTCGGCCAACGGATGCAGACCGCAGCCGAACAGTGCTCGCATCTGCTCGGCGGTCACCGGGTCGCCGGCAGTCAGGACGTCGATCCCCTCCATGCCGGAGCCGATCCACACCCCGGGCGTCTCGCCGCGTTCGGTGTAGTACGACGCCAGCGCGGTGTGGCCTTTCTCGGTCGAATCCAGCGCCGCGACCTGCCGGGTCAGGTAGTCATACCCGGAGCCTGCTGTGAGCTTGTGCATGCTCATCGTCACACCCACCCGAAGGGGGTACGTGCCGTCGGGGCGGTCAGGCCGACCCGAGCTAGTTCCGGCGGTGGGCCTCTATGTTGCAAGCCCTGTGGGGTACGTATCCCAGATGTGTGAGGTGCTTGGGGGTGCGAGTGGGGGTACGTTGCTGAGAGGTGGGTGTGGTCGAACGCCGCAGCGAAGAGCGGAGTTCGAGGCTGGAAGCTTTGCCACGCAGCTTGCCTTCAGGCAGTCAGTCGTGCCTCATTTGCGTCGACCGCACCCGCTTTGGCCAAGATCGGCCAGGCTGG
>JBJMIR010000080.1:0-2965 GCA_045806785.1 Propionibacteriaceae bacterium | reverse complement strand
CGGTTGCCCAACACACCTGATCACCGTCGGCAAGATCAACCAAGGCACCGATCAGCTCGAGGAGCTCGGCCTCGTCGTTGTTGACCCGATGAGACAGCAGCACCATCCCGATCTGATGATCACCACGCAGTGGTGCGTCCGCTTCCCCGAGTCAACTCCCGCCCACACTGCCGGCATCCATCGTCCTTTCGCATCCTGGTCATTGGCCATAACCCTGTCGATAGCTACGCCGGCACGTCCTTACCCAACGATCGGTGTCGCAAGTCTCAATCAGCGGTCGAGCTATCGGTGGGGCGGCGAGCGGCCATTTGTCCGCGTACGACCTCATATGTCGTTACTAGTACGACCTGACATGTAGCTCGGTTCTCGGCGAGTCCTGTCCTTGCTCGTATGCCGGCTGGGTCACCCTCCGGTTGTCAACCGCCAAGCAGACAACCCGAAGGGTGACTGGTCCATGATCGTTGATTTGGAGTGTTGGATGAACATTCGTCGTTTCCGCGCCTTGCATCAAGCAGGCGCCAGGTATGCCGAGATCGCCCGGGAGTGCGGCTGTGATCCGCGGACGGTCCGGAAGTATCTGGCTGAGGATGCCGATTCGGTGCCGCCGACGGCACCGGCCCGGGCGGGCACCCAGCCGCGGCTGATCGAGCCGTACATCGAGTTGGTGGAGTCGTGGCTGCGGGCCGATGTGTGGTTGAAGGCCAGCGTGATTCATGAACGCCTGGCCGCCGACTATGGCTTTCGCGGTCACTATCAGCGGGTGAAGATGTTTGTAGCCGAGGCCCGGCCACGCATCGCTGAGGAACTGGCCGAAGGCAACCCGTTGACCGGCTTGCATCGCCGTTTCGAGGTAGTGCCTGGCGCTCAGGCTCAGGTGGACTGGGGCGATGAGGGCGATCTACTCGCCCATGCCGGGATTGCCGCCGTCTACTCCTTCCACATGATCTTGTCCTACTCGCGGGACCCGTTTTGCTGTTTCACCACCAGCATGGATTTGGCCACCTTTTGGGACTGTCATAGGCGGGCGTTCGCCCATTTCGGCGGGGTGCCCGGCTCGATCGTCTATGACCGCACCAAGACGGTGATCCGCCGCCATGTCGCACCCCGGGCGGCGGTTCCGCTGCATCCGGAAGCGGCCGCGTTCGCCGACCACTACGGCTTCACCATCGATGTGTTGGCCGCCTACCGGCCCACCGGCAAGGGCCGGGTGGAACGGCAGGTCAACATTGTGCGTGATCATGTGCTCGCCGGCCGCCGTTTCGATTCCATTGCTGATCTTGATGGCGCTTTCACCGCCTGGCTGCCGATCCGCCGATCCCAGGTGCACCGCACCCACGGTCAGGTGATCGCGGTCCGCGCCGAGGCCGATAGGGCCGCGTTGCGGCCGTTGCCGGCCGAACCGTACCTGGTCGCGGACAAGCATTTGCGGCGGGTCGGGAAGGACTGTCTGGTCTCCTTCGAGGCCAACTTCTACTCGGTGCCGGCCCGCCGGGTCCGTCCAGGGCAGCAGGTGCAGCTGCGGGTCGGACCGGACATGATCACCATTCACAGCCTGGTCCCCGGCCCGGACGGGCACTCCATCCTCGCCGCCCATCCGCGCGCCGGAATCCGCGGCTCCTGGGTGGTCGATGCCAGCCACTGGGATGGGCTGCCCGACGGGCACACCCGCTCCACCACCACCGACCCCGACGACCCCGCCGGGCCGGCGACGGCGACGGCTCCTCGCCCTGCCACCGAGCCGCTGGCGAGGCTGCTGGCCCGACGCGGAGCCGACCAGCCGGTCGCCACCCGGGCGCTGTCGATTTATACCGAGGCTGCGAAGGAGAACCAGTGAGCCAGCTGACCACCGACCGCATCAAAGCCACCGCGGCAACGCTGAGTCTGAGCCATGTCGCCGAGGCCATCACCGAGCTCATCCGGCGCGCCGAGGCCGACCAGATGGGCTACCTGGACTTCATCGACTTGCTGCTACAAGAAGAACTCAGCATCCGCGAAGGACGCCGATTCCAATACGCACTGCGGGCCTCCGCGCTGCCGCACCAAAAGACCCTTGACCAGTTCAACTTCGCCTTCCAACCCGACCTGGATGTCCGCAAGATCAACGACCTGGCCACCTTGCACTTCGTCCAAGCCCGATCCAACATCGCCTTCCTCGGACCACCCGGAGTGGGCAAAACCATGCTCGCCGTCGGACTCGCCGTCGCTGCCTGCCAAGCAGGATTCACCGTCTACTTCACCACCCTCGACGACCTGGTCCGCCGACTCCGTGCCGCCGCCGAAACCACCAGCCGGTTCAACCGGCAACTCCAGGCCTACCTGCGGCCATCCCTGCTGATCGTCGACGAGGTCGGCTACCTGCCCCTCGACCGGGCGGAAGCCAACATGGTTTTCCAACTCGTCTCCCGCCGCTACGAACGCGGCTCCATGATCATCACCTCAAACAAGGGCTACGCCGAATGGGGCCAAGTCCTCGGCGACGAGGTCCTCGCTACCGCCATCCTCGACCGCTTCCTCCACCACTGCGACACCATCACCATCAACGGCCCCAGCTACCGGCTCAAGGACCGCACCAGCCTGCTGACCGGAGGTGACACCATGCCATGATCAAACACGTCGAGACCGACACGTGAGGTCGTACCCCAACCGACACGTGACGTCGTACGCCGACATTGGGGTGCAGCCGTGGCGAGCGGAGACGTTTAAGTTCTCCACCGATCCGCACCTGGTGGCCAAAGTGACCGACGTTATCGGGTTGTATTTGGCGCCGCCCGAGCACGCGATTGTGTTGTGCGTGGATGAGTTGGGTCGGGATGAGGCGCGCTGAGGCCTTTGCAGGCGTTACGTTTCCTCATCCCGCCCTCCGAACCGGACGTGCGCGTCTCCACGCATCCGGCTCTCCACGAGCCCGTGTCGTTGGGTTATCCGACTGCTCCTGATGATCTTGTCGGCCAGGGTGTGGCGATGT
>JBJMIR010000079.1:0-11961 GCA_045806785.1 Propionibacteriaceae bacterium | reverse complement strand
CCGGTTACTGGCTGACGCGCGGCCGGCCGCACTGCCTCGCGCGATGGCAAGCAGCTCCGTCAGTCGTTGGCTGGTAGAGCAGTGAGCCGGGTGACGGGCCCCGTTTGTCGGTCCAGCCGCCGCCTTTCAGACTGGGGTCGGTTGTGCTGGGCTGCTTCGGTCAGCGTAGCGGCGTCTGCAGTGCGCAGTGAATGATCACTTCGACTATGACCGCTGGGATCGCCGCCGCGCTAGACACTTCACCAATAGCTGAGATCCTTCCTCCACAGCCGAGGCTTGGCCCCGACCGACGGACACTGTCACCATGGGCAGCCCAGAGTCAGCCGCGCGCTGGCCCGAGCATCTTCCCGTCGGGTGCCCTTCGGGTGGTGCGCTGCAGCGCACGTTACGACCAGACGGTCGCCTCACCGGGACATCGGGCTGTCTGCGCTGGGAACCTTCCACAACAGCTACGCCCTGGACGGCACGATCCTTGGGCTGCCCAGCGGTGCCGTTCACCTGGAGATCGTCCGTCTGGGCGATGCTCGGCTCCCGGCGCCGGGAGTTGATCAGCTTGTGTTTTACCTGTCCGATGCCGTCGCCTGGGAGCGGATCACTGCGCGGCTGGCAGCTGCAGGCATTCACCCGGTGCCGCAGATCGACTACTGGCAGGCCAACGGTGGCGTCACCCACCAGGACCCAGACGGGCGCGAGGTAGTGTTCGCGTCGTGGACCTACCGTCCGCCCTCGTGATTCCGCGCTGCGCGGCGCTCAGTTTCCAACAGTTCGGCGGCCCCGGCGCGATTCGAACGCGCGACACCCGCTTTAGGAGAGCGGTGCTCTATCCCCTGAGCTACGGGGCCATCTGGTCGAGGGTACCGGTCCGGCTCATGGAATACCGCCACGCTGGCCCGCGCGCCAGATACGCGCCAGATACACCGCCAAATGATGCGTAATGACGACCTACGACGCACACTGTTTCGGCTAGTCAACGGGGTCTAGAGCCTGTGACTAGGGCCTTGATAGAGACTTAGGAAACCTTTGCTCTATCCCCTGAGCTATGGGGGCTGACTTTGGGAAACGCGGCTGAGTTCGAACTGGATGTCACCCTCAGTTATGCCCATTAGTTATGCCCATTGCACCCTAGTGGACGCCTGCTTGACAGATGATGTCGTACCGCTGGCTCAGGAACGAGGGTCGGTGTCATCAACGCCGCAGCGGTCGCCCTAGGACTGCTCACTCAGGCAGGACCGGCCCGAAACATAGCCCAGCTGGTCGGCGAAGAGATCTGTACGGTCGCCCGCCCATCGTCGAGGTGTGCCAGCGTCAGGGCGCCGATGTGAGCTTTCTAGCCAACCAATACTCCATCCAGCGCTCCGGCTGCGCCACAACCGTGATCGGGGACCACTAAACAGCGGCACCTGGACTCAGCACTGGCGGCTGCCCAGGAACCGATCGCTGAGGACCTGCTCGCCGACGTACTTGCCGCCGTCGGGCAGGACCGAGGACACCATTGGATCAGCGGCCTGCCGGAGAACAACTAATGCTCGTCCTCCATCACCGCCGAGCCAGCCGTGCAGCTTTGTGTTTCCAGTCCACCGCCGCGGCGGTGGGCGGTGATTTGGTTGTGGATTCACCGCCCTTGTCGCTGTTGACCTTGAAGAAGCGCTTCACGAGTTGCGCAGACCCGATCACGCTGAAAGCGGTGGCAGGAAGTGCACCGCTGAAAGACACAAACCTAAGTGCTACTGATCAGGAACTGCCGACGGGACCACTTCCTTACGAACGTGGATTCAAGGTTGCAATCTGATGTCGACAGTGTCGGGGTCGAGTGTCTGACCAATGAACTCGAACGCCGCAGGGAGATTTTCTTCGAAAGTGGGCCGGATTTGGCTCGGAGGAAGGATGAACCCACCTTCGGCCTGGCTGCTGGGACGCAATTCGATGGTTAATGACCACATTCCATACTCGCCGTATGTCCAATCGGTGGTATCGCCGGCAGTCGGGTACAGCGTCGAGGCCTGCTCGGCAGTATAAGTCCTGCCATGAACGCTGTGAATGAGTCCTTCCATTTTTTCAGCAAGCTGCTGCATATCACTACGGTCGGTTGCGTCGACAATTGAATTCGATGTGTATCCCCACGGATAGAGGATCAACTGAGAATAGCTGTGATAGGTAAGCACGCCGGAAAACAGCTCGACGGCTACCAGGTTACGAACCGCACGCACCTCCGGCTCAGAGAAGGCCCGCGGGCCCACGAAGGTCTCATCTTGTGGCACGTGACTAGATGTATTGACGTTCAAGATCCCCCACATGTAGCCGTAATTACGGTTCGGGTCCACGCCAAAGCTGCCGTCAGCGTTTTGCCGGCGGTTCTTGCGCCAAAGCCGGTTCTCGGCACGGCTGAACTCGTGTCCATCTGGGTTGATTATCGGTGCCACCCAAATCTCGCCTCCCTGCAGCCAGCGCTCCACCGGGTCGGCACCGGCGGCATTTAGGAGATGCTCAGCCAGCAGATAGGGCACCTCTACAGAGATCCACTCTCTGGCATGGTGGCAACCCAGCAAGAGCACCTTGCGATCGGTGCCGTGACGATCGCCGAGCCGCAGCGCCCAGATGGGCCGGTTCTCAATGCTGCGTCCGATCTCATGAAGTTCGGCGATATCAGGATGCTGTTCAGCCAGAGCCCGCAGATCCTGCTCCAGCTGCTCCGCTGAGTGATAGCCCGCGGTGGCCTCTGCCGTTGCAAATGTCGACAGGTATGTCTGTGTCATGTGGAGTTGCTCCACCCCGTAGCCCATCTGTTCTAATCGTTCAATCTGTGCCTCGGTCGCCTGCAGCACCGCATGGTCGGGTTTGACCTCCCAGACGTCCAACCCAAGCGGGGCGTCTAGCAACGGCCCCAGCATTGTGTGCGGGTCCTGTGACGTCACCCGCGCGATGACGGTCATACTGGGCCTCCCTCCCCGCCTGAATGCGCGCCACCGGGGGCGCGGGCCTCGAACTCCGCCTGCGTCGCGACGCGATCGACCCTCACCAATCGCCGACGCTCCAACTCCAGCAACTGCGCCTCGCTCGCCGCCACCACCAGGCTGTCGCCGTGGCGCTCCCAAACGTCAAGGCCCAGCGATAAGCCGAGCAGGGCCTCGATATCAGCGGCGGAGTCGGCGGTTAACTTCGCGACCCAGCGCACTCCGGAATTCATCATTGGCCGTCCCCCTCAGCGGAGTAACGTGCAAATCTATCGCCGGAGCTAACCGTCTACAAGGCCTAGCTGCGACATTATTTATTTTGCGTTTTATTTAGACATATCGCATTTACAGGAGTGATCGACTGCGAGCGAGCTAGCCTCATTCTTGGGAGCGCTCCGCCGAATTCGGCGAAAATCGGCGCTCTCCATGTAATCGGCGCTCTCCATGTAACCGACAGCATCGGTGCTAGGTGACGCCGCAGGTTATCAATGCGGTTGCCCTCAGACTCCGCACCGCGTACGAGTGGTTCCGAGGACATCAATCGACCGTTCCTGTTCGTGCTGCGCGCGCCCACGTGAGGACTCAGGACTGTGAGCTGTCACGACCAGGACGCCTGTAGGAGTGACGTGGGTGATCCCAAACGGAACCGTCGGGGAAAGCTCACGTGGCCGTGATGCAAACGCGCCGCTACTGGCGGTCGTGAGCCGAAGCCTGGGCGAGGCGGTAGATTTGCCGCCGCCCCGGCAAGCCCTTGAGCTCGTGCTCGCCGGCGTCCTCGAGCTCGAGATTCGAGCCTTCGAGGAGGCCGGCCGCTGAAGCGGAGATGAGCAGCTCCCGGGGCTGTGCAAGGGCTGCGATGCGGGTAATGGCATGGACCGCGACGCCGCGAACGTTACCGGCCTGGCGCTCGACCTCGCCCGAGTGGACTGCGGCGCGGATCTGCAGCCCGTCATCCTGGGCGCGCTCGCAAATCGCGGCGCCGCATCGGACGGCGCGCGCCGCGCCGTCGAAGAGTGCTAGGAAGCCATCGCCCGTGGTGGTGACCTCCAGGCCGCGGAAGCGGTCGAGCTCGCGGCGCACGCGGTCGCCGTGGCTTGCGAGTACCTCCTTCCACGCAGCATCGCCCAGCCGGACCGCTAAGTCTGTCGAGCTCACAATGTCTGTCATGAGCAACGTGGCGACGACGCGCTCTCCGGATTCCGGAGGTTTGGCCCAGCCGCGCACACCGGCGAACTCAATGGTCACGTACGGCTCATCGCCGACGACCCTCGACAGGTGGCCCGGCGGAATGTCGAATGCCTCGCCGGCGTGCACGATGCGGCGGGCGCCGCCTTCCATCTCGATCTCAACCTGGCCCGACAGGGCCACGCCCTGATGATGGTGCTGGCAGGTAGCAGTGTCGGCAATCGGCTGAACGTGCTCCGACCAGCTCCAACCCGGTTGGTGCACCTGGCGAGCGACGTAAACCTCGCCGAGGACCACCACCTGCACGCTCACCAGCGGCTGCGTGACGAGTTCGTCCGGCTCGTCGAACGACTTGCTCACGATGGCCATCGCGCCAGGATACGGCGTGGATTGCCTCAGCCATGGATCGCGAAAAGCAGATGATCATCAACCTGTTCGCGGTCGCTTAACGGCGTTGTCGTTAGGACGCCGTGGCTCGTTGACCTGTGCAGGATGAACGCACCCCCGTACTGCAACGTCATCGCCTGCGGACTGAGCTCAACGATTTGATCCCCCATGCGGAACGACAGGCCGCTGTCTTCGGCATGACCGACGCACTGCGACCGGCCGGACTCCTCTTTGCGATGTCCGCGATTACAGAGATCTCGCCGCGACCCGCTGACGGCTTCCCTGAACTAAAAGCGTGACCTTGCCCGGTCGGAGCCGATTTGATCCTTACCCCGACCAGTACCTGCTCAGCCGCCTGCTTCTAGTCCGGAAGGGGCTTGTCTGGCCCGGTGAAGCGGCGTTCGGAGTATCAGTTTGCGACGTGCGCAACTTAGTATCGCGGGCGTGAGCTTCCGTCGGGGATTGGGATGCCTACTGGCCGCGGTGACCTTGGTGGTTACAGCTGCGTGTTCGGCTTCGGCGCCCTGGACGCCGCCGACACCGTCTAACACTGGCTCGCCGCCGCCGACGCCGGAGCCGCCGGCGGCAACTGCGACCAGTGGCCCCCTGATACCCAGAGTGATCGAGTTGCCCACCAAGAGTTGGCGCATTTCCCGCCACGACGGAGCATTCGGGAGACCGTGGAAGTCCCGCACGGTTCCCGCGGTTGAAGGCTTTGCCAGCCGCGCCAGCGTCGCGCCCGGCCAGCCGGTGTCGCTGTATGTGTCTGCTCGGCCCGGGCGATGGCGCGTCAGCGCCTACCGCATGGGCTGGTACGGCGGAGACAAGGGCGCCCGGGTTTGGCGCAGCGGCTGGCACAAGGGCCGGCGTCAGGCGCGACCTCAGACTTCAGGGGCGACACGCACCCCACACGCCGCGTGGCATCCCTCGCTCAAGGTGCCGACGACCGGCTGGCGACCCGGGAGCTACCTGTTCCGCCTGGACGCCTCCGGCGGCTCGTCCTACGTTCCGCTGACCGTACGTTCGGCGAACACCAGAGGAAGGTTGGTGCTGCTTACACCCGACACCACCTGGCAGGCCTACAACGACTGGGGCGGGCGCAACCTGTACTGGGGACCGCGCGGCAAGAGCGACTCCGCCAATCGCGCCCGCGCGGTCAGCTTCGACCGTCCCTACGCCGAGGGGTTGGGAGCTGCGGAGTTTGTGACCCGGATGCTGTCGGTGGTGGCGCTGGCCGAACGGCTTAAACTCCCGCTCGCCTACGCCGATGATGTTGATTTGCACCGGAATCCGCACCTGCTAGATGGCGCGGCCGGATTGATCTCAATGGGCCACGACGAGTACTACTCGGTCGCGATGCGCCGAACGCTGACCGCGGCACGGAACCGAGGCACCAACCTCGCGTTTCTAGGGGCCAACGCTGTCTACCGACGAATCCGGCTGCAGTCCACCGCCGTCGGCCGGAACCGGCTGGAAGTCAACTACAAGGATCCGGCCGAGGACCCAGTCTCACGCCGACACCCGCACCAAACGACGGCGAACTGGCCATCACCCCCGGCAGCAGACCCGACAGGCAGCCTCTTGGGGGCCTCCTATGCGTGCTTCCCCGGCAATGGCGATTTGGTCGTCGCCAACGCTTCGAGCTGGCTGCTCACTGGTACCAAGCTGCGGCGCGGCGACCGAATAGCGGGGGCTCTGGGACCAGAGTTCGACGCGGTTCAGCCCCGGCATCAGGTGCCACGGCCGCTCGAGGTCGTGCTGCACTCCCCCGTCCGATGCCGCAACTTCCGCTACGCCGACGCCACCTATTACTCGACCAAATCCGGCGCCGGCGTGTTCAACACCGGAACGATGGGCTGGGTCAAGGCGCTGGCCGGTCGGGATGGCAAGCGCACCCAGACGCTGGTTGAGAACATCACCACGACGCTGCTACGCGCCTTCGCCCGGCCGCAAGCCGGCACGACCCACCCTGCCCGTGACACCGTCGGCAAGCCCTACCCGACGCTGCGTCGCTGAGCTGCGCCGGACAACCAGGCGGCCAGCACCTCCTCGAAAGTCGCGAAGATCATGTGCGCAATCCTGGCCCAAAGGTTGTGTGGCGTACCACCGGGCGAGCCGGATCCGAGCATCGCGTTATGTCAGACGAGGTAACCGTCGATTTCGAGACGGGCTGGGGGTTCACCGCCAGCGGTGGTGAATGCGGTAAGGGTAGAGACGAGGCCGTACCGCTCGCGTTCGGGCATGTTGCGAACGACCCGGGCGATTTCCTCACGGCGGTGCGCGGTGACCGCGTGCACGATCTCCTGCCCACGCTGCGTCAACTCGACGACCAGTTCGCGACGCAAGGCAGGGTGCCGTCGGCGGTCGATCAAACCCGCGGTGACCAGACGCTCGACCATGCGGCCAGTGGTGGAGCGATCGACATGAAGAAGGCCAGCCAGTGTCCTGACGTTGATCGAGCCGCGCGCCGACAGAATCACCAGAGCGCGGAATTGCGGGATGGTGATCGTCTCATCGACCTGAGCGATCGAGCGTGCGGAGATGGCCACCAACAACCTCGATGCGGTCAGCAGCGCGTCGGTGATCGCATCCAACGAATCCTCGGCGGCCGGCTCCCGGCTAGCGGTCATGTGCAGTCCTCCCTGGCCTTGAGCAGAAAAGCATGTCCCGCTCGGAGACCATGCAGCGCTTTACGCTGAGATAGGTACATACCCAAGAAGTCGCGAACCAGACGGCAAGCACGGCAAAGTAAGCGTGCCCGTCAGCGTCAGACGAATGCACCCCAGTCGATCGGCGGGAAAGCCTGGGCGAATCTAAGGTTGGTGAGAACGATAAGGACAATCCGGGCGAGCCGACCGATCAGTTCCAGCCGTCAATCGCGGCAGGACTGGCGGCGCAGTGGCCGTGACGTTCTACGACCGAAGCGCAAAATGTCCGCCCGAACCGAGCGTGCTCCCTTAGGCGACACTCGACCGTTCAAAGGTCTGCCATTGAGGCTTCTTCCGAAATGACACGACCGTGATCGTTTCTGCTGCGCCGAGGTGACCTTGGCGTGGCCGAGTGCTGGATACGAGTCCAACCGGGGAGTGGTCAAACCGTTCGGCATTGAAGCCCCATCACGGGCAGCGGCGGGACACGGTGTCCTCGATAGATAAGGTTTGGTGATCTTGGTGTCACAAATCTCGAATCTCGAAGATCGCGACTTCAACGATCCGTTCGACGCGCGAAGCAGCGGATTTACCTGAGTCGACCACATGGGCTCAGCACAAACTTCGCAGTGATCCCGCAGCACTCCGGGGCCGCCA
Source organism: Propionibacteriaceae bacterium (assembly GCA_045806785.1). GTDB lineage: Bacteria > Actinomycetota > Actinomycetes > Propionibacteriales > Propionibacteriaceae > Microlunatus. Next base: position 4,133 of record JBJMIR010000079.1, on the reverse strand, counting down.
CCGTTCAGAATCACCATCCTGGCTACCGTTTCGCCATGTAGCGAGCGACAGAATGGATCGGTGCCGGCAATGCTCCGCTTCATCGCGCGACGTCCTGTGCTGGCGTTCATGATCATCGGACTGGGGGCGGGCTTCCTCACCGCGGCAATTCCGCCGATAGTGAATTCCGAGATCTTGCCGTTTGAGCTGCCGCTAGACGGAGTGCTGGGAGGAGTGCTCGGGGTCGGTATAGGTGCTTTCCTAGTCACGGCTGCGCTCACCGGGCGGGACGGCGTCGTTGATCTTGCCCGACGCAGTACACGGTGGCGAGTGCCAGTGCGCTGGTATCTGGTCGCATTGTTCACTGTCCCGGTTGGGGCAACGCTTATCTCCCTGGTTACCTACGGTTCGGCAGCGCTCGCCTCACCAGCCGACGGCTGGCCCGGAGCGCTGGCCGAGGTGACCGCGGTTTTCGTATTCCAGCTGGTGCTGTTTCAGCTCGCCGAAGAGATCGGATTCACCGGATTCCTTCAGCACCACTGGCAGAACCGGTATCACCCCATGAAAGTCGTGTTGTATGTGGCGCTGCTGTGGGCGGTGTGGCACCTGCCCGACCACTTCGCCGAGGAAGGCTGGGGAGCGGACGCACTGATATCGGCCCCGATCGTCTTCGCCATCGAGTTCGTCTCATTGTTCTTCGCCCGCGCCTTATTCGTGTGGTTCTACAACGTGACAGCCAACAGCGTGTTGCTGGTGGCAATCTTCCATGCCAGCTTCGACGCCTCCATCAGCCAGCTGTCCCACGACGTCGTACCGGCCTCAAACACTGCGGGATTCCTGATCTTCAGCGCTGTCATCGTCGTGGCGGCGACGATCGTGATCATGGTTACCAAAGGCCGCCTGGGACGAGGTGCAAATGATCGTGTCCGTTGAGACCCTGGCGGTGTCAGAGCTTTTCATGGGGAACCGTGACGGAAAGCGTGCGAGTGGTCATGATCAAAATGCATCGATCCACAAGACCCCATCCGTCGATTTGGCTATTCCTCAGGGCAAGTTAGTTAGTGAGGTGACCGACGGGGCAAGAAGAGAGGCTACTGCTAGATAGTCGAGCCAAGCCATCCCCCACACTCAGCCCAATTCACGGTTAGCAGTTCGAACTAGCCGGCGCTCTATCTCCGGACAAAAATTGTTCTCCGCTCAAAGCCCTCCGGACTGTGGTCTTGCCCCAAACGGGACTGCCCGGCCACTGAGAATGTTCCAAAAGATGTGCCGGAGTCCGGGAGGCCGCCGGTGCCGAGTCGGAGCCTCCCTTCACGACTGATGAGGTTGCAGCACTTATAAATGTGCCCCTTGAGACCATCTCCGAGTGGCACAGGGAAGGCACCGGGCCACCGGGTTATCAGTCACACAAGGAGAGCCATTACCGAAGGGGCGCCGTGATCCAGTGGTTGGCTGAGGAAGGGTATTGCTGGCTAATTGTCAGAGCGACTGCGGTGAGATCTATAGGCTAAGTGCGTTCACGACGGCCGAGGGCTAGCGCTGCTGTTCAAGGCTTGTCTGATGTCCTCTGGCGTCTCGTCCTCAGCTCCTACAACGGTTATCTGAAGTGGGTGCAGATCTTGGAGCTCAGGGTTTTCAGCCAGCCGCATGAGCGTGGACATGTTCTGTTTGATCAGAAGATCGGTCAGTTGTCCCCGGATGAATTCAACTCGGTGCCCCTGGCGCACCATTTCGGCGTCGCGTCGAGCTTTGTGCCAGCCCGTAACTAGGCGTGGTAGCCATCCACCGATTCTCTCCGGGTCGCGCAAGAAAGCGCACAGGAGATGGACGGCGTAGATCACCACTTCCGTGCTCTTAGCGGTGACAACCGTGATTTCCAGAGCAGAATCCAGCGTGATGCGCTCGAACGTCAGCTGCGGCATGGTCAGAACAGTCAACTCACGTTCGGCCAGGTCACCGATCCTGTCGTCGACAGGTGGTGGCTCGCCGTGTACGGGGTCGAGGGCCTGATACCACTGCTGCCAGTTTCGGTCTCGCGCAAAGTAGATAGTCGGCTCTTGGAGGAGCCGAAGAATCTTCGTAACCCGAGCCTCCGGCTCTTCGTCCTGGCGGGTGCGTAAGGCTGCCAGAACGAGGAGGTGTGGCCACGCGGCGTGAATAGCGGCGAAGTGCCAGCCCAGCATCCCAACCTCGCACACGGTTTCGGGGTAGACCGCTTGCAGCCTCAGTGGTGCTTCTTCGGCCGTCGTCTCCATGTCACACGCTTCGTTCTCACAAGTTGGCGTCGGTGGCAGAAATCTTGAAGGCCCGCCAATGACCTAAACCCCCTGTTTCGCCTAGCTGATCCGGGCCGGCGAGGCCTGGGTGCGGCGGAGATTGGGAACCTAGGAAGGAAAGGCTGATCTCCGCCGGCTCAATAGCCATAACCGACGTTCGCCAATCACGGTGCAGCACCCTTTCTTCCAGCCGCTTGGGGCAGCGCGACATCATGGAGCAGTCCAGTGAGCCGCACATGGAGCTGTCAACTGGGCCACTGCGGCGGACGCGACGGCACCGAGGGGCCTTCGGTCGGAACCATTCCGGGTGTTCGCCAAGGTGGCGCACGTGAGCTCTACGCCGTGCTCGATGCACTCAACGACCGACTGTGGCGCACGCCCCGTACTCGCGATGCTTTGCTTGAATAGGACCAGTTGAGGGAGCTTGAGCGCCAGTTTGCCCGGCATGCCTCGTCAAACGCCTATCCCGCCAATCGCTGACACTCGCGACGCCGCAACAGTCCAGGCGGCCACCAACGCCGGCCGGGCCCACACTCGCACGGAATCTCGGGGCCCGGCCTTATGTCCCGGGAAGAACGCGCAGCGGAGGACTTTTCCCCGCCAGGCCAGCCGGAACGCGATCAGCCGGCTGGGACCTGATCCATACCGATGGTTTTACGAATGCCTAGCTTTTGATCATCGACCGCTTGGCTGTGTTGTTGGTGTACTCCTCGTCAAGATAGGACTCGTACACCTCGAAACGGGTAATGTCCAATGCTTCGGCTAGCGTGACGTTGCCTGCGTTGCGTGCTTCATGTGCTGTCGCACGGAGTCCTTCCACCCAGTCCTTCACCTCGGCCAGTTCAGCCGTTTGTCGTGCCCCCACGCGTTTACGCTATCTGCTCGGCTGTGCTAGGCCCTGCAGTTCATCACCCACGGTTTGGTGTGTCTCACAGCGTGGCTGGAATGTGAGACTCGCTACTTGCGGATCATGGCAACGCTCACCTACTAGCCCGTTAGGAAGCCGGAGCGCCTTGATCATTTCGCTCGGGGCAGCTGCCTGGTGAGATCCATGATCCGCTCGGCGTACGTCGCGCTCTGGCACATTTGATTCGGCTGTCCTCGCTATGCTGCAGCGCCTTCCGACGGATTGTTGACGGGCTGATTGGATCGCACCGCATGACACCGCGCTGGCCCCAAACTTTGCTCATGGTTGAGCCGAGTTTTGGCGGTCTCCCCGCCCCCCAGATCGTTGATCAAGTGGTTCATCGGCGCCGTGGTCATGGGAGTAGGAGTCAATCTGGTCACCGGCCCGGCTGTGACGGGGGGGTGGGCCTGGCTTCCGCTGGCAGTTTGTTGGGGCGCTTTGATCCCTGCGAGCACCGCGAGCACCGCTAAGCACATCAGGGCGGTCTGGGACGCGGGGACGTTCAGAAGTTGGGGCATCACCTTCGCCCCGATGGTGATGTTGAAGGCGCTGTGGAAGAGCCCGACGATGATCACGCTGTACCCGGAACCGTTGTAGATCCACATGATGAGGACCCGCAAGAAGACGGCGAAGATCGCGGTCTGGACGAAGTACCCGAGTGCAACGGTGGGGACCTGGGAGAGCGGGGTGTGAATCGTCCACGATCCAGCCGGCGATGAAGCGTGCGGGCACGTGGAAGAGCGCGAAGAAGGGGGCCACTATCAGGCTGGCAAGCAAGGGCCCGCGCCTGTCTTGCAGCGTTGATTGCAAGAAACCGGTCCATCCGAGCTCCTCCCACAGGTTGGTGTGTAGGAAGGGCACGATGACGCCGGGCAAGAAGGCGGTGAAGAGCAACGCCCAGTTCCGCGCGAGGGCCCCCAGCGGTGCCGCGCCATGCAAAACGATCGCCGAAAGCAAGACGCCCATTGGGA
>JBJMIR010000078.1:0-88970 GCA_045806785.1 Propionibacteriaceae bacterium | reverse complement strand
GTAGATGATCTTGCTGGAGTCCGGGGTAAGATCATCACCCAGTCCGATCCCGACTACGACCAGGCTCGAGCCGTCTACAACGGCGCTGTGGATCGGCACCCGCTCGCAGTCGTTCGATGCGCCGACGTGGCTGATGTGATGGCCTGCGTGGCGTACGCCCGCGACAATGTGTTGCCGCTCGCGATTCGAGGTGGTGGTCATCACGGTGGTGGTTTCGCGGTCTGGGACGACGCTCTGGTCATTGACCTCAGCGGTCTGCGCAGCACCTCGGTTGACCCGGTGGCCGGTATGGTCCGTGTCGACGGCGGTTGTGTCTGGGGTGATGTTGATCATGCCACCGGTGCGTTCGGGATGGCGCTGCCGTCGGGCTTCGTCTCTACGACGGGGGTTGGTGGGTTGACTCTCGGCGGCGGAGTCGGCTATCTGACCCGCCGCTTCGGTCTGACTATCGACAATCTTGTGTCGGCCGATGTGGTGCTGGCCGACGGCCGCTTTGTCACCGCGAGCGCGGACTCGCATCCTGACTTGTTCTGGGCGCTGAGAGGAGGCGGCGGGAACTTCGGGGTCGTCACCTCCTTCACGTTCCGCTGCCATCCGGTTGGTGAGCAGGGGGTGATCATCGGCGGACCGGTGCTGTACGACATCGCCGATGCCGAGGACGTCTTTCGGTGGTATCGGGATTTGCTCCCAACACTGCCCGAAGAGCTCAGCGGGTGGATTGGTGTGGCCCAGGTTCCCGCCGCCCCACCATTCCCTGAACACCTCTGGTCGCGGAAGGTCTGCATCACCACCTGGTGCTACTGCGGGCCCCATGATCGAGCCGATGAGGCGCTTGCTCCGATACGCGACTTCGGCGATCCACTGTTGCAGGGGCTGGCGCCCATGCCGTATTCGGTTCTGCAGTCCGCCTTCGACGCGCTCATACCCACGGGCTTGCAGTGGTATTGGAAGGTCGACATCTTCGAGGAGATCACCGACGCTGCCATTGCAGCGCACCGCCGATTCGGCGAGGCAATCCCGACGCCGCTGTCGACCATGCACATGTACCCCATCAGCGGTGCAGCGGCTCGGGTGCCAGAGGATGCGACCGCCTTTGCCTACCGCAATGGCGGCTGGGTAGGTGTCTTCACCGGCATCGACCCCGACCCCGCAAAGCTGCCGGCGGCAGTGGCCTGGGCTCAGCAGTACTGGCAGGAGCTGCACCCCACATCAGCCGGTGGCGGCTACGTCAACATGATGATGGAGAACGACGGACGCGACCGAGTCAGGGCCGCCTACCGCGGCAACTACGACCGCCTGGTCGAGATCAAGCACCGCTACGACCCGACCAACCTGTTCCACATCAACCACAACATTCCGCCATCCTGATTGGCACGGCGGTTGGGCGCCGAGGTGCCAGGAGAAGATCGCTGTCGGCCAACATTGATTGGCCAATCCCACAACCGCGGGGGTTTGATCAAGAAGACGACTACCGGCGGCGCGGAGTTCGCAGAATCGCGGGTCTAACGACCGCAAGGTCCTGACCCAGATCGTCCAGGAGCTGAGGTAGGTCGGCAAAAGACAGCAAGTGCTACACGGCGGTCGGTCGACGCCTATTAAGGAACTTGGCAACGACGGTTTCAGTCTTGCCCCGGTCCCGCGTCGATGAGCCTGATGTTGGGTTGGCGACAATCGCCACTAAGCCACACAAGCCCGTCAGAACCCGTAGTGCCTGTTGAGGCGCCGCAAATGCGCGCATCCGACATGGCCATTGGCGGGCCATTACGCAGGGCGAAAGGCGGTCATTTACGGTGTGTTTTCTCGGGCAAGCTCCGAAGCCTGGAAACGGGCTCGTGCGCACCCCGAGCGCGGCCTTCCAAGCTGGTGGTGCGAGTTCGATTCTCGTCACGCGCTCCAGATCATCACTCCTAGTCAACTCACTTTCGCAGTGGCCGAGTTATTCGAACACTCAGATGACAAGACTGAGTGAGGCAGGCCATGCGCATTCCGTGATCATCAGCACGCGAACTACCGAAGTACCTTGTCAGGCAGGACTTCATGGGCCGCGAAACGGGCTCTGCTACTTGATCACGCGAGATGACGTGCCCAAGTCGTGCCCATACTGAAGATCTTGCCCCAAGAAGATCTCCCGATCTGGCGCGAGTGCGCGCCAACTTCGACGGTGAACGGCAAAGGCTGACCTCCCGTCCACCGTCTACCGGCCACCAGGCACACGATCGGGAGCAAAACCGGGCAGCCGTTGCCACCCTGCACCCCAGAGTGACTCCCGACCGCGCCAAATTTCGGGACAGCCTGCCGCTCAACCCGTCCCAGCGGCTGCGAGACCATCAGACAAAGTTCATGAGGTAGGTCTAGGCAGGCCGGCCCGGGGTTAGCCCACTACAGCCTTGATCTCGAGGAACTCGTAGAATGCGAAGTCGCCACCCTCGCGTCCGTTGCCGCTCATCTTGTAGCCGCCAAACGGCGCCGCGGGATCGCCGGCGCCGTTAATTGACACTCGACCGGCCCGTAGCCGCGAGGCAACGACGCGGGCTTGAGCGGTGTCGGCGCCATTTACATATGCAGCGAGGCCATACATCGTGTCATTGCTGATTTCGATGGCCTCGTTGATGCTCTCATAGCCGAGAACGACGAGGACCGGCCCAAAGATCTCCTCCCTGGCGATGGTCATGTCATTGCTGATGTTGCCGAACACCGTGGGCTTGACGAAGTAGCCTCTGTCCAGCCCCTCCGGCCGGTTTGGGCCGCCGGTGACTAGGGTCGCACCTTCCTCAACGCCCCTCTTGATCAACCCGTTGATCTTGCTCCACTGGGTCTTGGAGACCACCGGGCCCAGTATGGCGTCGCCGGTCGGATCGCCAACGGTGATCAGCTCCGCGGTCTGCTTCGCTATAGCCAAGGTCTCGGCCATCCGACTGGTTGGGACCAGCATGCGCGAGGGCGCGTCGCAGCTCTGACCGGAGTTCGTCATGACGTCGCGCACGCCACGCGCGACATGTCGGGGAAGGTCATCGTCGTCGAGGATGATGTTCGGGTTCTTGCCGCCCAGTTCCTGGTGAACACGCTTGACCGTTGCCGCAGCGTTCTTAGCCACCTCGATTCCGGCCCGGGTGGAGCCGGTGAAGGACACCATGTCTACGTCCGGGTGGCACGCGAGCGCCACACCGACGCCCGGCCCGTCGCCGTGGATCAGGTTGAAGACCCCCGCCGGGACCCGCGCCGCATCCAGGATCTCGGCGAAGATCTGACCGGAGAAAGGTGCCACTTCCGAGGGCTTCAGCACCATCGTGCAGCCCGTGGCGAGCGCCGGGGCCACCTTGTAGGTGATTTGATTCAGTGGCCAGTTCCAAGGGGTGATGAAGCCGCAAACGCCGATCGGTTCCCTGATGATCATGGTTTGGCCACGGTTCTCCTCAAACTTGAAGTCTTTGAGAATTCGGATGGCGTCGACCAAGTGGTTAAGGCCTGCCGGCACCTGAGCGTCCTGGCACAGTGAGGCAGGGGCGCCCATCTCCTCCATGACGGCGGTCGCCAGGTCTCCGGAGCGCTTCTCATACTCCGTCACGATCCGGTTGAGGACTTCCAGCCGCTCCTCGCGACTGGTCCGAGACCACGCTGCGAACGCCACCCTGGCCGCCCTCACCGCCCTGTCCACGTCGGTGGCCGAACCGAGTGCGATCCTGCCCGCCACCAACTCCGTGGCCGGATTCTCGACGTCAAGAGTTTCCAGTCGGACCGGTTCCACCCATGCGCCGTCGATGAAGAACTTGAGGTACTCGCGCATAGCATCTGCCTCTGGGCCTTCGACACCAGAGGTGCCGCTCAAAAAAGCGTAGCCCAATCCCACCGGCCAGCGGCCCACCGCGATGTCTGCACTCATCCCAGCGGGTTGGCGACGTCGCGGCGACGAGAATCGCCGGGCGACCAGGCGGTATGAGTAGGAGACGAGCCGAGGATGACGCCAACGCAGGCTGTCGTTCTCCCGCGGACCTGACCAGGAAGGAGTCGTGAGGACAAATTCGAGCCCAGGCGCCCAGTCGTCGCGTCAACGCCCGATGCACCTCGGTTCAGGACCAAATCGAAAAGTGGCTTGTCGCGCTCAGTATTCAATGCCGCCGTTCAAGATCGCCTAATCGCATCGAGCCCGGTAGCGCGGCTGAGCCTTCCAAGATCAGAAAACGCGCGGATCGTGCCACTGACCGTGGCCCAGGTGCAGGCACTCGCTGACGCGATGCCGGATCGTTGCCGAGCAATGATCATCATCCAGGCCGGTCTCGGGCTCCGCATTGCCGAACTGCTCGCATTACGCCTCGAAGATGTGGACTTCCTGCGCCGTACTGTGCGGGTGGAGTGGCAGCTCACCCAAGATGGCAAGCACCGCGTGTCACCCAAAACACCAAGATCACGCCGCACGGTGCCATTGCCCACCGTGGTCGCCGAAACCCTAGCGGCGCACATCTCGGAATTCTCACCGGCTGAGGACGGGTCCCTGTTCACCACGACCAGCGGGAACCTATACCGGCAGGAGCACTTCGGTGCTCGCCTGTTTAAGCCAGCCGCCAAGAGTGCGGGCTTGCCCGCTGGCGTCACCTCGCACGACCTGAGGCACCATTACGCCTCGGTCTTGCTGGCCGCTGGCGAGTCCGTCGTTGCTGTCGCCGAGCGGTTAGGCCACGAGAACGCGACCTTAGTGCTTAAGACTTACGGCCACCTCGTGCCGGACAGCGAGGACCGGACACGGCGGGCCATCGACACCGCATGGTCGACGAGTGACGGCCCACATGGGGGCCAAGGCCCTAACCGTTAGGTGTTCCCCCTAGTCAGAAGCGGTTTTGACTTGTGGCAGGTGTTGGATTCGAACCAACGTAGGCTTCAGCCGACGATTTTACAGACCGCTCCCTTTGGCCGCTCGGGCAACCTGCCATGCCGCCGGACCTCAATCCTGCAGCGGGGAGAAACAATACCCAACTCTGAGCTGTGGCACCCAACCACCTGACTGGATGTGGTGATGGATTCGGCACAATGGGCCGGTCAAGGCACGCAGTGTGGTGATTGGAGTAGGCAAGGTGGCAGACAGCTCGTTCGACATCGTCAGCAAGGTAGACCGCCAGGAGGTGGACAACGCCTTGAACCAGGCTGCCAAGGAGGTTCGGCAGCGGTTCGACTTCAAGAACACCGACGCCAGTATTCGCTGGTCTGGCCAAGCGATCGAGATGGAGGCCAACTCCGAGGAGCGCGCCAAGGCTGTGCTCGACGTGTTCCAGTCCAAGCTCGTCAGGCGCGGCGTCAGCCTGAAAGCGCTTGACGCCGGCGCACCAAGATCATCTGGCAAGCTTTACAAGATCACGGCCAGTATGAAGGAAGGCATCAGCCAGGAGAATGCGAAGAAGGTCTCCAAGCTCATTCGCGACGAGGGTCCCCGGACCGTACGGGCGCAGATTCAGGGCGATGAGCTGCGGGTCAGCAGCAAGAGCCGCGATGATCTTCAAAGGGTGCAGGCACTGGTCAAGGGTGCCGAGCTCGACTTCGCTGTGCAGTTCACCAACTATCGCTAGTCAGCGAGCGGCGTCCAGTGGCCGTTCCGCAACTTGATCCGAGGGGACTGGCTGGCGCGCCTCAGGCAATTCGAGCAGAACTCGCCCATGCCCCTGATGTGCCTCGGCCGCAGCTCGGTGATACTCCTCCAGCTGCCGAGCAAACTTGGCATCGCCGTATGGCCTGCCATCAACGGCCAGTCCCTGGCGCCCCTCGAGTACGGCTTCGACATCCTCACCAGTCAGCGTCCGATGGGTCTCCAGGGCATGCGCGAGCGCGAGAATCTGGCGACGGTTCTCCTTCAGCAAAGACTCAACACGGTCCAGCATGTCCCCCAGCTTGTCCTCGATCCGATCGGCCAGGGCTTGTTTCATCATCGTCTCGGGATCCTCGGTCTTCTTTCCGCTGCGGCCCCCAGGAGCGCCAACTTCCAGCTTTTTCGCGGTGGAGTACGAGGAGACGGTGGAACCCATGCCCCAGAAGCCCTCCATGTAGGAGGCGACAGAGGTTGCAGACTCCAGGTCGCCAGAGACCCCGGAAGAGCTGTCGTCGTTGAAGAACATCCGCTCCCCGGCGAGTGAGGCAAGCGAGACCAGGATGTCGGAGTCGTACTCGCTCCGCCATCTCGTGAACTGATCTTCAGGAGGAATGCTCGCGACCATCCCGAGGTAGTCACTGCCCTTCTCGATGGTCGCAATGTCGATGTCCATGTGCCGGCGCGTCCGGTATGCCGTGATGGCATGGCAGGCCTCGTGCACCGCCACCGCGTGCCGCTCCCGCTCGATGTACTCCACGTCTTCAGGTGGTCCAAGCTCTCGTAGTTGCTTGGCCTTCATGACGTCCTTCCAGCTAATGACATCGCGACCGTCGCGGATCGCAGTGATGAGCGACTCGTTGACCAGATCTTTGATGGTGGCGCCTGTGGCGTACGGCGTAATGGTCGCCAACTTGTCCATGTTCTCCGGCGTGAGCTCGTGGCGGACCTTGTTGAAATACCCCTCGTACGTCCGGACCCGCCCAACCTTGCTCGGATAGCCGACCTTGTAGATCCGGTCAATACGGCCCGGTCGCAGCAACGCCTCATCGAGGGCTTCCGGCATGTTGGTTGCCATCATGACGAGGATCCGATACTTGGGCGGCGGCTTGGGTTTCATGCCCAAGGCCCGCCGGACGTATCGGTTAATGAACCCGCGCGGCTTCTTCAGACCGGATAACTCGGTCAGCAGCGCTTGCAGAGTTCCCATTCCGCCGCCGCCGCCCATGGCTGCGCCCGGCATAAATTGCTTCCAGCGCCGCGGCCGCTCCTCCTCGATCACGGACGCACCACTTTGCAGCGAATGACGCACCAGCATCAGCTGGGTATCTGGCGCGAGATAAGAGAATCCGTGGCAGCCAGCAGCCCGGAAAGGTGCTGGTGCAGCGCGCCCCGGCCCTCCTCCGGGACCAACTTGGCCAATGGCGCCTCGATTTCCTAGTGAGTCCGCCTCATCGAAGAAGACGATGACGCCGCCGTACCGCAAAGCCAGTTTTCGAAGCTTGCGGAACAGTGACTTCACCTTGAGGATGCCCACCCCGAAGAACATGTTGATAAAAGCACCGGGGTCCACGAAGACGTATGGCTTTCCGGTCTCACCAGCAACCGCTTCAGCCATCAACGTCTTGCCCGTGCCCGGAGGACCCCACAGCAAGAGGCCGCCGGGCACATAACCACCCTTTTCCTCTATCTCATCGGGGTTCTCGAGGAACAGGATGTTCTCTTTGACTCGGGCGAGCACATGGTCTTGTCCCCAGACGTCGGCGAACCGGGTCGTGATGTCGTCGGGAAAGTAAACATCGACACCGCCACGGGACAACAACCAGAACAGACCAATGAACTGGAATGCGATGAAGAAGAACGCAAAGGCCAGCTGCAGCACAAAGGGCATCAGCTGCCACAGAATCGCCGGTGCCTCGAAGATCGCCATGACAGGCGACGTCTTGAGAATCTTGCCGGCGATTACGGCATACAGCGCAATCCAGATCAGAATCTTGACGACCCGAGCGATACGGAATCGTGTCCAGTCCGAAAACCGTCGCTTAATCGCGCGATCGGTGCGGCCGAAGAGCGTCTGTGTCCAGAACCGGTGATAACCGGCCCAATGCTCACTAACGAGGAAATGAAGCTGCCGGAGGACCTCCAAACCCATCAGGGCCAAGAGCCACCAACTGTTCCGTACCTGCAGCCGGACGGCATCGCTGAACGGCAGGATCGGGTTGCTGGCCATCGACGACCAAAGCAGGATCAACCACGCAATTCCAAACAGCAGCAGGAACTTGACGCGATCCCACAGTGCCAGCGGTTTGCGGGGTCCAGTCGGGTCTACCGAATGCTTGCCCGGTGAGGGAAGACCCTCCGGAGGAGGCCAATTGGGGTCAACCTCGGTGATCCCGCCTGCAACCGGCGGCTCGTACGACGGCCCGCCCGGCGGCGGCACATTCGTGCTCATGACCTCTCCTGGATCGTGAACGAGGCTGTCACACTATCTAGCTCTGCGTGCCGCGCCTGGTAGCACGTACTCGAGCAGCGTAGGAGCATCAGGTACACCTTGCTCCCTTCCTTATTCGTATACGCGGTCTGATCGAAGGTCTGCAACAGCCCGCCGTCAACGCGGTACTGAAAGACCTCGTGTATGCCTTGCAGGCCCGATGCCGGTGCCAGTACGGAGTCGCTGATCAATCTGAAGTCGCTGAAACTCGTCGAGGCGACCTTCGCCGCAGCGCGAGCGTTGGCGGTCACCGGCAGCATCAGATCGCGGAGGTTGTCGAGTGAGACCTGTCCGGTTGCCTCCGCCGGCACTGGCTGCACACTGACATACACGATTGGGTCGAGGGTGTTGCTGGCAAACAGGTGTGCAGGTGACGGCACTTGAGCAGCGTCGTAGGCGACGACCCACTCACCGCTACTTTGAGGCGTGGGGCTGGCCGCGGACGAAGTCTGCTGAAAAGCACTCTGGTCAATTTCGTGCCAAGATGCCGGGACCTTGAAATATGTGCGGTTGGCGGTGTTCGCAACATAAGTATGTTCAGGAGCGGCGCAGCCAGACGCGCCTAACAGAAAAGCGCATCCCAAGATCACCGCCGCAAGGCCCGCGGCTACCCGTGCCATGCTCAGCATTGTGCGCCTTCCAGCTCTATCCAGGACCTGGCACTGCCAGTATGCGGCGCAGCGAAGGGCTTCTATAGCTGACTCATATGGGTGGACATGCGATGCGATGGGAAGGGGCAGCAATCGTGATCAAAAAGCTGGCCGCATCGACGAACTCACACCTGATTTACTGAGTGCGTTACGTCTCGGACCACCGATATGAGTTCTGCGTCCTCCGCGGAGACAGCGAATCCACCGATCCGTACGCCCACATGATCACGTGACGCCGAGCGTCGGTTCGGAACGGGGACGCACCATTTCCTCGATCAACGACTCCCGGCCCTGAACCGGCTCAGTCAGCTCGCCGACCCACTCCAGCGCATCGTAAGGGCACTCGGTCACGCAGATGCCGCAGTACATACACAGTGACCAGTCGATGGCGAAACGATCAAGCACATTTCGGGTACGGCCCCGAGCCCCTGGCGGCAGGCCCTCGACCGGCTCGGTATGGGAATCAATGCTGATGCACCAGCTAGGACACTCCCGCGCGCAGATCATGCACGACGTACAGGCAGGTTGGATCAACCGAATCCAGCGATGTGACGGCGGGCTCATGTACGCCTCCGCCGCACCCTGCCACCCACCGCTGACTCAGCCACCTCCGCGGGGTCAGCCGAGGGCTCCGAGGGATTGCGATTGCCCCACAAGGCAGGATCAGGTACGCCCGGAGGCACCATGCGCCGCCGATTCGGGGCGACTTCGGACTCACCTGGTTCCTTGGCTCCAGGCCAGTTCATCCCGGTTCGCGCTGCCAGCACATTGTCCTTACGCAGCGGCGTTCCTTCAAAGCCGGGGCTGAGCAGCAGCCGTCGGTGATCACCGCCGGCAAATTCAACACCGAACAGCTCCGCCGCCTCCCGCTCGTGCCATGCGGCGCCCGCATAGACGCCCTGCACGGAGTCGATCTGCGGATGATCTCGGGGCAGCAAACAGCTCAGCATCTTCGGCTCAGCGCCCAGCGCAAGATTCCGTACCATCAGCAGGATCCGAAAACAGTTGTGGCGACCGATCTCATCGACGCAACCGAGCCAGTCGAAATACTCGAAACCGTCGGCCCGCAAGCCCTCGACCGCAGCCAGCCACTCTTGAGGCAACACATCGGTCACGATGGGACCCGACCCGCGATCTGATCCAGCGCGGCAGACAATGCCTCCGGCGGAGGCGGGCAGCCCGGAACATACATATCCACAGGCAGCAGCTGATCGACACCTTTGGTGACCGCGTAGGAGTCCCAATAGGGACCTCCCGATGAGGCACACGCCCCGAAGGAGATCACCAACGGACGTCGTCCAGCTTGCTGCTCACAGCCGTCGACAATCGCTGTCACGGCAGGCGCCAAGCGATCGGTCACAGTTCCAGAGATGACCACCGCTACCTGTGAACCGGCGTCAAGGGCTGGGAGGTCTCCTACTGCTGTGCCGCTCCGTTCGCCTAAGGCATGGCGCATTGCAGCGGCATCAAATTCCAGAGTGCAGCACGCAAGCGCGACATCCAGCACCCACAGCGAGCCGTCGTCGTACCAGTCGACCCACCGCATGGCTTAACGGTAATGCGCAAGTGGAGGGGCTCAGCACGCATCTTCGAGAGTAGAGCGTCTAAGCCGGTCATCGAATCACAGCTGTGTCTCTCATGGGCTGAACGTCCCTTAATCCATAGAAAGGCCTGCCTATCATGGGGTTATCGGCAGCCTCAGCGGAGATCGCAGCCACGAACCCCCCTGACCCCACAAACGGCTGAGGCACGCCCCAGAAAGTAACGCACGGAAAGAAGGCGCGTAGAGCAGTGAAGCAGGTCAATACCCTCGACCGGGTCGTGATCCGGTTCGCCGGGGACTCGGGTGATGGCATGCAACTCACAGGCGATCGATTCACCTCCGACTCGGCGGTCTTCGGCAACGACATCTCAACGCTGCCGAACTTCCCGGCCGAGATCAGGGCGCCTGCCGGGACGTTGCCCGGGGTATCAAGCTTCCAGCTGCACTTCGCCAACTACGACATCATGACCCCCGGTGATCGGCCGGATGTCCTCGTTGCCATGAATCCGGCTGCTCTCAAGGCCAACATCGGTGACCTGCCACGCGGCGGCGTGATCATCGCGGACTCGGCAGACTTCACCAAGCGCAATCTGGCAAAAGTGGGTTACGACAGCGATCCGCTGACCGACGGTTCACTTGAGAACTACCAAGTGCATGCCCTTGATCTGACCGGCATGACCGTCGAGGCCGTCAAGCCGTTCGGCCTCACTCGCAAGGACGCCACCCGCGCCAAGAACATGTTCGCGCTCGGGCTGCTGTCCTGGCTCTATCACCGCCCGACCGAGGGCACGATCAGCTTTCTGAGCACCAAGTTCGCCTCCAAGCCGGAGATCCGGGACGCCAACATCACTGCCTTCAACGCCGGGTATGCGTTCGGCGAGACCACTGAGGTCTTCGCCGTCACATACCAGGTGGGGCCCGCGCCGATGCCGCCGGGCAAGTATCGCCAGATCTCTGGCAACCTCGCCCTGGCGTACGGGCTGATCACCGCATCCAGGAAGGCCGGACTGCCACTGTTCCTCGGGGCCTATCCGATTACGCCGGCCTCCGATGTGTTGCACGAGCTCAGCAAGCACAAGCGGTTCGGCGTTACCACCTTCCAGGCCGAGGACGAGATCGCCGGCGTCGGGGCTGCGCTGGGCGCGAGCTTCGCCGGTCATCTTGGGGTTACCACCACCTCCGGCCCAGGCGCGGTGTTGAAGTCGGAGACTATCGGACTCGCTGTTGCCACCGAGCTGCCCTTGATCATTTGCGATATCCAGCGCGCCGGGCCGAGCACAGGTATGCCGACCAAGACCGAGCAGGCTGATCTGCTCCAGGTGATGTTCGGCCGTAACGGCGAGGCACCCGTTCCGATCTTGGCAGCACAGTCCCCCGCGGACTGTTTCCCAACCGCCCTTGAGGCCGTACACATCGCGATCAAGTACCGGACCCCCGTAGTGATCTTGTCCGACGGCTATATCGCCAATGGCGCAGAGCCCTGGCTCATTCCAGACCTGCACACCATCCCTAGGATCGACCCGCAGCTCGCGTCCACGACCAACGCCACCGACAAGGCCGGTGAGCCGGTCTTCATGCCTTATCTACGCGATCCCCAGACTCTTGCCCGGGCCTGGGCGATTCCCGGCACCGCCGGCCTCGAGCATCGCATTGGTGGCATTGAGAAGGCCAAGGACACGGGCGCCGTCTCCTACGACCCGGCCAACCATGAGGAGATGGTTCGCACTCGGCAGGCCAAGATCAACGGGATCGTCCAAGACATTCCGAATTTGATCGTCGATGATCCAGCCGACTCCGACGGCCGGCATGCCCGTGTCTTGGTGCTCGGTTGGGGTTCGACGTACGGCGCGATCGTTGCCGCGGCGCGTCGGGTACGCAACACCGGCCGGGTGATCGCCTACACCCACCTGCGGCACTTGAACCCGTTCCCTGCCAATCTCGGTGACATCCTGCGTAGCTATGAGCGAGTGATCGTCCCGGAGATGAACATGGGCCAGCTGGCATTGCTGCTGCGGGCGAAGTACTTGGTGGACGTACGCAGTTACTCCCGGGTTCGCGGACTGCCGATCTCACTCAGCGAACTCGCTAGTGATCTTGAAGCCGAGATCGATCAACTGGAAGGGACGAATCCGTGACCGCCGTCGATCAGCTGCATTCGGAGCTTGATCATCGCTCGAGTAACCAAGAGACTGCACATATGCCTGCTTCGCCGCTCGCGCCCAACGGCACAAGCTATGGCGGCCTTGCCGGCGTACCACTGTCCTTGGAGCCGCTCAACCGCAAGGACTTCACCAGTGATCAAGAGGTGCGCTGGTGCCCAGGCTGCGGTGACTATGCGGTACTCGCCGCGTTCCAAGGGTTCATGCCTGAGCTGGGCATCAAGCGCGAGAACACCGTGATCGTTTCCGGCATCGGTTGCTCATCGCGCTTTCCCTATTACGTGGACACCTACGGCATGCACTCGATTCACGGCCGTGCGACTGCGATCGCTACCGGAGTCGCGACAGCGCGGGAGGATGTCGCGGTCTTCGTGATCACGGGCGATGGTGATGCGCTATCCATCGGTGGTAACCATCTGATCCATGTGCTACGCCGCAATGTGAACCTGACGATCTTGCTCTTCAACAACCGGATATACGGGCTGACCAAGGGCCAGTACTCGCCCACCTCGGAAATCGGCAAGATCACCAAGTCAACGCCGATGGGCTCCCTGGACAACCCGTTCAACCCCATTTCGCTCGCCCTTGGCGCAGAAGCGACTTTCGTTGCGCGGACCATCGACTCTGATCGGAAGCATTTGACAGGGGTGCTCCGCGCGGCCGCCGCCCACCGTGGCAGCTCGCTTGTGGAGATCTATCAGAACTGCCCGATCTTCAACGACGGCGCATTCAATGCCATCAAGGATCCGGCCACGTCGGCGGACGCGATCATTCCGTTGAACCATGGTGAGCCGATTCGATTTGGCGTGGACGGGCATCTCGGTGTGGTACGTGACCGGGCAACCGGGACCTTCTCGGTTGCCGAGGTTGCCGATCTCGGCGAGGACGCGCTCGTCGTACACGACGCGCACTTAAACGATCCGTCGTTCGCTTTCGGACTTTCTCGGCTAACCGACGCAGGTGTGTTGCATCGGGCACCAATCGGCATCTTCCGCGATGTCGAGGCACCGACGTATGACGACCAGGCGCGCGACCAGGTTGCTCTCGCTGCCAGTTTGGGCAACGATGACGACGCCCTTCAGGGACTCGTCAACGGCGGCGACACCTGGACCGTACGAGTTTGATTGCTCCGCTCGCTGCGCTCGCTCCGCGCGGATCGCGCCGATCAGCCGCCTACTTCGTCGTCGCTCGAGGACGAAAAGCGTGTCCTCTCTCTCCTCCTCAGCACGGCGGCGCGCGATCCGAGTTATCCCACAAATGCGTCACTTTGCCATCGGCTGCGCGGCTGACCGGCTTGCTGACTAAAGTTCGCTCCATTGAGGACGGGCCTCGTGATCGCGACCGTCGGCATTGCCGGAGCGATCACCAAAACCCTTGGTCAGGAGACGATCCATGAGCTCGAACTATCCGTATGGCGGCCCGCAGCGACCGACCCAAGGTCAAGGGCCGGACACCGGATCAGGTCCTGGGCAGCCACCGTACGGGTATCCACAACCGCCAGGAGCTGGATACCCTGAGCAGCCAGTTATGGGTAGTCCAAGGACCGCTCCTGGTTACCCGTTTGGCCCCTTTGCTCCCGAAGAGCAAGGTGGCTGGCCTGCTGGTCCTGAGGCTGATCCGTACGGTGACCCGAGCGACCGGTATGGCAGACCACAAATGCCGCCGTCACCGCCGCCGCAGGGCCGCGGTCCACGTAGCACGAACAAGATCTTGATCATCGTCGGCGCGGCTGCGCTGGCCGTGATCCTGATAGCGGTCATTGCCGTAGTCGTGGCTACCAGCAGCAGGCCGGCCAGCAATCCGCAAGGTGGCCAGGGCACCGCCGGCCAGCAGACCAAGCCATCGCAGGGTGGTGCGCAGCCGACGTCACGGCCATCCGATGCGGTCTCGGCATACCTGCAAGCCGTCGCCGCTGGTGATGCGACGGCTGCGCTTTCCTACGCAGCCGATCCAGCGCCTACCGGCCAGCTGCTGACCAACGAGGTTCTCGCCGCATCACTGAAGCGTGCGCCGTTGACCGGGATCGACGTACCGGTCGTCGAAGATCAGAGCGCGAAATCTGTCTCTGCCAGCTACAGGCTCGGCAGCTCTGATGTCAGCGAGTCGTTTGACGTGGTCAAGGTCGGCGACATGTGGAAGATCGGCCGGGCTGTCAAAGATATTGATATCTCCTTCCTCGTGAGCGGTTCTATCCCGGTCAAGATCAATGGAGTCAAGGTGACCGACCAGTCTGTTGCGGTCCTGCCTGGTTCGTACGCCTTCACCACGGGCCAGCGATACGTCGGTTACGGGTCGAAGAACGTGGTGCTGGTGAAGAGTCCGTACGTCGAAGCGGACACCTATCAGGTTCAGAGTCAGCTGACCAAGGCCGGCAAGAAAGCAGTCATCTCCGCCACAAAGAAAAGCTTCAACAAGTGCCTTCAGCAGCACTCGCTCAACCCCAGCAACTGCCCGCAAAAAAAGTTCAACTCCAAATACACGTACAAAAAGAGCACTATCACCTGGCGTCGATCAGGAAGTAATCCATTCCGGAAACCCGCGGTGTCGTTCAGCGGGATCCAGGCTCGCATTCAGGTCCCCACCGATCTGAAGCTGTCGGGAAGTTGCACCTATCAGGGCCGGTCCGGCAACTGTTCGGGAAGCTTGACCGGAAAATCAGTCGCCGTCGTCAAGGTGACCAGCAAGCCGCTCAAGGTCAAGTGGCTCTGACTGTCGAGTGAGTGGCTACTGGTCGGTAGCATGTCCGGGTGACTGAGACCTCTCCTACTCGGAGACCTGCCATCGACTTCTCCAGCTTCGACGACGGCATCCGCATTCAGGATGATCTTTTCCGGCACGTAAACGGGTCGTGGCTGAATAAAACCGAGATCCCAGCCGACAAGCCAGTGACCGGTGCATTCATGGAGTTGCGTGACCAGGCCGAGGCGGCGGTGCGTGACATCATCACCACACTCGAAGGGGGTGAACCGGGCTCGGACGAGGCGCGGATTGCCGATCTCTACGCCAGCTTCATGGATGAGGAGGCGGTCGAGAAGGCCGGAGCTGGTCCGATCTTGCCATTGCTGGCCTCCGTCGATGCTGTCCAGACGGTGCCAGACCTGACGCGGCTTGTAGGCGGGTTCGCGCGCCAGGCGGTGGCCGGCCTGGTAGCACTGCAGGCTGAGCCGGATCCTGGAGATCCCAACCGATATGTGATGTTTGCGGGACAGGGTGGTCTCGGTCTGCCCGATGAGGAGTATTACCGGCTCGAGGAGTACGCCGAGATCCGAGCTCATTATGTGCAGCATGTGGCGGCGTCCTTCGCGCTGGCAGGAATCGAGGACTCAGAAGCTCAGGCGCAGCAAGTATTCGATCTTGAAACTGTGATCGCCGCGGCCCACTGGGACAAGGTGAAGTGCCGAGATCTGCGGTTGATGTACAACCTGATGACCATCGATGAATTCATCGCCAGCTGTCCTGGCCTGCATTGGCGGGAGTTCTTGGCCGGCGGTGACATTGCCGAGTCGAAGATGGCTGAGCTGGTGGCGATGCAGCCATCATTCTTCGCCGACCTGTCGGCACTGCTGACCGATGACCGGCTGCCGGCGTGGCGAGCCTGGGCACGGTGGAAGGTGATCAACTCCCTCTCGCCATACTTGTCGACCCCGTTTGTCAATGAGAACTTCCGTTTCTACGGAACCGTGTTGTCGGGCACGCCGGAGCTTCGTGAGCGCTGGAAACGAGGCGTTGCGCTGGTCGAGGGCTCGGTCGGTGAGGCGGTCGGCAAGATCTATGTCGACCGTCATTTCTCTACGACGGCCAAAGAGCGGATGGATCAGCTGGTCGGCAACCTGATCGAGGCCTACCGGCGCTCCATTACTGATCTTGACTGGATGACGGAGGAGACCAAGGAAAGCGCGCTTGCCAAGCTTGCGAAGTTCCGCTCACATATCGGTTATCCGACCAAGTGGCGCGATTACTCCTCATTGGTGATCACGCGCGATGACTTGATCGGCAACGTCATGCGGGTGGCCGACTTCGAGGTGAACCGGGCATTGAACAAGATCGGCGAGCCGATCGACCGTGAAGAATGGCTGATGACGCCGCAGACGGTCAACGCGTACTATCACCCACTCAAGAATGAGATCGTCTTTCCGGCGGCGATCTTGCAGCCGCCCTTCTTCAACGAGTATGCCGACGATGCGGTGAACTATGGCGGTATCGGTGCCGTCGTAGGACACGAGATCGGGCACGGCTTTGATGATCAAGGTTCTACCTGTGATGGCGACGGCATGCTGCGCAACTGGTGGACCGACAAGGACCGGGAGGCCTTCGAGGAGCGAACGAAGGCCTTGATCGACCAGTACAACGTCTTGGAGCCGGCACAAGTCCCGGGGCATAAGGTCAACGGTCAGCTGACCATCGGTGAGAACATCGGTGATCTTGGAGGCCTGTCGATCGCTTACAAGGCGTACCAGATCGCACATGATGACAAGCCCGAGCCGGAGCTCGACGGCTATACGCCTGAACAGCGACTCTTCCTCAGCTGGGCTGCAGTCTGGCAAGCCAAGGTACGAACCGAGATGTTGCTGCAGCGCCTGGCGACCGACCCGCACTCTCCCGCCGAATTCCGCTGCAATCAGATCGTTCGGAATCTTCCGGAGTTCTACGCCGCCTTCGACGTAGGCGATTCCGATGCCCTATGGCTGGACGAAGACCAACGGGTCAAAATCTGGTAGCCACTGGTTTCCGCAACCGAGTCGCGGGCGCGTGCCGATCAGGCGGTACGCGTCACGACGCTAGTGCAGAGGTCGTCGAGGGCATCCCTGGCGGGCCCGGCGGGGAGGGGTTCCAGGAGGGCGCGGGCGGCTTCGGCGCGACGGCGGACCTCCTCCCGTGACTGATCAATGCAGCGATGGCGCCGGAGCAGGGTGAGCACTTCATGCAGTGCATCGTCGTCGTGGAGATCGGAGTCGAGCAGCTGGAGCAGCCGCGCGTCGGAGGGGTCCGTCGACTTGCCAGCCAGCAGCGTTGGCAGTGTGGGAATTCCCTCGCGAAGATCAGTTCCGGGCGTCTTTCCGGTCACGTCGCTGGTGATGTCGATGATGTCGTCGCTGAGCTGAAACACGATTCCGATCTGTTCGCCGAATTCGGCCATGATTCGCTGCAGCTGCGGAGGCGCATCGGCGATCTTGGACCCAAACAAGGCGGAGGTCGCGATCAAGGAGCCAGTCTTGTCGGCCACAACTCGCAGATAGTGATCAAGCGGATCTGTTCCGCTAGGCCCAACGGTCTCGGCGATCTGACCCTGGACGAGCCGGGAGAAGGTACGCGCCTGCAACCGTACGAACTCTGGACCAAGATCACAAACGATATCGGAGGCTCGCGCGAACAGCAGATCGCCAACCAAGATCGCGACGGTATTGCCCCACCGCGCGTTGGCGCTTGGGGAACCGCGCCGTATTCCTGCCTCGTCCATCACGTCGTCGTGGTAAAGGCTCGCCACATGAGTGAGCTCGACGACTACCGCTGCCTTGACCACGTCCTCGGTGGCCTGGCACGGCCCAAGGTGTGAGCCGAGGACCACCAGCAACGGTCGGAAGCGCTTGCCGCCAGCGGCGATGATGTGTTGCGCGGCCTCGGTCACCATGTCAGAGTCCGCCTCGGCGGCCTTGAGCAATGCGGCGTCGATCAGCTCAAGCTGGGATCGGACCGAGGCCTCGAAAACCTCGTCTCGTGTCTGTTCGGCCAGCACACTACCTCCGTCTATGCCCGTACGGTCAGCGAATGAACTCTCCTGCCTGCTGAGCGAGGGCCAGCAGCGGCCCCGGAAACACCCCGAAGGCTACCGTCGCGACCACCCCAACTCCGACGGCCGCCAGCGTTGTCCAGCCGGGGCGTACCACGCTGGTTGCCGTCTTCCTCGGTTCGGCAAAGAACATCAGCACAATGACTCGAATATAGAAAAAGGCAGCGACCACACTGATCACTACGGCAACGACAACGAGCCACTGAATGCCGCCGCTCCACGCCGCAGCGAACACCGCCCACTTTCCGATAAAGCCGCTGGTCAACGGGATGCCGGCGAAGCTCAACATGAATATCGAGAAGATTGTCGCAGCCAGCGGCGACCGCCGGCCGAGCCCGACCCAGCTATTGAGTAGCGTCGCCTCGCCTGTGGAGTCGCGGACCATCGTCACAAGCGCGAATGCACCGATCGTTGCGGCCCCGTACGCGACCAGGTAGAACATCACCGACGAAATGCTGGTCAACGAACCGGGCCGGCTGCCAGTAACGGCCTGGGACGCTCCGACGAACGCCACCATCATGAAGCCCGCGTGCGCGATCGATGAGTACGCCAGCATGCGCTTGACATCGGTCTGAGTGATTGCCAACACCGAGCCGACCGCCATTGTCAAAACCGCAATGATCGCCATCACAGGCTGCCAGTCCCAGCGATCGGCGCCCAGCGCGACGTAAAACACCCGCATCAGGGCACCTACCGCGGCGATCTTGGTGCAGGCTGCCATGAATCCGGTCACCGGTGTCGGAGCTCCGGCGTACACATCCGGCGTCCAGGAGTGGAACGGCACAGCGCTGAACTTGAAGAGCAGTCCGACGCCGAGCAATGCCATTCCGGCCAGCAACAGGCCCAGCCCTTGATCGCTACTGCGTATCGCGTCGTCGATTGCTGCCAACGTGAATGATCCGGAGTAGCCGTAGAGCAGGGCCGCCCCGTACACGAAGAAGGCTGAGGACAGCGCACCCAACAGGAAGTATTTGAGCGCAGCCTCCTGGGACAGGAGCCGGCGTCGCCGAGCGAGCCCGCACAGCAGATACAGCGGCAATGACAAGATCTCCAACGCGACGAACATCATGATCAAGTCATTTGACGCGGGAAACAGCATCATGCCCAGCACCGCGAACAGCGCAAGCGGGAACACCTCGGTGTGCTCCATGCGGCCCCTGATCGCCTCGCGCTCCGCGAGAGTGCCTGGCACCGCGGCAGCCTGTGGCGCGAAGACACTGGCATTCTCAATCTTCCTCTCAGCGAACAACAGCAGCGCTGCTGCACTGAAAATGATCAAGATGGTCCACATGAAATAGGTGGGTCCGTCGATGGCCAGTGAATTGACCGCCACTACCCCCTGAGCACCGGACGCCCAGTTCAACAAGGTCATGACCAGCGCTATCGCCAGCGACACAGGCGTGATCACCATGTGCACAACACGGCGCATCTCGCGCGGCACGACCGCCTCAGCCAGAACGCCGATGCAGGCTCCGACGAAGATCACCAAAACTGGCGCAAGCAGGCCGTACTCGATATGGGGAGCCGTAATCTCCATCGGTTGCAGGCTGAAGGCGATCATCAGCGGCCTCCCTCGGCAGTCACCCTCGGCTGCGGATCAGTCACGCCAACGTGCTGCAGAGTGGCTTGGGTCGTCGGCTCGATGACCGACAGCAGCGGCTTCGGAAAGACACCGAGAAGGAAAATCAGCAGTACCAAGGGAACCATGGCAAGCCGTTCCCGTCCGTTGATTTCGGTGACTTTCTCCTGGACCTCGGGATCGACGGGTCCTGTCATGGTGCGCTGGTACATGATCAAGATGTAGAGCGCAGCAAGCACGATCGCCAGCGTCGAGATCACTGCGTACGCCGGATGCCGGCCGAATGTGCCGGCCAGCACCATGAACTCTGAGACAAAACTGCCCAAGCCCGGCAACGACAACGTGTTCAGGCCAGCGAACAGCAGCAAGCCCGCCAGCACTGGAGCCACTCGATCCACGCCACCGTATGCGTTCATGTCCCGTGACCCCCGACGCTTGATCAGATATCCGGCCATCACAAACAAGGCAGCAGTTGCCATCCCGTGGTTGAGCATGTAGAGCGTGGACCCTGTCAGGCTCTGGCTGGTGAAGGCAAAGATGCCCAGCACGATAAAACCGAAGTGGCTGATCGAGGTATACGCGATGAACCGCATGATGTCCCGGCTGCCGATCGCCAGGATGGCGCCGTACAGGATCGAGATCGTGGCCAGCACCAATACCACCGGTGTCGCCCATTGGCTTGCCTCCGGGAATAGGCCAAGACAGAACCTGATCATGCCGAAGGTGCCGATCTTGTCCATGACGCCAACCATCATGGTGGCACCGCCAGCCGTCGACTCCTCTGCCGCGTCCGGCAGCCAGGTGTGCAGCGGCACGAGCGGCGCCTTGATCGCAAAAGCGAACATGAAGCCCAAGAACAACCAGCGGCCGGTGCCGGTGGCGATATCCAGCTGGCTCAATGTGCTCAGCAGGTAGCTCGGTGCTCCAGCCCTTGCGGACAGCACGTAAAGACCGATCACCGAGGCGAGCATCACAAACCCGCCCAGCAGGCCGAAGATCAAGAACTTTGCCGCCGCATACGTCCTACGCGGACCGGGCCCGAAACCACCGATCAGGAAGTACATCGGGACCAAGATGACTTCGAAGAACACGTAGAACAAGAAGACATCGGTGGCCAGGAAGAGATACAGCGCACACGTCTGCACCGCCAGCAGCAGGGCGAAGAACACCCGCGCGTCATACTTTGCAGCCAGTGTTGCAGAGCTCGTTGAAGGGGTCGGCGCCGTTGGACTGGCTTGAAGTCCTTCGATGGACTCCGGACCGGCGTCAACCGGATCAAAATCACGCCAGGAGGCAATGATCACCACTGGCGTGATGATCACGACCAGCAGTACCAAGGTGAGACCAAGGCCGTCCAGGCCGAGTGCATAGTAGGCGCCGAGCGGCTTGATCCAAGGCACCTGCTCGACCAGTTGCATGCCGCCGCCGATGGTGAAGCGTGTGGCGATCATGAGGGCGAACCCGAAGGTAATCAGCGATACCACGAGCGCGACCTGCTTGGCGGCCTTGGCGCCAGTGAAGATCAGCACCACAGCACCGACTGCCGGCAGCAACGCCAGGATGGTGAGCCACGGAATAGTCATCTCGCCCCTGTCCTCAGCCCAGCCGACCCAACAAGATCACCAAACCGACGATCGCAACACCAACCGTCATAGTGAGTGCGTAAGAGCGGACGAAGCCATTCTGCACTCGCCGCAGCCGTGCCGACATCCCACCAATTGCCGCCGCCGTGCCGTTCACGGCGCCATCGATACCCGAACTCTCCAACCGAACGAGCCCCGCGGTGAGCCGCTGGCCGGGTCGCATGAACACCGCCTCATTGAAGGCGTCGCCATACAGATCATTGCGTCCGGCCACTGTAAGGAAGGAGGCGTTCGCGGCCTGGGTGACCGGGATCTCGCGGCGCGGCCCGAAGATCCACACGCTGATCCCCACACCAATCGCAACCACGACCAGCGTCACGATCGCGACCGTCGAAAAGTGCAGCAGGCTTGGCGTCTCGGCAGGCGCTTCGCCGCCGACAGCCGGATTCAGCCAGCCGACGATCCAGTTGTTGAGCACTAGACCGCCGATCACCGATGCGATTCCCAGGAAGATCAGTGGCACCGTCATCACGGCCGGAGACTCGTGCGGATGCACGCCCTGCTGCCAGCGCTTCGCTCCGTAGAACGTCATCAACATCAGCCGGGTCATGTAGAAGCCAGTGATGCCGGCGCCCAGCATCGCCAGCCCCCCAATGACCGCGCTCCGCTCAAAGGCAACCTCGATGATGTGGTCCTTGGAGTAGAAGCCAGAGAAGAACGGAAAACCAATGATCGCCAGGTAACCAGCAGCAAACGTCACAAAGGTGATCGGCATCAACCGCCTAAGCGCCCCGTAATGCCGCATATCAACGTTGTCGTCGGTGGCATGCATTACCGAGCCGGCGCCTAGGAACAGATCGGCCTTGAAGAACCCGTGGGTCAGTAGGTGGAAGATCGCGTACGCGTAGCCGGCCGGCCCGATGCCGGCCGCCAGCATCATGTAGCCGATCTGGGACATCGTTGAGCCGGCAAGCACTCGCTTGATGTCGTCTTTGGCACAGCCGATCCAGGCGCCGAACAGCAGTGTCACTGTGCCGACGACGACAACCGCTGTGCTGGCGGGCAGCGACTTTGTGAAGATCGCATTGCTGCGGGTGACCAGATAAACGCCGGCCGTCACCATGGTGGCTGCATGGATCAACGCCGAGACCGGAGTCGGACCTTCCATTGCGTCCAGCAACCACGACTGCAACGGCACCTGCGCCGACTTGCCGCAGGCGGCGAGCAAGAGCAACAGCCCCAAGATCAACGCGACCGTATTGCCGACATTCGGCATGCCGGCGTTGACGTCGACAAAGGCCGATGAGCCAAACAGCGCGAGCATCAACATCACGGCAATGGACATGCCCATGTCGCCGACGCGGTTGACGACGAATGCTTTTTTCGCAGCAGTCGCTGCCACCGGCTTGTATTGCCAGAAGCCGATCAGCAGGTACGACGCCAGGCCGACGCCCTCCCAGCCGACGAAGAGCACCAGATAGTTGTCGGCGAGGACAAGAAGCAGCATTGCGGCCACAAACAGATTGAGGAACGCGAAGAAGCGACGCCGCCGATCATCGTGGGCCATATAGCCGATGGAATAGACGTGGATCAACCCGCCGACGCCGGTGATCAGCAACACGAAGACGATCGACAGCTGGTCGATGAGCAACCCGACGTTGATCTGCCATCGTCCGCTGGAGATCCAGTTGTAGAGCGGGACAGACACCGCGCGCTCAGCCTCGTTGCGACCGAGCAGGTTGGCGAAGTAGTAGAGACCGATCGCGAAGGAGGCCAAGGGCGCAGCCGCACCGAGGTAATGTCCCCAACGGTCAGCGCGCCTACCAACCAATAGCAAGATCGCGGCGCTTACCGCAGGGATGGCGATGAGCAGCCACGCCGAGCTAAAGAAGCCGGTTGCTGGCACGGGCGTCTCGAGTGGGAGCATCGCAGTCCTTTAGAACTTCAGCAGATTCGCGTCGTCGACAGATGCCGAGCGGCGGGTACGGAAGATGGCCACGATGATGGCCAGGCCAACAACGACCTCGGCGGCAGCCACCACCATGACAAAAAAGGCGGCCACCTGTCCGTCCAAGGCACCGTGCATGCGCGAGAACGTCACAAAGGCCAGGTTGGTGGCATTGAGCATGAGCTCGACACACATGAAGGCCACGATCGAATTCCGCCTGATCATAAAACCCACTGCGCCGATGGTGAACAAGATCGCCGAGAGCACGATGTAGCTGGTCGGATTCACAGCTGTTCTTCCTCAGTCGTCCGTGGGGCTTCCTCATCAGTGATGGCTTCCACTGTCTGGTCGACCGGCTTCACCAAATCTCTGCTTTCCAGAACCGTGCCGCGGGCTTTCAGCGTTGCCGAAACCGAAATCTCTGAGACGGTTCCGTCGGGCAGCAGCGCCGGCGTATCTACCGCGTTGTGCCGTGCAAAGACGCCAGGAGT
Organism: Propionibacteriaceae bacterium; assembly: GCA_045806785.1. Lineage (GTDB taxonomy): Bacteria > Actinomycetota > Actinomycetes > Propionibacteriales > Propionibacteriaceae > Microlunatus. The sequence goes on along the minus strand of JBJMIR010000078.1, from coordinate 65,169 downwards.
GGGAAGCGGACCGGGATGCTCGCCGGTCTCGGCGTACCGCTGCATCCGGCTCTCCGCCAGGTCTGCCTGAGTACGACGCTTCGTGAGCCGTTCCCGGTGCGCGAGCACCATGGCTCCCACCGCAGCGGTGATCAGCAGTGCCGAGGTCGCCTCGAATGCGAAAACGTAGCGCTCGAAGATCAGCGCCGCGATGCCTTGGGTGTTGCCACCATTCTCGGCATTAGCGGCACGCAAACCGATCGTCGGACCGACGATCGCATTACCGACAGCGAACACCAGCAGTGCTCCGAAACCGAGGCCGGCCAGCAGAGCCAGGGTGCGCTGACCCTTGATCGTCTCGACCAGTGATTCCCGGACGTCGACGCCCACCAGCATGAGGACGAACAAGAACAACATCAGGATCGCGCCGGTGTAGACGATGATCTGCACCACGAAAAGGAAGGGCGCCTCCTGCGCCGCATACTGCACAGCTAAGCAGATCATCACCGCTGCCAGGCACATTGCAGAATGCACCGGTTTCCGCACCAAGATCATTCCCAGTGCCGCTAAGATCATCACCGGGGCAAGCAGCCAGAAGGCCACGGCGGCGCCTGTGACGAGCGGAATCAGCAATCCAGCAGCCAAGATCATCGCCCGCCCTTCGCCACCGGCTTGTGGCGTCGCCAGCCTTGGTTGACCGGCTCCGGCTGCACCTCACTGAGATCGCCCGCACGGTCGTCAGGCTGACCTGTCGGAGGTAGACCCAGGAAGTACTTCTGCTCGTCGTCACCTAGCCGACGCTCGTGTGGCGGCTGCTCCATGCCCGGCAGCAGTGGGGCAAGGAGATCAGATTTCTCATAGATCAACTTCTCGCGGGTGTCGTCGGCAAGCTCGAATTCATTGGTCATCGTCAGAGCTCGGGTCGGACAGGCCTCGATGCACAGACCGCACAGGATGCAGCGCAGGTAATTGATCTGATAGACCCGGCCGTAGCGCTCACCGGGAGAGAAACGCTCTTCCTCGGTGTTCTGAGCGCCCTCAACGTAGATGGCGTCCGCTGGGCAAGCCCATGCGCACAGCTCACAGCCAACGCACTTTTCCAGACCGTCCGGCCAGCGGTTGAGCTGGTGCCGGCCGTGGAATCGCGGTGCCGTTGCCCTAGGCCCGTTGGGATAGTCGATCGTGAACGTCTTGCGGAACATCGTTCTGAAGGTCACGCCGAAGCCAGCGACGGGATCGAAGAACCCCATCAGGCCTCACTTCCTTCCTTGGTCGGCTGTTCATCAGGCTGGCGTTCATCGGGTGGACGGTCCGGCGCTAGATCTTCCTCACCGACCAGGACTTGAGCAAATTCCGGCAGAACCTGATCGTGCATCGGCGGGACAGGATAACCACCGGCAAAGGGATCGAACACGCGCGTTTCTTCAGCTGCAGGCTGCTCAGCCGCCTTTGGCTCCTCTTTGCCACCGAAGAAGGCGAGCCCAACCAGCACCGCGAAGACCACGGCGGCACCCACCCAGAATCCTCGGCCGGTGAACCAGCCCTCACGCTGACCAAGTCTCAAGATCGCGATCATGAGCGTCCAGAGCAGCGAGATCGGAATCAGCCAGCGCCAGCCGAACCGCATGAACTGGTCGTATCGCAGCCGTGGCAGGGTGCCGCGAAGCCAAACGAAGATGAAGAGCAGTACCAGCACCTTCACCACGAACCACAACAGACCCCAATAACCGCTGTCGATGCCTGGCAGCAGGTTGAAGGGCACTGGCGCATGCCACCCGCCCAGGAAGAGCGTGGTGGCCAGTGCCGAGACTGTGATCATGTTCATGTACTCCGCCATGAAGAACATGGCAAAGCGCATCGAGGAGTACTCGGTGTGGAAGCCCCCGACCAGCTCGCCCTCCGCCTCCGGGAGATCGAACGGTGCCCGGTTCGTCTCACCGACCATGGAAATCAGATAGATGAGAAAGGACGGCAGCAGCTGCACCCCGAACCACAGCGGTACGCCGAAAACGGTGGCCGGCTCGGCCTGTTTGGCAACGATCTCCGATGTCGAGAGCGACCCGGCGTACAGGAAGACCGCGACCAGCGCCAGACCCATGGCGACTTCGTAGCTGATCACCTGGGCGCTCGAGCGCAAGGCTCCGAGCAGTGAGTAGGTGGATCCCGAAGACCAGCCCGCGAGCACGATTCCGTACACGCCGATCGAGGCGACAGCCACGATGAACAGCACCGACACCGGTAGATCAGTGACCTGGAGTGGCGTCGTGATGTCGGTGAACGGTACGCGGACTATTCCAGCCATCGGGATGACGGCGAAAGCGGTGATCGCCGGGATGGAGACAACGAAGGGGGCGAGCGTAAAGATCAACTTGTCGGCTGCTGTCGGAGTGAAGTCCTCTTTGAACATCAACTTCATGCCGTCGGCCAGCGACTGGAGCAACCCGAATGGGCCATTCATATTGGGTCCCTGGCGCTGCTGCATGAAGGCGACAATGCGACGCTCATACCAGATGGTGAACAGCGTGAGCAGCAGCAGTACCACGAATGCGAAGAGCGCCTTGAGCAGTACCACCCACCATCGGTCGTGAAAGAAGACCTCCAGGTCCATCGGTATCAGCAGGCTCATTGGCTTGCCTCCGTGTCATCCTCACTGCGCCCTGAGCCGGTATCAATGCGCCCTGAGCCTGTCGAAGGGAGCGCTTCGAGGAGCTCAGCGTCGACGTCCAGATCGTCGCCCGGCCCAATTGTCACAAGATCACCAGCACTGGCGGCAAGGTTTTGAGGAATCCCGAAGCCCGGGGCTCGACTTGGCAGCCAGACAACACCGTCAGCCATCTCGGGATCGATGACAGCTGGCAGCGTAATCGAGCCACGGTCATTGCTGATCATTGCCAGGCTGCTGATACCGGCAACTTCGGCTGTCCTCGCGCTGAGCCGCGCCTCGGGCGCCCGCGCAGTCGCCTGCAGGAACGGCTCGCCGTCCACCGCACGACTCTCATCGAGCGCCATCCGCCAGGTCGCCAGCAGAGCTGTGCTGCCATCCGACTCAGCTGTTTCCCCCGCTTCGTAGTCAGGCGCCAGGCTGCGCTCGCCCTCCCAGACTCCCAGTTCGTCGAGTTCGGCCGCAGCCTCGGCAGGCGTACGGAAACCCAGGTCGGTGCCCATTGCATCGGCCAGCGCGGCCAGTACCCGGAGGTCGGGCATGCCGTTAGGTACCTCGATGACAACGCCGAATGGCCGGCGGCGCCCCTCCCAGTTCACGAAAGTGCCTGCCCGCTCGTGCATCAGTGAAACCGGGAAGACCACGTTGGCCCGCTCGGTGACCAGCGACGCCCGGGGCTCCAAGCTGATCAAGAACTTGACAGACTCCAAACCCTCGAGCACGGCCTGCGGATCAACGAAGTCGTTCGGATCAACCCCAGCCACGATGAGCGCCTGAAGCTCCCCGTCAGCTGCGGCGATCAAGATTTCGTCGGCGTCACGGCCCTCCAGCGACGACAGTGATCCACTTCCCCAGGTCGTCTGGGTATCGACGCGGGCGGCGGCATCCGCCACCGGCCTGCCGCCAGGCAGCAGATTGGGCAGGCACCCCGCTTCCACAGCACCGCGATCCCCGGCCCGACGCGGTACCCAGGCCAGCCTGGCGCCGGTGCCCTCGGCAAGCCGATGACACGCGCTGAAGGTACCCGAGAGACCGGCAGCTCGTTCCCCGACCAAGATCACAGAATTCTCATCGAGAGAGATGTCGGCCAACCGATCACTGGAGCTGCCGTCGGCCGGCTGAAGCTGATCAAGGAGGCTGGCTTCATGGCCGGGGATGCAGGAGATGAGTCGGGCACCCATCTTCTGGCTTCCGTTGCTCGGGTACGGGGCCAGTGTCCACATAGTCAGGTCCTTCTTGCGGAAGGCCTTGCGGAGGCGGAGGAAGATCATGCCGGCTTCCTCTTCCGGCTCCAGGCACACCAGCAGCACCGAACTCGCGTTTTCAAGATCAGCAAAGCTGACCCCAGGGTCGGTGCCGGCTACGGCGTGTGCCAAGAAGTCGGCTTCCTCGCTGGAGTGCTGCCGGGCCCGGAAGTCGATGTTGTTGGTACCGAGCACGGCTCGCGCGAACTTTGAATACCCGTAGGCATCCTCCAGGGTGAGCCGCCCACCGGTGAGCACGCCCACCGAGCTTCCCGCCGCCTGAAGGCCTCGCACGGCTACGTCGATTGCTTCCGGCCAGGATGCCGGGCGCAGCACGTCGCCGTCTCGGACCAGTGGCCGGGTAAGGCGGTCCTCAAGGTCGCCATAGCGATGCGCGAAACGATCTTTGTCGGTGATCCATTCCTCGTTGACCTCGGGATCATCACCCGCCAGCCGTCGCATCACGATGCCGCGTCGGTGATCGACTCGGATTGCCGAACCGCACGCGTCATGTTCGGCGATCGACGGCGTGGACACCAGGTCGAAGGGTCGCGACCGAAACCGGTATGCCCCGCTCGTCAGCGCACCGACAGGACAAATCTGAATGGTGTTACCGGAGAAGTAGGACTCGAAGGGTTCCTTCTCATAGATCCCGACCTGTTGCAGCGCACCCCTCTCGATCAAGGCGATGAACGGATCGCCGGCGATCTGTTCTGAGAACCGGGTGCATCGCGCGCACAACACGCAGCGTTCCCGATCAAGCAGCACATTGGCAGAGATATTGATCGGCTTTGGAAAGGTGCGCTTCTCATCAGTGAACCGGCTCTCCGCATAGCCGTGAGACATCGCCTGGTTCTGCAGCGGGCACTCACCACCCTTGTCACAGATGGGACAGTCGAGCGGATGGTTGATCAGCAGGAACTCCATGTTCCCCCGCTGCGCCTTGTCGGCGATCGGCGAGGTGAGCTGGGTCTTGATCTTCATGCCCGGCGCCACCTCGAGAGTGCAGGAAGCCTGGGGCTTGGGGATGGGACGCCCGGTTCCACCGTCGGGCACCTCGACCAGGCACTGTCGGCAGGCGCCAACCGGATCGAGCAACGGATGATCACAAAAGCGTGGTATTTCGACGCCGATGAGTTCGGCGGCGCGAATTACCAAAGTGCCCTTGGGCACCGACACCTCGATGTCATCAATGGTGAGGGTGACCAAATCCTCACGCTGCTCGACCTCTGAACTTGTGGAACTGCCTGCTGCCGTGACGGTCATGCTCCTGCTCCCGCGGGTTCACGGACGAAGATCGTGCTGCGCTCATACGGAAACAGCTCCCACGCAGGGGTATGCATGGCCGCCTCGAACTCGTCTCGGAAGTACTGGATCGCTGAGGTGATGGGTGAGGTGGCGCCGTCGCCGAGAGCACAAAACGCCCGACCCAGAATGTTGTCGCAGAGGTCGAGTAACTTCTCGATGTCGCCTTCTTGGCCGCGGCCGGCTTCCATTCGCTTGAGAATTTGCACTAGCCACCAGGTGCCCTCGCGGCATGGCGTGCACTTGCCGCAGGACTCGTGTTTGTAGAACTCGGTCCAGCGCAGCACCGTGCGTACCACCGATGTCGTCTCGTCGAAGCACTGCAGCGCCTTGGTGCCGAGCATTGACTTCACGCCTGCCACCGACTCATAGTCCAGCGGGACGTCGAGATGCTCCTCGGTCAGCATCGGCGTCGAGGAGCCGCCAGGTGTCCAGAACTTCAGCCGATGGCCCTCGCGCATACCGCCAGCAAGATCAAGAATCTGACGCAGCGTGATGCCCAGCGGCGCCTCGAACTGTCCTGGATTGGCGACGTGGCCGGACAGCGAATAGATCGTCATTCCCTTGGACTTTTCGGTGCCCATTGAGGAGAACCAGTCATCGCCGTTGCGAATGATCGAGGGCACTGAAGAGATCGACTCCACATTGTTGATCACTGTCGGGGAGGCGTAGAGCCCAGCGACTGCGGGAAATGGCGGCCGTAGCCGGGGCTGACCGCGGCGACCCTCCAGCGAATCCAGTAGCGCGGTCTCCTCACCGCAGATGTACGCGCCGGCGCCCGCATGGACAATGATCTCCAAGTCGTACCCGGTGCCCAGAATGTTCTTGCCGGCATAGCCTGCGGAGTACGCCTCGCGGACCGCCTGCTGCAGGCGACGTACCACGTGCAGCACCTCGCCACGGACGTAGATGAACGCAGTATTGGAGCGGATTGCGTACGCGGAGATGATCACGCCCTCGACCAGCGTGTGCGGCGAGGCCATCATCAGCGGAATGTCCTTGCACGTCCCCGGCTCGGACTCATCGGCGTTGACTACCAGGTATTTCGGCTTCGGGTTGTCCTGCGGGATGAAGCTCCATTTCATCCCCGTCGGAAAGCCCGCTCCACCGCGGCCGCGAAGTCCGGAGTCCTTGACCAGGCTGACGACGTCTGCTGGATCCATCTGCAGGGCCGACCTGAGGGCCTGATAACCCCCACGGCGCTCGTAGTTGGTCAGCTTCCAAGCGCGTTCATCGCCCCAATTCGCGGTCAACACAGGCGTCAAAGGATCGGTCACCGGCCCTCCTCATCCTTTCGGTCCGCCACCTGCTCTGGGTCTGGAGCCTTCCAGCCGTGCTGATCGGCAATGCGCAATCCAAGCAGCGACGGGCCCGCGGCAGTAGGCCCCTCGTCGGCGCGGCCGTCGGGGAAGCCGGCAAGCACTCGCTCAGCCTCTTTCCAGGTACAGACCCGGGCACCGCGAGTGGAGTGCACCTCGGCTCCGGCACGAAGTTGATCAACGACGTCGACGGCCTGCTCCGGCGTGGTGTTGTCGAAGAACTCCCAGTTGATCATCATTACCGGCGCAAAATCGCATGCGGCGTTGCACTCCACGTGCTCCAGGGTGATCTTTCCATCCTCGGTGGTTTCGTCGTTGGCGATACCTAGATGATCTTGAAGTCTGGCGTACACCTCGTCCCCGCCCATGATCGCGCACAGTGCGGTGGTGCATATTCCGACGTGGTACTCCCCCATTGGGCGGCGCTTGTACATGGTGTAGAACGTGGCTACCCCACTGACATCGGCTGCGCTGAGACCCAGGATCTCAGCACATGCCTCGATTCCGGCAGGCGTTACCCGGCCCTCGACACTCTGCACCAGATGCAGCATGGGCAGCAGCGCAGACCGGGCCTGCGGATACCGCGCAGCAATGGAGCGCATCTCCTCCATCGTCGCCTCGGTGATCTTGGTCTCGGCGATGCTGTAGTCAAGGCTGGGCTCGTCGAAGTGCGTGACGAAGTGTCCGTGCCCGACGAGCTCCTCAGACGCGATGTCTCCGCCGGCGTGCCCATTTGGCGTTGAGGGCAACGGCTCGAGCGGATTGCTCAGGCTCCCGCCTTCCGGCCGGTTCATCGATCAACCCCGCCCATGACGGGATCCAGTGACGCCACCGCGACCACGACGTCGGAGACCATGCCGCCCTCACACATCACAGGCATCGCTTGCAGATTGGTGAAGCTTGGGTCCCGGAAGTGCGCGCGGAACGGACGCGTTCCGCCGTCGGAGACGACATGGGCGCCGAGCTCCCCCCGCGGGCTCTCGATGGGCACGTACGCCTGACCCGGCGGCACCCGGAAGCCCTCCGTCACCAACTTGAAGTGGTGGATCAGCGCCTCCATCGATTCACCCATGATGTGCTTGAGGTATTCGTTGGAGTTGCCCATGCCGTCCGAGCCGATCGACAGCTGCGCTGGCCACGCGATCTTCTTGTCGCCGATCATGATCGGCGCGCCGCGCATCTTCTCGAGTCGTGCCACGCACTGCTCGATGATCTTGAGGCTCTCCCACATCTCATTGAGCCGGATGCGGAACCGCCCGTACGCGTCCATGGTGTCCCAGGTCTGCACCTCGAAGTCGTAGCTCTCGTAGTCACAGTACGGCTGCTTCTTGCGCAGATCCCAGTCGTAGCCGGTCGCCCGCAGCGGCGGGCCGGTGATCCCAAGGGCAAGACAACCGGCAAGATCGAGATGTCCGACGCCGGATAGCCGAGCCTTGAAGATCGGGTTCTCATTGCAGAAGTCTGCGTACTCCGGTAGGTGCTTCCTCATCCAGACCACGAGGTCCTTGACGAAATCGAGCGCCTTATCGGGCGGGTCCTGCGCGACGCCGCCGGGTCGGATGTAGGCGTGATTCATCCGCAGGCCGGTGATCAACTCGAAGGCGTCCAGCACCTTCTCCCGCTCCCGGAATCCAATGGTCATCACGGTCAACGCACCGATCTCCATGCCGCCCGTGGCAATGCAGACCAGGTGTGAGGAGATCCGATTGAGCTCCAACATCAACACCCGCAGGACGTTCGCCTTCTCAGGGATCTCGGCTTCGATATCGAGCAGCCGCTCCACGCCGAGGCAGTAGGTCGTCTCGTTGTGCAGTGGCGAGAGGTAATCCATCCGGGTGCAGAAGGTGACACCTTGGGTCCAGTTGCGGAACTCCATGTTCTTCTCGATGCCGGTGTGCAAGTAGCCGATGCCGCAGCGGGCCTCGGTGACTGTTTCTCCTTCCAGTTCCAAGATCAACCGCAGGACGCCGTGCGTAGAGGGATGTTGTGGGCCCATATTGACCACGATGCGCTCGTCGCCGCGCTCGCCTTGCTCGGCTACCAGGGAGTCCCAGTCCTGTCCGGTGACGGTATAGACATGGCCCTCAGCCGCTTCGCCTCCGACGCCGAAGGGATCCTGGTCTGCCTCAGTCGCGGCGGCTGAGGATTGGTCGGTCTCGGGACGAGTGCGCTCGTCGGTCGTGCTCATGAGTACGACCTCCTTTGATCTGGCGGTGGAACGGTTGCGCCCTTGTACTCCACAGGGATCCCGCCGAGCGGATAGTCCTTCCGTTGCGGATGGCCGGGCCAGTCGTCGGGCATCAAGATCCGGGTCAAAGCCGGATGGCCGTCGAAGATGATGCCGAACATGTCGTACGTCTCTCGCTCATGCCAGTCGGCTGTCGGGTACGTCGCAACGACCGAGGCAATATGCGGGTCGCTGTCGGGCACGGAGACTTCAAGTCGGATACGCCGGTTGTGGGTCATCGACTGCAGGTGATAGACCGCGTGCAGCTCACGACCCTTGTCAGCTGGATAGTGCACACCCGAAACGCTGCTGCAGAACTCAAAACGCAGGTGGGCGTCGTCCCGCAGGTATCGGACCAGCTCTGGCAGGTGCTGCCGTTCGACGTGGAAGGTGATCTCGCCGCGGTGGATGACCACCTTGGTGATCACGTCGCTGTAGTTGGGAATCAGCGTTCCGATGCGTTCGTACACCTGGTCCCACCAGCCACCGAACGGCGGCGTTGCCGGTGCCGGGAACTCAACGGTGCGGGTCAGGCCGCCATATCCAGAGGTGTCGCCAGTGCCTTTGACGCCAAACATGCCCTTACGGACCTGGAGCACCTCGGCGGTGGGCTCGGTGGTGGCCAGCTGAGCTTCGTCCTCTTCGGCCGCTGTTGCCTCAGAGCTGACCTCCGGCGCCTCAGCGGTCAAGGACTCGGGCTTGGTTTCGGCATCTGGCTCAGATTCGCCCTCAGGAACCGCTCCCTTGATCGGAGCCTTCTCGTCCGACTCCTCATGAACGTCTTCATGAACGTCTTCTGACCTTGTCGAAGCGCCCTTGTCCGCACTGGGCGCCGAGGCTGTCGAAGCACCGTCGTCCTCCTGGCCTTCGGCAGGCTCAGGACGCACCTGTTTAGGCGCCGCTGACTTGCGTGTCCTCTTGCGTGGTGGCTTGCGAGGAGGAATGCCTTCCGTCATCGCAGCAGGCCCTTCTGCTCAATGAGCGACGGCGCCTCGAGCTGCCGTTGCTCCTGATCTTGAGCCGCCTCGATCGCATCGAGTCCGATCGGTGTGTGCCGCACCTTGTCCCGCAGCTTGAACATGGCGTCGATCAACATCTCCGGGCGCGGCGGGCATCCGGGCAGGTACATGTCGACCGGGACGATGTGATCGACTCCCTGCACGATCGCGTAGTTGTTGAACATTCCGCCGGTGCTGGCGCAGACGCCCATGGCAAGTACCCACTTCGGGTTGGGCATCTGGTCATAGATCTGGCGCAGCACCGGCGCCATCTTCTGGCTGACTCGACCGGCCACGATCATCAGATCGGCCTGCCGCGGCGAGGCCCGGAACACTTCCTGACCCCAGCGCCCGGAGTCGTACCGCGGCGCGCCGTAGGTCATCATCTCGATGGCGCAGCAGGCCAGACCAAAGGTGGCAGGCCAGAACGCTGCGCTCCGCATATAGCCGAACAGGTTCTCAATGGTGGTCAGCAGCACACCACTGGGAAGTTTTTCCTCGAGGCCCATTTCAGCCAACACTCCTACTTGCTTGCATCTTCACTCCCAATCCAGCCCACCGCGTCGCAACACATAAAAGTAGGCAATGAAGACGGCGGCAATGAACAAGATCATCTCGACCAGCGCGAAGAGGCCCATCTGATCGAATGCCACAGCCCAGGGATAGAGGAAGACGATCTCAATATCGAAAACGATGAAGAGCATGGCAGTGATGTAATACTTCACCGGAAACCGGCCGCCACCGACAGGCTGCGGCGTCGGCTCGATGCCACACTCATACGAGTCGTACTTGGCTCGGTTGAACCGCCCGGGACCCACCAGCACGCTGGTCAGAATGGTCAGCGCGACAAACCCTGAGGCAATCGCAAGCAAGATCACGATTCCGACATAGGGACTCATTCGCCGGCTTCCCCCCCGCAGCTTTCCGAGTTGATCATGCCGCCGGCGCAATCCTGGACAAGGAGTTGATCAGCTTGTCCATAACGTCGCCATCGCTGGCGTCGGTCAGGTTGGCCAGCAGCTTCAAGGTGAACTTCATCAAGGTCTGACGGGGCAGTCCGTACGTTGTACAGATCCGCATCACCGTTGGATGACCGATCAACTTCACAAAGGTTCGCCCGAGCGTGTAGTAACCACCAAGCGCGGCCTTGAGCTTGATGGGATAGGACTGCAGCGCCCGCTCGGCCGCTGGGCTACCGGGTCCGTGCTCGTGGGCCTCTGCCATAGCCGAGGCTGCGATCTCGGCAGACTCCATGGCGTACGCAATGCCCTCGCCGTTGAAGGGATTGATCATGCCACCGGCGTCGCCGACGAGCAACAGGCCGCGTTGGTAGTGGGGCTGACGGTTGAATCCCATGGGCAACGCCGCACCGCGTACCGGACTGATCATGTTCTTACTCCGGAAGCCCCAATCCTCTGGGGTGTTGTCAAGCCAGCGCCTGAGCAGGTCCTTGTAGTCGGTCTTGCCAAAAGCAGCGGAGGTGTTCAGAATGCCTAGACCGACATTGCAGGTGCCATCGCCCATGCCGAAGATCCAGCCGTATCCAGGCAGCAGTGCACTCTTGCCCGGCTTGCCCTCCCAGAGCTCCAGCCAGGACTCCAGGTGATCGTCGTGGTGTCGTGGACTCGTGAAATATGTCCGTACGGCGACGCCCAAGGGACGGTCGTCCCGCCGATTGAGGCCCATAGCAAGACTCAGCCGGGTCGAGTTTCCGTCGGCAGCCACGATCATCGGGGCAGTAAAGCGGCGGCCATCCTTAGTGCTGACTCCAACAATGCGTCCGCTGCGAGAGTCGATGATCGGCTCCACGACGTTGGCCAGTTCGAACAGCGAGGCCCCAGCCGCCACTGCTTGCCGCGCCAGCAAGTCATCAAGATCAGCTCGTGGACGGACCAGGCCGTACGGCGGGAAGTCGGCAAGATCAGGCCACGGCAGCTCGAACGGATGCGCGCCGCCGTAGATGCGCAAGCCTTTGTTGTGCAACCAGCCCGCTTCCTTGGAGGTGTCAATCCCCAGCCGGATCAGCTGCCGGGTGCCGCGAGGGGTCAGGCCGTCACCGCAGACCTTCTCGCGGGGGAACTTGCTCTTCTCCAGCAGGGAAACCTCAAGACCACGGCGCGCAAGATAGGTGGCAGTCGCTGACCCCGCTGGTCCAGCGCCAACGACGATGACGTCAGCATCGATGGCAGGCGCACCTGAACTGTCGGGTCCGTGAGCTTCCGCGTACGGGCCGGACCCGTTCGTGGCGACCGGCATGACCTTCTCCCTGAAATGTGTCCCTGAAGTCTCCCGGGGACTTAGTGAAAAACTTCACTAAGTCGTCACGCACGAGTCTACGACTTCCGGCGGACGGTTCCATGCGTTGGGTGCAAACACTCCTCAGGCGGTGCACATCTCAATGCTGCAAGGCGTTACGAGCGACGCACGCCGCAACCAGCTGGGTGAAAATACTGTTGGACCGGTAAGTCTGGATTGTGGGAGGTGCTGCTGGAGATGAGTACTGAGGAGGTTTCGGAGAAGCGTAACGATCAATACGGCTCCGACGCTTCTGCAAAGGATGCGCAGCAGCTGGTGGAGAAACTGCGATCCGCTCCCGCAGATCAGATGGTGACAGAGGCCTTTTTCATGCTGCTGAACGGCGCACAGGTCAAGCTCGGGCGGCGAGACGCCCGGCTGTTGATCGACCTCAGCACAGTAATGCTGGACTACGCCCGCCAGTACTTGTCCGACCCGCTCGTCAAGCAGGTCGAGCAGTCGCTCGACCAGCTTCGCCTTGGCCAGCTCAGCGCCGAGAAGGCCGTGGCCGACAAAGGGCAACCCGAACCGAACGATCTGGCGCAGGCCCCGACGCCGCCGTCGACCAGCAGTGGATCCACCACCCCTGTCACTTGACGGTCACTCTCGGCTGGCTAGTGATCGCTCTCGCCTAGGTCTTGATCATCCAGCTGGAGATCGAAACTGGCCGGAGGCCGGATAGCGCTGAAGTAATAGGCCTCACCGCGCTCCCAGAATCGTGCCCACTCCGGATCGTTTTCCCGCTCGGCATAGCGGCGGGCCCGGGTCTGGGGATCTACGCCCAGGTAAACGGCGATATCGACCAGGTCTGCGAGCTCTGGCCGCGCGGTGTAAACGCCCTCGACGATGATCCTGTCAGCCTCCGGAACGGTTTTCGGCGGTGCCAGTCGACCGTCGTCGGCGTCCCAGTCGTACGGCTGGAAGGTCGCTGCCCGCTTCCCTCGCAGCGGCAGCAGGGCTTCATCACGAAGCCGCCCCCAATCGATCACAGCGTTGACCACCGCAGCGTCCGACATCGCCTCGCGCTGCGACACCGTCAGCCTCGGCAGGCTGCTGCGATAGAAATCGTCCCCTTCCAGAACCGAGCCCCCTGATCGGAGCGATACCGCGGTTGCCAAGATCGACTTGCCTGAGCAGCTTGGCCCATCAATGGCAATGATCACCGGATGGTCGACTGCCGTAGCCCGCAGAGCTGCCAGGCCGAGGATCGTCGACACCGCCGCCGAAGATCGGACCTGCCAGGCCAGCAGCTGATCAGGCGTGTCGATGTCCCAGAGTTCAGCCGGCGCCAGCACCTGGGTGATCAATCCCGGTCTCAGGGCATCGAGCAGCCGACGCGCCGAGACGCCAGCGGCACCGCCCGGCCCGGCGGCTGCGACCAGCGCCTCCGCCGCAGGCGGCCGCAACGCCAGCGAGAGCGGCTGCTCACGACCGTGGGCATCAACGCCAACGACTGCCTCGGCGCTCGGTTCGTCGTCCAGGCGGCTGAGCAGGATACGCGCTACCTGACCGCCGAGCGGGGCATCAGCTGGCAGTACCACGATTGCGTCAGCCGACTCCGCAAGGGCCCGGCTGACTCCGGCTACCAGCCCGGCAGCGGGCCCACCGCCAGGTGGATCCTCTGAGGTAAAGATCACCGGCCGGGCAACATCGCGTACCGAAGCGACGACGACGACCGTGGCGTGCGCTGGCAAGGATGTGAGTACTCGGTCGAGCAGCCGCCGGCCTTCCACCTCCGCAGCCAGCTTGTCTGGTGGGAAGCGCTGCGACGCGCCACCGGCCAGGACTACGGCGGTGACGCGTCGCGACGACGGAGGACTACTCGTCAGGATCCGCGCTGTTGTCTTTGGGCGCTTTCCGGTTAGCGGCTTCGGTGGTGCTTTCGACGCGGGCGGTTGTCTTGGCAGCCGATCCGAGCTTTACGGACTTGCTCTTGATCGAATTGAAATTGCCGTAGTAGTCCCAGTAAACACCGGCGTTCGGGATCCGGAGCATGACCTCGTTGCTTTCCCGCAGGCTGGTCATGGTGAGGTTCTGCGAGGTGGCGTAGACGATCTTTTGCCCTGGGACGCCCTGATACGTGCCGCTGATCAATATGACCTTGTTGTGTACGTAGAGACCGAGACCGTTGTAAGGACGGGTGTTCCACGTGGCTACGTTGCCCTTGAGGAGCGCAGAGGTAACTTCGGGATAGATTGTGTCCTGATTTCCAGAGCCATCAGGATAGACCACCTCGACGGTGCAGCCCGCCTTCTTCAGGGCAACGAGCTTATCTGCCAGGTAGAGTCGCGCACTCGTCCAGAAGTATGTCGAGAGCTGGATGGTGCTAGGGCAGCTGACATCGTTCAGGATGTTGTAGAGGGTGTCCGACTTCTTCGTAGAGCCCGCCCGCGGGAAGAAGTACTCCTTGGTCGGGTACGGCCCGCTCTCGACGGTGTGGTAGTAATCGGTGTTCGTCTTGTCGGGCAGCATGTCGTTGAAATTGTCAACGTTCGCGTCGTAGTTGGTCTTGTCACCGACGGTCGTGTACGTGTTGTTCCACGACTTGCTGACGCCCGTCTCCGCCGGGTTCGCCGAGGAGTTCATCACCACGCGCGTCGCGCCGCCGGTTCGGGAGAACATGTAGAGCTTGGAGTGGATGAACGAGGGCTTGTTCGCCATGCAGCTGTACTTGCACGTGCGCAGGTAGCTGCCATCGCTCGTGCCCGTGCCGAGCTTGCTCCTCAATTGCCTGATTTGAGCAGTCTCGGTATGACTATCGATCAGTAGCCTTACCTGGGCGCCCCGCTTCTTGGCGGCGAGCAACGCATCAGCCATCGGTTGGTAGTCGAAGGAATAGGCGACGAACCGGATGATGGAGCCTTTCGGAACGTTGTTCACCGCTTGGATGATCTGGTCCATCAGGACGGTCTGCTGATCACGCGATCCACTCGGATCATTGAAGGTCGCTCCGGCTTTCGGCATGTACGCCGCTTGCGCCGTCGGCACGATGACGACGCCCAGAGCCAAGAGCGAGAGCGCTACCACAGCTCGAAAGAGCTTTTTCATCAAAACTGAACCCCCGAATTCAGCGATGGAAAGAACCTGACATCCCCTGTCGGCCCCCGAGTTCCCCTGGCGGCAGCCCCTGGCAAACCGCCTAAGCAGCCCGCACGCTAACACGCCCTACTGGCGCCAATCCGGTCAAAACGCGAGCTCCTGGCGACACCCGCGGAAGACACGCGGGGCCGAGATGACTTTGTGATCATACGAGTCGCGAACTGCCAAGATCACAGCGTGATAACGAACTCGTCTGAGGACCGTACCTAGACCTCAGGCCACGATCGACGATGACGGAACCGCCAGCTGTACCCCGCTTTCTCACGAGCTGAACGAACAGGGATCAGCCGAGTGAGTCGCGCATCGGGATCAGCTTGGCGTTCGCCTCGGCCAGCTCGGCAGCCGGATCGGAACCAGCGACGATCCCACAGCCGGCGAAAAGCCGGATTTGGTGCGGGTCGGTTTCACTGAGCTGCCCGCAGCGCAGGGCGATCGCCCATTCCCCGTCACCATTGGCATCGATCCAGCCCACCGGCCCCGCATAACGCTCACGGTCCAAATGCTCCAGTTCGGCGATCAAGGATCGCGCACTGTCGGTAGGCGTACCGCAGACGGCGGCGGTGGGATGCAGCGCCGCGGCAAGCGCTAGCGAGGCCACACCCTTGTCGGCTACGGCGGTGATATCGGTCGCCAGGTGCAACACATTGGGCAGCTGCAAGACGTACGGCGCGTCCGGCACATTCATGCCGGAGCAGAAGGGAGCGAGTGCCCGTGCGACGGAGCGGACCGCGTACTCGTGCTCCTCGAGGTCCTTGCTGGACCGAGCCAATGCAGCTGCCAGGTTGAGGTCATGATCATCATCGCCGGACCGGCGGATCGTACCGGCCAGGACCCGTGATGTCGCTAAGCCGGCCTCACGCTTCACCAGCATTTCCGGAGTAGCACCAACCAGGCCGTCAACCGAATACGTCCAGCACTGCGCATAGTTCTCCGCGAGCCGGGCGGCAATCCAGCGTAGATCGATGTCGTTTTCGGCGAATGCCAGCAGATCCCGGGCAAGGACCACCTTGTCCAGCTCACCGTTGCTGATGCGGCGTACGGCCTCGGCAACCGCGGCCTCCCACTCCGGGCCGCTCAATCCGCCATCGCCGAACGTGACATTGCGAGGTTGCTCAGCCGCCGGCCGCCGAGTAACGCCTATTCCATCCGCCGCAGCTGGTCCGATGTCGGTTCTCCAGACGTGACCATTGCGGCGTCCGATCACCGTCTGCGGCACGATCAGGCTCGATCGGCCGGCCGAATTTCCAGGATCGAACACAAAGCTGCCGTACCCCATTAGGCCGGCACCCGCTTGCGGGTTGTCCAGGGTTGCGGTGATCTCAACTTGGGCAACCAGCTCAGCCCACCACTCGGCGGCCTCGGCAATGCTGGCTGGCTTGAGCCGCACGGCCTCTCCCCAGCCAACGAGGCCATCGCCATGACGCAACCAGAGGTAGCTGTCTTTTGGCGGAAGCAGGCGCAACAAGGAGCCAGGGTCGTCGATGGAATACGTGCGGACGCGCAGCCGCGGCGGGTCTGGCGCCGACCAGGTCACGGGCCTCAGCGTATCTGCGGTTGAGGTGCCCACCAATCGGCTGGGTACCGAGAAACGCGATTTGTGATTGCTTTCACAATCACGCGTTGCTCCGCATACAGCCTCGAATGCTGGCCGAAAGCCCCAATCAAGCGATCATTCGTGGTGTTGTGCGGAGGAACGTCACATGGCGAGCAATACACCGGCTTATGCCCTTCGACAGGCTCAGGGCACATTCGCCGACGTAGATGTTAGCGCTTGCGCTGCTTCGCGGCAGTGGCCGCATCAGCGCGTGCCTTCCGCTGCGCCTCCAACTGCTTTTGCTGTTCGGCCTGGCGTGCCCGCAAGGTCTCAGCGTCCATGGAATTGAGCAGGATTGCCGCTGCGATTCCTGCAATGCCAAGCGACCACCACGGCGAAAGCCCTAGCAGCAAGGGCGCAGTGGTGATGATGCAGACGTCGAACCCGCGGAACAGGTTGGTCACTAGACCTGGCGGGAACGCACCGGCTTGGCTGGCGACCATGGGTGCGCCGAAGTCCACTCCCTTCGCCTGCGTCCAGCGGACCGCCGCCAGGAGACCGGCCGCTGCTGTGGCGATCGCGGTCAAGGCCGCCTCCGGCACCGGGCGATCCACCGCTCCGTCACCAAAACCCAGGTAGGCCGGAGTTGTCGCGGCGGCCCAAATGCCCGCCAAGATCGCCGGTACGGCGATGGATGCCAGTTTGATGCGGGCCAGTGAGAAGGGCAGGCAGCGAGCAAGACCACCGGTACGCGTGAGCACCCGGAGTCCATTGAGTAGCGGGATGGTGGCGCCAAAAAGTGCCAGTGCGGCGAAGACCGGAGTCAGCACACTCATGCCCAGCGCATCAGCCGCATACGGGACCACGATCGTCGCTGCCAGCACCAACAGGGGCTGCGGAAAACGCCAGAGCCGCTGCCACTCTCGCCAGACAATCGCCTCCAGGCCCAATCCCTTGCCCCGCTTGGGATGCACATGGCCACGTTCTATGGCGCGCCGCTCGACCACGATGTCGCGCGCCAGGCCGATGTCCAGCGCGAAGAAAGCGCCAGAGATGCCGCTGACCAGCGCGCCACCACTCAGCAGCCGCGTCCGTCGAATCTGACCCAACCGAAGTCCAGCGAGCACTGCGCTGATCAGCAGCACCAGAGCAGCGGCCGCCATCATGATCAGACCGAGCTCGATGCCGACATGGTCAGAGAGTCCGAGGCTGAACCAGTCCGCCGCTACACCGATGACGCTGAAGAGAGCCCCCACCCCGAGCAGGCCGAAGAGGTACGTGGCGAGGCGTGTGAGCCGATGTCGTTCGATGCCCTGCTGCGCCGCAGCGAAGGCGACAGATGCGGCCGCGGAGAGTGCAGTGGCCCCCGCCCACACCAGCACCTCGGTCAACCCTGAGCCGCTCAAAGCCGCAATCAATCCGCCAACGACCGCACCACCCAAAAGGGCCGCCGCTATGGCACCGACCAGCCGAGAGCGGAGTAGTTGGGCTCGTGAGATGGGCGCGTCGAGCAACCAGAAGCCTTCGGCCGCGGACGCCAGCACCGGTCCGAACAACCGACTGACCGCCAGCGCGACAGCGATCGTGGCCGCAAACGCCGCCCACGGCAAGGTGGCCCGGGCCGACAGACAGGTCGGGCTGGTGCACTGCGCAACCGTTCGCTGTGCCTTCAAGATCACGTTGACGACCATGGCGCCGATCATCACTGCGGCGAAGAGAGCAACGTAGGCGTCACTCATAGCCTGCAGCACGTTGCGAGTCGCCCGGCCGGCTCGCCAGTCCTTGACCAGCCTCTTCAGCTCACGAGGGCTGGCTGGGGTCAGCGGTTTGGGCTCGGGTGGCTGCTCGAAGGCGAAGTCGTCGGCACCGGCTTCCAGACTGCTCATCCGCGGGCTGCTCCAAGCTGGATCACCCGAGTAGCCACGCTGTCAACCAATTCCGGCTCATGGCTGGCGAAGACGATCGCCAAACCCTTTTGTCGTTCTGATTTCAGCCGTTGTGCCAGCCAGCTCACCCCCTCGGTGTCCAGCCGCTGCTCCGGTTCATCCAAGATCAACAACTTCCGTGGACGTACGAACGCCGTAGCCAGCGCCAGCCGGCGACGTTGACCCGAGGACAAAGTGCCGGGCAACTGGCCGGACTGCGGCACCAACTGAACCTCTTCCAGCACCTCATCGACCACCTCGTCGGGGTCGGCGATCCCGTGCGCACGAGCCAATAGATCAAGATGCTCAACCACGCTCAAGTCCGGAAAAAAGTCAAGATCATCGATCACCGTGGCGACATCGCGCCTGATCTCTGGTGACGTCTCGACCATCGGGTTGCCGCAAACCTCCACGCTGCCATCATCTGCTCGGTCAGCGCCGACCAAGCAGCGCAGCAGTGTGGACTTGCCGGCACCGTTACGGCCCGTGAGCGCGATCGCTTCTCCGGTACGCACCTCGAGATTGAACTTGTCGAAAATGGTGTTCGGCCCAAAGGCCCGGCGTAAACCGGAGACCTTGAGGATGGTCGAGCGTTTGGCCATGGAGGCGATTCTGCCCCTTCGCGACAACAGTTGTTTGCACTCTGACCGGCAGCCAGGAATTCGCCTCCTTCGTCGCTCGCAAACAGGAGGCCAGCCCTCCACGTCGCACGGTCGCGAGCTCCTCCAGTCGGCGAAGGCTGCCCGTCATAGTGCGAGAGATCCGGGCCAATCCCGACCAATCCCGAGCGGCCGCTGCGACGAATTGCCCACAGGCCGGGAATGCCGTGCTGTCCTGCCGTCCCGAGACCAAAAGGAGTCAGCTATGACGACGACGATCTCCGCCCTGCACAGCGTGTTGCGAACGACGTCCTAAGCAAGCGCCAGCGATCGTGAGAGCGTCCATGTCGTGAATGCCACGTCGGTGCCGTCGAATTCGGAGGGCCAACCCTCCGGATCGGCGCCGCATGTGGAGACGAGCACTGGTCGGGACACCGAAGCGGCACATCTCGTCGAGTTGATGACGCTCTCATCCCGAGGCCATGAGGAGGCTTTCGCTGAGCTGTACGACCGCACCTCGCAACGCATCTACGGGATCATCCTGCGGGTGCTTCGTTCTCCTGACCACGCTGCGGAAGTGATGCAGGAGGTCTATGTCGAGGTATGGCGGCAGTCGGCTCGATACTCACGCGAGAAGGGCAGTGTTATCGCCTGGATGACGACCATGGCCCATCGGCGGGCGGTCGATCGGGTGCGATCGGTGTCCAGCGAAGTGGCTCGGGATGAGCGGTATGCCTTTCACGGCGGTGACCGTGAGATCGACCAGGTGTGGGATGGCGTGGAGCAACGACTTGATGTGGAAAGAGTAAGAAGGGGTATGGCCTCGTTGACTCCGATTCAGCGTGAAGCGCTGACCTTGGCGTACTTCGGCGGCTATACCCAAAGCCAGGTAGCACAGTTACTCAAGCTGCCACTTGGCACCGTGAAAACGAGAATCCGCGACGGCCTGATCGGGCTCCGAGATGCGTTGGGGGTGGAAGCATGAGCGAGATCCATGGCGCCGTCGGGTCGTACGTGGTGAATGCGCTTGACCCTGACGGACTCGAGGAGTTCGAGGCCCATCTCGCCGTATGCCCGAGCTGCACTCGAGAGGTCCAGGAGTTCACTGAGACGGCTGCCGAATTGTCGTTGCTCGCCAGCGCGACTCCGCCACCGGCGCTACGCGGATCAATTTTGGCGGCCATCTCCGAGGTCAGGCCATTGCCTCCGGAGCCTTCGGCCGAGATCGCACTTGCCGAGGCGAAAGCTCCCGAGGCCGTCTCGGCCCCGGCGGCCAAGCGGCCGGTCGATGAGCTGGCGCTGCGTCGACAGCAGCGGCGTACCCGCATCCTGAGCGTCTTGGTGGCCGCGGTTGTGGCTGCAGCACTGGCTCTCGGTGGCGTGGTCTACGGATTGGTCAATGCGCGGCAAGCGCAAGTCGCGCAGCAGGCGGCGGAGACCGAGCTGTTGACGGCGCCCGATGTCAAAACCTACGTCGCCACCATGAAGGACGGCGGGCAGGTCTCCTTCGTGGTCTCCAAGAGCCTCAACCGCGCGATGTTCATAGGTAAGGATCTGCCGGCGGTCGGTACCGATCAGACCTATCAGTTGTGGACGCTGGAGGGTCAGCGTCCCATCCCAGACAACCTGGTGGCCGGTGGCGGTGATCGTCAGGAGTTCTTCCGCGAGACGCTCAGTGGCGTGACTAGCCTTGCCGTCAGCGTGGAGGCCGCCGGCGGCGCGCAGCAGCCAAATCCGTCAACCATTCAGGTGGTTACCGAGCTCGCGGCCTAAGGCCGTGCTTCTCGAACGAGGTGCTTCTCGAACGAGGTGCTTCTCGAACCAGTGGTCGGCGAATGGCTCGTCGTTGAATGCGGTGACTTCGACGTAGCCGGCGGAACGGTAAAGGGTGATGGCCTCGGTGAGGGTGCGGTTGGTCTCGAGTCGCGTTCTGGTAGCTCCGCGCCGCGCGGCGGACGCCTCGAGTTCGCCGAGCAGTCGCCGGCCGATCCCCAGTCCGCGCGCTGTCTCAGCGACCCACATGCGCTTTATCTCCGAAGGCCCGTCGGCATGGTGCTTGACTGCACCGCAGCCAACCGGCTCCGAGCGCAAATAGGCGAGGAGCAGCAGGCCTGCAGGCGGTTGGAGCTCATGCGGCTTGGCCGCGATGAGCGTTGCGGGGTCCAGGCGAGAGTTGGAGCGGCGTTCCAGCTCTGCGAAATAGCGCGAAAAGCATGCCTTCGCGTCCGGATGTGCCGGATCGGTCGGCCTGAGCTCAACCAGCGCCGCGCTGATCAGCCGCTCGACGTCGCCCATCGCTGCCAGCAAGCGCTCGCGTTGGCGCGCGCTGAGCGGCTCCAAGAAGGACCGCGCAAGGTCGTCGCTGCGACGGTCGAGTTCGGTGCGCTCAGCCAAACCGGCCGCCGTCAAGTGCGCAGTCCGAACCCGCCCGTCCATCGGGCTGGCAACCACCCGGATCAGGCCATCAGCCTCGAGAGCTCGTAGCAGCCGGCTGAGATGTCCGGAATCAAGATCGAGCCGGCTTCGGAGCGCTCGTACCTCGCAGCCTTCCCGGCCGATTTCCCACAGCACGCGCGCCTCCGCGAGCGGTCGCTGGCGGGCAAGGAAGCGATCGTTGAGGGCGCCGACGCGCTGGGTGACCAGCCGGTTGAAGCGGCGTACCTGCCCGACCGCCTCTGTCTCTACGGCCATTCTCTGACTTTAGTCAGATAATTGTGTGGCCGCAATTGTCGCTAAGGCGCGTCCTTGGCCGCCGGTGATGTCAGTGCTCCATGGCAGGCTGTGCGTGTGCCAGACACGAAATCGGCTAGTTCGGCTCGCGCCACACTCGACAAGCGACGCAGCGATGTCGCCGCGATGTTCGACCGAGTGGCCGCGCGCTACGACCTGGCCAATGATGTGCTTTCGCTTGGCCAGGATCGGGCTTGGCGCCGGGAGGTCCTACACGCTGTGCAGCCGATGACCGGGCAGCTGATCTTGGATCTGGCAGCTGGCACGGGCACGTCCAGCGAGCCGTTCCTGCACAGCGGGGCAACCGTCATCCCGACCGATCTCTCTTTGGGCATGCTGCTTGTCGGCAAGCAGCGCAGGCCCGACATGAGCTTCGTCGCCGCTGACGCGCTGCAGCTGCCGTACGCGGACGCCAGCTTCGACGCGATCACCATCTCGTTCGGGCTGCGCAATGTCGAAGACACGACGGCTGCCCTGCACGAGATGCGGAGGGTAATCAAGCCCGGCGGCACACTGGTCATCTGCGAATTCTCCACGCCTACTTGGCGCCCATTCCGCACCCTTTACGCCAACTACCTCGTCGCAGCCTTGCCGCGCATCGCGTCGCTGGTTTCCTCAAGCCCTGCAGCATATGAGTACCTGGCTGAGTCGATCCAGGCCTGGCCTGATCAGCAAGGATTGGCGACCTTGATCGAAGAGTGCAGCTGGCGTGACGTCGAGTGGCGGAATCTGTCCGGCGGCATCGTCGCTCTGCATCGGGCCCGCGCATGATCGAGTCGGCGACTGTTACCGCACCACCCGGAAAGATCTTGCCCGGAAGGATCTGGCACGGCACGATCTTGCTGGGCGCGTACGCGGCTCACAGCTGTCCAGTCAAAACTCAGAACGCCTTTAATCCGACGGTCGCCATCGATGCCTCCCCCAGTAACGCGTCGGCCCCGGCACATGAGCGGTTCGCCGAGCTCTTCGATGGTGGCGGTCAGTTCGTAACGGCGGTGCTGGACCAGCTGATCGAGTCCTGCCACAGACGATTCGTTGATCTTCGCCAGCTGACGGCCAACACCAGCGAGGTGCAGGTCGAAGCCTGCATCCGCGCGATGAGCTCTGGTGCCGAGGTGATCATCGGTGGCTGCCTCCCTGTTGATCTTTCCGGTCACCGGGTGGACTCTCCTGATCTGCTGATCCGGGGTGCTGACGCGGCAGACGGCTCTCTGACGTATCACCCAGCGGTCGTGAAGTGGCACAAGATCATCGAGCGAGCTCGACCGCCGGAGAACGAGGCTGAGGAACCACAAGTGCTCAGTTACTCCACGCTTTCGGATCCTGCCCCTGCAGCGGCCCTGGAGGTCGAGGGGTACGGGCTAAGGATCGGTAGCCGACAGGCTGACTTTCTTCAGCTCGCTCACTATCACCGCATGCTCCAAGCCTGCGGATTCGGCGCTGAGCAGCCGATGGCCGGTGTCATCGGAACCGATGATCTGCTACAGACTCCGGTGCTGGCCTGGGCCGATCTTAGTAAGCCCCAGGTGCGCACCTTTTCACGCAGTAGCCCTGAGGGCTGGCGGTTGCGCAGCCTGCTCGAGCGCTACGACTACGAGCATGCATTCCGACTCAAGATCGCAGCCGTTGCGCAGCAGCAGACCGGCAGAGCAGACCAAGATCCCGAGCTGCCGGTCCGCCCCATCGTCAACAAGGAATGCCCGCGCTGCCAGTGGTGGGAGTACTGCCTTCCTCAGCTGGACCCTGACGACGTCAGTCTCCGCATCAACACCGCACCTCTGGACATGCGAGAGATCGCGACGTTGCGCCGGCATGGCATAACCACGATCACCGACCTCGCCGATGCTGAGCTTGATCAACTCCTGGAGTGGTACCTGCCGGAGGTGGCCCATCGCAGTGCTGCCGAAGATCGAATCAGAGTGGCAACACGGCGGGCCAGAATGCTGCTGGAAGGCATCTCCTTCGATCGGGAAACGACAGGTCCAATCGAGATGCCTCAGGCCGAGCTGGAGATCGATCTGGACATTGAGAGCTCGGCGGATGGCCGGATCTACTTGTGGGGATTCCTGATTCAGCACGCTGGTGCAAATGGCGGCGTCTATCACGAGTTCAGTAGTTTTGATGATCTTGACGATCGGACCGAGACTGCGCTCGCTGTCGACGCGTTTACCTGGTTGCACAGCGTTGTCGACGCCACGCCGTCTGTGGTGGTCTTCCATTACAGCGGCTATGAGGTTGCCAAGATCATCGAGCTGGCTCGTCGAGAGCACGACGAGCTGTTGGACTGGGCGGCAACCTATGCCGAAGAGCATTTCGTCGATCTGCTCGAGATTGTCAAGGCTCATTACTTCGGTGTCAGCGGTCTGGGCCTGAAGTTGATGGCGCGACATGTGGGGTTCAGCTGGCGCGACGAGGATCCCGGAGGCCTGAATTCGCAGCTCTGGTTCGCCGAGGCCGTACACGGCGAGACTGCTGAGGTACGGGCGCGGGCACGACGGCGCGTACTGGAGTACAACGAGGACGACGTGACGGCCACGAGTCAGGTCAGAGTCTGGCTGCGAGCGCAATGATCTCGCGATCCAGTGTGCGCCGGTGGGCCCGGTCGATGACCGCCTCAACCAGTTCTCTGCCAGCGGGCGGCTCGGTGAGAATTTGGATTAGCTGGTCGGGAGCTGCTGCCCGGCGGTAGCCGATGCCAGCTGCAGCTGCAAGGGCCTGGAATTGCAGATGTTGCGGCGTGCCGAAAAGTCGCTCGAAGGCCCCCATGTGAGCTGGTTCGCCCTGCTCCAACGTTGCAAAAAGGCTGCCGCCATCGTCATTCGCCACCACGATGCGGAGATCTGGCTGAGGCTCAGATCGGCCCATGGCGAGGCCGGTCACGTCGTGCAACGCAGTCAGATCACCGAGCAGCGCGTGGGTTGGACGTTCCAGCGCCAGGGCGATTCCGGTGGCAGTGGAGACATTGCCATCAATCCCTGACAGTCCGCGGTTGGCGTAGGCCAGCGGCGGGGCCGTGGTGATCGGCGCGAGATCCAGGTCCCGGATTGGGCTGGATGAGCCGGCGAACAAGGCATCGTCGGCGCCGAGGGCGGTCCAAACGGTGGCCGCCAGAGCAGGTCCGGCGAAGTACGGCTGCCTTGCTAGCAGTGCGTCGAGGCGCTCTCGTACTGTCTTTTCCGCCTCCTGCCAGGTGTCGAGCCAGCCACTATCCGCCGGCTCAGGCAGTTTCACTGCATCGGTCACCAATGAGGCGGCGCGTCCTGGGTCGATCCAGTCCGCGTACGGCGAGACCACCACAAGTTCAAGATCATCGCGGGCCAGCAGCCGGCTGACCGGGCGGGACAGTGTGGGCCGGCCGAACATCACGACCCGCTCGATCTCCTCTGCAAGCGTCGAGGACAGCAAGAGGCGGTAGGTCGAGAGGGCCGCCTCGCCGCGACGCGCATTGCTCGAAGGCTCAGCCATCAGGGGGACCCCCGCTTGCACCGCCAGGTTTGCGATGGCGCGGCCCATCTCAGGTGACGTGTCACCGGCAATGATCACCGTCTGAGAGCCGTCGGGCAGCACGGTCGGTTCTGCTGATTTCTCCGCGGCGGTGATCACAAGTTCCGGAGCCGGCGGCGGCCAGGCAGACTCCGCAGGTAGCAGCGGCTCACTGAACTCGACATTCAGCTGAGCCGGTCCCGGCATTCGCGTTCTCAGGCCGGTAGCTGCGGTCAGGATTCGGCTCACCTCGAAGCGCCAGGTGCGATGATCAAGAACCTGATCGGAGAGTCCGGCGTAGGCACGCACATGCCGACCGAAGAGCTGATCTTGGTCGGTGGTTTGGTTCGAGCCCGTGTTGATCAAGGAGCGTGGTCGGCTTGCCGTGATCGCGATCAGTGGCACGTGGGCATGCCAGGCCTCCAGCACAGCCGGGTGCAGGTTCGCTGTTGCGGTGCCGGAGGTGGTCAATACCGCGGCCGGCGCACCGGAACCCTTGGCGAGGCCAAGGGCCAGGAAGCCGGCAGTACGCTCATCGACCCGGACGTGTAGCCGCAGCAATCCAATGCGGTCGGCCTCGAAGCATTCGTACGCCAGGGGTGCACTTCGTGCGCCCGGGGCCAGCACAACATCGCGGACGCCACGGGCGATCAACTCCTCGATGATCACCCGCGCGCACACTGTGGCGTTACCCACCGGCCAGCTCCCGAGTCTGCACGAGACGAGCCTGCCAGAACTGCCTGTTCTCGTTGTTGGCCTGGTGGCTCTCCATTACGGAGTGCTCGATGACCGGATCCCGCAGCCGAATCACACCATTGACGGCCAGCAACGGATCTGTCACCAGGTCCGCGGTGAGCAAGGCGACGGTATTAAGGCCACAGGCGTACGGCAGCTCCGGCAACGCCGCGGCCAGCGCCAGACCGGCCCTGATGCCGATCGAGGTCTCCACAGCGCTGGAAACAACGACCGGCAGGCCGATTCGCTCAGCGATCTGCATGCAGGCTCGAACCCCACCGAGCGGTTGCACCTTCAAGACAGCGATGTCCGCGGCTTCTTGCGCCGCGACCTGATAGGGATCCTCAGCCCGCCGGATGGACTCGTCGGCGGCGACGGGAATGTTCAGCCCTGACCGAGCCAGCAGTAGCCGCAACTCGGCGAGCTCATCGACAGTGGCGCATGGCTGCTCGACGTATTCAAGATCAAAAAGACTCAGCTGCTTGATGGCACGCAATGCTTCGTCGACGCTCCAACCACCGTTGGCATCAATTCTGAGCTTTCCGGCAGTTCCCAGCGCATCGCGGACCGCTTCCAGACGCGCAGCATCGTCGGCCAGCGCCTGGCCTCGCTCGGCAACCTTGACCTTCGCCGTACCACAGCCGGCAGCGTGTGCGGTCGCATACGCCTCCTCGGGCCCGACCGCCGGAATCGTGCTGTTGACCGCAATCTCTGTTCTCAGCGGCGCAGGCCAACCGCGCTCGGCCGCTTCGTCAGCGGCGCGCAGCCACGGGACCAGCTCACTCCCGGCGTAATCGAGGAAAGGGCTCCACTCTCCCCAGCCCGCCGCACCGCGCCACACCATGCCTTGGCGTTCCGTAATGCCCCGAAAACGGGTTCGCAGACCAAGCGCGTAGCAGAAGGGCTCGGTCGGCACGGTCCCAGTCTGGTCTAAAGGCCGCGGCTGGTTAGCCTGGTCGCCGTGACTGCAGGAGGCCCAGAACCCGTTCGGCTGCTGACGGCTGAGCCCTGGAAGGTGGCCGCCTCACTGATCGAGTCCCTGCGTGGCGGGTCACCCATTGCACCGCTGCCTACTGACCCGGTTGAGCGGGCAGCGACGATCGCAGCACTGCAGCCATTGGGGCCTGTCGTCGAGCCCGATGCCGTTGCTGTGCTCGCAACCTCGGGGTCAACCGGAGCACGGAAAGGCGTGGTGCTCTCTGGTGCGGCGATCCGCGCATCCGTGGAGGCGACGCATCTGCACCTTGATGGCGCTGGTGACTGGGTCCTGGCGTTGCCTTCCCACTACATCGCCGGGTTCATGGTCCTTGCCCGCGCGTGTCTGGCCGGGACTCGTGCGGTGCCGGTCGGTGCGGATCTGAGCGATCTGCCTGAGGTGGCCGGCGCCCTGTCGCCGCGGCGCTACATCTCCTTGGTGCCGCCGCAACTTGATCGAGCCTTGCCTCGGCCGGATGTGGCCCAAGCGCTTGCCAGCTTCAGCGCGGTCTTGGTCGGTGGTGGTCCGATCAACGACGGCCTGGTGGAGCGGGCGCTGATGGCCGGCATCAATGTGGTGAAGACGTACGGCATGACTGAGACCTGCGGCGGCTGCGTTTATGACGGACGGCCGCTACCAGGTGTCGAGATTGGCCTCGATGACGACGATCGAATCATGATCAGCAGCGCCAGCCTCTTCAGCGGCTACCGGCTGCGCCCCGATCTAACTGAGGAAGTCCTTATTGACGGCTGGTTTCGCACCCAGGATCGAGGCAGCTGGGATGGCCGGCGGCTTGTGGTGCTTGGCCGCTGCGATGACATCGTTATCACCGGGGGTCACAAAGTCGATCTTGCTGAGGTCGATCGCTGTGTCCAGCGTTGGGCAGCCGACCGGAATGCTAACGCTGCGGTGATCGGCGTACCGGACGCCGTGTGGGGCAGCATCATCATCGCGGTCTCGGATGTGCCTGGCTCACTCGATGATCTTCAGGCTGTGGTGTGCCGGTCGCTGCCGGGGTACGCGATGCCGCGTAAGTTGATCTATCTGGATCCACTCCCCTGGCTTGTCAACGGCAAACCGGACCGGCTGGCACTTACGTCCATGATCATGGAGATGCTTGCCGAGCGACAGGCATCGGTGTGACCGCCGAAACCGCTCCAAGAGCTACGCCGACCCAGTGGCTCGCCGGTGCCCGGCCGCGTACGCTGCCGGCTGCCTGCTCACCGGTGATTGCAGGCACGGGCCTCGCCGTCTTCGAGCATGGCGCCTCCTGGCTGGCGGCAATCTTGGCGCTGGTCGTCAGTGTTGCTCTCCAGGTGGGTGTCAACTACGCCAATGACTATTCCGATGGCATCCGCGGCACGGACGCCGTTCGAGTCGGTCCGTTGCGGCTCGTAGGTTCCGGTTTGGCCTCGCCGCCGCTGGTGAAGCGGGCGGCGTTTATCGCCTTCGGGATAGCGGGCCTCGCTGGTCTCGGGCTGGTGATCATGACCCAACAGTGGTGGTTGCTCGCCGTCGGCGTGGCTTGTGTACTGGCCGCCTGGTATTACACGGGCGGCAAGCGACCGTACGGCTACCTGGGTCTCGGCGAGCTGTTCGTCTTCGTCTTCTTCGGCCTGGTGGCGGTCTGTGGCACCGCGTACGTCCAAGTCGGCCGAATCTCGCTGGCCACGTCGCTGACCGGGGTCTGGGTCGGCTCCCTGGCCTGCGCAATCTTGGTCGCTAACAACCTGCGCGACATCCGCGGAGATGCCCAAGTCGGCAAGCGAACTCTGGCAACCCGATTAGGTGATGCACGGACCCGGGCGCTGTATGTGATCTTGCTGGCGCTGAGCGCCTTAACAATCATCGTCGTGGCCTACCTCACGACGTGGTGGGCGCTCCTCGGGCTGACGGGTTTGTTGTTGATCATTCCCGCGGTCCGGATTGTCATGTCAAGCGGTCGTGGCCCGACACTTATCGCCGTACTGAAGGCTACGGGCCTCACCGAGCTGGCCACCGCAATCGCCTTCGCCGCTGGATTGGTGATCAGCGTACTGACGTGATCGCAAGCTGCCTGTCGAAGGCTCACGGCGCAGAGCTGGGCCAGATCCCCGAACTCTCGAATGACTCCAGCATCGCCTGGTACGGAGCTAAGTCCCAACCGCGCTTGGCAATCCATGCATCGTCGTAATAGGTATGGGAATAGCGCCGGCCGTCGTCACACAACAACGTGACCACGCTGCCGCGCCGACCCTCGGCTTTCATCTCGGCAACCAGCTGCAGTGCACCCCACATATTGGTACCGGTTGAGCCACCGACCCAGCGGTCCAGCTTGTGGGTGCACCAGCGCATGGCAGCAATCGATGCCGCGTCCGGGACCTCGATCATCCGATCCACCACCGACGGCACGAAGCTGGGCTCGACCCGAGGGCGCCCGATCCCTTCGATCTTGGATCCGGCCGCCGTAACTGCGGAATCCCGGTTCTGCCATCCGGCATAGAACGCTGAACCCTCCGGGTCGACCACGCACAACCTGGTGTCGTACTTCTTTAGCCTGGTGTAGCGGCCAATGGTGGCGCTGGTGCCGCCGGTGCCAGCACCCACAACCACCCAGGCCGGTATCGGAAACGGCTCGAGGCTCAACTGATCAAACATCGACTCGGCGATGTTGTTATTGCCGCGCCAGTCGGTGGCTCGCTCCGCGTAGGTGAACTGATCGAGGTAGTACCCACCACAGCTCGCGGCAAGATCAGCCGCAACCTGGTAGATGCTGCTCGGATCCTCGACGAGCTTGCAGCGTCCGCCGTAGAACTCGATCAGCTCGATCTTCTCTCGCACCGTCGATGCCGGCATCACAGCCACGAACGGCAGATTGATCAGGCTCGCGAAATACGCCTCGCTGACCGCGGTGGACCCAGAGGAAGCCTCGACCAGGGTGGTGCCCTCATTGATCCAGTTGTTACAGAGGCCGTAGAGCACCAGCGAGCGAGCCAGGCGATGCTTCAGGCTTCCAGTCGGATGGACCGACTCGTCCTTCAGATAGAGATAGATCTGCCACTCCGCCGGCAGCGGAAACGGATGCAGGTGAGTATCAGCGCTGCGATTCGCATCCGCCTCCACTTGCCCGATCGCCCACTCCGACCACGCGCGATCATCTTTGCCGCCCTGCTCCACGAGCATCAAATTACCGGGGCCTAAGTCATTGGCGCCTAGATTATTGGGGCCTAAATTATTGGCGGATGCCCCGCGCGTGTCATGCGCCAGACGGTTCGCCAGCTCATGGGGCGTCGTTCGCCGGCCGGCTCCGTGAGCCCTATCCGATAGCCGCGCAGCGTCTCCTGCCAGGCGGTACCCGACCGCAGCCGGAGGGCGGACACTCCGGTCCACGTCAATACGTAAAGCACGCCAACTGGCAGCGGAAGGTTACGCCTGGCCAGCCACACCCGGTTTCGCGCCTGAAACCGGTAGAACTCAGCGTGCCTGGTGGGCTGGATGGCGGGGTGATGCACCTGGATCTCCCCGTCGTAACGGACCTGGAGGCCGGCGTCCCACACCCGCCACGCCAGCTCGATGCCTTCGTGGGCGTACCAGAACGGATCCGGCCAACCACCCGCGAACTCGAAAGCCGCGCGGCGGATGGCGACTGCTCCCTCCCACACGTTCATGGCCGGGCTGCTCCGCGCTGGATCGCCGACGCGTACTCGTGGAGTCCAGCGACGCGGTGCGGCACGACCTTCAGGATCGACGACGCGGGGTTGGATCATGCCGAGGTCGGGGTCTGCAGCGAACTGCCCGGCCATGCGAGCCAGGATGTCATCGGCGGGCAAGCACGCATCGTCGTCGAGAAAGAACAGCAGTTCGCCCTCGACCAGAGGCACTCCAGCATTTCGACCGGCCGGGATCCCGAGATTGGAAGCCAGACCCTTCGCTTTCACCCCTTCTGGCAAAGCCGCCGGCTGCCAACCATTGCCGACCACGACAACATCGAGCTCGACATCACGCTGGCTCAGCAGGCTGGCGAGGCCACGACTGAGATCGTCTGGCCGGTTGCCCATCGTCAGAACGACGACCCCAAACCTCGGCCGAACAAGC
Source organism: Propionibacteriaceae bacterium (assembly GCA_045806785.1). GTDB lineage: Bacteria > Actinomycetota > Actinomycetes > Propionibacteriales > Propionibacteriaceae > Microlunatus. Next base: position 33,985 of record JBJMIR010000078.1, on the reverse strand, counting down.
TCTGTCATCGCAACCTTGACGAGGCCAGTACAGCGACCAGATGACCGACGAGTGTGAGGCATGCCGCAACGACCAGCACAGCAAGCAGCACCCTCGTTGCCGCTCCGTTCACGAAAAGATCAACAATGGCGGCGATCAGCACCAGGATCGACAACTCCACCGAGTGAAAGACCCGGTGAAACGGGAGCACTCCGGCGAGGCGGCGCGCGCCGCGCAGGAAGCCTCCTCTAGGTCTCCGGACATCCTTGGCGTCGGCCATCTGTGGCAGCCCGGCATAGTGCCGCGCCACGTGCACCAGATCGTTCTCCACCTTGTTCAAGGCGACAAGCAGCCCGAGCAGCAGTCCTGCGCTGATCCAGATTCCGCTCAGCTGGAATTGACCCATGGCTCGGATGCCCAGCGCGACTGCGATGCCACATTCAGCGACGTAATGCCCGACCCGGTCGAGGTACACACCAACCGGCGATGAGGTTTGCCGCCAGCGGGCCACCTCCCCATCACAGCAGTCGAGCAGCATCTGCAGCTGCACCAAGATCACCACAAGAACCGCACCGAGCAGCGAGGGCCAGCCGGTCGCCACTGCAGCAGCCGCCGCGGCCATGATCATCAACCAGGTCACGCCATTCGCGCTGAACCCGGCTCGCAGCAGAATCCGTGTTACATAAGGAGAAACGTCCCTCAGGTAGGCGTGCGCCACCCAGTGTTCGGCAGCAGCACGGGTACGCACGCTGGGCGGCTGTGTCACCTCACGAAGCTGGGCAATGGTGGGCCGGGCGGGACGCTCGGCGCCCACATCAAAACCAGCCGTCATGAGCCTCCCCCGAACCAGCCCACACATCGACACCAGCGCGATGCAACGCCTGGTCCACTGGGCATCCCGACAGCCTATCGTCGAGTGTTGTATCGACCCGGGCCCAAGACGCATACTCTTCGTTATGGGGCGGTATCTACCGATCGTCATCATCGGATTGCTGATGATCTACTGTGTCGTCGAGGTGGCTCAGGCCCCGCCGTACGCCGTCCGCCGGATGCCTCGATGGCTCTGGGCGACTGCGATCATCTGTCTGCCCTTGGCAGGCGCAATCTGCTGGCTGTTGCTCGGTCGGCCCACCGCCGAGTCATCGGGCAGCAAACCTAAACCGCGGCCGAAGGCACCAGACGACGACATTGATTTCCTGCGAGGACTTTGACTGAAGGTCTCGACAGAGACCTCAGCCCGGTGAGTGCTGGAACTGATACGCGTGCTCGATCGCGTCCTCGAATCGCTTGGTGCTTTGTTCAGCGCTGACATCGCCGAAATAGTGATAGGTCAACCCTCGGAGCCGCTCTCGTGCAGCGGAATCGCTTTGCAGAACATGGATTTTTGACAACACCTCTGGCGCCTCGGCCGGAGCTAACAGCGGAACGGCATCCAGCAGCGCGGAAGGCGGACGGTACGCGCTCGGTGCCGGCTCGGTGATCACCAGCGGTTTGCCGGTGGCCAACCAGTCGTAGGCGACCGCGGAAATGTCGGTAATGCAGACATCGGCGAAGTCCCATTGCCAGCCATAGCCTTCCTGATCAACCAGGTGCCGGTCACCCGCGCGCGATAGCAGCTGTCGAATCGCCTTGTCCGCCTCGCGATGTGTGCTGGACGCGTGGCCGGTCCGCGGGTGCGGCCGATAGATGACGCGTACCGAAGGATCGGCAAGAAGAGCCTCGATGATCGCCAGGCCATGACTGGCCAGCGACCCGTACGCGATGCTCGGCCGATCACCCTCCCAGGTGGGCGCATACCAGACCCGCAGACCCGAGTTCCGGGGCCAGGGCGGCGCTCCTGGATAGCTGTGGTCGAGCTGCGGCCGGCCAACGGCGAGCGTGCGCTCGGCCGCATCGAAGCCGCGCAGCGCGCGGGCAAGTCGATCACGACCGGCGTCACCGCCGACGAAGGTCAGGTCGTACGCCTTGTGCTGGTTGGAAACACTTCCGCCCTTGTCGCTTTCGCCGTGCCCGATCTGAATATGCACTGGACTCGCGAACCGCAACATGCGGAAGTTCGCCTCGATCTGATTGAGATAGAGCACGACGCGTACGTCCCGGTCAGCCACCAGCTCCTCGAGCTCCCTGCTGCTCCGCGCGAAGGCGACCGGGAGGCTGCTCGTCTGCAGCACCAGATCGCCGGTGTCCGGCCGGTCTACGATCACAAAGACCGGACGCTGCTCTGCCAGATGTTCCAGCGGCAACCGCCACTGTTGAAATTGATAGAGGTTTTCCGGGCCGGTTGCGAAGAAGACCGCGACCGCCGCCTCGGGCAAGCCGCCCCGGCGGCGTACCCGATCGGCAAAGGCTGGGCCCGCCAGCCGGTTGCGCACCAGCGTGACGGCCTGGCGAACGGGACGGATCGCCAGATCGGCCCTAGACCGCAGACTCAGCGCGATCACCGCTCCACTCGGTGTGGAAAGTGCCTTCCTTGTCCACGCGGTGATAGGTATGCGCACCAAAGAAGTCGCGCTGCGCCTGAATCAAGGCGGCAGGCAGCCGCTCGGCGCGAATGCCGTCGTAATAGGCCAAGGATGAGGAGAATGCCGGCGTCGGAATGCCGTTTTGGGCCGCCCCTGCAACGACTCGCCGCCAGGCCGTCAGGCTGTTACTCACAGCTTCGGTGAAGTAATCGTCGGCCAGCAGGAGAGGCAGCTCGGGATTGCGCTCGTACGCCTCGGTGATCCGATTCAGAAAACGCGCCCGGATGATGCAGCCGCCACGCCAAATTCTCGCCATCGCGCCGCGGTCGATGTTCCAGTCGTATTCAGCACTTGCTGCTGCGATCTGGTCGAAGCCTTGGGAGTAGGCCACTACCTTCGAGGCGTACAGAGCTTGCCGCACGTCCTCAACAAACTGATCCCGATTGCCCACGTTCCATTCACCGGTGCCGGCGGGAAGCTTCGCGTTGGCAGCATCGCGCTGCGGCACCGATCCCGACAGGGCGCGGGCCATGGTCGCCTCGGCAATGCCAGTGATCGGCACGCCAAGATCAAGAGCGTTCTGCACCGTCCAGCGTCCAGTGCCCTTCTGTTCCGCCTGATCCAGCACGATGTCCACGAACGGTTTGCCGGTCTCAGCGTCGGTGTGGTCGAGCACCTCGGCGGTGATCTCGATCAGGAACGACTCAAGATCACCTTCGTTCCAGGTCTGGAAGATCTTGCCGATCTCCGGTGCCGAGGCGCCGGTGCCCTGCCTGATCAGGTCGTACGCCTCGGCGATCAACTGCATGTCGGCGTACTCGATGCCGTTGTGAACCATCTTGACGAAGTGGCCGGCTCCGTTCGGCCCAACGTAGGTACAGCACGGGACCCCGTCGACATTGGCGGCAATGCTCTCCAGCAACGGGCCCAGCGACTCATAAGACTCCCGCGATCCACCTGGCATGATCGACGGCCCGTTCAGCGCTCCCTCCTCGCCGCCGGAGACTCCAGTGCCGACAAAGTGCAAGCCGATCTCGGCCAGCTTCGCCTCGCGGCGAATGGTGTCGGGGAAGTGGGCGTTGCCAGCGTCGATCACAATGTCGCCTTGCTCCAGCAACGGAGTCAGCTCGTCGATCACGGCATCGGTCCCCGCACCGGCCTTCACCATGATCAGCACCTGGCGGGGACGCTCCAGCGAGTTGACGAAGTCCCTCATCGATTCAGACGGAAGAAACGTGCCCTCCGACCCTGCCTCTGCTATCAAGGACTCGGTCTTGGCGTAGCTGCGATTGTGGACTGCTACGCGATGCCCGTGCCGGGCGAAGTTGCGCGCGAGGTTGCGTCCCATGACAGCAAGCCCCGTGACACCGATCTGAGCAAGTTCAGCCATCTTGAAAACTCTCCTTTGGAGCGCTGTGAGACGATCGTGCAGCGAGCGGGGTCGCTTAGCCGTTGGCTCAGCGTATCGGCTTCCCCCTATCAGTGGGTGGGGCGCCGTTGGCCCATATCAGAACCCTGCGCTGGAGGGAAGGCATGCTTCAGCCGCTAGGCATCAGTGCCGAAGCCGAGGCGGTGTACGTCGCGCTCGGCCCACTGCCCTCGGCATCGGTCGCTGAACTGGCGCGCCTGACCTCGTTAACGCCCGAAAAGGTCGCGGAGACCTTGGAAGATCTCCGAAGGCTGGGATTGGCCACGGATTCCTCCCGTGGGAACTGGCGGGCGCTACCGCTGTTGGATGTCGTCAACCAGCTCAAGGCCCAGCGGTTGTCCGAAATTGAGCTGGCAGGTGTCGCGGCGGAATCCTTGGAGAGCCACCTGCTGGCGGCTGGGGCCAGCCAAGCGGAGGAGATCAAGACGCTCGTCGGTCAGCAAACGATCGTCGCAGCCCACCGTGAGCTCTTGGATTCCGCGCGCCGGGAGATCTGCTTCTTCGACAAGCCGCCTTATGCGCAGGCCCGCTCGACCATTACTGAGGAGGCCCTGAGCGTAGAGCCCGAGTGGCAGGCGCTGGAGCGGAACGTGATCTTGCGATGCGTCTATGATCCAGGCTTCGACACTGACCGCCTTGCCGAATTGAGCTTGTTCGCCAAGAAAGGCGAGCAGTCGCGGACCTCACCGGTGCCCATGAAGTTGATCATCATCGATGGGCATACCGCACTCATACCGTCGATGCGCTCCTATGCCCCCGGACATGAACTACGCGCCTCCATCGTGCGCAATGCGCTTTTGGTAGAGGCTCTGCAGTGGCTCTTTGAGGCGGTGTGGGAAGCCGCCGTTCCGATCCAGACAACTATCAAGGGAGAGAGCGATCCGCGGCGGCAGATGCTCATCTCTTTGCTGATGACCGGTTCCACTGACTCCGCCATCGCAAACACCTTGAACATCAATGTGCGCTCGGTACGTCGCTGGATTTCTGAACTCATGGACGAACTTGGTGTGACGACCCGCCTCCAGCTCGGCGCGGCCCTCGTAAGGTCAGATGGCTTTCGCGGCGGGCGAGCGGTGTCGTCCGAGAGATCAGGGCCATCCGAAAGATCAGGGCCGTCCGAGAAATCAGTACCATCGGACCGATCGGTGCCGGCTGAGGTTCAGCTTCTTGCTCCGACGACAAACGGAGAACAGGCACACGGAGAACAGGCACATATAACCGTGAACACCCAAAGCCACGCCCGCGGTCCTAAGTGAACCGCGGGCGTCGCCCAGGGGGAGGAACTCCGAGCGGAACCTCGGGGAAAAGTTCCACACGGGCTGTGCTGGTCGAGCCACGCTCACTCGCAGCCCAACCACCGGGAACGTCAGGTATCCCGGCTTCCTTGCGGAAGATCTGGTGCTCGCTTTCTTTTGCAAACACTATCGGACTTTGGGCCCGATTTCACTATCTCCCCGGGGCGATTTCCCGCTACCCGCATTAGATGGGAAATCCGCGACGCCGATGGCGAACTGCACTGTCTACCGACCGCGCAGCCCTCCCAGCGGTCCCCGATTCGGCGTCGTTATTGCAGCGGATCTCCCAGACCTAGGTTTAGAGGCTATGGCCGCGGTTGAGACTGTGGCCCCGATTCAGGCTGTGCCCCCGGTTCAAGCTATGACCACGATTCAGGCTGTGGCCGCGATTGAGGCTGTGGCCGCGATTGAGGCTATGACCGCGAGATGAGTACATAAGAGGTTCCCTTCTTGACGTCCCGCCGGTGGCGGTGAAGCTGACCAGCGAGAACCCTGAGGTTGTCAAGAAGGACGCTATGCAGCCGCTAAGACTGAAGTCACGTAAAAACGGCAGCAGGAAGAGGACATGTCCTAAAGTGGACATGCCAAAATCGCGTTAGGTGCTCCGCACTCTCCAACGCGTACTCGTTGGCCTGACTCACAGTCCGCAGTTCTTTCGGTCCGTCGCCCCTGTGGCCACAGAATCGCCGCCATTCGCATGGTGGCCGTCACCAATTGCGCACTGTCAATCGACCGAGAACAGGCTATCCGCATCCGAGCGACTTGACCCGTTCCCGCAAGTCAGCCTGAAGCGTGTGAAGGTGCGCCGTCAAGAACCCTGCCAAAAATTCTCCCCCGATGGTCCCTGAAACAGAATGTAACCTGCGTGTGAGCATGACGCAGGCGGTAGCGACGATCTCATCAAATCATCGGTGCAGGCGGAGCGCTCTAGATTTTTCACCAACCGCGGGCAGCAAGGAGGTGTCGTGACCTGCACATTCGTTCCGCCCTATCTACTGCAGCGGATCGCCAGGCGCGCTGGCACTCGGCACGCGTGTGACTCTGGTAGAGGAACGCTGCAGGTCGATGACCGATTACGGGCCAGGCGGGAGTCCCCGCCCCCTGAGATGGCGGCACCTCGGCTACCCGGCACCAGTACTCGCGTCGTACACACCGCCAACAACACCGAAACGCTGCCCGGTGATGTGGTCCGCCGTGATGGCGATCCTCCCGTCGGCGATCTGGCAGTTGATGAGGCGTTTGATTCATCCGGGCAGGCTCTCGATCTGTTCCAGAGCCAATTCGGTCGGCGATCCATTGACGGCCAGGGCGGGACGGTTTCCATTACGGTGCACTACGGGCGTGATTACGACAACGCGTTCTGGGATGGAAGTCAGCTGGTCTTTGGTGATGGTGACGGACAGATCTTTGAGCGCTTTACCAAGCCAATGGACGTCATGGCGCATGAATTCACTCACGGGGTCACCCAATTCACCATTGGATTGGCCTATCAAGATCAGCCGGGTGCGCTGAACGAGAGCATCAGCGATGTCTTTGCCGCAATGGCAAAACAGCGCCTGCTTGGCCAAAGTGCCGCCGAGGCTGACTGGCTAATCGCTCAAGGACTTTTTAAGCCGGAGATCAACGCCAAGGCGCTGCGCTCGATGAAGGAGCCCGGAACCGCGTACGACGATCCCCAAATCGGCCGGGATCGGCAAGTGGGCTCTATGGCTGATTACGTCCACACCGACGACGACAGCGGCGGTGTTCACATCAATTCCGGAATTCCCAACCGCGCCTTCGCCTTGGCCGCGATAGCCATCGGCGGAGCCAGTTGGGAAAAGGCAGGGCAGGTTTGGTACGACACTCTCCTCAATGGAGAACTGAGTCCCCAAGCAGGCTTCCGTACCTTTGCCGAGGCCACCGTCGCCTCAGCCGGTCGACTGTTCGCGAACGATCCGTCCATCGGCGACAGGATCCGCGCGGCGTGGTTCGAGGTCGGTGTGCTGGATTCGCAATCGCCGGCTGACGTTGGTGCCGAGCAACCTGTCGGAATAGATCTGGCCTACCCGGCCGGTCTGCCGAATGGGGCTGCTGATGCTGAGCAGCCTGCCACGGTCGCCGTACGCCGCACCGGCGGGTTTGCCGGGACCACGAAGGTGGGGCAGCTGGATCTCAATTCCGATCCAGAAGGGTCAGAGGTGCGGCATCTGCTGATGCATGTCGGCCGCCAGGAGATCATCTCGACGCGCCCGGCTCCGGACCGTTTCGTCTACACCGTCGAGTACGGTGACTGGCGGTTCACTGTGCCAGAACAGGACCTGACGCCAGAGCTGCGACGGCTGGTCCAGGTTGTGCTGCACGACGGAGGCTAGACCATTTGGGGTTGGCGTTCAGCATGTTGACATCCAGCGTCAGCGCCGGGGAGTCTGGAAATAAGCTCTAGACTCCGGACCCCGGCAGGTGCGCCTGAGGAGACGTTGACCATTGCCACACGTGTTGCGGTGGTTGATCGGTTTGGCTACATCGCTGATCGGCACTCACATCTACTTGGTCACACTCGCGTGGGTTGCTGTCCAGACGACCACGCCAGCCAATGTGGGCTTGATCCTTGTTGCGGGCGCCATTCCTCAGGCTGCCATGCTCCTCATCGGAGGGGTTTTCGTCGATCGCATCGGACCCAAGCGGACCATCATCTCCTCAGACATCCTGCGGACCTTGATCATGGTGGTCTTTGCGATCGTTGTCGCCGGTGGTGCGGTCAGCCCCTGGTTGCTCGCTCTGCTTGCGGTGCTGTTCGGGTTGCTCGACGGTTTCTTCCTTCCGGCAGTTTCGGCTGCCCCGCGGTATCTGGTTCCGCGTAACTCAATAACGCGCATCGTAGCTGCGGCGCAGATCGTCTCCCGCGGCGCGGAATTCACTGGTGCTCCCTTAGGCAGCTGGATGCTGCTGGTGGCGAGTGCGGCGTTCGCGTTTTGGGTCAACGCCTCGCTCTTCGCGGTCTCGGTCGCCATGCTCGCTATTACGCGGATGGCTATCCCCCGGCACACTCCAGGTGAGGGCGCACTGCCGGACGCGGACCTGCGTTCAGAGCAGATCAAGACGACGGTGTGGAGCGAACTGGCTCAGGGCATCCGATTGATCCGCAGCTACCCGACTTTGAGGACGCTGCTCATAGTGGTGTTCGTTGTAGAGCTTGGATTCGGTGGTCCAATGATGGTTGGCGTGCCGCTGCTAGCCCACCAGACCGGTTGGGGCGTCCGAACCATCGGTTGGGTTCTTGGCGGCTTCGGTCTCGGCGCCGCAGCGGCGGCCGGGTTCCTCGCCTGGCGTAAGAACGTTCGACGCACCGGCCTCGCCGCGCTAACCGGCTTGACAGCGATTGGGATCAGCATCATCAGCCTCGGGGTGCTTCCGGGGTTCGCACTGCCGGCATCGGCAGCATTTGCCGTCGCTGGATTCCTCGGGTTGACGGCGGGCATCGGCGTTGGTTTCTACGGCACGCTGGTCACATCGACGGTGTTGCAGGTGGCTCCCCCTGGACAGATCGGTCGAGTTATGGGCGCACTGACCTTCTCCAACAGGGCCGCCGTGCCGGTCACATTCGCAGTGACCGGACTTGTCGCCGGCCTGTCCAACGCCCAAGTCCCATTTCTTGTGGGCGGTTTGCTGGTGCTGCTTGCGGCAACTGTGGCGTTTGCTAACCCTCAGGTCCGTCAGCTCAGCATGGAAGCCCAAGATCAGGAAATGCAAACCTCTACCCAGAACCTCTCGGCCTGAGCCGAGAGTGGCAATCGGCGATCTTCTATTGAGACCCGTGCCGCAGGAGGAGGCGTCTGGAGAGCTCTTGGCTAGAGTGACAAAGGTGCCGACCGGGAGAGCGCGTGAGGGACTCTATCCGCGTTCAGTTGGTGTGCTTGGGCGCGGATTCCTGGCCGAGCCGGTCCTCCAGCGACTACTGCGCGCCCTTGGGCCGGCGACCCACATTTGGAGCTATGGGCCTAATCTCGACGCACTTCCTGAGCTTCAGCGACTAGGTGCGAAATGCGCGGCTAGCCCCGCAGATCTGGCTGCGCGCAGCGAATACCTGTTGGTCCTGCTGGAGAATCCACATGATCTCGAGGCGCATCTCGGCGGTCCTGGCGGGTTACTGGCTGGGGTGCACAGCCCGACGATCCTCGTTGCGGGTGGGCTCTCGTCCCCGGACGATCTTCGCCAGCTCGCCAGTGATCTTGTCGACAGAACGGCTCGCTTGCTTCGGGTGGTCGATGCGCCGCTGACCGGAACTCGGGCAACCGCCGCGAACGGTGAGCTGGTCATCGCGGTTGGCGCCTCTCCCGCGCTGTATCGAGATGCGTTGCCCGTTCTGGAGGTGCTTGGGAATTGCGTTCGGGTGGGCGGCGTGGGTACCGCTCAGATAGCCAGCGCTTGTGAGCAATATGTCATCGCCGCAACGGCCATGGCACTTAGCGAGGCGGCGGTGATTGCCGAACGCGCAGGTCTTGATCTAGCTCGGGTCCTGCAAAGCTGGCAGCTCTCCGCCCCAGGGAGCCGGGTGCTTCCGGCCGCCCGCGACAAGTTACCGAGCCGCGATTTCAAACCAGATGTGCCTGCTGGTGCCGCGCTGGCGGCACTTGAACTCACGGCCCAACAAGCCTGGCGTACCGGCACATCGGCACGGCTTTTGGCAAACGTCCGAGAACTCTTCCAGCAATTGGATCGGGCCGGTATGAGCAGTCAAGATCTGGCGGCGACCTTTGAGTATCTCGCTGCGCAGCACCCTGACCGCCGCCAGGCTCAGGGTTAGCCTCACTGCGCTGAAGCACAAATGAAAACCCGCACTATGACGGGTGGCCCGCTTCGCCGACTGCAGGAGCTCGCGGGTCGGGGTGGGTGCGCTTGGGGCTGCGGGAATGTTCGCGAGCGACGAAGGAGGCGAATCTGGCGGGCTGCCCGTCAGAGTGCAATTGAGAACCGCACTATGACGGATGGCCCGCTTCGCCGACCGGAGCTCGCGGGTCGGGGTGGGTGCGCTTGGGGCTGCGCGCTTGATCGCGAGCGATGAAGGAGACGAATCTGGCGGGCTGGCCGTCACAGTGCGGTTGAGTAGGGAAGGCGGCCAACGGGGCGGCAGCCAGGTACACGCCTCGCCGGCCCGGGCTCTGCAATCAGGTGAGCTGAAGAATGATGATCACCAAAATGATGATCACCAGCACACCGATAATGGTGCCGATAATTCCCCGGTTCATGGGCAGAACCTCCTCTCGCGACACTGGGTACCCGCGTATTGCTGGTGTAAAACATGCGGGCGTTGGTGGAGGCTCGTTCTCACGATCTCCAGCCAAGCACCCCTCACCTGCGTTGATGCCGCCGTACACGACGGCGGCCGCAATGAAAGGTAGCAGCAGAACCTGCCGTGTCGACCGAAATGTAAGCAACAACCGACGGTCTGGGTCGGACGCCGACGTCCTGCATCTGGGAGTTCGCCTCACTCTTCCCACGGCAGGGGCTTGCCTTCGGCAACCGGGGCCACTGGGACCACCACGACCGGGCGGTGCTGGCGATGCGCCAGGTGGGCCGCGACGGACCCCGTGAGGAACTGCTTCAATCCAGCCCGTACGCCACCACGCCGACTGCCGACGACGATCAGCTCGACATCCAAGATGTCGGCCAGCCTGGTCAGCGCGTACGCGACGTCGCCTGCCAGCTCTCGAAATGAGAGGTCGATGGAGTCGTCCGCGACCGCCGTTCGCACTTGTGCTACTAGCCCCTGATCGAAGTCGGTGTCCTTCAGTTCGGGCAGTTCGGGATCCAGGGGCAGTGATACGACTGTGCCGTCCGGCCGCTCCTCGACGACATAGCGTCCGGGGTCGACGTGAGCACAGACCAGTGCCGCCCCGAAGATGCGCGCAAAGTGTGCTGCCTGGCGCACTACCGTGTCTGGCTGGCCATAGGTAACCCCGACCAGGATCCGGCGCCCTGCCTGATGTTCCGCCATCGCCTCACTCCCCGTGCCTCACGTCCAGACCCTAGCGCCGGGAGTATCGAGGAGCCAGGTATCAGGGCGATGCGGAATTGGTGTCGGCGTATCTACCGGCTTCCAGCGAAAGCAGAGCGGCCTTGGTGTGCAGGCCACCGACGTATCCCCCGAGTTTGCCGTCGCTGCGCAGCACTCGATGGCATGGAACGATCACCGGCAGTGGGTTCGTGGCGCAAGCAGTCCCGACCGCTCGTACGGCCCGCGGATGACCGGTCGCTGCAGCAACGTGTGCATAGGTCTCGGTCTGCCCGTAGTCGATCATCACCAGGCGCGCAAGGACCTCGCGCCGGAATCCATGAGCGAGCCGGAAATCCAACGGCAGCACAAAATCTCGGCGTTCGCCTTGGAAGTACTCCGACAGCTGCCGGGCCACTTGATCAAGCTTGCGAGGTGCATGCAGGATGCGCGGGCTGACCCGCTCGGACAGTGTCTGCAAAACCTGATCATGATCTTCGAGCTGGTACGCAACACGAACCAGACCATGATCAGTAGCTGCTAGCAGCAGCGTACCGACGGGTGAATCGACGGTTCGGTATGCAACATCAAGCAGCCGGTCGGCATCCGCGGCTGCCACGAGTTGATCATGGAGGCGAGCAGTCGTCGGAGTTTCATCGCGGCTGAGCGAGGCAAACAGCGGGTCAGTAGAGTTGATCATGAGTGAATTCCTTTTCTTGATGCGAGATCGTGCGAGTCGCGGTAGCGGCGCCGAAGAGTTTGAATGCCGTCGTGCGCCGCGCGCCGTGCCGCATCTGTCGAGCCGCCAATGATGGTTGCCACCTCGGCATACCGCAGACCGGCGACATGGTGGTACGCAACCGCTTGGCGCTGCTTGGTGGGGAGTTGCCGGAGGGCTGCCCATAGGTTGTCGTCGGGTGGCTCCCAGGCATCGGCTGTGCCGAGCTGGCCGAGTTCGGCAACCGGGGCCGGCCGGCGGTTCTGAGCCCGGACTGCGTCGATCGCTTTGTGGTGGGCGATTGTGATGAGCCACGCCTCGATGTTCGCGCCGTCGTCGAGATCCGGATAAGCACGCAGGGCGGCGAGGAAGGTCTCTGACCAGGCATCCTCGGCATCCGGACGTGCCAGGACGGCACGACAGACGCGCAGCACGGTGGGGCCATGCTGCGCCACGATCTCTTCGAAAGGCCTTTTCATACTCATCAAGGTGTAGACGATGGCACGACGCAAAACGTGAGGTGAGTTTGACCTCGTCTTCGCGGCTGTGCTGCGAAACGTATCCATCAGACGCCGCGGAAGGGATCGCTTTCACGCCTGTGATGCGAAACGGCTCCATGGCAGGCCAGCGGGCTTATTCAACCGCTTGGTTGACAAAGCTGCCAGCCGATGTCTAAGCTATTGTTCAACCAACCGGTTGAATAAGGGTCTAGGAGGCGGACATGAGCGAAGATCGACTCTCCCGAGTCTTCGCCGCTTTGGCCGATCCGACGCGGCGGGACATCGTGGCCCGGCTTGCCGTCGGGGACGCCACGGTAAGCCAACTGGCCGCCCCGTACAACGTGTCGATTCAGGCAGTTTCCAAGCATCTCAAGGTGCTCGAAGACGCCGGGCTGGTGACCCGGAGCCACGATGCCCAACGCCGACCACGGCACCTAGAGGCTGATGTCTTCGACATGATGACTGCCTGGATCGAGCGATACCGGCGGCAAGCCGAAGAGCGATATCGCCGACTCGATGCGGTCCTGGCCTCAATGGACGACGACAAAAGTGAACCAACTATCAACCAAGGAGCAGCATCATGAGCACAAACGCTACGCACGAAGCCGCGACGCACCAGACCACGATCGAGGCTGACCCCAACTTGCCAACCATCCGCATCATTCGAGACTTCGATGCACCGCCCGAGAAGGTCTTCAGGGCATGGATCGACCCCGATCTGGTCGTCCAGTGGCTAGGGCCGAAGAGCACCGAGATGCGCATCGACAGGTGGGAGGCTCGCACCGGTGGCAACTACCGCTACGTAGCCCTCCAGAACGGCGAGGAAGTGGCCGCCTTCTACGGCTCGTTCCATGAAGTACGGCCGAGCGAGCGGCTGGTCCAGACCTTCACCTGGGAAGGCATGCCTGATGGTGTGAGCTTGGAGACCATGACCTTCGAAGACCTCGGGAACGGCCGCACCAGAACGATCGGCCTTTCGGTGGTCGACAACCTCGAAGCCCGCAATGCGATCATGGCGAGCGGCATGGACCTCGGGGTCAACGAGGGTTACGAAAAGCTCGATGCCCTGCTTGCTCAAGGCTGACCGGCAAACTCCGACTTGTCAGCGTCTCAAGGGCTATAGCCGGCTGAGACGCTGACAAGTTTCTTTTGTTTCGTGATCGATGTCGTCGGTTCAGGAACCTTTCTAGAGATTAGGAAAGGGAGGCGCCATGGGCATCACGGCAGAAGAGCTTCGCACTGCTTACTTGGGATCTGGAAATGTGTACGCCGGATCAGAGAAGCTCGGGCGGATCGGCCAGATCTACCTTGACGACGAGACCTCAGAGCCGACCTGGGTCACGGTCAAGACTGGACTGTTCGGAACCTCGGAGTCATTCGTTCCGCTGAATCAAGCCCGGCTGGAAGGCAACGACATCATTGCCGACATTGACAAGGACATCATCAAGAATGCGCCGCGCATCGACGCCGACGGCGATCTAACACCGCGCGAAGAACTCGAGCTGTTCCGTTACTACAGCCGGCCGCGGGGCAGCAATATGACCAATCGCAACGACACCGTCGATCGGGATGATGATGGGCTGAATCGCGACGACTACGGGCGTGACCGAGACACCGGTGAAGATCATCGACGAGTAGTAGACGAGGTCGCAGACAGAGGCGATGAATCCGGCTCGGGCCGCGGGCGACTGCGCCGATACGTGGTAACCGAGATCACCGAAGATCGGTAGCGAACTAGCCACCGTACGCCGGTCGTACGCCGGTTTGCCGGAACATCTGATCGGGTACCGCCTCAGGTAAACAGGCGCCACAGGAATGCCGCCTGCGCCGCGTGAGGAGGCAGGATGACTCGTTCGATTGGAAGCTTGCTGTTGCTTGGTGCCAGTGGTGATCTTTCCGGACGGCTGCTGTTGCCGGCTTTCGGACAGTTGCTGGACCAGGAAGAACAGCGCCGAGACGTCGTGCTGGTTGGTGCAGGCTCCGAAGACTGGGACGCCGACACCTGGCGAGATCGAGTCAAGACCGCCTTCGAGTCCGGCGACGTCTCCAACGAAACGCTCAAAAGCGTGCTTGAGACGACCCGTTACGAGCAAGCTGACGTCACTAACCCTGAAGACCTGAAGTCGTTGATCAATTCTTGTCCGCCGGCACCAGCCCTCTATTTCGCGCTACCACCCTCGGTGACCTTCACCGCATGTACCGCCCTCCAGCAGGTTTCACTGCCTGAAGGCACCAACCTGGTGCTGGAGAAGCCGTTCGGCACTGACCAGGAAAGCGCGGCAAAGCTGAATCAGTTGCTTGCCGAGTTGGTGCCTGAAGAGCACGTGCATCGGGTCGATCACTTCTTGGGACGCTCAACCGTGCTGAATCTCATCGGTGTGCGCTTTGCGAACCGCCTGTTCGAGCCGCTGTGGAGTAACGAACACGTCGCACGCGTCGACATCGTCTTTGACGAACAGCTCACCTTGGAGAACCGAGCGCGCTACTACGACCGTGCTGGCGCGCTGATGGACATGATCCAAAGCCACCTGCTCCAGGTGTTGGCCTTGGTCGCGATGGATCCCATCGCAACGGTCAATGCAGTCGATCTGCGCGACGCCAAGGCCCAGGTCTTGCGCGCCTGCCGACCCTGGAATGACGACCCAGTCGCTGCCAGCCGTCGCGCCCGCTATACCGGGGGCTCAATCGACGGCAGAGACGTACCGGATTACACCGCAGAACCCGGCGTCGATCCCTCGCGAAACACCGAGACGCTGGCAGAGCTCGTCGTTGAGGTGGACAACTGGCGATGGGCCGGCGTCCCCTTCCGGCTGCGGTCCGGCAAGGCGCTCCGGGAACGTCGCAAAGAAGTTTTGATCACCTTCCGACCGCTGCCACATCTGCCTACGGGACTGCGGGGGCAAGCACTACCGGAACGACTACGGCTTGCCATGGGTCCGGATCGGGTGGCGCTCGAGATGAATGTCAATGGTCCGGATGATCCTTTGGTGCTGGATCGGGTGGCCCTCGATACGGATCTGAACCCGGGACGTTTGCCGGCGTACGGCGAGGTCCTGGCGGGTGTATTGGACGGTGACCCGCTGCTGTCGGTCCGGGGGGATACGGCGGTGGAGTGTTGGCGCATCGTCGATCCGGTCCTTAAGGCCTGGCGGGACGGAGAGGTGCCGATGGAGGAGTACGCCGCCGGCTCCGATGGCCCGTCGAGCTGGAGCTGAGCGGCATCTGAACTGCTCTCGGAATAGTGTGACGCGGCGGGCTTGTTGCCAAACAACACACGATCAGAGGAGGGGAGCTTGCGTTGAAGATCGGGATCGGCCTACCGAATCCAGTGCCGAACACACCAGGTCACGTCATTGTCGACTGGGCCAAGCGCGCGGAGGCAGCCGGATTCAGCGGTCTTGTGACGATTGATCGGATCGCCTATCCCAGTTACGACTCGCTTACCACGCATGCCGCGGCTGCTGGCGCAACTGAGCGCATTTCGTTGATGACCAACATCCTGCTGGCCCCGATCTACACCCCGGTGCTTCTGGCAAAGACAGCGGCCAGCATTGATCAAATCTCCAGCGGCCGCTTCACCCTCGGCCTTGCGGCCGGAGGACGCCACGATGATTACGAGGTAAGCGGCCGGGACTTCCACCGCAGGGGTCGCGATTTCGATGACGGACTCGAGGTCATGCACAAGGTGTGGCGCGGCGAGCCTCTGGCTGAAGATTCCAACCCGGCGAGCCCGACGCCAACTCAAGATCAACGCGTTCCCATTCTGTTCGGCGGCAACACCGACAAGACGATTGATCGCATCGTCACCTGGGGCGCTGGCTGGACTGCAGGCGGCTCGCAACCCTCTCAGGCAGCGCCATTTGCCGACAGGGTACGGAGCGCGTGGTCTAAGGCCGGTCGTAGTGGGGAACCCCGGCTGTCAGCCCTCACCTACTTCTCGCTCGGCGACGACGCAGAGGAGGCCTCGCGCCAGTACCTTCTCGACTATTACGGCTTTACCGGTGACTTCGCGGCTCAGATTGCCGACTCGGCGCATCGATCCGTGTCGCAGGTGCAAGAAGTGGCCAAGATGTTCGAGGACGCCGGCTTCACCGAAATGTACTTCGATCCGACGGTTTCCAGCCTGGACCAGGTCGACCGCCTGGCCGACGCCGTGCTCTGAGTGGCCAACGTGATCGCGGTAACGGGCTCGACCGGCCAGCTGGGCGGGCGAGTCGCCCATCGACTCTCAAACCGGGGTATCGAGCAGCGCCTTGTGATACGCGATCCTGGCCGGGCCTCAACATTGCCCGGAAGTCACCTGGCAACTGCTGACTACGGTGACGGATCTGCGGTCCGAGCGGCGCTGGACGATATCGACACGGTCTTTATGGTGTCCGCCGCCGAGACACCAGAACGCGTTCAGCAACACGTCACATTCATTGACGCTGCTGTCGAGGCTGGTGTGCGACGGATCGTCTATGTGTCCTTCTTCGGCGCCTCGCCGACTGCAACCTTCACCCTGGCCCGTGATCACTGGGTGACCGAGGAGCATTTACGCTCGGCCGGCGTCGCGTACACGATCTTGCGCGACAACATCTACGCCGACTTCACGCCGCACTTCATCGGCACGGATGGGAACATCCGTGGCCCAGCGGGTGATGGACGGGTGGCCGTTGTAGGTCAAACAGACATCGCTGATGTTGCGACTGCCGTCCTCACCAGCGATGGCGCGTACGACGGGCAAACGCTCAATCTCACCGGGCCGGAAGCGCTGACAATGTATGAGATCGCGACCATCCTCAGTGATCATTTTCGCCGGGCTGTCTCTTACATCCCCGAGACCATCGAAGAGGCGTACGCCTCCCGCGCCGTCTATGGTGCGCCGCCGTGGCAGGTGGACGCCTGGGTCAGCACCTATACCGCGATTGCGGTCGGTGAGCTGGCCGGAACCAGCGAGGACGTCAGTGAGGTGACAGGTCATCCGGCGATGTCGCTGGCAGATGTCCTTGCCGATGCCAACGGCCGACGGTCATAGCCAATGGGTGTCATGCCGCTGCATGAAGGCGGCGCGCTCTTCGGCAGACATCGGTTGATCGGCGACCTTCGCCAGCGTTTCGAAGTACTCTTCGCGCGGTGCTCCGGGGGCGAAGAGAAGCAGCATCGACGCGGGATTCACACCCCGGAAGCCATGTATGCCGCCTTCAGGCACGAAGAGAAAGTCGCCGGCATGCGCAGTAGGGCGCTGACCTCCCCACTTCCGTGGTATGTAGCCGGCGGGTATGACATTGATTGATAACCCTCCTGCCCGGGAATCAAGATCAATTAGGCGTTCCGGAGTATCCGCGCCACCTCGCGCTGGCCCTTCCGCTCAGCATGTTGCAGCGCAGTAACGCCTTGGCGGTCCGCGATGCTGGCGTCGGCGTCGGCGTCAAGCAGGATGGTCACGATCTGCTGATAGCGCTTCGACCCGTCTCCGAGGATGACAGCCTCCAACAGCGCGGTCCAGCCAAGATCGTTGACGTGGTTCACGTCGATGTCAGTGCGTACCACGCGGCGCACATAGGTAACATGACCGCGCTCGCTTGCCGGGATGAGCGACGTCCCTCCAAATCGGTTCCAGATGGTCAAATCCGGCTCCGCAGGCAACAGCACGTCCACCATGTCAACGCTGCCCGTCACGCCGGTAACAAGCCATGCCGTGTCGTGTTGATCGTCAAGCGCATCCGGATTTGCGCCCAGATAGACCAGCAAGCGGGCTACCGCGAGCTTGTCCTCGGTGACGGCGAGTAGCAGCGGCGTACGGCCCCGTTCATCGCGGGCCTCAATATTCGCTCCGGTCCGGATGGCAAGCGCTGCGGCAGTGGCGTCACCGCGTTCGGCAGCCGCCAGCAACCGCCGATCGGCGCGTTTGGACGGCGTGTCCGCCTCGAGCGCAGCGCGTAGCACCTGTGCAATGTCGTTGTGACCCTTGGATGTTGCGTGCTGTAACGGCGTTATCTGGTCACGTTGCGATGGCAGCCGTAGATCGGCGCCGGCGGCGACGAGCACTCGCACGGTGTCGACGTACCGGCCTGATCCGTCGCCGAGGATGATCGCCTCGTGGAGGGCGGTCCAACCGAGGTTGTTGATGTGGTTGATCTTGATGTCGGCCTGGACCAGCCGACCGGCGATGTTGGCATGGCCGCGATCAGCGGCCCGGATGAGGCCAGTGCCGTTGAAGGAGTCCTTGGAGTCCACATCTGCGCCGTGCCTCAGCGTCAGGTTGAGGAGCTCGAGATAACCCTCGCTCGTTGAGATGAGATAGGCGCTCTGGACGGTGTTGTCCTTGGCGTTGACATCGGCTCCTCGCGCAATCAGCGCTCTGGCGCCGCGCAGATCGTTTTTCCACGATGCGGCAATCAGTTGCTCGTTGAGCCTTTGCTGCTCCTTTGCGACCGGCCTGGCTGGTGGCTCCCTGTTCGGCTGAGGGCTCGGCCGGCCGGTAACTGTCGAACTCGCTGCAGCTGGCGAGGCTGTCTGCTCGGACGGTCCTGATGTCGAGGCTTCTCCACCACTGCAGCCTGCAGTCGCCAAAACGATTGCTGTCAGGACGGCAGAGGAACGAATGAGCCTCATAGTCCTTCCAATGATGCCTGGCCTCGCTGCTCCCCCCAGAGACCGGAGTAGCTTGTCAGCCGTGACGAATCCGTCAGAGCAAGATCATCCGGTTCAGCTGGTAGCAGCTGATGATCAGCTGGCTTTAGCAGCTACGGCCGCCGTACAGGCCGGTGATCTTGATGCGCTCGACCGACTACTCAGCGAGGACCCCTGGCTAGCCACGGCTCGCATCGGTGACTGGGATCGCCATCGGACGTTGCTGCATGCGGCAACGGACTGGCCAGGTCACTTTCCCAACGGTCCAATGGTCGTGCAACGTCTGGTGGGCGCCGGTGCCGACGTGAACGCGCACAGCCGGTTCAGCTCTCACACCGAAACGCCACTGCACTGGGCGGCCAGCAGCGACGATGTCGCGATGCTGGATGCGCTGCTCGATGCCGGAGCCGATATTGAAGCGACCGGCGCCGTACTTGGTGGTGGCACTCCGCTCGCCGATGCTTGCGGCTTCGGCAACTGGGTAGCAGCTCGCAGGCTCGTTGAACGCGGTGCACAGACCCGGCTCAGCGATGCCGCTGCACTTGGGTTGCTTGACCGAGTTGAGGCGGTCTTCGCCCAGGGGCCTGCTCCGACTCCCGAAGTGATCACTCAATCGTTCTGGAGCGCGTGTCACGGTGGTCAGCTGCGTACGGCTGAGTACTTGCTAGAGCGCGGTGCGGACATCAACTGGGTTGGATGGGACGACAAGACACCACGTGATCTGGTTGACGAGACGACGCAACCCGAGCTATCGGCATGGTTGCGGGATCGGGGTGCCAGGCACGCGGCAGAGCTTGGATGATGAACAACCACAGTCAGCTGATGTCCCATAGAAAGTGGTCGATTGCAACGCCAAATCAGCCCGGCGGCGCGTGTCGTGCGCGACCACTTGTGCATACGGAGCTGTGATCAAGCCCTAGGGTTTCGGCATGCACGCCGCCGATGCCGCTCGACCTGGGGTTCGCACGGTCGTGGTGCTCGGCGGGCTCACTATGTTCGGGCCTCTCTCACTCGACCTCTATCTCCCTGCGTTGCCGCAGCTGGCCGACGACCTCAATGCCTCAGCCTCCGCCGCACAGCTCTCTATCACCGCCTGCCTGCTAGGCCTTGCCGTCGGCCAGCTCGTGGCAGGTCCGCTGTCGGATCGGCTGGGCCGCAAGCGCCCGCTGATCATCGGCTTGGTGGCTTATCTGCTGGCTTCGGTGGCCTGCGCAGTGGCGCCTTCTGTGACAGTCCTGATCGTGCTCCGACTCATCCAGGGCTTGGCTGGAGCGGCCGGAATAGTGATCTCCCGCGCAATTGCGCGCGATCTGTATTCCGGATCAGCGCTGATGATCTTCTTCTCCCGGCTGCTCCTGGTTGCCGGGCTGGCACCGGTGCTCGCCCCGATACTTGGCGGCCAGCTCAGCCGGATCATGAGTTGGCGTGGCATCTTCGTCGTACTGGCTGGGTTCGGTGCGGCGCTGCTCCTGGCCGGATGGTTCGGTCTTAAGGAGACGCTGCCGCCGGAACGACGAGTGATCGGCGGCTTTCGCCGCACTTTGCAGGGTTACAACAGGCTGCTCCATGATCGTTTCTTCGTTGGCTGCGCCCTCTCCTCCGGTCTTGCCGGCGCCACCATGTTCGCCTACATCGCTGGCTCGACCTTCGTCCTGCAACGGATCTACGGCATGTCTCCGCAGGGCTTCTCGTTCGTCTTCGGAGGTATCTCCCTCGGCCTAGTGGCGGCAGCTCAGGGCGGAGCGCGAATTGCCTTGGTCTGGCCCCTGACCCGCGTACTGGGTCTTGGCTTGATCATCAATCTGTTCGGCGCCGTTTCTCTGCTCGTTACGGTGATCAGCGGACTGCCGATGGGCGTACTGATCGGTGCCCTTCTCGTCATGGTGTGCGCAGTCGGCCTGATCTTTCCGACAGCGAACGCACTAGCAATGGCGGACTATCCGGATCTAGCCGGCACCGCGTCCTCCCTTCAAGGACTCAGCCAGTTCGTATTCGGAGCGATAGCCGCACCACTTGTCGGCATCGCCGGGGAACAGACGGCGCTGCCGCTGGGAATTGTCGCCACCGCCGTTAGCATCTGTGCCACAACCAGCTTTGCGAGCTTGGTCATGCCGGTCGTACGCGCTCGAGTGAGGAGTCACTAAGGGCTGCTAGCCCTGTTGATCATCCAACGGGACGGTGACTACTGGGCACGTCGTCCGGCTCAGGCAGTAGTGCGCTATCGGACCAGAGACATCGCCAGTCCAGTCCGGATTCGTACGCGCTCCAATGACCAGAAGATCGGCACCGGCCGCTTCTGCCACGAGCACAGGCCCGGTATCGCCCTCGGCAAACAGCAACTGCCAGTCCGGCTCCGGTGATGCCTCTTCAAAGACGCTTCGGATGCCTCTCCGGTACGGCGCGCTTACCTTCTCCTCCGGAAGCCGGCCCTCCTCCTCGACCTCAACCGATCCAAAGGCCTCGATGCCGATCGGCCAGTCGATCACGTGCACGGCGCGTACGGTCGCTGCGGTGAGGCGCGCCTGCCGCGCCGCCCACCGTAGGGCTGCACGAGCCGTTGGCGTGTCGTCGAGCCCAACCACAATGCGCTGCGGCTCGCCTCGATCGATCGGCTGAACCGCCAGGCGGCGATCGCTATGAGGCGAAACGGTTGATGCGCTCATCATCATCCCTTTGCTGACTAACATGCTGCAGCCGCGGGGCTGTCGGATAATCAGGCCCATCGGCGTCTTCATCAACTCTGGCGACGTAAAGGGTGGATGAGCAGAGGCGAAAGTCCCCCGGGTTAGTCAGCTAGGCCGAGAAGCGCGAGCAATGCGCGCTCGACCTCAAGCAGCTGGGCCGCCGGAAGTCGTCCGATGCGCCCTTGAATATTGCTTCGCCTGACTGTCGTGAGCTTGTCGATCATCACATAACTGGTTTCCAGTACGCCGGTAGTCGCCGATGGCTGCACCAGCAGTCGCAGCAAAGGCGCGTCTACAGGTGTCGTCGTCAGCGGAAGCACGGTGATAGAGGCCGTGCTGTCATACCGGTCGTCTTGGATGATCAGGGCCGGTCTCGGCTTCGTGGCGTAGACCCCGCCCGCCACGGTCCATAGTTCACCCCGCTTCATTCATCCCACGGCGCCGAGACGGCCTCGATGAATGACTGATCGTCGCTGCGAAGATCAGCCGAAGCGACCGCCTTAGATTGCCGATGCGCCTCAGTAGCGAACCGATCACTGCGGACGTCGGGTACCCAGATCTGCAACAGCCGGTATCCACGCTCACGCATCCGCCGACGATGCGCACCAACTCGGTCTCGTACCGCCATGTTTCCATGTTACATGTAACAGCCCGGATCTGGAATCAGTGACACGGCCCAGCCATCATCTGTCGCCATCAAGCGGCTCGTGCAGCTCCGCGACCTGAGGCGGTTTGACACCGCGGCGTCAAGATTGCTCGCCAGCCTCGTTCGGGCGGCACCTGCCCCAGTGGCCAAATAGTTTGCGGCGCTGGTTCTACCCACGCACTCCAAGCACGTCGCGAAGCACCTCCACCAGCACCACACCACGCTTGTCGCCGGTGCGTTGCAAGTCGTTGGTGAGGTAGGCGAACCCAACCTTGTACTCAGGGTCGGCAAATGACACCTGGCCGCCGGCTCCGTCGTGGCCGAATGAGGCATTGCTCAGGAAGGGCCGGGCCTCTGAGGACAGCATGAATCCGGTACCCCAGCGTTGCCACGGGCCGGGAAGTGGGACTGCCGGCTGCCCAGAGCTCTGCTCGCGCGACATATCGGCGATCACTTCATCGTTCAGCAGCCGAATCTCTTCCGCATTGGATACCGTGGCGCTCCAGATGGTGGCAAGCGCAGCTGCGGTGGCAATGCCACCGGCACCGGGAATCACCGCCTGACGTACCTCGTCACTGTTGAACCCAGCGTTCTCCTCGGCGAAGTCGGCGGGAAAGGCCGATCCCAGCGTCATCGCCCTCTCATTGAGGTCGGCAAGTTCGGGGTCCACGCCGGGTGGCAGAGGAAGCGCATCAGGTGGCGGCGTCGCCGAATAGAGCTCAGCAACGCGAGAAAGCTCCGCTTCCGGCATCCCGATCCAAGCCGCAACGCCGAGCGGCTTGACGATCCGCTCCACGAAGAACTCGGGCACGTCCTTTCCGGTGATGCGACGGATGATCTCTCCAGCCAGCCACCCAAAGGTCAGCGCGTGGTACTGATAGGTCTCTCCCGGCGGCAACAGGGGCTCTTCCTTCGCCAGCACATCGATGATTCGTCCCCAGTTCACGACATCGGCCAGCTCGAGGTCTTTCCGGACAGCAGGCAGGCCCGCCCGATGTGACATCAACCACCGCACAGGCATCGAGCCCTTGCCGTGCTGATCGAATTCTGGCCAATACGTGCTCACCGGCGCATCCAAGTCGAGCTGGCCCTCCCGCACGAGCTCACCGGCCAGAATCGAGACCAATCCTTTGGTACACGAGAAGATCAAGGTTGGCGTGTCGTTCTGCCAGGGTTGATCGTTCGAGGCGTTACCGCCCCAAAGATCGACGACGACTTTGCCGTCAAGGCGAACGTGAAGTGCGCCACCGTGCCCATGAGAGGCTGCAAGCGCTTGCGCGAATGCCTCACCGAGTGGCTCGAATCCAGCGGCCACCGAACCCTGTACGTCCTGATCAACAGATGACATGTGACTGATCAAAGACCCTGCACGACACCCCTGTCCACCGGTAGCAGGTTTGGGTCATGCTGGGAGTTACCAAAACTGCATCCGCACTGCGGCTGACAACGGCTGACAACTGCACGTGGTGGTGGCCGCTGCGCGGATCAAGCGATCTCGCGACACACTCAGGAGGACACAATGAAGGCGGAGGTCGGCGATCGGATCGTGGTGGCCTCGGGCACGCTGCACCGGCCGATCCGAGACGGCGAAATCTTGCAGGTCGGGGACGGCGGCGCCGGCCCGTACCTGGTGCGATGGTCAGATGGCAACGAGAGCCTGTTCTTCCCCGGCCCCGACGCCCATGTCGAGCATGTCTCCCAAGATGCGGGGGGCGATGACGGTCAACCTGCGGCGGAGGCCGAGTCCCGTCCAGAACCCACCAAAAAGTGGAGTGTCGACATCTACCTCTACGAGGACGAGAACGCCACAGCCGCCAACGCCGTATTGCGCAGCGACGTACCGGGTCCGCTTGATGTACGCGGAGAGGCCCGCCGCCGCCCAGCCGATCCGGACATGCCCAAGATTGGCGATGAGGTGGCAGTAGCTCGGGCATTGCGGCGGTTGGCAGACCGGCTGCTCGAGATGGCCTCTGATGATCTCTCCGATGCTGAGGGCCGGCCGATATCGCTGAGCAGCTAAGCTCCTAGCGCACCCCGCTCGACACTGAACAACAAGTGTGGGCGAGTTGCGTTTCTGAATCGATCAAGAAATGCACCTTGCCCACACTTGTGAGAGCGGGTCCATTCTGAGAGGTCCAACCATGACCAGAGCCGATGAATCACCGGTTGGTACGCCGACTGCAGCTCCGCGAGCGCTGGAAGTCGAGCAGAACGGCATCAATTCCATCAGCGTCGAAGAACACCGGGGCAGGCCACCTGAGCTGTTCTGGCCGTGGTTCGCTGCCAATATCTCGGTTCTCGGCATCAGCTATGGAGCCTTCCTCCTCGGCTTCGGCATCTCCTTCCCGCAGGCAGTCATTGTGGGAGTCATCGGCATTGTCATCTCGTTCTTGTTTTGCGGCCTCGTCTCCCTCTCCGGCAAGCGCGGACATGCGCCGACTATGACCTTGAGTCGCGCCGCCTTCGGCGTCCAGGGCAACCGAGTTCCCTCTGCGATCTCCTGGTTGTTGTTGGTTGGCTGGGAGACAGTGCTGGCCTCACTGGCGGTACTGGCCACAGCGACGGTCTTCACCAGACTGGGCTGGCACAGCGGCTTTCCCACCAAGGTGACAGCGCTTGTCCTGGTGGCTTTCCTGATCATGATCGGCGGCGTTCTCGGTTTCGAGTTCATCATGAAGCTGCAGATGTGGATCACTGTGATCACCGCAGTGCTGACCGTGATCTATGTGATCCTTGTCGCCTCCAACATCAACTTCGACACGCTCGCCGCGATACCTGGAGGGCCCATTCCGCAATTGATCGGTGCCTTCGTCTTCATGCTGACCGGCTTTGGGCTCGGCTGGGTCAACGCCGCAGGCGACTATTCCCGCTACTTGCCGCGGCACGCATCCAGCACCGGCGTCGTTGGCTGGACCACCTTCGGTGCCTCGCTTGGTCCAGTGTTGCTGTTGATCATCGGTCTGATGCTGGCCGGATCATCACAGGAGTTGAGCGAGGCCATTGCCACCGACCCCATTGGCGCGCTGACCACGCTGCTGCCTACCTGGTTCCTGATCCCGTTTGCACTGGTCGCAGTGCTCGGCCTGGTCGGTGGTGCCGTCCTCGACATCTACTCCTCAGGGTTGGCCCTCCTCAGTGCCGGTCTGCCAGTGCCCCGATTCGTCGCGGCAGCAATCGATGGTGTCTTGATGATCGCCGGCTCCATCTACCTGGTGTTCATCGCGGACAACTTCATCGGCCCGTTCCAGGGCTTCTTGATCACGCTGGGTGTGCTGATCGCAGCCTGGTGTGGAATCTTCCTCGGCGACTTCGCGCTGCGCCGCAAGCCGTACGCCGGCTCAGAGCTCCTCGACCCGCAGGGCCGCTACGGCAGCGTCCGCCTGCTATCTCTGCTGCTAATGGTGATCGGCGCCATCGTCGGCTGGGGCCTGGTCACCAACACCTTTGCCGGCTGGCTGGCCTGGCAGGGATATCTGCTTGGGCCCTTCGGCTTGGGCGGTCGGGAAGGTTCGTGGGCGTACGCGAACCTGGGAGTGCTCGCTGCATTGCTCATCGGCTTTCTTGGCATTGTGGTGTTTGGCCGCCGTGCTGTACGGGCACAAGAAGACCGACCACTATCTCCGGCCGATCTGGAGGCGGCAAGCATCGAATGAATGAGAACATCCAACCACCGGCCAGGCAGGCTACTGAGCCCTGGCTGATGATCATCGATATGCAGCGGATCTTCGGTGAGCCGAGCAGTGAATGGGCAACTCCGGGATATGAATCAGCCTCTGCTGGCATTCAACGTCTGCTGGGCAGCTTTCAGTCTCGGGTTTGCTTTACGCGCTTCTTAGCTCCAGACCCACCGACTGGTGTCTGGATCACCTACTACGAGAAGTGGCCGTTTGCTCTCGATCCGGTGAACGCGCCGCTGTATGAGCTGAGCGATGAGTTTGTATCGGTTCCGGCGATCACCGTGGACCGGACGACCTTCAGCAAGTGGGACGCTGAAACTGATCGACTGCTTGGCCACCCTCAGGAGATCGTGCTTGCCGGCGTCACCACTGACTGCTGCGTGATTTCGACGGCACTACCGGCATGCGACGACGGCGTCCACGTCACCGTCGTGGCT
Source organism: Propionibacteriaceae bacterium (assembly GCA_045806785.1). Taxonomy (GTDB): domain Bacteria; phylum Actinomycetota; class Actinomycetes; order Propionibacteriales; family Propionibacteriaceae; genus Microlunatus. Next base: position 7,569 of record JBJMIR010000078.1, on the reverse strand, counting down.
GACGCCTGCGCTGGTGTCACAGGAACCGACCACCAGCGGGCCCTCGACGCCATGGCGCTCTACAGCCCCATGATCGACGTGGCAGACGTTGACTCCGTCCTCGCGTCACTAGCCAAATGAGCTCGGCCGAGGAGCGGGCACTCGGCGCCTTGTACGGCCTGGCGATCGGTGATGCGCTCGGCATGCCGACCCAGCTGCTGTCGCGTGATCAAGTCGCAACCCACTTCGGGACGATCGACGGTTTCCGGGAAGCACCTCCCGATCACCGGATCGCTGCCGGGCTCCCAGCAGGGTCGATCACCAACGACACTGAGCAGGCGCTGCTGCTGGCCGATGCCCTGCTGGCGGAAGGCGGCCATGTCGACAGTGAAGACCTCGCCCGCCGGCTGCTGGCCTGGGCCGAGCGGGCGCGGGAACGAGGATCGTTGGATCTGTTAGGCCCATCGACTAGTGCGGCCGTGACGGCGTTGGTGGCTGACGGGCCTCTAGATGTGTTCGGACGGTCCGCAGCCACCAATGGCGCGGCGATGCGGGTAACCCCGGTTGGCATAGTCGCGGTCCCAGATGATCTTGGCGGGCTTGTTGATCTTGTCGTCGAAGCATCACGGGTGACCCACTACACGAATGTGGCGATTGCTGGCGCGGCAGCAGTAGCGGCGGCGGTGAGCGGGGGAATCGGTGGGGCATCGCTCGCGGAGGCCACCACGGTCGCGATCAAGGCCGCAGAGCTGGGCCAGCAGCGGGGGGAGTGGGTGGCCGGCGCGGCACTCCCCCGCCGGATCGCATGGGCAGTGGGCCTGATCGACACTAGTGATCATGATCGTTCAGTGCGCGACGTGGAGGAGCTGGTCGGTGCCAGCATTGCAACACAGGAATCGGTGCCTGCCGCGTTCGCGGTCCTTGCGCTGCATCCCGATGACCCGTGGCAGGCCTGCCTTACTGCCGCATCACTGGGCGGCGACAGCGACACCATTGCTGCTATGACCGGTGCCATCGCGGGCGCCTGTCATGGCATGGAACGCTGGCCGCCGGATGCCACCGAGACTGTGCGCAAGATCAACAACTTGGATTTGGAAATGTACGCCGGGAAGCTGCTCGCGCTGCGCACTGGCACATGAGTGTCTGAGAGCATGGCGACGTGAAGATCATGTTCGCCTCGCTCGGCGCGTACGGGCACCTGTATCCGATGATGCCGCTGGCGCTCGCTTGCGCGGCGGCTGGCCACGAGACTGTGATCGCGATCGGACCACCGTTCCTGGGACGCTTAGCACTACCGACCGTTCCGGGATACCCGCCGGATCTGCAGCTGGAGTGGGCAATCCAGGAGACCAGGCGACGCCATCCTGATCTCACTGGCGGCCAGTTCAGCATGGCAATGTTCGGCGACGTCACGGCCGAGAAGGTGGCCCCGACCATGATCGAACAATGTCAGCGGATCCATCCTGATCTTGTGATCTACGAGGGTATGAACACCGGCGCTGGTGTCGCCACAACTGTGCTCGGGTTTCCGGCCGCCGCGTACGCCATTGCGTTGACAACCACCGTCTACAGCGCGCTGCATCCCATGACAGTGGTCTACCGGCGCGACACGTGGCTGCAGCGTGACCGTACGCCGCCTCAAGAAGACGGCCTACTGGCGAAAGCGTTGATCAATCCGGCGCCGCCGAGTCTAGGGCGAACCGACGGGACAGCGGTTCAGATGATTCCGATCAGATCGGTCGCCTACAACGAATCCAGCGCAAATGTGCCCGCGTGGCTCAAGGCGACGCGTACCCGACCGCGGGTCTACCTCACGTTGGGCACCGTCTCCTTCGGCGCCGTCGATGTTCTCAGCCGTGCGATCACTGAGATCGCCCCGCTTGACGTCGACCTCCTGGTCGCTGTAGGCCCAGACGGTGAGCCGGCCGCCCTCGGCGAACTTCCGGACAATGTGCACGTGGAACGCTTCGTGGCTCAGTCCGCGGTGCTGCCGTTGGTCGATCTGATCGTGCACCATGGCGGCACCGGAACAGTGCTGGGGGCGCTCGAGGTTGGGCTGCCGCAGCTGCTACTCCCACAAGGAGCTGATCAATTCCTCAACGCAGAGATCTTGAACGCCGCGGACGCTGGACGCGCTCTGATCAACGATGAGCAGCAGCCGGGAGCGATTGGGCAAGCCGTGCAGGCGATGCTCGGCGACTGCCCGGAACGTCAGGCCGCTTCTCGGGTCCGGGATGAGATCGCCTCCATGCCTGCCCCTGCCGATGTGGTGCCTGCCTTGGTCGAACTGGCTGGCGGGTAGGCGGCGGCAACACGTTCCCGCGGGAACGTCAGGCGTTCGGAGTCTGCTCCGGATCCTCCATCCGGAACCCGATCTTGAGCGTGACCTGGAAGTGCTCGATCTGACCATCGGAAAGGTGTCCGCGGATGTCACTCACCTCGAACCAGTCGAGACTGCGCAGCGTACGAGCTGCCCGTTGCACCGCAACGCGGATTGCGTCGTCGACTCCCTGAGTCGAGGTGCCAACGATTTCAGACAGTCCGTACACATGACCATTCATGGCCTCGCTCCTTCGGTTGAGTTTGGTGCGACCTTAGCGAGTCGCGCTTATTCCGCGCTGGCAACCGTCGCGAGTCCGAAGGCGGTGAGCACTCCGGCGGTAACCCGATTGAGCACGGCCGTGACGCGAGGGCGCCGGAGCCAGACCACGGCGCGTGCCGCGATGGTTGCAATAACGACGAGCCAGACGAAGGCGACGGCGGTATCGATCGCGCCGAGCGTCAAGAACGCACTGAAGACAGCTGAGTGTGGCGCGACGAACTGCGGCACGATCGCCAGGAAGAACAGGCCTACCTTGGGATTCAGCGCGCAGGAGAGCACTCCGGATCCAAACGCGGCGACGACCGGATGCCCGCGCTTAGGCCGCTCCGAGAGATCGGATGCCACCGCCCGCCTTCTGCGGAGCAGCACGCGAAGACCGAGATAGATCAAATAGAGCCCGCCCACGATCTTGACGATCCGGTACGCGGTGGCGGACTCCTCGAGCAGCGAGGCCAGCCCGGCTGCGATCGCGAACGCCCAAACCATGGAACCCAGCGCTGAGCCTGCAGCGGCGGCCAGGCCGGCTCGACTGCCCTGAAGGCTGAAGCGCAACACGAGGAAGGTGTCCGGCCCTGGCGTCATGGCTAGCACCAGGCACAAACCGATGAAGGCGATGATCATGGGCGCAGTCACCCGCCCAGCCAAGCAGACCCAGAGTCTGCACCGCGATCTATTCCATCGGCTGACCAGAACGGTAGGTTTGGCGAAGCTTCGTGCCGGCCGTCTGACCACCATCAACCGGAATTGTGGCGCCGGTAATGAACGAGGCGTCCTCAGAACACAGCCACAGGGCACACGCCGCTACGTCGGCCGTACTGCCAATCCGCCCTATAGGCGTACTTTCGGCCGCAAGTTGCTGGGCCCGGGCGCCAGCGCGTCGAAGATCATCGGTAAGGATCGGGCCTGGCGCGATCACATTGATGCGGATCCCTTGGTCGGCGTAATCCAACGCCGCCGATCTGCTCATTCCGATGATCCCGGCCTTGCCCGATACGTACGCCGAAAGGTTGCTCATGGCGCCGACGCCGGCAACCGATGCCATGTTGATGATCACTCCGCCACCGGAGGCAAGCATCGCTGGGATCTCGTGCTTCATGCCGTAGAACGTTCCGTTGATGTTGGTCCGGATGCCCAGCGAGAAGCCGTCCGACGGGATATCGGCCAACGGTGCCGGCATTGGGCCACCCGTGGCGTTGTTGACGGCGAAGTCAAGCCGACCAAACTCGCTAGCGCATTGCTCGACCAGCGCTCGTACGGCGTCCTCATCCGTGACGTCGGCAGGCATCGCGAGCACGCGGCCGCCACCCTTGCGCAGCTCGACCGCAGTCTGCTGCAGCTTGTCGTTGCCGCGGGCAGTGATCGCTACGGCAGCGCCTGCCTGGACGAATGCGGCCGCGATAGCTGCACCGATGCCTTGGCTGCCGCCCGTGACCAATGCCACCCGATCCGTGAAGTCATATTGCAGAGCCATGCCTCTACGCTTACCTGAGTCTTCGCAGGGAATCGTCACCCGCCGGACGCAATTTGTGCTACGCAGCATGACGCAGTGGGAGTGCTACGCCTTGAGCAGTCTGGTCAACCGGCTGAGCAGATTTTGGGTTGCACCATCTGACAGACTGTCTGAGGCGTGACGCCAATAGCGACGTTGCGAGGGCCTCTAGCTCAATTGGCAGAGCTGCGGACTTTTAATCCGTAGGTTGTGGGTTCGAGTCCCACGGGGCCCACTCTGACTAGGTCATTTATTTCTCGCCGGGCCTTTGGGCACAGTTTAGGCACAACTTATTATCTGCAGCAAACCTCAGGGTCGGGTGATCTATGGTTGCGAGGTACTTCGCCGATTCGACGGTGTGCATCCAGAAGCTTTCCACCATGGCCACACCAGCTGCCTCGCGCAGCTCATCAATGGAACGTCGCCGACGTTCCGATGAGCGAGGTGGCATCCGAGTTCGGGGTGTCGCCCAATCAGATCCGGCATCGGGATCCCGTAGGTACCTGCAATCGGTTGGAAAGGCGGGCCGATCTAATCTCTACTGTTTCGGTGACGTCAGCCAACCGGGTGCGGTCGCGTGTTCGAGAGCCCGACCTCTTTGATCTCGGCCTCGCGCTTCGCCGCTACGCTCAAGCCGCTGGGCGCGTCGCGTGCTCTATTGCCCACTCAAGGGCGTAGTCTGCTACCTTCTCCCACCCGTCCTGCCCCACGGTGTAGTGCGAGCGTCCAGGGAACTCCTTGTAGTCAGTGACCGTGTTGGTATGGCGGTAGTGCTTGGCGTTCGATTGGTTGACCGCTGGAGGCATGAGGTTGTCTTCTCCGCCCGCTATGAACAGCAACGGTGCCCGGTTTTCGTTCTTGAAGTTGACGTAGACATCCTGGTGACCGGGCGTGAAGTTGGCCAGGGGCCCGGCCCACACGAAGCTGCCCGGCGCTGGGATGTGGTAGCGCTCGTAGACCTTGTCCGACTCCTCCCGGCTTAGGGTGTTGGTGAAGACGTAGTGGAACTGCTCTTTCGTGAAGCCCACCGCCCTGTGGCGGTTGGCGGGGTTCCTCAGAATCGGGAAGAGGGATCTTATCTGTGAGACCGGGGTTACCCTGACGCCCTCTGCCGGCGCGGAGTCTATAGCCACACCAGCCGCCCCGTAGCCGTGGTCGAGCAGGATCTGGGTAAACAGGCCGCCAGCCGAGTGGCCCATTATGATCGGCGGGTTCTCTAGCTCGCCTACGATGTTCTCAAGGTGTTCTACGACCTCAGGGATAGTCAAAGCCTCAATCGGGGAGGGATCCTCGTTGAGCGCTTCGACCTCGACCTCAAAACCCGGGTAGGCAGGGGCGAGCACGCGGTAGCCGCGATCCTCATAGTGCTCGACCCACTTCTCCCAGCTGCGTGGGGTTACCCAGAGTCCGTGGATCAGGACGATGGTGTCGGGGGCGGCTGTGTCGGGGGTGTTCTCGGTGGTCATTGAGGCCCTCCTAACTGCCCGGCGGCAGGAGGTTCTGGTAGGGTACTGACCCTGGTCTAGAAGGAGGACGGGCAGCTGTCCTGCGCCTTCACGCGGCGTCCTCTCGTCGTGTGACGTTTGCAGCATACTCCCGAAAGGGAGCACAGTCTAGAGCTCGCATCGCACTTAGCGAAGTTCGCAGAATTTCCCTTCTAAAGACTGTCTGGAAAGTAGCTGGGCGGGTCGGAGCGCGCGCTTGTCAGTATGGCGCAAGGCGTCGAAAAGGGCGTCTCTCACCCCGTCGCGCACGCTCACGAGGCCACAAATGGAGCCCGTTTGGAGTTTCCAGACTGTCTCTCTCTAGGAGGTTGGGTGAATAGAGCTAGAGACGCATCTGGAGGGTACGCTAACTACATGGAAGATCTGCAATGCCTGGTGGATGCTCCCGTCACGAGCCGCCAACTGAACAACCTGTTCACGTGGTCGTGGGAGGGGCATGAGTGGAGGGACTTCAAGCCGGTCCTGAAGCCGCGACCATCCTACGCCGCGTGGGAGGGCCGCACATCCGTTGTATTCTCCATCTTCCGATAGAGAAAACGTCCTGCACACGAAAAAGCCGGGGTCCCGTAGGACCTCGGCCCTCTTGGTAGTCTACCTCTTACAGCGGACGATGCGCGGCTCGTACGCCCGCCTCAGGTGCAAGTTGGCAATGGCTACAAGTTCATCAGGCTGTACCGGCCCGTAACTCAGCGACGATACGCTCCGTCTCCTCGGCGGCTAGGTGCTCAGAGGCGACGGCCCCTACATCCTGCGCGACGCTCTCCAGCACGGATAGCCTCACGCGAAAAACAAGCTCAGGTGTTAGCTCGAGGCCCTGATCCACGCACAACTCCTGGGCAGCCTCCCGGGTACGCTCCCTAAACTGCTTTCGCCTGTCCTCCGGCATGGCCGCGTAGGATCCAAGGGCTATCCGTCGGCGCTCTTCCCCGTTCATCTACCCTCCACATCTGAAGATGGCCTGGGGCCCTCCTAACGTCGATGTCTCACCCAGCCGGGGCTAGTTGCATCTCACTCTCTGAGGAATTCCAACAGATCGGCGTTGAGCTGGTCCTTGTGCGTGTCGGCCAGGCCATGCGGCGCGCCTGGATAGTAGATTTCCTTCGCGCCCTTGATGAGCCTGGCGGACTTATGCGCCGAGTCCTTGACCGGAACGATCTGGTCGTCCTCACCATGCAGGACCAGGGTCGGGACGTCGATCTTCTTGAGGTCCTCAGTGAAATCGGTCTCGGAGAAGGCCTTGATGCTTTCGTAGGCATTCTTGAGTCCGGCCTGCATGCTCCAGAGCCAGAACTGATCCAGCACCGCCTGCGAGAGCTCGGCGCCTGGCCTGTTCGCGCCGTAGAACTGGATCGCCAGGTCCTTGTAGAACTGGGAGCGGTCCTTGGTGAGGCCTGCGCGCAGGCCATCGAAGACCTCTAGCGGCAGGCCCTCCGGATTGGCTTCCGTCTTTAGCATCAGCGGCGGTACCGCGGAGACGAGGACCGCCTTGGCCACTCGGGATGTGCCGTGGCGGCCAATGTAACGGGCCACCTCTCCGCCGCCGGTGGAGTGGCCCACCAGCGTGGCGTCCTTGAGATCGAGCGCCTCGATGACGGCTGCAAGATCGTCGGCATAGCCGTTCATGTCGTTTCCGGAAGAGGCCTGACTCGACCGGCCATGGCCGCGACGGTCGTGCGCAACCACGCGGAAGCCGTTCTGCGCGAGGAACAGCAACTGGCCGTCCCAAGCGTCGGCGTTCAGCGGCCAGCCGTGCGAGAACGTTACGACCGGGCCTTCTCCCCAGTCCTTGTAGTAGATCTGGGTGCCGTCTGGCGTCGTGATCATGCCCATGGGATCCTCCAGGGTTGAGGGAGTGGCGACTGTTGCTGGTGTCAGCGCATCGGGTCTAGCGTTCTGCGAGTACGTCTCCTTCCTTGTCGGGTATAGGCAGGTCATCCCTTTCCAGCATAAGCATGAGCGTACCGTTGTAGCTACGGCGTTCAGGCTACACCCCT
>JBJMIR010000077.1:0-9502 GCA_045806785.1 Propionibacteriaceae bacterium | reverse complement strand
CCAGGGCATTTGGGGCAGGAGCGGTGCTGGGGCTAACGGTCGCGATGAATATCTGGGGCGTTGTCACCGTCGTTATCGTCCTCGGCTGGTTGTTGCTCATCCGCCGGTTCCGCGCCGCATTGCAGGTCGCGATCGGTTGCGGCGCTATGGCCGGATTGATTTGCCTGCCGTTCTTCGCCGCGGCTCCTACCGCAATGTGGCATCAGCTGGTTAGAGACCAGATCGTCCGTCACGCCAACAGGGGCGTCACACTGCTGGGGCGGCTCGACGAGATCGTCGGACTCCGCATCGTCGGTCGGCCGCATGTGTCCATAACCGTAACGGCAGTGATTGCGCTGCTTTGCTGCGCGGGCCTTGCCTGGACCTATCGCGGGGCGCGCCTTCCGGTGCTCCTGCTGCTGGGGCAAGGTGTGTTCCTGCTTGTGACGCCAACCTGGTTTCCGCACTACGCCGGCTACACCGCCGGCCCCATTGCCCTCGCAATCGGCGCCGCGATGGGGCGCCTGATCACTCTCGTCAGAGCCACGCCGGCACGGATCGCTGTCGCGATCGCCGTAGCAGCCGCACTGCTTCTGTACGCAAGCGGCTGGTCCGACATCCACTTCGGCCAGCGGTTTCCTGATCGGTTCACAACGCTGGCCGCGTCGGCGACAGGATGCGTCACCACCGACGACCCTGCCGCCCTAGTGGAGACCGACACATTGAGCCGCAATCTGAGCCGCGGCTGCCGGTTCATCGCCGATCTCGGCGGAGAATCCCACGATCTGGCGGCCGCCTCCGGAAACATGGTGTCACGCAATAAGAACAAGCCGTTCCAACGCATGGCAGTCACTTATCTGAGCACCGGGTCAGTGACTATCCTGATCCGCTTCTCCGCTGGTCAGGGCTTCAGCTCACAGACCACTGCCGTTCTTCAGAAGTGGCCTCTGCTGGCGCGCTCCGGCCGGCGGGAGGTGCGGCAACCCGTCGCGTTGGGTCAACAGGCAATGACAGGGTCGCCGACGCCCCAGCGTCGTTAGCGAGGCTCACCAGGCCGCCGTGGGCCTCAGTGATTGCCCGCACGATCACCCGCCCTACACCGATGCCACGTCCGGGTGCTTGCCGTTGGCGCGACGCGGACGAAGGGATGGGTCAGGTAGCTGTCGGAGAACCAGATCCATGATCACGAACATGCAGCTCGACTACATCACCATCACCCGTGCTCATCAGCTTCAGGTCTCCGGCTCCATGGGTGAGCGCGTGTCCAATGTTTCCCACTGCGTACTCCAGTCGCTGCCGGTCTGCTGAGATCATCGCCCCATCGAACTCGACGGTGATCATTCGGCCTTGTAACTGAGCCCGGCCCCGACCGCGGTCGGCGACGTCATGCAGATCACCAATCTTGACGGGCTCAAAATTGACACTCAGCCGGTGCTCATCCGCTGCCGCAACACCAAGAGCTGCTCGGTAAGCGTGTTCAGCCGATCTCTCCTCGCCGATCGAGCTCATCGTTGCCCGAAGATCATCATCCTTGGTTGTTCCCCACTGAGCCAGCTCGACCTCAGCTTTGATGATGGCAAGCGGCGTACGCAGCTGGTGGCTGGCAATCGGATAGGAACCGCGGCTGCTGATCCAAGGCGTCACGTTGCGCGGCCTGTGCCAACGCAATTCGGTCGGGCATGTCGCTCAGAGTGCGGCCAAGGCGACCGATTTCGTCCTTGACCCCAGACACTGGCAGTGCGCCGGCTTCGCATCTGCAAGATCATCTCTCCTGATCGCCGCCGCCCGTTGACGCAGCTCTTCGACAGGACGCAGTGCGAGACCGGAGACCCACTATGGTCAGCGCGAGCGCGAAGGCCAGCGCAAGCTTCCAACGGAGGGGCAGCCGGCTCATCCGGCATCCTGGGTTCGCAGCTGGTAGCCAAAGCCGGGTACGGTCTCAATGCGGTCGGCTCATGCGCTCGGTTTCAAAGGGCCCATCGCTCCTCTGCCGTAGGTAGCCGGATTGAGGTTGACTGGCTCTACGACTGCGGAGAGCTTGGCTGCCGCGGAACTGGCTGGCGGGCTTTCCAGTGCCAACGGCCCTGATGAATTAGCCGCGGACGGAGCGATCACGCTGCTTGTGCAGCCTACGCACACCAGCGTGGCGACAAGGCTGATGAACAAGCTATGTGGTTTCATGACGTCCGCCCCAGTCGTCTGGGGCGGGCTTCGCAGCGAGCCAATAAAAACCAGTGAAACGCCGAGTGCACCCAAGGTTGCTAATTTCATGATCGGCTCCTGGCGATTGGACTCACTGCAGCTCAACGGGTCTAGGAAGCGCGGCATAGCTGCACACGAGAGGAGCCCCCGGACAGAAGTCCCCAGGGCTCTGTCATCACCTGCGAGCAGGCAACACCCAGAGTATCGAATAGGCGCTCGATTTAGCTAGGGCTCAACGCCCCGACCCACGCCAGCCGGTTCATATCCCTCGGGGATGGGAGCTGTAAATGTTTCATATCCCCAGGGACGGCGCGGTACACAGCCGGCGCGGGCAAACCGCAACACTAGTGCACAGACATCGAACCTGTCATGACTGTCGAAGGCAGCCAAACGGTGCAAGCTACCGCCGGTCTGTCATTCTGCGATGCCCTTATCGGCGACTCTCCCCCTGGCGGTCGGCTGTCGAACCAATCCGGACGGTGGCACTTTCAAGGCCACCCATCCGAAGGCGAGGGCCATCGCCAGCATTGTGAGGACTCCGCGCGGCCAGTAGATGTGTACTCCGGCGATCGCGAAGTACGCGCTCGATATGACCAAGAGGAGGCCCCCGGGCAGCGTACGTTGGCCGCCATCGCGAACTGCCACCACCGCGGTCGCGACCGCCGCCTCAAAGATCGCATCGGCTCGGCCGCACCAGCGCGAAACCGAGCCACACATAGAGTGGGTCACCGTCGGGCCCTTCGCGGAACAGGAGCTTGGTCGCCTCTGATCCTGAAGGCCCCGACACCTCTTCTACGCGATCAACACACCACACCCAGACGCAGTCAGACCACCGTCAATTCCGAAGACCCGGCAATAGGGTGCCTGGTGGGCCAACTGATGAGCACACTGCGGACGCATCGCGGCAAGCTCCATAGCCAGCCCTTTAGTACTGCTCGAGCGCGGTTCGGTCTTGCGCTTGAATCCCTTGTGCGATGTCACTCCAGCAACTCATTGAACTGCGTTACTGTCCCTGTCAGATCAAGCCGGTTCACGGCCTCGGCGAAACGCAGGTAGGTGTCGACGCTGGCGATGACAATGCGTGCGTCTATCGTCAGGATCTCGATGCCGACCAGGGACACCCGAACGTAGATATCGATCACCAAGCCCTTGTCCAGGATGGTGTCGATGACGTCCGCGAGGCTGCTCGGCGAGGGGCGTTCGAGGTAACGGTTGCGGGGTTGGGCTGCGACGGTCATGAAAACAAATCTCTTCAGCTCGTTGATTGGGCATCGGCGCCTCAAGCGGCTTCATACCCGCCAGGCCTTTGTCGAGACACCTGACCTTCGCGCGGACAGCATTTCCTTTTGATGTGCTTTCCCGCCAATCGGCCGTGACGCGCTGCCGCGAGACCGCGTTGTGCGAGCGGATCTCCCAGCCATCGGCCACAGTGCACCTTGATCTCAAATACGATGCGCTTTCTCATTGATGAGCCACGCCATCAGTCGCCGCGGCAATTCAGGACGGTACAGGAGCGCAACACCGCCCAGCAGCGCCGCGATCCCAAGCAGCAGCAACGCGCCCCCCACGGGGGTCCATCCGGTCAGCAAGGCGGCAACGCTGCTTAACAGGGCCGCGACTCCGAACAGCAGAAATCGGACTCCCATGAGCGTCCATCCGGTCAGCAAGGCCGCGGCACCACCCAGTGTCCGCATACGACCTCATATGTCGTTCTCCGTACGACCTGATGTGTGGGTCGGTCTCGGCGTGTTGAGCCCCCTTCCGCCTGAGTGAGGGGTCAGCCTTCGGTTCGTCCACCGCCAAGTAGATGAGCCCGAAGGGTGACCTGCTCATGATCCTGGATACGGAGTCCTGGATGAACATTCGTCGTTTCCGCGCCTTGCATGCTGCGGGCGCCACGTTCGCTGAGATCGGTCGCGAGTGCGGCTGCGATTGGCGCACGGTTCGTAAGTATTTGGCTGAGGATGCTGCCTCGGTTCCGCCGACCGGCCCGCCGCGAGCCGGCACCCAGCCGTTGCTGATCACCCCGTTCATCTCGGTGGTGGAGGCGTGGCTGCGGGCCGATCTGACCATCAAAGGCACGGTGGTGCATGAGCGGCTTGTCGCCGAGTACGGGTTCACCGGCCACTACCAGCGGGTCAAGATGTTCCTGGCCGAAGCCAGGCCGCGAATCGCCACCGAACTCGCTGACCGGGACGAGAACCCACTGCGCGGTTTGCACCGTCGCTTCGAAGTCGTCCCGGGTGCACAGGCTCAGGTCGACTGGGGCGATGAGGGCGACCTGTTGGCCCATGTCGGCATCCCGACCGTGTACTCCTTCCATATGGTGCTCAGCCATTCGCGGGACCCGTTTTGCTGTTTCACCACCAGGATGGACCTGGCTACCTTCTGGGACTGCCACCGGCGGGCGTTCGCCCACTTCGGCGGGGTGCCCGGCGCAATCGTCTACGACCGCACCAAGACCGTGATCCGGCGTCACGTCGCACCAGGTATCCCAGTGCCGCTGCATCCGGAGGCGGCCGCCTTCGCCGACCATTACGGCTTCACCATCGACGTCCTCGCTGCGTATCGGCCGACCGGGAAAGGTCGGGTGGAACGACAGGTGAACATCGTCCGCGACCATGTGCTCGCCGGCCGCAGCTTCGACTCGATCACCGAGCTCGACGGCGCCTTTACCGGTTGGCTGCCGCTCCGCCGCCGTCAGGTTCACCGCACCCACGGCCAGGTCATCGCGGTCCGCGCCGAGGCGGATCGAGCCGCCCTGGCACCGCTGCCGGAGCAGCCGTATCTGGTCGGTGAGAAGCATCTGCGGCGGGTCGGGAAAGACTGCCTGATCAGTTTCCAGGCCAGCTGCTACTCCGTGCCCGCCCGCCTCGTTCGGCCTGGTCAACGGGTCCAACTGGAGCTCCACATCGGCCCGGCCGGTGAAGACCAGATCAGCATTCACGCCCTCGCCGCGGACGGCGGGGCCTGGCTCACCAGCCATCACAAGGCCACGCGTCGGGGCGAGTGGGTCATCGACCCGGCACATTGGGCCGGCTTGCCCGACGGCCACACCCGCGCCGTCACTCTCGAACCGTCGAGACCCTCACCGACACCGCAAGTCAGCCCGACAGAGCCGCTATCGGTGCTGCTGGTCCGCAGGCACGCCGACCTGCGGGTCGCCGCCCGACCGTTGGCCGAGTATGCCCACGCGGCCGGCGTCACAGGCACCGGCATGAAGGAGAACATGTGAGCGCCCTCACCGCCGACCGGATCCGCGACCACGCCACCCGGCTCGGACTAACCCATCTCACCGACACCATCACCGAACTGGTGCAGCGGGCCGAGACCGCGCAGATGGGCTACCTCGACTTCGTCGACCTGCTGTTGGAGGAAGAGGTCGGACTGCGGGAAGGACGCCGGTTCCGCAACGCCTTGAAATTGTCCGGGCTGCCGCACCACAAGACCCTGGAGGAGTTCGACTTCGCCTTCCAACCCAGCCTCGACGTCCGCAAGATCCGCGACCTGGCCACCCTCGAGTTCGTCAAGGCCAAATCCAACGTCGCCCTGCTCGGACCGCCCGGGGTCGGCAAAACCATGCTCGCCGTCGCCCTGGCCGTCGGCGCCTGCCAAGCCGGATGCTCGATCTACTTCACCACCCTCGACGACCTGGTCCGCCGACTCCGCGCCGCCGAAGCCACCGGCCGATTCAACCGGCAACTCCAGACCTACCTGCGTCCCGCCGTTTTAGTGGTCGATGAAGTGGGCTACCTACCCTTGGACCGGGCCGAAGCCAACATGGTCTTCCAACTCGTCTCCCGCAGGTATGAGCGCGGCACCATGATCATCACCAGCAACAAGAGTTTCGCCGAATGGGGCGGCGTGCTCGGCGACGACGTCCTCGCCACCGCCATCCTCGACCGACTGTTGCACCACTGCGACGTGATCAACATCAACGGCCCCAGCTACCGCCTCAAAGACCGCCTCACCCTCGTCGCAGGAGGTGAACCCATGACATGATCACCCTGCCGAGACCGACACGTGAGGTCGTACATCAACCGACACGTGAGGTCGTACCCCGACACCCAGCAAGAGCGCGAACCCAAATAGCAGGCACGCGACGCCGATTAGTGTCCATCCGGCCAGCAAGGCCGCAATGCCGCTCAGCGGGGCCGCGGCCGCGCCAAGCAGGAATGGGATCCCAGCCAGTGCCCATCTGTCCAACAGGAGGACGACCCCGAGCAGCAGTGCCGTGACCGGCCCCAGTATTAGCGCGACCCCCACCAGGGTCCACCCGTCCAGCAGCGCTGCGACACCGCCCAGCAGGGCGGCGACCCCAATAAGCAGGAATGGGACACCCACCAGTGGCCATCTGTCCAGCAGGCACTCGGCCCCGAGCAGCAACGCCGCGACTCCAAACAGCAAGAACGCAACCCTAACCACCAAACCCGCGACCATGTGCAACGTCCATGCATCCGGCGGGTTCGCGATCCCGAACTGCAAGAACGCCGAACCCACAAGCAAACAAGCTGTCCCCAAGGCGACATGCCCGATGTCCGCGCGACTTCGCAAGGTCGACCACAAAAACATCACCCCAGCCTCCCAGAGGTACGCCAGGGACAAGATCATCACTGCAAGGGGCCAACCAGTCACCGTTCCCCACACCGTGACCGCCAAATAGCCGGTCAGCGTGAGCAAAGCCATGGCCCGAGCCCGCGTTGTGTCATAACGTTCCCGCCGCAACAAACCAGTACTCAGCACAGCAACCAACAGCGCCGCGACAAAGACCGCAGAGGGAACCCAGGCCCACATCTGCTCCACAACAAAGCCGCTGAGCAGATTGACAACCACTCCAATCACCATGAATCCGATGAACCCCCTGATCCAACGATCCGCGTCACGGGCGGGCACTCCGCCGAGAGGTTGGTCAGACACAAGGCTCAGTTTGAGGCAACCGAGATATCGGACTGGACATCCGTTCGGAGCGTTTGATAATCCGACTGCAGGAGAGAGGACATATGCGGAGCCCGGCATAGGGCGCCACCAACATCTTGTTGGGCTCCGTATGGCAGCGGAGCAGCAACGGCACTGAGTGGACTGCTCGTAATCTCCGTGGGGTTCCAGGGATGAGGCGGCACGCCTCCATCATCGCCGGGCTGCTGCATCGCGGTGCTGTGTAGGGCAGCCCAAAAGCGGGCCAGTTTTGACATGCCAAATGTTCGAGCAGGGAAGAAAGTCGAAAAGATAACGATCCGGTCACTATGCGGTACTGTCCCTGGCAGACCCCTGCTCTGCGCCGACCTGACACACACTCCATCTGTCGGAGGATCTATGAGCGAGGCCATGCAGCGGCAGACCGGCCAGACGCCAGCCTGGCTGCTGTTTTCGGGGGTGGCTATTGGCGTCGTTGGAGCGAGCGTTAACAAGCACGCCGAGAGTCTCGGTGAACGCGTCGTGGCTCTGCGCGGCCGGACGGAGAATTCGGATGCAACAGTGGCTGTTGCGCTTGGCCAATGGGGCTTGCTCCTGCTTGTTGTTGGCGCAGTCGTGGTGCTAGCTGGGCTGGTAGTGATTGCCCTCGCCGACCGACACAAACAACGGCGCCGCGCAATGGATCCTCGACGCTGCTCAGTTGCCTGTGGCTGCGGGACGTCGGCTCCCTCCTTGCGCTCAAAAGCCGAGCCAGCGGGTCGGCGGCGCCAGAGCTTGGGAATGGCGACGATGCAGCCAACATCCGGGAGCCCTCCCCCGGGCGCTGGGTTTCGACTCAAATCAGACAAGTCGACCGAGTCTGCTGTGACAGCTCAGCGGCCACAGGATCGGAAGACTCTCAGGTCCGCCTAAACCCAGCTCTGCGTTACTTCCGTGGCTCGCCAGCTCTCTTTCGCAAGGAGGCTCATTTGATGGAACGGCTTTGGATCCGAGAGGTCAGACGCGCCGCCCGGCGTGCAAGTGCTCCCTTCGCTCGGCAGGTCGCTTTGGGTTGCGGAGCGGCCGCGGTCGGAACGATGGCCGCCTCCCTTCTGCCCCTGCAATTGGGTGGCGCTGTGGCGCAAGCCGTATGGGCAGCTCTGTGGGCAGTGGCTGGATACGCCGCCATCTGGACCGGGCTCTTTGTTTATCACCTGTGGAGGTATCGATCTAGCGGATTTCGCGACCGCGACTGGCTTGCGCGACACGATGACTCTGATCCCGGCGGGGCTCTTTTCCTAGAGCTCGTCCGCAGGTCAGACGGCAGCCTGAATCCCGGAGTTGGCCTGGAGCTATGCGTAAAGAGTCATGGCAACTGGCAGGTCGTCGATGACCACGAGGTGGTGTTGATGCCAGACGAGGTGGTTCGTTGCCGCTTCGACCTCAACCACGAGGTGTTTCCGAGCGGCTTTTATGACGTCCGCTGGTTCCGCGCCGACGACCGAGGCAAGCTCATTGAGATCACCCGCGAGCGGTTCCAACTGCGGAACCACTCCATCGGCCGCCGGACAGAATCTTTATCACGGAGCAATCCACGATTGGCTCCCAAAGCGCTGCACATCAGCGAGGACGACATCAAGCCGCGGAGGTTGGCTCCCGAAGCGGTGGCCAGCGGAGACGAGATCAGTCCACGGAGAGCGGTAGAGGCCCGCTAGCCGCCGCCAGTAGCTGGCGCCCGGCTTAAACCGGATTACCTCACAGCTGTTGCCCGGCAGAGGCCATCGGCCTAGACATCGACATCGGTTGGCTTCGATCGCCCGGAGCGAGAGGAATGAGCCAACATGCGGGCCGGTTCCGGGTTAGCTTGCCTTACTCAGAACGAGAGCAGGCGATCGAAGAAGGAGCGATGGCGTATCAGTGTCTGCCGCAGATCCTCGGTGGTGGTCTGCTCGCTCTCTAGGCCCTGTTCGAGGTCGCTGCGCCGGCGGCGGAACAGCTCTTCCAGCTCATCAAACGCCTCTCCGACCAGCTGGTTCGCGCCCTGCACGGCACCGCGTGGATCGTCGACGAAGTCGCTCTTGAGCTCTTTCCAGCGACTGTTGTAGCTCTCTGCCCGCTCGGCCTCGATTAGTGGCGTGCGCTGTCCTTCGCCGCTGTCGGCTTGACGATCAGCGTTGGTCTGGGCCTCGGTCGCCGTGTCGGGGCTCCGCTCTCCATCGCCGGCGGTCGAGTCGGCTCGATGACCAGCGTCGGCATCTGCTTCGCTCGCCTTGTTGCGGCTCTGGTCGTCCTGGAGGGCCCAGCCCAGCCGCTCGGCCGCGGTAATGGCATCGTCTCCGGTGTTGTCAGTGCCGGTCGTTCCGCCGTCTGTGGTTCGCTCCGCAGTGCCGCTCATGCTTGAGTCTCCCGTTCTCTCATCTGGTAGTTC
>JBJMIR010000076.1:0-133919 GCA_045806785.1 Propionibacteriaceae bacterium | reverse complement strand
CCTCCTATTCCGACAGGATGCGAGCAATCTGGAAGGCGGAGGTGGTGGATATGACCAAGTCGTTGGTCGTCAAACTCTTCTGGGGCAGCATTATCGGAGTCGTCGCCGGACTGGTGCTAATCGGTGTCAGCGGTGCCCTAGCGTTCAGCAACGACATCTTCGTGATGAGCGGACCAGACGTGACCGGAATCAAGTCCGGACCCTTGTCGTGGACGCTGATTGGCCTGATGGTGCTAGCGGGCTTCGTTCTGCTGTTCGCGGCCGTGGCGCATTTCGTAGCCTGGATCGGTGCGGTGCTGAACACCGCGCATCTGCCAGATAAGACCTGGTTCGTTGTGCTGCTCGTCGTAGGCCTGCTGGGCTTCGTCTTCATTGCCACGATCGCCTATGTGATTGCCGGTCCAGACGGACTCAAAACCACAGAGGAGAAGGCTGCATTGCCGCTGTCTGATGGTGCTCCGCGTCAGGAACAGCCATCGATCCGACCGTAGACGGTCTGCCCTCGAGTCCTTGACCAGCTGCCCAGCGGCGGCCGTCGAGTGTGCACTAACCTCCCACTCGAAGGCTCGGCGCTGGGCGATTGGTGCACAGTCGGCAGACCCGCCAGCAAACGCCGTACCCAAACGTTCTCACCGACCGGCGATGACTCTCCGTCCTGAGACGTGCTCGCATGCGATGCGTACGAACATGTACCGGTTACCCGCGGCCCATGGCTCAGGCATCTTCCCGTACCGCATGCGAGCGAAGTCTTCCTCCGTCGCGAGCTCCAGGCGCCCGACCACGACCACGCTCCAGCCGGACTGGAAAAATTCGTCGGTCTCGTCAACCTCGAAAGCACAAGTTGAACTGATCGCGTGGTGGTAGATCTCCCCGTCGGGCACCGTACGGAAGATGATGCAGTCCTCGGCAAGGATGTAGTTCATGGGCAATATGCGGGCGCCGCTGTCGACGACATAGGCCACGCGGCCCACCGCCTTGGCAGCAAGTAGCTCCAGGCATTCCTGGCGATCGAGCTCGATGAGGCCAGCTCCAAGCTGAGCGGCTGTCCAGAATGCCTCATTGGCCGCTTGTGTTGAGCTGGTTACTTGTGACGTGGGTTGATCTGGTGTGGGCATCGCTACGACCTTCTGAGGAGTTGTGCTGGCTCAAGCATCGGCGATTGATGACCCCTCCGGCTTGGGTCTACCGGTCCATAACGTCAGGACGAAAGGCTTAGATCTCAGTGTGGTAGCAAGCCGGCCTGTGCGGGCGTGGGCTCTCTGGTTCGAGTTTGGTCTGCTGCTCAGTCCAATGCGTCACGGTGGGGAGGCCGCGCGCCGACATCACAGATAAGCCGCTAACAATCGCTGCCCTGCACTACCGCCGGTCACTCCACGGCCGGTACGTGCGCATCCCCCATGTCTCGGTTGCAGCGCTCGCGGCGATGTTGATGCCGCAGCTCTCCGGGGACCGCTGGGGGTTGAATATTGGTTTGCGCCATGATCGTCGAGACATGTGGGGTTGGTGAGGGCTGATGACATACCAGGGTGCGATTTTCGACGTGGATGGCGTGCTCGTCGACTCGCCACACGAGCTGGCGTGGCGCGAAGCCCTCAAGGAGTTGCTGGAGGGCGATTGGCGCGACATCAGTGATCGGACCGGCTGGACCGCTGAGCGGTTTACGACCCAGGTGTATCAGCAAGTCATCGCCGGCAAGCCACGGCTGGCAGGCGCCCGGGCCGCTCTTGAGCACTTCGGCGTGCCCGATGTGGATCGACGGGCCGAACAGTACGCGGCCACCAAGCAGGAGCAGGTCCTCCAGCTCATCGAGCAAGGCAGGTTCAGGGCCTTCCCTGACGCATTGAGATTCATCCTCGCGGTTAAGGACAGTGGGATTCGGCTGGCGGCAGCGTCCTCATCCAAGAACGCCAAGCTGTTGCTCGAACGGATCCGACTCGACACTTTCACCGCCGAACAACGCCTCGATTATGGCTTCGTACATAGCGAGATGACCTTGGCCGAACTGTTCGATGCCGACATCTCTGGCCGTGACTTTTCCCGCGGGAAGCCCGACCCGATGATCTTCTTGGCCGCTGCGGAGGAACTGGGACTTCGCCCCGATGTGTGTTTCGTCATTGAGGACGCGACGAGCGGAGTGCAGGCAGCTAAGGCCGGTGGTTTTACCGCCATCGGCGTGGCCCGCCTGGGCGACGAGCAACAGCTGGCCGACATCGGTGCCGACCTGGTTGTGACCACCTTGGACGACGTCGCCCTTCCCGCGCTGTTCGAAGGCCGGCTCGAGGAACAGCAAGCCGCCGAAGAGATCCGGCGGCGATACACCGAGCAGCCGCCCAACGTATGGACGCTGGTGTATGAGGGCTTCGACCCAGCACGCCAGGGGCTGCGTGAAGCGCTATGTGCGCTTGGCAATGGGTACTTCGTTACGCGCGGCGCGCTGCCCGAAGCCAAGGCCGACGATGTCAACTATCCCGGGACCTATGTCGCCGGCCTTTACAACCGGTTGACCAGCGAGGTCGCGGACCGACAGGTGGAGAACGAGGATCTGGTCAACCTGCCCAACTGGCTCCCTCTGGAATTCAGGATCGCCGGCGGCCCATGGTTCGACATACAGCAACCTGGTGTCCACGATCACCACCTTGAACTGGACATGAAGCATGCGACTCTGATCCGCCGATTCACTTGGCAAGACCCTCGAGGGCGGCGAACCAAGATTGTGCAGCGTCGATTCGTTAGCCGTGAAGACGAACACCTGGCCGGCCTGCAGACCGAGTTCATCGCTGAGAATTGGTCGAACAGCATCCAGGTCCGCTCCGGGCTGGATGGCAGGATCGTCAACGCCGGCGTCAAGCGCTATCGCGACCTGAACGGCCAACACTTAACGACCCTGGACCAGACCGAAGTCGACAAGGAAACGATCGATCTTCAGGTTGAGACAAACCAGTCACACGTACGTGTCGCCCTCGCCGCCCGCACCAGGCTGCAGGAAGGCGACATTGTTGAGGTCCGCTCGCTTGTCCAGGAGCCCGGATTCATTGCTCACGACGTCACCTTCGACGTGCAGCAGGGGCAGCCGGTGACAGTCGAGAAGATCATCGCGCTCTACACCTCGCGCGACCCCGCGATCTCCGAAAGCGGCCAGGACGCACGCCTGGCAGTAGCCAGAGCTTCCGACTTCACCGATCTCCTGAGCGGCCACCAGCGCGCATGGCAAAGGGCCTGGAACCGGTGCGACATCGAGATGGATAGCGCCAACGAATGGACCGCGACGGTGCTACACCTGCATATCTTTCACCTACTGCAAACCGTCTCTCCGCGCCGCGCCCATTTGGATGTCGGAGTGCCAGCGCGAGGCTGGCACGGGGAGGCGTACCGGGGGCACATCTTCTGGGATGAGCTGTTCATTTTCCCCTACATCAACTTTCAGCGTCCCTGGCTTGCCGCTGCCCTGCTCGACTACCGGTACGCCCGACTCGGCGCGGCTCGAGCGGCGGCACGCGATGAAGGCTTGGCCGGTGCCATGTTTCCCTGGCAAAGCGGCTCCAACGGACAAGAGGAAACTCAACGGCTACACCTCAACCCGATATCGGGACGTTGGCTGCCCGATCGCTCTCACCGCCAACGCCATGTCAACATCGCGATCGCCTATAACGTATGGCAGCACTACATGGTCACAGGAAGCCTTGACTTCCTGCGCTTCACTGGCGTCGAGCTGCTGATCGAAATCGCCCGGTTCTGGTCCAGCATCACCACCTACAACCCGACGGCCGATCGCTACGAGATCAACGGCGTCATGGGTCCGGACGAGTACCACGACGGCTATCCCGATTCCGATGAACAGGGCCTGCGCAACAACACCTACACCAACGTCATGGCCGTCTGGGTGCTGCAGCGAGCATTGGAAGCGTTGCAGGAGCTCCCGCCTCACTATCGCCAAGAGCTTGCCGAAGAGCTGTTGATCCATGACGAAGAGCTCGAACGGTGGCGCGATATCGGCCGGAAGATGACCGTTGTGTTTCACGCCGACGGTGTACTGAGTCAATTTGAGGGCTACGAGCAACTTCTCGAATTCGACTGGGAGGGTTACCGGGACAAGTACGGCAACATCCAACGATTGGATCGGGTGCTTGAAGCAGAAGGTGACAGCACGAATCGTTACAAAGTCTCCAAGCAAGCCGATGTCCTGATGTTGCTGTACCTGCTGGCCCAAGACGAGCTCCGCGACCTGCTTGCTGATCTCGGGCACAAGGTGAGCCATGAACAGCTGGCCCGCACTGTCGATTACTACTTGGCACGTACCTCGCACGGCTCAACGCTCAGCTCTGTTGTGACTGCCTGGGTGCTAGCCCGAGACGCCCCTGACAAGGCCTGGTCGTTCCTGCAGCAGGCGTTGCAGAGTGACGTTGCCGATGTCCAAGGCGGTACTACGGCCGAAGGCATTCACCTGGGGGCGATGGCCGGCACAGTTGATCTTGTACTGCGCTGTCTGACCGGCATGCGCGGCCGTGGACAAGTCCTGCAATTCGATCCGGCAATGCCGCCACAGATAAGACAACTGCGTTTCAGCGTGCACTATCGCGGCCACCGGATCGAGCTCGTATCATCCGAGGACCACCTCGAGGTCAGTTCACGCCCTGGCCCGGCAACACCCATCACTGTTGTGGTCCATCACCAAACCGTTGAGCTGTACTCCGGCGCGCGGCATACCTTCTCAGTGGGCTCAGGCCGGGAGATCACCGGTGACGACGTTGAGTGAGCACGCTGCCCGAGTGGCAGGCCAGGCGCAGATAGCGGCGATATGCCTCGATTTCGATGGCTCACTTGCTCCGATCGTCGATGATCCGAACAAGGCAACACCACTGCAGGGAACGGCTGAGCTGCTTGGTCACCTGGCCACCCGGTTCGCAGTCGTCGCCCTTATCTCGGGCCGTCCGGCTGATTATTTGGCCAAGCACGCGGGCGCGCCCGGAGTGCGCTATCTCGGGTTGTACGGGTTACAAGAGATCCGCGACGGCCAGGTATGGGTAGATCCGCGGGTAGCGGCTGCGCGTCCGGCCGTGGTCGCTGCTCGGCAGGATCTCCGCAATGATGACGCGGTCCGAGACAGCGGCGCATATCTGGAGGACAAGCAGTATGCCGTCGCTGTCCATACGCGCCGGGTGGCCGACCCCGCGAGCTGGACGGCGGCCATTGATAAGGCAGCTCGACAAGTCGCTGACCTCCACGGATTGGAGGTCGTGCCTGGCAAGCTGGTCTGGGAGCTGCGCCCAGCCGTCCGCAGCGACAAGGGTGATGCTGTCCGCCGGGTGATCGGCGAGTCCGGCGCCCGCAATGTCATTGTGGCCGGAGATGATCTCGGCGACCTTCCGGCATTTGCAGCGGCGCTAGAGCTGAAAGCTCGTGGTGGGGACGCGTTATGCGTCGCCGTGGACTCTGCCGAAGCCCCACCAGCACTCATCGATCAGGCCGATCTCGTCGTCGACGGGCCGTCGGGATTGTTGCAGTTTCTGCGGCAATTGCTTGCCTTCAACTGAACTACCAGAGCCCACATATGGACCGGCAACAATCTCCACCTCGGCCACCAGCGCCACCAGTCTGGACCACGACGCACGGCTCCGTCTGCGCCTCGTGCGGCGACAGGGCGCAGGCATGCACATCTTGTCGGCGTAGCCCTTAGTCCGCCACCGCTAACCAAGAATGCTGCTGCGGTATGACGGCGACGGGACAGCTTGCCCGATTAAGTGCCGCGCGCGCCACCGAGCGGATCCAGCGCGTCCACTCTCGACCCCGGTAGGGAACGCCGACAACCAGCAACTGCGCATTAGCTGACGCCGCGACCACTGTGTCGCGCGGTGGACCAGCTAGCAGCAAGGTGTCTACCTCAACGTCGGGATAGTCAGCCTTCCAGCCCGCCAGAATCTCCGCCACATTGAGCCTGGCGTCCTGATCACCATCGACCAGCTGAGCCAGCGGCGCCGAGTGCACCACAAGGAGCGGGACCTGCCGCAGGCTTGCCTCGGTGAAGGCATAGCCGAGGGTGGTTCTGGAAGGATGTCGCCCATCGATGGCAACGGCTATTGGGCGTTGATCATCGACTCGGGTTATCCAGCCGCGAGGCACGGCTACCACGGGATGTCTGGACATGCTCGCGACTGAACTGGCGGTATGCCCCAGTGGCATACGCCCGGTGAGTGCAGGATGATCTTGGCCAAGCACCGTCAGCTCAGCCAGTTCGGACAAACTGGGGAGTAAGTACTCGGGTGTGTCGATCTCGATAAGCCGATCGAGATGCATGGCGGCCGGCACAACCAGGGTCGCCGCAACCTTGTCAAGCAGAGCCTCACGTTCTTGGCGTCCGCGGGCAATGGTTGCCAACCTATTGTGCGCCGGGAGGAGCGGCACCTGGTACGCGTGAACCAGCAGCACGTCAGCTTGGCGCAACTCGGCTTCTCGCACCGCCCATTTGGCGGCCGCTTCGGCCTCGACTGAGGCATCGACCCCGACGATCACCCGGCGACGTGTCTGCGTGGCGCTTTTGCCACTCTCGCCTGCAAGCATGAACGTGAACATCGCTGTCCCTTCGGCCGACGATCCTATAGTGATCGACGCGCAGTGCCGCAGATCATGATCATTGGTCGCCAATCATGAGGACCTTGGTCCCTGGCGCCGAGCGGCTCTTGATCATTGCGAACGCTCAGGGCACATGGCGCAGTTTCCCTGCTCGCCGACAACAACCTGCCAGATCTCTCGATTCTTGCATCCGGCGTAGGCGCCACGTTCGACGACAACGTGCGGTCAGTGCGGCAGGTGTGGTTTCCGGACTGATCCAGTAGGCCGTGTCGATGCGCAGTGCGAGCGGCCCATTCCTGCCATGCTGTTCAGCAACTCAAGAAGGGATCTTGCTATGTCCGCCACCCTGCCTCCGAACACCGCAGCTGGCTTTCCCACCCTGGCCAGGAAGATCTGGATCTTTGCGATCATCCGCGGGGTGCTCGGTATCCTTTTCGGCCTGATTGCCTTGTTCGCTCCGATCGCTACCGCGCTGGTCCTCGCCATCGTGATCGGGATTTATGCCATTGTCGACGGCGTTTTCGACATCGTCGAGGCGATCCGGCATCGAGGGTCATCCTCGATGGTGTTCCGCATCGTGCTTGGCGTCGTCAGCATCCTCTTCGGGATCGTCGTGCTCATCTGGCCCGGCATGAGCCTGGGCATCCTCGTGATCATGGTTGGAATTTGGGCCATCATCATCGGCGTTCTTCAGATCGTTTCATCGGTGGGGCATCGCGCAGTTCCCAACAGCGGCTGGGTCTGGGGCATCGTTGGCGGCGCGCTGGCCATTCTGTTCGGTGTGCTGGTGCTCGTCTGGCCTGGCACCGGCTTGGTCACGATCATCTGGATCATCGGGATCTGGGCCATAGTCTGGGGAATTGTCCTTATCGTTCTAGGCGTCCAGTTGCGTAAGGCTGCCCGCAGCAACGAGACCGACGTTTCGGCGACAGCCTGAATCCGGCATCTAGAACCAGCCGCGGCGCTTGAAGAAAGTCATCAAGATCGCGACGGTAACAATCTGTGTCCCTATGCCGAGCACCAGGAATGCCGGCCAGCCGGCGGTATTCCGCACCAGCCAGCCGAAGTTTTGACCAAAGAAGCCGGTGAGGAACGTCAGCGGTAAGAAGATGGTCGCAATCACCGCCAACTGCTTCATCACCACATTGAGCCGATTGGAAACGGTGGAGAGAAAGACGTCCATCGAGCTCGAGAGCAGGTCTCGATACGTGTCAATCAGATCACTGATCCGGATTAGGTGGTCGTAAACATCACGGAAATGACGCTCTGCCTCAGTAGTTATCCCAGGGATCTCAGCGATATCGCCCATCAGTCCGGCGAAGAGGTCACGCTGAGGTGTCACTGCCTTCCGCATGCCGACAAGCAGCCGCTTCATGGCGAAGATTTCCTGCAGCTGCGCGTCGCTCGCGTGCAGGAAGGTCTGGTTCTCGAGGTCGTCGATCCGGTCATCGAAGTTAGCCAAGATCGGAAAGAAGCTGTCCACTAGAGCGTCAATGATCCGGTAAAGCAGCAGTGCGGGCTCTTCCATCGGCCCCCTGCGTTTCTGGTAGCGATCGCGCAGCACCGCGAAGGCCGGCGCGTCATCGCGGTGAACGGTGATCAGAAAGCGTTCCGAGTAGAAACAGTGCACCTCCACTAGGCGGTCCTCGTCTGGCACGGCGCCGTAGACAACAAGGAAGATGAAGTCGTCGTAATCGTCGAGCTTGGCCCGCTGACCGAAGTGCTCGGAGTCCTCCAGCGCGAGCGGATGGAACCCGAAAACATCACGGAGTACGCCGAAGTCGTCCGCGCTCGGTCCGGGCAGGTCGATCCAGAAGAAAGTGCCGCTCTCGAGCAGACGGTCGAGATTGTCACGGCTGAGGTGCAGGTCGCCAACCTGGTCTTCATGCACGACATGACAGGTAGAGATAGCAGAGACCGTTTGATCGCCTTTCTGTCGTGCGGCTAGCACCCCGGGCCGGGTAATGCTGCGAGCCCTTGCCAGGTCGTCGGCCGTCGGCACGATGGTATGCCGGATCATCGTGCTCGACTTCGCCTCACTCAGAATGTGTGCCTGAGAGGATGAGTGGCCTAGGCCGGAGATGGAACAGGAGTACGCGTGAAAGTCGCGGTCGTAGGTGGAGGTTCCACCTACACACCGGAGCTCGTTGACGGAGTTGCGAGACTGCAGCACCTCGTCGACGTCGAGGAACTGGTGCTGACCGATCCAGCTGAGGATCGGCTATCGCTGGTCGGCGGGATCTCACAGCGGATCTTCGCCAAGTACGGGCATTCGGGGCGTATCGGCTTCACAACTGATCTTGATCAGGCAGTTGCCGATGCCACAGTCGTCCTCATCCAGCTCCGGGTCGGCGGTCAAGCGGCGCGTCGCGTCGATGAGACCCTTCCGCTGAGGTGTGGCTGCCTTGGTCAGGAGACGATTGGAGCCGGCGGCCTGGCCAAGGCCCTACGTACCGTGCCGGTGATTCTGGAGATCGCAGAGCGAGTCTCCGAGCTCGCCGCCAAAGATGCCTGGATCCTGGATTTCACCAACCCGGTCGGAATAGTGACACGCGCCCTACTTGATCATGGTCACCGTGCAGTCGGGCTTTGCAACGTCGCGATTGGCAATCAGCGGGCGACTGCGGAACTGCTTGGTGTTGAACCGGCACATATCGAGCTTGATCATTTCGGGCTCAACCACCTGACCTGGACACGAAGAGTTCTGGTCGATGGACAAGATCGACTACCGGGCCTGCTGGACACCTCGGCGGGTGCGTTAGCCGAGCGCTCGGGGCTGCCCGCGGACGTACTGCGCCGGCTGGGGGTGTGGCCGTCGTACTACCTTCGCTACTTCTATGAACATGATCATGTCGTAGAGCAGCAGCGCACCAAGCCTTCTCGAGCGGAGGAGGTGGCCGAGATAGAGAACCAGCTGTTGGAGATCTATGCCGACCAAAGGGTGGATGAAAAGCCCGATCTGCTCCAGAGGCGTGGCGGCGCCTACTACTCAGAGGCTGCGGTAGATCTGATGGCGTCTCTTCTTGCCGACCGCTGTGATGTGCAGGTGGTCAACCTGCGGAATGACGGCACGCTTCGGTTTCTCGCTGATCAGGCCGTCATCGAGGTGCCGGCACGTGTCGGCCGGCATGGCCCGCTTGCTGAGGCGGTTGCGCCAATCGACCCGCTCTACGCCGGACTCATTGCTCACGTGTCCGCCTACGAGGAGCTGGCGCTGGATGCTGCGATTCGCGGCGGACGGGAACGGGTCTTTCGCGCCTTACTGGCTCACCCACTCATCGGCCAACACGAGCTCGCCGACACGCTTACTGATCTATTGATCGCCGCCAATCGTGATCATCTGCGGTGGGCCGCGTGACCGCTGCCGTCCTGGCGATTGATGGTGGCAACAGCAAGACCGATGTGTGCTTGCTCTCAGCTGAGGGCGACCTGCTCGGATACGCGCGCGGGCGGGGCTCAAACCATCAAAACATCGGTCTCAACGCCGTTATCGAGGTGCTGTCCGCCTTGATCACCGCGGCCGCCGATGAGGCCGAGATCAGTGTGCGCCCGACCATCGCCCACCATGGAGCGGTTTATCTCGCCGGCGCGGACTTCCCGAGGGAACTCCAGATGCTGCGGGATCGTATTTCACTCGCCGGCTGGGCGCCGGAGTTTTCGCTGGACAACGACACCTTCGCGCTGCTGCGGGCAGGGACGAAAGCCGCCAACCGGATAGCCGTGGTGTGCGGCGCGGGTATCAATTGCGTTGGTGTGTCCGCGGCAGGTGGGCTGGTTCGGTTTCCATCGGTCGGTGATATTTCGGGGGACTGGGGCGGTGGTGCGAGTCTCGGGACCGAAGCGCTTTTCCTCGCGGTACGAGCTGAAGATGGTCGTGGCCGACCCACTGCCTTGCGGGAAGCGATCATCCAGCACTTTGGCACAGCCTCGATGGCCGAGTTGACTGCGGCGCTGCACTTCCACGAGATGCCGCGCAGCCGGCTCCATGAATTGGTCCCAGTGCTCTTGCAGGTCGCCGAAGCAGGCGACGGACCTGCCGTTTCTGTGGTGGACCGGTTGGCGGAGGAGGTGTTCTTACTCGCCCGAGTTGCCCTCGATCGGCTCCAACTGCGTGATCAGCCAACCGATGTGGTACTCGGCGGGGGAGTGCTTGCTTCGCAGGACCCATTGCTGATGCGTGGAGTGTTGCAGCGGCTGGCGGCGTATGCTCCACAAGCCAATGTGCTGGTAGTAGATGACCCGCCGGTTGTTGGCGCCGCCCTTCTGGGGCTCGACGCCGTTGGTGCGCCACCTGATGCGGACATCGCAGCTCGAACGGCCGTGCTAGCCCGCACGCGTACGGCTAGGCTGCCCGGAGATCGACTTGCTGATCATGATCGCGTGGATACTTGATCAACTCTGAGTGGAGACTACCTCTATGAAGCCACAGCACCGCGCCGACAGGTTCATCGACGCAGACTCTGATCCGCGGGAGGCCGGGGTGTCACTCGGCGATGAGCGCTCAACGCTTACCGAATACCTGCGCGGTCAGCGCCTCACTTTGCAGATCAAGTGCGAGGGACTGGACGCCAATCAACTCGCTTGGCGCGCGGTTGAGCCATCAACGATGTCGCTGCTTGGCTTGGTGCGACACATGGCAGAGGTCGAGCGCAAGTGGTTCCGACAGCGGTTCGCGGGCCAAGATGTGACCAATCGGTATCAGTCTGACGCCGACCCGGACGGGGATTTCGACGGTGCCGTGCCCGATAAAGCGGTAGCCGATGAAGCGTGGGCCGCCTGGCACGATGAGGTCAGGTTCGCTGAGCAATTCGCCCTTAACACTGACCTGAACTTTGTCGGTCATGATGGTGCAGGGGAACCGATCTCACTGCGGGAGCTGCTTGTTCACATGATCGAGGAGTACGCCCGGCACAACGGTCATGCCGACTTATTGCGGGAACGCATAGATGGGCGCATCGGTCAATAGTCGAGAGGAGTCGGTCTTGAGCGTTACGCCAGCTGAGACCTCGGAGTGGGCGGGACCCAATCGCTTCTTGCCTCCACCCGAGGCGCGGGTACAGGCCGATGGCACCCAACGCTTTGAGGGCGTGAGCTATGCCATTGCCTACGGTTATCGACCGCTGCAGCTGGACGTGTGGGTGCCCGAGTCAGCAACGCCGCCGCCACTGGTGGTCTGGATTCATGGCGGCGGATGGATGTTTGGTGATCGCCGCTACCTTCCCGAGACACTGCGGCCGAATCAGCTCTTCGAGGCCTCGACAGCAGCGGGTCTGGCCATTGCCACGATTGATTACCGCCATGCGTTGGAGGCGCATTTTCCGGCTCAGTTGCACGATGCCAAGGCTGCCATCCGCTACCTCCGAACCTATGCCGAGGTCTTTGGCGTCGATACGACCAAGATCGGCGTCTGGGGTGAGTCCGCCGGCGGCCACATCGCTGCGCTGGTCGGCTTGACCGGAAAGCACGCCGAGCTCGAGGGCGCCATCGGTGTGCTCCATGAATCGAGCTCGGTCGATGCCGTCGTTGCCTGGTACGCCCCGGCGGATTTCACATTGCAGCCGCGGGAGCGTCGTAGTCCAGAAGCCATGGCGAACCGGCCTCCCGAAATGCTTACGCCGCCAGAGGAGCTTCTGGCCGGCGGGAATGACGAACGTGCGCTGGCTGTCGCCAGCCCCATCAGCTACGTCACGTCGGCAGCTGCGCCGTTCCTGCTCATCCATGGCACCGCCGACACGGTAGTGCCGTACGTCCAAAGCGAAGTGCTCACCAAAGCCCTGACCGATGCGGGGGTGCCAGCCCAGTTGGTTCCGATCGACGGTGCGGAACATATCTTCAACGGTCACAACGATGTTGACGGTGTGGTTCGACTTTCCGTGGAGTACCTCGTCAACGCGCTCGGACCGGCGAATCGATGATTGCCAGATCTACCAGCGAACGGGCAGCTGCTGTACGCCGTTGACCGGACCATCTCCGCGGAAGGTGAGATCTGCCGCCGATGCCGCCAGTGACAGCGTCGGAAATCGCTGCAGCAGCGCGGGCAATGCGACCGACATCTCTAGGCGAGCTAACTGCTGGCCGAGGCATTGATGAATGCCGTGTCCAAACGTCAGGTGAGCCTGCGGCTGCCTGGTCACATCGAAAATGTCTGGATCGGTCATGAAGTCTGAGTCGCGGTTGGCCGAGGGCAGGGAGACCATTGCTACATCCCCAGCACGCAGTAGCTGGCCACCGATGATCATGTCCTGCACGATGATCCTGGGTGTTCCGGTGTGCACGATGCTGAGATAGCGCAGCATCTCTTCCACTGCGCCGGTGATCATCTCCGGATCGTCGCGGACCAGAGCTAGTTGATCAGGATGCTGTAGCAGCAGCAGCGTGCCCAATCCAATGGTGTTAGCCGTCGTCTCGTGGCCAGCGACCAGGAGAATGTTGCCGATACCGACGAGTTCCTCATTAGTCAGCTCATCGGCGTGGTCACGGATCAGCATGCCGAGGATGTCCTCGCCCGGATCTTGTCGGTGCTGATTGACCAGGGACTGCATGTAGCTGTTCATCTCGCGGGTGTTCTGCGCCTGCTGCTCCGGGGTAACCGAGACGTCCAGCATGGTGTCGCTGCGCCGCTGAAACTCGGCTTGATCTTTGAACGGAACACCGAGCAACTCACAGATCACCAGTGACGGCAGCGGCAGGGCGAACGCTCGCATCAGGTCGGCCGGCGGGCCCGCAGCCTCCATGTCGTCGAGGAACTTGCCCGTGATCTCTTCGATGTAAGGACGCATGGCGGTGAGGCGGCGCATGGAGAACTGTCCAGTCAGCATTCGCCGGATCCGTGTGTGGTCGGGTGGATCGAGCGATACCAGGAAGCCCGGCTGGGCAGCCGCTGACTCCGACCGGCCGAGTGAATTGCTGGTGTCACGGCTGGACAGCAGCTCCCGGACGTCGGCGTACTTGGTGAGCAACCACATGTTCCACGAATCGCCGGTCGACAGCAGACGTCGCACGCTGAAGACGGGCTGCTCGGAGCGGATTCGGCCCAATTCCGGCGCGGGGTTGATCGGATCGTGTGGATCGCGATGCGAATGAGGCCAAGACAGTGGCTCTGAGGTGGTCGTCATAGCTCCAGACAACAACCCTCGTCAAAACGCTCCGCTATTGTTGCCGGTCCGCCCCCGATGTCTCAGGCGAACTCAGAGAAGAAGCTGAGCCAGGCGCTAGTACTCCGCCGAGGATCGCACCGATGGTCGCGGCACCGCCGTGGATGTCACCGATGATCAATAGCACCGCTGCCCCAGCGAGGCTCATGACTCCGAGAAATCGCTGCAGACGCACCCCGCGCAACATCGCCACGGCAGCCAAGGATGCGGCCAGGCTGAAGACCGCCACCGAATTCCCAGCACCAAGGGGTTGCACGATCTTGCCCCAGAGTTCAGCCCCGAGCGCTCCGCCTAAGGCAATAACCGTCCACCGGATCGGCCCCCACACTTGCTCGGCAACAAAGCCGATCACCGCCAGCGCGACCAGGTTGAATATGGCGCCGGCAGGGCCGCCATCCTGAACCACCAGCGAAGTGATCAGTCGCCACACCTCGCCGTCGGCGATCAGCGTCCAGTTACGTTCCAGCTTCTCCAGGAGCGAGGGTGCGACGGTGAACTGGGCCAACGTTGGAAGACCGACGATGATTATGGCGATGGTCGTCGCCCACGGCCAGCGCACCCTGAACGGCCTCGACAGCGGGCGTGCCCGGGAAGCAGCGAATGCGGTCGCCAGCACGAACGCGTACAGGGCGGCTAACCAGCCCGTCGTCACGTTCTCGATCTTGCCAGTGCTCGATCTTCAGGGCCGACGTGGAATCTAGATACCCAGAGCGTCAAGTGCCAGAACGATTGCTCCGGACAGCAGTAAGGCCCCAGCGACAAGCGATGGAGTCACTCGGCCGCCTTGGGACGGAAGTGACTTAGCCGCCCGCCAGTAGAGGAACACACCGGCGACAAGCAAGGCGGCTTCCACGAGGATCGAGGCGACCGGCACCCGCCACAGTCCGAAACCGAGCAGCGGAAGATCGCCCGCATTGCCCGGCAAGATTGGCATATCTCCGCGGTGCACGATGAGGTCGAGCACCCAATGCGAAAACGCGACGGCGCCAAGCAGTAGGCCCAGCCGCCGATCCCAGCGCCACCATGCCACAGCCCCGAATGCGGCCGACAAGACCAGCGCACCTACCAGTGAATGGGTGTAGTCGGCATGAATCACCGATGCGCCGTACCCACCTCCGGGCGGAGTCTCAATGCTCTCGATGTTGAGCAGTACCAACGGGACGAAGACCACGTCCAGCCATACGGTCGCCAACATCAAAGACCACAACGGTGCCCGGTAATCCGCCGACTTAGCACCGGCGGCCAGGCCGAAATGCCCAGTGATCACCGTCGTTGTCGAGTTGGCCGCGATGGCCAGGGCAGTCGTGAATCCAAGAAACCGCAGACCCCGATGAAGAGCACCAAACCCACGAAGAACGCCACTCAACCTCCCGGAGTTGTCTTCGGTCGAATCATAAGTGTGATCCCCAGCGCAGCGACCCAGAGACCCCAACCGCTGCTCCCGATGAGGCCTGCAAGATCAAACACCGGAAAGCCGGGCAGAGCGGTTGCCAAGATATCTCCCTGGTTGAACAGGTAGAGCACGCTAACTATCAGGCCGAGGATTCCGAGCCAGCGCCGCAGGACCCGAGTGCGGAGCACGATGATGCTCAGGGTGACCGACCAGCCGATTCCCAGCAACTGCCCGAGGTGCTCACCAAGCAGGGCGCCACCGAATTGGTGCTGTGCAAGCCATGCCACACCAATCGCGGTTCGCGTGGCCGAATCACCGTCTTGGTAGAGACGTGCCAGCGGGGGAACGACGAAGACCCAGCGCAGAAACCCGATCAGCGCGAGCATGACTGAAATTGCACCTGCAAAAGTGGCCACCCAGAGGGCAACGTCGTCACGCCGGTCAAGCGCAGCAGGAAGAAGCAGTATCGGCACCAGAAGAATCGCGTACGTCCAGGCCGTTGCAAACCAGGTCCACACGAGACTCGAGCCGCCTGCTACAAAGTTTGGGAGCACAACATCGGCGGGTTCTCGAAGAATGTCGGGCCAGTCGAACGTTGCGGAGAGGCCGGTTGCTGCTGCAGTAAAGGTGAGAGCACTAATCAGAAAGAGGATGCCGGTCACCCGACGGAGGCGGAGGCCGCCGCTTTCGCTTGTCACGAGTTTGCCGCCTTCCGAAGTGATCACGGCTGACGGAAGTCAATCTGTCACGGTGCAGAGTCTTAGAGCGCGCGACTCGCAGACCGACAAAAGATTCTGAGTAGCCCAGCCGACCGCAGACTGTTGAGATGGCGTCCCAATCAAAGGAGTAGCGATGCGCACGCTGGTCATTACGCAAAACATGACCGTCGACGGTTCGATCGAGATGCTCGGAGACTGGTTCGACCCCCAGGGCCAAGGTGATCAGGCTGATCTCATCGAGGAGCTGCATCGCCAAGACCGCCGGAGTGACGCATTCCTTACCGGCCGCCAGACCTTCGAAGACTTGGGCGGCTACTGGCCTCGGCAGAGTGAGGATCCGACAGGTGTCACCAAATATCTGAACGAGGTGAGCAAGTACGTCGTTTCGTCCACGATCACCGATCCCCAGTGGCAGAACACCACGGTCCTCCGCGGAGACCCTGTGCCAAGTGTCCGTGCGTTGAAAGAACAGCAGGGCAAGGACATTGTGATCACCGGCAGCATCACGCTGTGTCACACCTTGATCAAGGCTGGGCTCGTCGACGAGTACCGCTTGTTCATCTATCCCGCGGTCCAAGGGCGAGGCCGTCGGCTGTTTCCCGACGGATTCGAGCTACCGAAGCTGACGCTCCTCGAAACCAGATCCTTTGCCGGCGGCATCGTCTATTCCAGGTACGCCGGTGGCCATAGTTGATCGGGCAACGCGCTTCGGAATACGCCGGCCGCGCTCGGCGTACTCGCGAGCCCGGTGGCTCGACAAAGCCAGCAGCACCAGAATGCTGACACCGACCGTAGGCAAGGTAGTGGCCAGCGTGACCGCTTCCGAGCCATTCGCGTTGCCGATAAAAGCGGTTGTCGTGGTCAGTACACATGACAGCATCAACCAGATTCGGGCCCAGTTTCGACCGAAGAACACCGCGACCGCCAGTCCGATATCGACTAAAGAGATTACGGCAACGACGCTTCCGGCCAAGATCAAAGCCGGGCGGCCGCCTTCGATATTCACACCCTGCAATCCCTGTATGTATTTGGCGGGTAGCAGCAACAGGAACAGCGCGATAGGTAAGAAAGCCAATCCACGGAAGAATGCGACGCCTGCCCCGAAGACGATTTGGGCCGGTCGCTTGTCGCGGCTGTCGGTATGTTCCACCTTGGCGATCTCCGGTACATCGATCCGCCGTACGTTGATGATCGGCAGGTTTCCATCGGTGATGATCAAATCACCGCCCCCATTTCGGGAGTGATAACCGGTGGAGAAGTTCTCGATCACCTCCACGTCAACTTCTGGCGAGCCTGCCATCAGCGTCTTGATGATGTAGTCGCGCTCGATATCGGTGTTTTCTTCGATCTTGTGAGTCACCTGCAGCGTAAACAAGGACAATCCAACACTCTTGTCATAGGTTGCGCCCGCAAGCCAGTCGACGGCATATCCGCCGGGGAGCATCCACCCCTCGGGACAGCGCCAGAATCGGACATGGTGCCGCTTAGACGGGCTGCCTGCCACTTCTTGCTGATAAGCGAAGTCCTGCTGTCGATCGAAAAGATTTAGCGGACTAACCGGCGCCTCATCGTAGCTGCGCCGGCTCAATGTCGACCGAAGGATCCGCAGGCCGCTGCGCAGACTCAGGTCGTCTGCACGCGTCCAGCCGGCCCCGGTCATGGCAGCGTGGACCTGGGCTTCATGACCGAGCAGGGCCAGGTTGATCGGGTCTCCGAG
The DNA here is from genome assembly GCA_045806785.1 of Propionibacteriaceae bacterium. Classification (GTDB taxonomy): domain Bacteria; phylum Actinomycetota; class Actinomycetes; order Propionibacteriales; family Propionibacteriaceae; genus Microlunatus. The sequence continues at coordinate 116,369 of JBJMIR010000076.1, read as the reverse complement.
CAGGCCGTCACTGGTCCGCGCTCGCCCGATGAAATAGCCCGGCACATAGATCTGTGTCAGCATGCGATGAATTCTGGGCAGCAGCAGATAGGTCAGAACTATCCAGAACACAACGAGCAGCAGCATTGGCCATCCAGGCCGAACGCCCTCTCGCAAGACCAGGTACGCCAGCCAAATAGTCGCCAGACCGGCAAAGCCGAATAGGACTCCGTCGATCATGTCCATTAACGAGGGTCGCCGCTCCCGGCTGCGCCGGATCGCCATGAACTCATTGTCGTAGACCGGCCGGTTTCGCGACATCCCGGAAAAGGAACCGCCAGCGCTGGACGTACGACTCAAGAACGAGCACGCTGTGATCAAACAATCGAGGAGGGGGTCAGGGGCGATGGCGCTGGACACGACGTACCGCCGCAGCGTTGAGTTTTGGAAGAGCACAGTGAGCAGCGCGCCTGCACCCGAAGATTGGTCAAGGCCGACGCCCTGCACCGAGTGGGACGTACGGGTACTGGTCAACCACGTCGTTGGCGAAGATCGGTGGACCAAGCCGCTGGTAGACGGCAGGACCATCGAGGACGTGGGTGACGCGCTCGACGGTGACCTACTCGGAGAAGACCCCAAGTCGAATGCGCTTGCGGCGGCGGATGAGGCGTTGACGGCCGTCGCCGAGAGGCTTCCCGCTGGTGGAAAGGTGCACCTTTCCTATGGCGATGAAGATACCGAGGAATACATCCGCCAGCTGGTTGCCGAACACCTCATTCACGGCTGGGATCTGGCCGTGGCGACCGGTCAGCAGCGAACTCTGGATCCGGAGCTGGTTGCCGAGGTCGCGAGATGGTTCCGCGAACGCGAGGAGATGTACCGAGCTGGTGGATCAACAGCAGCCCGACCGACCTCAGCGCGAGCCGGTGACCCGCAGGCCGATCTGCTCATCTCCTTCGGCCGCGATCCTGATTGGTCCGCCCCTTAACCGGTTTACGCGGCCCTTAACCGGCATACGCGCTGACGCCGAGTAACCGGTCCACCGTGGTGAATTGATACCCCCGGTCCGCGAGCCGGTCGATCAATGGCGCGACCGCTGCCACGCTTTGGTCCCGCGGGCCACCGCGCGCCTCCCGGCCATCATGGAAGATCAAGATCGTGCCGGGCCGGGTAAGCCTGGCAGCTGAATCGGTTAGCTTCACGGCCGCCGGCTGGAAGATCTCCAGAGGATGAACGAAGGTCCCTGATACGACCTGAAGTCCGTGCTGCTGCGCAGTGCCCATCACCCAAGGCCAATGGCATAACCACGGTGGCCGATAAAGCGTGGGAGTAACGCCAGCGACGGAGTAGAACACCTCTTGAGAGCGGATGATCTCGATCTCTTGCCGTGGTTGCTTGATATAGCTAGTGAACGAGTGGCTGTAACTGTGGTTGCCCAGCACATGACCGCTCTGCACGATGCGCCGAGTAGTGGACGGAAAGCGCTGTGCACACCGCCCGACCTGGAAGAACGTCGCCTTTACCTGGTACGCGTCCAAGGTGTCGAGCAGTCGCGACGTGTAGGGCTCGTTAGGCCCGTCGTCGAAGCTCAGCGCGACTACTTTTTCTTCCGTCTCGATGGCGTACGGAAATGAGCCGAAGAGTTGTGATCGAGGCCGGAAGCCGGTCCAGTACGCCGCGGCCCCAAGTGCGGATATTCCGAGCGCGGCGACCCGGGCCGCCACGGTTAGCCAGCTCACGGGCCGTGCCAGAAATTGGCCAGGCTGTCCATGGCTGCGTCGCCGGCACCGGTTGCGAAGCCGAGCGAGGTGAGGCCCACCAGCAAAATCCCGAGCACCACCCGCCGGCGCGCCCAGACCGGTACCAGGGGTCGCAGCCGCTCTTGGCGAAACGCCGGCGCCATTCCAAATGTCTGCCGCTGCGACAGCCGGTTGAGCCAGTACGCCAAGAGGTAATAGACCAGGAAGGTCATGAAGAAGTTGTAGAGCAGTCCTCGCTCCAGCCGGCGCGCGGAGGTATTGACGACGTTGCGGCGTTCCCAGCTCACCAATCCACGTCGTCGCAGCCGCCGCAGAAGATCAAGTTCGTCACCGCCCTGAGTGAGTCTCAGGTCGTACCCGGGAAATGCCTGGCGCCGCGCGGCAAGGTTGGTCGCACTTACGTAGCAGACGAATCCGGTCAATGCATAGATCAGGGCAACCATGCCGAAGAGCAATGTGGGATACGCCTTCGCCCACCATGAAGGGTTCTCGTACCGGCACGGACCGGCAACGGCGACCACCCGGTCCGAAGCTGCGAAGCCCGCGTCGATGGTGCGCAGCCAATCGTGTGGCTGGGTGGTGTCGGCATCGGTTGAGATGATGATCTCACCGCGGGCGCATTCAACGCCCCGCTGGCGGGCGGCGCAGACGCCCTGCTGAGGCTCGCTGACCACGTGTACGCCATAACGGGCGGCAACAGCCGCGGTCTGGTCAGTGCTGTTGTTGTCTACGACGATGATCTCGTAGTTCCCGTCGTAATCCTGGTGCTGCAACGAATGCAGTGCGCGACCTAGATAGGCCGCCTCGTTGTACGCCGGGACGATGACCGAGAACCGCACATGGTCCTGCGGCTGTGCCATCCCACTCCTTCACCCACTACCCCGCGCCGGGCGGTGGCGAGTCGACCCATTGATGCGAAAGCCAGCACAACACTTTAGGGGAAGCAACTCCTCGCCGCCGGAGGACTGGCGAGAACAGTCGAATCCCCGACCGAACGGATGGACCGCCTTTGCCGGTTCCGAAAGGATGATCAAAGTTGAGGAGAGCTCGGCTCATATCCAACTTCTGAACCACATTCGGGAAAGCCATTTCGGATAGGGCAGGAGCTCATCGCTGAGAATCGGATAGATATAGGCAAAGTTGGCAGCGACCAGCGCCACGAAAGCACCGACAACAATCGCGGCCACCATGCGACGATCTCCGGCTTGGGCGTCGCCAAGCATCCAGCCGGCACAGAGCGCAATGGCCATCACCGAAAACGGGATGATCGCGATCGCGTAGAAGAAGAACAACGGACGCGAATCGAAGATAAACCACGGCAACCAGCTGCTCAACACGCCCACAACGGGAATTCCGAAGCGCCAGTCACGACCTCCCACCCACAAGATCACGGCCGCCAGGAGTGCGAAAATTGCAACCCACCACAGCGCGGGTGTTCCTACACCGCTGATCACACGAATGCAGTTGTCCGGTCCGAGGCAGCCGTCGGTTCCGGGCTGGATATTGTTGACAGCGTCGATCCCGATCGGACGCGCCACGATCAGCCATCCCGCGGGATCGGCTCGGTAGGTGTGCTGAGCGTTGTTGATGAAGTCGCCGGTGTGAAAGTTCCAGATGTCGTACTGGTAATGCAGCAAGGAGGCGAGCGGCTTGCCGAGCAGTCGCACCGTGACGTGATCTGCATGCTCTGCCCCCCACATCCGGTCGTAGCCTCCGCTGGTCAGCAACCAGCTGGCCCAGGTGCCGACGTAGACCACCAGGCTGAGCGCTATGAGGGAGAAGAAGGCTGGGATGCCGTCGCGGAGTATCGCGAATTTGGCGCGCGATCCAGCACCCGCAAGGCGGCGCGCGCCGACGTCCCAGGCCAGTGACAGCAGCGCAAAGGCGGCAAGTGGAAATAGTGCGTTCCACTTGGTTCCCATTGCCAGACCGAAACAGAGCCCAGCAGCTAGCCGCCACGGACGCAACACAAGAGCTGGGCCGAACCGACCACCAAGATCAGCAAGCTCGCGCCGTTCCAGATAGTCAGCGAGGCGGTTTCGGAACCATTCCCGATCAGCCACCAGGCAGGCAACAGCAGCCACCAGAAAGAAAGCCATGAAGATGTCGAGCAGCGCGATCCGCGACATCACGAATACCAGCCCGTCGAACGTCAGCAGCAGGCCGGCTAGACCACCGATCAGCGTCGACTTCGAGACCCGGCGCACTAGCCGGATGGTCACCATGATCAGCAGAGTTCCAAAGATCAAGGAGGCAAACCGCCAGCCGAACGAGTTCATGCCGAAGAGCTGTTCACCGGCGGCGATCAACCACTTGCCGAGCGGAGGATGCACGACGAACGCGGGGGTGTCCTGCATGACATCGACGTTGCCGGCAATGATCTTGGCATTGGCGTTGCTCAGCCAGTCGCGCTCGTAGCCGAACTTCAGCAGCGAGTACGCGTCCTTGGCGTAGTAGGTCTCGTCGAAGACCAGCTTGTTGGGATAGCCCAGGTTGACGTAGCGGATGACGAAGGCAATCGCTCCGATGATCAACGTCACGACCCAGCCGCTGGTGCGATCGGTTGGCATTGAGACGCGCAACCGCTCGATTGTGCTCGGCGGGTTCGGCGGCCAGTCCATGAGGGCCCGTGGCTGAGTGGAGTCTCCGGTGAGGGTGTCTGCCGGGACCACCAACCCTCTCTCAGACTCCATGACTTGGCGCGCCACTCGCCCATCGTAGGTGGATGCGATCAATGGGACTTACCACTAACCATCCTCCGTCACCCGGTTCTCTGGAATCCGACGGACTGGTCTGGGAGTGTGGGACGGTGGCCGAGGAAGAGTCGGCAGGAGTCGTAGTGCTCGCTGCAACGCCAATCGGTGACATCGCCGATGCATCGCCGAGGCTGTTAGCTGAGTTGAGGGATGCCGATGTGATCGCAGCGGAAGACACGCGCCGGCTGCGGCGGCTGCTGGAACGGCTCGGAATCCAGACGAGCGCACGCGTGATGTCGTACTTCGAGGGGAACGAGGCTAGGCGCACCGATGACCTTGTTCAGCTACTCGACCAGGGCGCTCGAGTCGTCGTTGTCAGTGATGCAGGAATGCCGTCGGTGTCCGACCCCGGCTACCGCCTTGTTGCCGCGGCGGTGGCGCGAGGCTTCCGGGTCACGGCAGTGCCAGGCCCGTCTGCTGTGCTGACTGCGCTGGCTGTCTCGGGGCTCCCCGTTGACCGATTCTGCTTTGAGGGCTTTCTGCCCCGAAAGGCCTCCGAACGTATGCGGCGCCTAGCTGAACTGACTGCGGAACCTCGCACGATGGTCTTTTTCGAAGCGCCCCACCGAGCAGCGGCCACACTGTCTGCGATGGCGGAGGCCTTCGGCGCGGATCGTCTGGCCGTGGTCTGCCGGGAGCTCACCAAGACCTATGAGGAAGTTCGCCGTGGCACCCTGCAGGAGCTGGCGGCATGGGCAAACTCTGAGGTACGCGGCGAAGTAACCTTTGTCATTCGCGGCGCAACGGCACCGGTGGTCGATCTGGAGTCGGCGGCCAGAGAGGCGGCTGGCCTGGCGGCCGATGGCATGAAGTTGAGGGTGGCCGTCGCAGAGGTGGCGCAGCAACACGGCTTGTCAAAAAACGCTCTTTACGACCTCGCCGTGAAATTCAGGCCGTGAAATTCAGGGCCGTGAAATTCAGGGAATGAAAGGGTTAGCGCGTGGAGCTGCCTGACCTGCCCGATCCGCTGCCCGTGCCGGTAGTCGACTCCCACTGCCATCTGGATTCCACGCAGGCCAAATCCGGCCTCGACCCCGAAGAAGCCATCCGGCTAGCCGACGAGGTGGGGGTGAGCAGGATCGTCCAGATCGGTTGCGATCCGGAAGGCTGCCACTGGGCGGTGCAAGCAGCAGAGCGATGGACATCGGTAATTGCCGGCGTCGCGATCCACCCCAATGACGCCGCGCGAATGGGGCCGGACCTGGCGGTGGGACTCGAGCTGGTGGAAACGCTGGCCCAGCATCCGCGGGTGCGCGCAGTGGGCGAGACCGGACTGGATTACTACAGGACGCCCGACACCAAGGGTCAGGCCGTACAACAGGACAGTTTTGCCGCACACATCGCCTTCGCCAAGGCGTACGACAAGACTCTTGTGATCCATGATCGCGACGCCCACCCCGACATCCTCGACGTGCTCGATGCAGAGGGCGCGCCGGCTCGCATCGTGATGCACTGCTTCTCCGGTGGTGATCAATTCGCGCGTGCGTGCCTGGATCGTGGCGCCTATCTCTCATTCGCAGGCACGATCACATTCAAGAACAATGATCATTTGCGGGATGCCCTGGCGCTGACGCCGCTGGATCGAATACTGGTCGAGACGGATGCGCCCTATCTCGCACCTATGCCAGTACGCGGGAGGCCGAACGCGTCCTATCTCATTCCGTACACCGCCCGTTTCCTTGCAGACACGCTGGCGATCGAGCTTGAGCGCATGTGTCAAGCGCTCAACGACAACGCCGACGCGGCTTTCGGTGGAAGCTGGTAGACCGTGGAGTTCACGGAGGTGCTGCGTCGTCGCCGGATGATCCGCTCGTACGACGCCGCGCGACCGGTGCCTTCTCAGGCGATCCAGGCGGTGCTGGCCGCGGCTCTTCGGGCGCCCTCTGCCGGCTTCACGCAGGGGGTTTCGCTGCTGGTGCTGGACTCGGCCTCGGAGCGCGAGACCTTCTGGCGGGTCTGCGGCAACGCCGACAGCGCGTGGTTGCGAGCTATGCGTACCGCACCTGTTCTGATTGCGGTCTGGACCAGCGAGGAGGCCTACCTCGATCGGTACGCCGAACCGGACAAGGGCTGGACAGACCGAGATCCCGCGCGGTGGTCAGCGCCGTACTGGTTCGTCGACGCCGGGATGGCCAGCATGGCCGCGCTGCTGTCCGCGGTCGACCTCCAGCTAAGCGCCTGCTTCTTTGGAATTCCGACCGACCGGATTGCCGCCGTACGCGAGACGTTCGGCGTGCCGCCAAGCCAGTTGAGCGTCGGTGTGATCAGCATCGGCTATCCCGCATCTCCGCAGTCCACCCGTCCCGAGCTTGTCGAAGGGCGTACCTGGACAGGTACCGCTAGCATCACGGGCTCGCCGGCCCGCCGCCCCCGTAAGCCTCCGACCCAGCTGATCCACCGCGGCGTTTGGTAACGGGATGTTCGCCTCGACTGGGCTTTTTGGCGCATCGGCAGCCATCTCCGTTATAATTTTGTGACACATTCGGGCTGGGAGGGCCCGATTGCTAAACACTGAGGTCCAAATCACCGACGGACCGACTCGGGGGGAATTGCTGTGCGCAAGATCATTCCTGTGGTCGCCGCTGGAGCGACCGCCCTAGCACTAGCTGGAACAACCTATGGCTATGCGAATCTCAACAAAGCCGTCACCCTCTCCGTCGACGGCCAGACCACTGAGGTTCAGACCAGCGCCGACACCGTGGGCGCGCTGCTCGAGGCCAAGGGAATCGAGGTCAACAGCCATGATGTGGTGGCACCGAACCTGGATGCCAAGGTCGAGGACGGCACTCGGGTCGCCGTGAAGTTCGGCCGCCAAGTCACCTTTACCATTGACGGCGCGGCACAGACCATATGGACTACCGCGACGACAGTCGATGATGCAGTTGCCGCACTGAATCTGAATCTGGCCGGCGCTGAACTGTCCACCAGCCGCAGCTCGAGCATCGGACGCCAAGGCCTGACCATTGTCATCGCCACTCAGAAGAAGATCATCATTATTGACGCCGGCAAGAAGCGCACGATCATGACCACCGGGCAAACACTGGCCGACGCGCTCACTGCGGCGAAAATCACCGTGGATGAAGACGACAAGCTAAGTGCGAAGCCGAGCACCACTTTGGTCGATGGAGCGAAGTTCACCTTCACCGATGTGGAGATCAGCGCCAAGGTCAAAAAGATCAAGGTGGACTACGACACCACTCGTAAGGAGTCAAGCAAGCTCAAGAAGGGTGACACCAAGATCGACACGCCAGGTGTCCGCGGTGTGCGTGCGGTGACGTACAAGATCGTCCGGCATAACGGCGAGATCATCAAGCGTGCCAAGATCAAATCAAAGTTGATCAAGGAGCCGGTGACCGAAGTCATCCTGGTCGGCACCAAGAAGACCACCACCACCACCACAAAGAAGAGTTCTAGCGGCTCCAGCACGCCGTCGGGGAGTGTCTGGGACAAGCTCGCCCAGTGCGAATCCGGTGGCAATTGGTCGATCAATACTGGCAATGGCTACTACGGCGGTCTGCAGTTCAGTCTTAGTACGTGGCACGCGTACGGAGGCGAGGGTTACCCGCACAAGGCCAGCCGCGAAGAGCAGATCCGCATCGCCAAGAAGCTCCAAGCCGATGCTGGTTGGGGCGCGTGGCCAGCGTGTTCATCGAAGCTCGGTTTACGTTAGCGCGGTGGCGAGGGGGCTGCTCGATCCCAGCGCCGTACGTGAGCTGGCGAACCAGTTGGGGCTGCGTCCGAGCAAGCAGCGTGGCCAGAACTTCGTTACCGATGCCAATACGGTGCGCAGAATCGTCGCTGCGTCAGGCGTCACTCCCGACGACATGGTGCTCGAGGTGGGTCCTGGGCTCGGCTCATTGACGCTCGGCCTGCTGCAGGTGACCCGCCGGGTGATCGCGATCGAGATCGATGACCGGCTCGCCGCACAGCTGCCTCGTACGGTGGCCGCTCGGCTGCCCGATCGGGTCGAGGCACTGACCGTGATCAACGCCGACGCGCTGCGAGTAGCCGAGATAGCCGTGCCGCCGACCGCGGTCGTCGCCAACCTGCCCTACAACGTGGCGGTGCCCGTGCTGCTGCACCTGCTCGCAACCTTCGATTCATGGAGCCACGGCCTGGTGATGGTGCAGGCGGAAGTGGCTGACCGGCTGGCAGCAGAATCCGGGTCGAAGGCCTACGGCGTGCCGTCGGTCAAGGTTGCTTGGTACGCGGCAGCGAGCCGGGCGGGCAGCGTCTCGCCGACGGTCTTCTGGCCGAAGCCGAACGTCGAGTCTGGTCTGGTTGCCATTCAGCGGCGCGCCCAGCCGGACACCAGAGCCACGCGCGCGCAGGTATTCGCAGTCGTCGATGCGGCATTCGGGCAGCGACGAAAGATGCTGCGCTCGGCACTGGCACGATTGGCCGGCTCTTCCACGGCTGCCAGCGCCGCCATCGCCGCAGCTGGCCTAGATCCGCAGATACGCGGTGAAATGCTGGATGTCAATGACTTCGCTCGCCTCGCGGAGGAACTCTTTCCGAGCTAGATAGCCTCACAGTCATGGCCCCAGCTACCGCGCAGACTCGTGCCGGCGTGCGGGTACGGGTGCCGGCCAAGATCAACCTCGCGTTGAAGGTGGGCGCTCCGCGTCCCGACGGCTACCATCCGCTCGCCACCGTGTACCACGCGGTTTCGCTGTACGACGAGGTCGAGGCCAGCTGGGCCGACTCCAACGGATTCACGGTGACGGTCAGCGGCGAGGGGGCCGATCAAGTCCCGCTCGACGACACCAACCTCGCTATCCGTGCCGCCAGGCTGCTCGCTCATCACTACGCACCGGGCGACTCGCTTGGCGCCAGGCTGTCCATCAAGAAATCCATTCCGGTGGCTGGTGGTCTGGCTGGCGGCTCCGCGAATGGTGCGGCAGCCTTGTTGGCCTGCGCGGTTCTGTGGGACCTGGAGGTCACCCCTGAGCGACTGAGGGTGTTGGCGGGTGAGCTTGGCAGCGATGTGCCATTCGCATTGCTGGGTGGCACCGCTGTAGGGAGCGGTCGTGGCGAGGAGGTGGCTCCGGCACTCGCCCGGGGGACCTACCACTGGGTGCTGGCCTTCGGCTACCACGGGCTGTCAACCGCTGCGGTCTATCGGCATTTCGACGAGCTCAGCCCTGGTGCGCCGCCGCCGAATGTTCCTTCCGGCCTGATGAATGCCTTACGAAGTGGTGATCCGAGGCTGCTCGGCGCCGCGCTGAGCAATGATCTTCAAGCAGCGGCCTTGGAGCTGCAACCGCAACTGCGTACCCTGCTACAGACCGGCCTCGAATACGGCGCACTGGGCGCCGTGGTGTCGGGATCCGGTCCGACGTGTGCATTCCTGGTTGACGGAGAGTCGGCAGCGGTGGACCTGTCTGTCTCGCTGAGCGCTGAGGGCCTGTGCCGGGCAGTCCGACGGGCAACCGGTCCAGTGTCGGGCGCTCGCCTCATCGATTAAGGAGCCGCCCGCTGCCGGCTTAGCGATCTACACCGTAACGTGCCAGCAGTAGCCGCAGGGTGCGGGTCAGTTGATCATGGTCAGCAACGTCCAGAGCGGCGGTGATCTGGTGCTCGGCCGACATCAGCTCCAGCAATGCGGCGTCTACCGCTTCCCTGCCAACATCGGTGAGCTCGACCAGAACACCGCGCCGATCATTGGGGTGATCCTGTCTCGTGACGAGGCCTCGTTCGACGAGCCGGTCGACCCGATTCGTCATCGTTCCCGATGTCACCAGAGTTTCTCTGAGCAGCTGTCCCGGTGAGAGCCGGTACGGCGGCCCGGAGCGGCGTAATGCGGCCAGCACGTCGAATTCCCAGGACTCAAGATCATGGGCGCTGAAGGCGTTGGCGCGGAGCCGATCGAGGTGACGGGCGAGTCGGCTGATTCGCGACAGAACTTCCATAGGCGCAAGATCGAGGTCCGGCCGCTCCCGCCGCCAGGCCTCCACAATGCTGTCGACCTCGTCGCGGGTCTGCTGGCCGGTCACAACCGGAGCCTAGACGTGAAGAGTCTTGACGTCGAGATTTACAGACTTGCCACGTCCGCCCGACCGAACCTCCCAGCCCTAGTGTTGACCGAGGCCCACGTCGGTGCGCGGCATGGTCGACGCCAGAGCAATGATTCCGGCGCACAGCAACGCAGGCACGGCCATTGCGTGATGGATTCCGAGCTGGTTGACCAGAAATCCGATGAAGGCTGGGCCGATCAGGAATGCGGCGTAACCGAATGTGACGACCACGGCGAGCACTCGGCCACCGCCGATGTGCCCAGCCACGGCGTACACCTGTGGGGCGATCATGCCCACCCCGAAGCCAACCAACGCCCAGCCGACCACCAGCATGGGCAGACCGCTCACCAGCGTGACTGTCATATAGCCAACGGCGGCAAACAATGCGCCGAAGCGCACGACGGCACGCCGGCCGAAGCGGGTCACCAGCCGGTCACCCAACAACCGGATGATGACCATGAAGGCGCTGACCGTAATGAGGCCGAGCGCGCCTGTGGTCGGGTCCACGCCCGCGACATCGGTGACATGCAGTGACGACCAGTCGGTGGCCGTGCCTTCGGAGAGACCGAAGGCCAGCGCCATTACGCCCAAGATCCAGGCAGCCTTGGGAATCGGAGTCTTGACGCCGTCGACCGTGTGGTGCACCACGGCGGCCTTGGGTGTGATCTTGAAGAGGACGCCTAGTGCGAGGAGTGCGGCCACCCCGATCAAGATCGACAAGGGGGCGACGATCGCGCCGCCCCGCAACGCCAGCACCGTGGCGAGCAACAGCACTGCGCCGGCACCGATAAAGGTGCCGATCGACCAGAAGGCGTGAAAGAAGCTCATAATCGGCCGTTGCCGCGCGGCCTCGACCTGGACACCGATCGCGTTCATAGCCACATCCATGGCCCCATTGCCAAGCCCGATCAGAACACTGCCGACGACGGCGATGGGAAATGCTGGAGCCAGCCCAATGGTGATCATCCCGGCAATGAGCAGCGGCAAAGCTGCCAGCGTTATCTCACGGGCGCCGAGGGCATCGGCGAGCCGGCCGCCGATCTGCATTGCGGCGATGGCCGCAATGCCACCGCAGAAGAGCATGATCGCGATCTGAGTCGCGCCGATGCCGAGTTTGTCGCGAAGCGAGGGAAGCAAGCCGCCATAACCGCCGATCACCGTGCCGTTGACGATGAACATCAACGTCACGGCGATAGCGGCGAGTCGAGTGGAGAGCTGATTTCTGACAGTTGTCGAGGTAGTCATACGAGGTTTCTGTATCGATTTAGAAGCTAGGCCTCTACTGTACGCAAGAAGCCGCTCGAGGCAAAGTGCGGACATCGGCTCCCTTGCGAAAGTGGTCGAGAAGGACACCGCCCTCGCCGAGTCTTGTGTTTGTTGGTGACCACTTCGCTGTGGAGATTCGGCTGACGAGGGAAACTCGCCGGCGACCCAGAGTGGGCTAGAGCCGCTGGATGGCCACCGCCGCGGGATGCGTACGCTTGGCTCTGGCCGATCGAAGGATTCGGTCACGCGGGGGCGAAGCGATCTTTCGAAATTGGCGGCTCGTAACGGGCTTCGGATGGGAGGATTGGCCGGGCCCCACATTCCCCGGTTGGTCTGTCGGCAGGGCCCGCCTGACTTTGAATCAGGATTAGCGACGTAGGTTCGACTCCTACCCGGGGAGCGGAGCGTCACTCAGCTAGTAAGGAGCCAGCTGTTGTCCGTTCACTCCGACCAAGCTCCCACGGTCGCGGCTGTTGTCATCTTGGCGGCGGGCGAGGGGAAGCGGATGAAGTCCTCGCGTTCCAAGTTGCTGCACGAGATCGCCGGTCACTCGATGCTGAGTTACGCGGTGACAGCCGCCACGGAGGTGCAGCCGGAGCATGTTGTGGTGGTAGTCGGTCACCTTCGTGATCAGGTGGAAGAACATCTCGCCGAGATCGCGCCACACGTGTTGATCGCAGTGCAAGAGGAACAGCTCGGTACCGGTCACGCCGTGCAGGTGGCACTCGGTCAGCTGGCAGATCTCGATGGCGACGTGATCGTCACTTACGGAGATGTTCCACTGCTCACCGGCGAGACCCTCGCCGCACTAGTTGAAGAGCACCGGGCGGAGCAAGCCGCTGTCACCGTCTTGACTGCCGAGGTTCCGGATCCGACGGGATACGGTCGCATCCTGCGTGACGCCGAGGGCAGAGTGAGTGGCATCGTCGAGCATCGAGATGCCGATGAGATGCAGCGGCAGATCACCGAGATCAACTCTGGAATCTATGTCTTCGACGGCGGCGCCTTGCGAGCTGCGCTGAGCGAACTGGCACCGATGAATGATCAAGGTGAGCTGTATCTCAGTGACGTACCAGCTTTGGTACGCCGTGCCGGCAAACCAGTGGCCGCGTTGTTGATCGAGGACTTGTGGCAGACCGAGGGCGTCAATGACCGGGTTCAGCTCTCCCGGATGAACGCCGAGGTGAACCGCCGAATCTTGCATCGGTGGATGCACGAAGGGGTGACCGTCGTCGATCCAGCGACAACATGGGTGCACGCCTCAGTTGGTCTTGCGGCCGATGTGATCTTGCTACCGGGCACGTCCTTGGAGGGTGCTACCTCGATCGGCGCAGGAGCTCAGATCGGTCCACACACGACACTGATCGACGTAGAAGTGGGGGAGAACGCCGTGGTCACCCGAACACAGGCGTCACTGAGCGTGATCGGCCCTGGAGCGAATGTTGGCCCGTTTGCCTATCTTCGACCGGGTACCACACTGGGCGCCGGCGGCAAGATCGGTACCTTCGTAGAGGCAAAGAACGCTCGCATCGGAGCCGGGGCCAAGGCGCCCCATCTCAGTTATCTGGGCGATGCGGTGATCGGCGAGGGCGCCAACATCGGGGCGGGCGTGATCTTCGCCAACTATGACGGCGTACGCAAATCTACGACAACTGTGGGGGCATACTCCTTCGTTGGCAGCAACTCGGTTCTTGCCGCACCGGTCGAGGTCGGCGACGGCGCGTACATCGCAGCTGGTTCGACGATCACCGGCGATGTCGGGCCTGGTGATCTTGGGGTTAGCCGCGGTCGGCAGCGCAATGTGTCTGGCTGGGTGGCGCGAAAGCGGGCTGGCACCAAAACCGCGCGAGCCGCCGAGGCCGCGCTGGAGCAGAAGGAGCCGTCGTGAGCGGTCTCACGCGCCCGAACGACAAACACTTGATGCTGTTCTCGGGACGGGCCCACCCCGATCTGGCCAACGAAGTTGCCAAGTTGATGAACGTCGAGCTGGTTCCGACGCGCGCGATCACCTATGCGAACTCCGAAATCTACGTCCGATTTGACGAGTCGGTGCGCGGCTGCGACGCCTTTGTGATCCAAAGTCATGCCGCCCCAGTCAATGAATGGACGATGGAACAGCTGATCATGGTGGATGCGCTGAAGCGTGCCTCGGCCAAGCGAATCACGGTTGTCGTGCCGTTTTATCCGTACGCCCGCCAGGACAAGAAGCACCGTGGGCGTGAGCCGATCTCCGCTCGCCTGATTGCTGATCTGTTCCATACCGCGGGCGCCCACCGGATCATGTCGGTGGATCTCCACGCGGCGCAGATCCAGGGGTTCTTCGATGGTCCTGTTGATCATCTCTGGGCGCTTCCGGTGCTCTCGGACTATCTCGTGACGAAGTACGACACCTCCGAAATGACGGTCGTTTCGCCGGATGCGGGCCGGGTGCGGGTAGCCGACATGTGGACCGACAGGCTGAACTGCTCCCTGGCGATCATCCATAAGCGGCGGGACCCGAATCTGGTCAACACGGTCGCCATTCACGAGGTCGTTGGAGACGTGGAAGGGCGGGTCTGCCTACTGGTCGACGACATGATCGACACCGCCGGCACGATCTGCCAGGCGGCCGAAGCGTTGAAGTCACGCGGTGCGAAAGCGGTGATCGCCGCTGCCACTCATCCGGTGCTGTCAGGACCAGCCGTCGATCGGCTGAAAGCGACCGAGTTCGAGGAGGTGATCGTCACCAATACCTTGCCCATTCCGGAGGAGCGTCGCTTCGATTCGCTCACCGTCTTATCGATTGCCCCTTTGATTGCTCGTGCCATAAGAGAGGTCTTTGAGGAAGGCTCGGTGACCAGCCTCTTCAACGGCCAGGCGTAGCGCCCTCACTGCGGCGACACACGCCCCTGATTTCGCATCACCCGTGCTCTGGAATAGGCCTCAATGAGGCTCTGAACTCTCATTGGTGATGCATTTCAGGGCTCAGTTGGCGACTATGCGGCCTCGTCGGCTAAGGTTGAGCGGTTGCCTCGGCGAGGGTCGCAGGACCGTGATCGACTAGGTCGAACGAGCTGCGTCCCCCTCGCTGAGTCCGGATCGATATTGCTGACGCTAGTTCGAGGAGTTCGTTCGTGCCCGAGGTAAGGCTCACAGCCGAACTGCGTACGGAGTTCGGCAAGGGCGCCGCCCGCCGGATCCGTCGTGCACACAAGGTGCCCGCTGTCCTGTACGGCCACGGCACCGCCCCGATTCATATTTCTCTGCCTGGTCACGAGACGCTGCTGGCATTGCGGACTGCAAATGCCCTGCTGTCAATCGAGGTCAACGGCAGTTCTCAGCTCGCACTGCCCAAGCAGGTGCAGCGGGACCCGCTGAAGCACACGATTGAGCACGTTGATCTGGTGATCGTCCGCCGCGGTGAGAAGGTGACCGTCGATGTGGCGGTGCACGTCGAGGGCGAAGCCGGCCCGGACACCCTGATCGTTGTTGATCACAACAGCGTTCCTGTGGAGGCCGAGGCCACTCATATTCCGCAACAGATCGTCGTTTCGGTTGAGGGTTTGCCGGCTGGCACTCAGATTCTGGCTCGTGATCTCCAGCTTCCGGCAGGTTCGTCGGTTGATCTTGAGCCGGAGACCTTGATCGTCAACGTTACGAACGCGCCGACCGCTGAAGCCCTGGAGGCCGAGCTGGCCGAGGCCGAGGCCGAGGCGGGCATCGAGCCGACGATGGCTGCAACCGCTGAGCCGACCCCGGATGAGGCGCCTGCCGAGTCCGAGACTGCCTAGCTGCCAGTTGCAGATGCCATGACCTCATGGCTGGTCGTTGGCCTCGGCAATCCCGGTCCGGCGTTTGCCTCGCACCGGCACAACATCGGCTACCGAGTGGCCGAGGAGTTGGCCCGGCGCATGGATGCGCGGCTTCGGGTCGCGCGCGGCATGCGTGCTGAGGTTGCGGAGGGCAGGATCGGACCGGTCGGATCCGACAACCAGCGGGTGATCGTGGCCAGATCGCGGACTTTCATGAACGAGACCGGCTGGGCGGTCAGGCGGCTGCTGAGCTACTACAAGCTCCAGCCGTCGCAGATGATCGTGCTGCATGATGAGCTCGATATCGACCCCGGGCAGCTCCGGGTCAAGTTCGGCGGCGGAGACAACGGCCACAATGGCCTCAAGTCCATCCGCGCCGCGCTGGGCACCGGTGACTTCTATCGCGTCCGCATTGGCGTCGGCCGTCCGCCCGGCCGGCAGGACCCAGCTGATTTTCTGCTGAGCGACTTTCCGGCCAGCGCCCGGGAGGTCGTTGCGGAGGAGATCAGCCGTGCCGCCGATGCGGTCGAATCGCTCCTTGCGGTCGGGCTCGACAAGACTCAGAATGTGTTCAACAGCTGACAGCGAATTCACCGCCGGATCGTGTCCGAGATCTACGGGCCCTTGTCGGCTCGTAGACTCCTGCACGTGCCGCAGCTTGTGGATCTGAGCCACACCATCTCCGCCGGCCTGGTCACTTATCCCGGCATCCCAGCACCCACCATTCACCCGTACTTGACGAGGGAGCAATCGCGGTCTCATTACGCCGAGGGAACCGAGTTTGCGATCGACGTGATCACCTTGGTCGGCAACACCGGCACTTACCTGGACACTCCGTATCACCGGTACCCGGACGCCGCCGATCTTGCTGATCTTGATCTGGCGACGCTGGTGGATCTGCCGCTCCAACTGTTTCGGTTGACAGATGCGGCTGAGCGGGGGATCCCAGCGACGGTTTTCGATGACCGTGATCTTGAAGGTACGGCCGTGCTGCTGCACACCGGCTGGGATCGGCACTTTGGTACTCCGGCATACGCCACGGGCGCGCCATACCTGACAGCTGAGACCGCGGCATACCTGATCGATGCAGGCGCCGTTCTGGTCGGGATCGACTCGATCAATATCGACGACGCGGAGACCAGCCGGGAACGGCCGGCGCATTCCCAGCTACTCGCGGCCGGCGTACACGTCGTCGAACACCTCACCAATCTGGCTGCTGTACCGCCCATCGGTGCTCGTTTCACCGCCGTGCCGCCGAAAGTGCGCAATGTGGGGACCTTTCCAGTCCGCGCATTCGCCCGGCTGCCGTAAAGGGATCTGCCGAACCGCCGGTTACTCGGCGGGCCCTGAGTAACGAATGCGATCGACCTTGCGCGGCACACTGTTTTCGACTTTCTCCCAGGTGCCAGTCCGCAACACCTCGTACGCCCGGAACGCACAAGGCAGACCCTTGGCGGTCATCAGATCGGGCGAATCCATCAGCTGGAAGTGCAGATGTGGTGCAGTCGAGTTGCCGGTGTGGCCAACGCG
This sequence comes from Propionibacteriaceae bacterium, assembly GCA_045806785.1. GTDB lineage: Bacteria > Actinomycetota > Actinomycetes > Propionibacteriales > Propionibacteriaceae > Microlunatus. The sequence goes on along the minus strand of JBJMIR010000076.1, from coordinate 99,270 downwards.
GCCGAGCACCTCGCCGCTCCGCACGACTTGGCCTGCCTGGACCGCGACCGATCCAGGCACGAGGTGTGCAAAACCCGCAAAGACGTCATCCCGCCGCATGAGCACGTAGTTGCCGAGAACCGAGGGCAGTCGCTCAGGTCGGAATGTCAGGCCGTTCTTCAGGGTCAGGACGAGCTCCCGCAGCGGATGAATCCATCCTCGCTCGGCAATACAGTCGGCGGCGGCCACGATCTCGCCGTCGAACGGTGCATGGATCTCAGCGCCCCAGGCGTAGCAGTCGCGTGTCCGTACCCCTACGGTGAGCCCGCGGAGGAGCCCTCCGGGGTGGTATCGCAGACCGCGTCGCTCATCCACCTGGAGCAGGTCGAAGGCGAAACGCTGCCCCAGCATGTCGGTGCCGTGGCTTGGAATCCGGTCGCCCGGCGTATTGACCGCCACCCATCGTTCGCCTCGCAGCGGAAAGTCCACGACGACGGCTCCATCGAGCTCACTGGGCATGGACTGATGCTAGGTCCCCTGGACCGTTGGTGACGGTGAACACAAACCGCTCAGACATCGCCAAGCCGGTAACCTCTCTGGGTGACCCTCACGGGACTCGTTGATCTTTTTTGTACTGAATCCACCGTGGCCGAAGCCATCGCTGATGCGCGCGCCCGGCGACAGTCAGTGCTCGACATCACCTCACCGGCGCCGATGCGCCCGCTGCTCGCTGCCGCATTGAGTGCCTCCAGTGAACGTGAAGGGGCGGGTCGGCCGGTGCTGCTGGTGAGTTCCACGTTTCGCGAGGCTGAGGAGCTGACCGTCGCGCTGCAGTCCCTGGTCGGTGAGGATGCAGTGACGTACTACCCGGCGTGGGAGACGCTGCCTCATGAGCGGCTGAGTCCTCGTTCTGACACGGTGGGCCGCCGTCTGGAGGTGCTGCGTCGGCTGGCCGGCAACAGTGATCTTCCAGCGCCGCGGATCGTTGTTGCACCGGTACGCAGCATGCTGCAGCCTCAGGTCAAAGGCCTTGGAGAGCTGAAGCCGATACGACTCCGGGTCGGTGACGATATCGACCTGACCGAGCTCGCAACTGTCCTCGTGAATGCGGCATACACCCGCGTCGATCTGGTCGAGCGGCGCGGGGAGTTCACGGTACGCGGCGGCATTGTGGACATCTTCCCGCCGACAGAGGAGCACCCGGTACGCGTGGACTTCTTCGGCGACACCATCGAAGAGATCCGCTATTTCTCCGTCGCCGACCAACGATCCAGCGACATAGCGCTCACAGAGATCACCGCGTCACCGTGCCGTGAGCTACTGCTGACTGATGAGGTACGTGCCCGAGCGGCCGCGCTCGCTGAACAACATCCAGAGCTGATCGAGATGCTGGACAAGATCGTTCAAGGTCATCCGGTTGATGGCATGGAGGCGCTGTCGCCGGCCTTGGTGGACGGCATGGAGCTGCTGATCGATCTTCTGCCAACCGATACGCATGTGCTCATCAGCGATCCGGAGCTGGTACGCGGGCGGGCGATCGAGCTGGTCAAGACAAGCGAGGAGTTCCTCCGCGCATCGTGGGCCGCAGCCGCAGGCGGCGGCAAAGCGCCGATTGACCTCGGCGCGTCCTCCTATCAACCGCTTGCCGAGGTCCGTGCTGCGGCACTCGCGCGCGGCATGGTGTGGTGGACGTTGTCGCCGTTCAGCGCCGGTCCGGTGGATGCATCGATCACAGATGGCGATCACGCCAGTCCCATCCGGACCGCGGAGGGCGAGATCATCGACCTTTCCGACCGGGTCACCGGCAGCGGGGTTGAGTCCAGAACAGTGCTCGGACAGGTGGGAGAGACCTACCGCGGCGATACTGAGGCGGCAGTCAACGAGATCACCAAGCGAGTCCGTGACGGCTGGCGTGTTGTGGTGACGGCCGAAGGTCGCGGTACGGCCGACCGCATTGTCGAGGTACTCACCGAGCATGAGCTGCCTGTCCGGACCCTGCCAGCGCTTGAGCAGCCACCTGACACCGGTCTGGCCACCGTTGTCACTGGCCAGCTGAGCCATGGTTTCGTTGCCGACAACATCCGGCTCGCGGTTTTCACCGCAGGCGACCTCTCCGGGCAGCGGGTCTCCGACCGAGCCAGCCGGAAGATGCCTGCCCGGCGCAAGAATCAGATCGACCCGCTGGAGCTGGTCTCTGGCGATCCGGTGGTGCACAGCCAACACGGGGTCGGTCGCTATATCGAAATGGTGCAGCGCACGGTAGCCGGAGCGACTCGGGAATACCTGGTGATCGAGTACGCGCCGTCACGGCGTGGCCAGCCGGGCGACCGGCTCTATGTCCCGATGGACTCCCTTGATCAAGTAACTCGATACGTCGGCGGAGAGAACCCGAGCCTGGACAGGTTGGGTGGCGCGGACTGGGCCAAGCGCAAGGGCCGTGCCCGGCGAGCGGTGCGCGAGATCGCTGCTGAATTGATCAAGTTGTACGCGGCTCGGCAGGCCACTCGGGGTCACGCATTTGCTACGGATACGACCTGGCAGCGAGAGCTGGAGGATGCGTTTCCTTTCGTTGAGACCCCGGACCAGCTGGGAGCGATCGACGACGTCAAACGCGACATGGAACAGATCGTTCCGATGGACCGGCTGATCTGCGGAGACGTCGGTTACGGCAAGACTGAGATCGCCGTACGTGCCGCGTTCAAGGCAGTCCAGGACGGCAAGCAGGTGGCGATCTTGGTTCCGACGACGTTGCTGGTGCAGCAGCACTACGCCACCTTCGACGATCGCTACGCCGGCTTCCCGATCAATGTCGCGCCGCTCAGCCGGTTCTCCAGCGAGGCCGAGGCTCGGGCGACCATCGAAGGTCTGGCCGACGGCAAGATCGACGTCGTCGTGGGCACGCACCGCCTGCTGTCGGATGAGGTCAAATTCAAGGACTTGGGTTTGGTGGTGATCGATGAGGAGCAGCGCTTCGGCGTCGAGCACAAGGAACAGCTCAAGCGTCTGCGCACTGCCGTCGATGTACTGGCGATGTCAGCTACACCGATTCCGAGGACCCTTGAAATGGCAGTTACCGGGATTCGTGAGATGAGCACGATCATGACTCCGCCGGAGGAGCGTCATCCTGTGCTTACGTTTGCCGGGCCGTACGACGAGAGCCAGGTAAGCGCGGCGATCCGGCGTGAACTGCTTCGCGAGGGACAAGTGTTCTACGTACACAATCGTGTGCAGAGCATCGACAGGGCCGCCCGGCGGATCGCGGACCTGGTGCCGGAGGCGAGAGTGGTCACCGCGCACGGCCAGATGAGCGAACAGCGACTCGAACAGGTCATGATCGACTTCTGGGAGCGTCGAGCCGATGTGCTGGTCTGCACCACGATCGTGGAGGCCGGCCTGGACATTTCGACAGCCAACACGCTGCTGATTGAACGCTCCGACCTGATGGGGCTTTCCCAGCTCCACCAGCTGCGTGGCCGGGTCGGCCGCGGGCGGGAGCGCGGCTACGCCTACTTCCTCTATCCACCCGACAAGCCGCTGACCGAGACCGCGTACAACCGGATCAGTACCATCGCCGCGCACAGTGATCTTGGTTCAGGGATGGCTATCGCTATGAAGGACCTGGAGATTCGTGGCGCCGGCAACCTGCTGGGCGGCGCGCAGTCCGGTCACATTGCCGATGTCGGATTTGATCTTTACATCCAATTGGTTGGCGAGGCGGTCGCTGAATATCGGGGTCAGGAGACCGAGCCAGAGCCAGAAGTTCGCATCGAGCTGGCCGTCGATGCGCATCTGCCCACCGACTACATCGAGTCCGAGCGGCTGCGGCTGGAGATGTACAAGCGGCTCGCCGAGGTCCGCGCAGCGGCCGACGTCAAGGCGGTGGAGGCGGAACTGCATGATCGCTACGGGACGCCGCCGGCAGAGGTGCTCAACCTCATCGAGGTGGCGAGATTCCGTTTGCTCGCCCGCACCGCTGGGCTGACCGAGATCGTTGGACAGGGCCGATTCATCCGGTTTGCGCCCGCACACCTTCCAGAGTCACGGGTGATGCGGCTGCAGCGCCTCTACCCGGGCAGTGTCGTCAAGGACGCCGTCGGCTCTGTACTGGTGCCTCGTCCGACGAGCGCAACGGCCGTACGTGAGCCGTTGAAGGACACCGACTTGCTCGGCTGGGCGTCTGAGCTGATCAGAGAGATTTTTGGGAATCCCTGAGGTACGTTTCCCAGCACAGCCGTCAAAACGGCCGGCTGCTGGGCTCGGGGAGGGTGCGTTTCGCAGCAGACGGGCCAAAATGTTCCTTTCCAGACTCCCGACCAGTCACATCGGAAGCATCCGTAACCTTCGGCCAGCTGTCATAGGATCTTCTGCGGTAGTCGTTCCCGGTATCGCAGAGGATGGTGAATGAGTCTTACAGCTCACCGCAGCTCGCGTGCCGTACGAGCCTTGGTGCTTGGCGGCGTCCTGCTGCTTATCCTGGCTGCGGCTGGCTGCGCGAAGCAGGAGCCCAGCGTTGTCGCGTACGTGGACGACACGAAGATCACCCAGCAACAACTGGACGACGCTGTCGAGGGCGTGTCCAGCATCTTGGAAGAGGGCCAGTCCGTATCGCGTCCCGCCGTTGTCAACGCCATGATTCACGGCGCGATTGCGGAGAATCTGGCAGCCGCCAACAAGATCACCATTACTGATGGTGATCGCGACACGCTGATCAAGAACAGCAATCTCGCCGGCCTGCTCAACGTGCCCAAGGGACGATCGATCGCCTATGACGTGGCCGATCAGCAGATAGTGTCGGACAAGATGGGGAGCGAGGCCTACATCGCAGCCCTTGCCAAGCAGCAGGTGACCCTCAACCCGCGCTTCGGCGTGCTGGATCCGAATCAAAAGACGATCATCACTGATAAGTCGGCGTCGCTTGCCACATCGATGCCCAGTCCGACGTCCTAGTGCCGCGTGCCGCTACCCGAACTCGAGCGACTAGTCGACATTATGGCGCGATTGCGCCAGGAATGCCCATGGGATGCTCAGCAGACTCATCGGTCACTGGTCCAGTATCTGATCGAGGAGACCGCTGAGACGGTCGAGGCAATCGAGGTCACTGATCACGATCATCTTTGTGAGGAGCTCGGCGATCTGCTGCTCCAAGTGATCTTCCATGCCCAGATCGCCAGCGAGCAGACACCTGGCTTTACGGTGGAGGATGTCGCTCGCGGAATCGCGGACAAACTCATCTCGAGGCATCCATACGTATTCGCTACCGCCGAGGTGCCGAGCGATCTGCACTACACCTGGGAGCAGCGCAAAGCAGCTGAAAAGGGCCGTACGTCAGCTTTACAAGGCATCCCCGATCAGCTTTCGGCCCTGGCTCGTGCCAACAAGATCATCAGCAGAGTACGATCGCGACGCGTTCGGGTCACCTTGCCCGATGAGCCAACCAGCGTCGAGGAGGTCGGTAGCCAGCTGCTTGCTCTTGCAGCGCGTGCTCACGCTGCGGGAATCGATCCTGACCAGGCGCTTCGCGACGCCGTACGAGATCTGGAAGCCAAAGTGCGGGATGCCGAGGCTTCGCCCGGCGACAGAACTCCGGCTTAGCCACCGTCGCCTATCCTGTGGACATGTCCGAGCCCCCGCAGCAACGGCCGGCCCCGCAGGCGCATCCGCCCCAGAATTACCCACCGCAGAACTACCCGCCCCAGAACTATCCACCGCAGAACTATCCACCCCAGAACTATCCACCGCAGAACCATCCACCCCAGAGCTATCCGTCCCAGAACTATCCCGCACAGAACCCACAAACTCAGCCTTACCCGTTGGGTCCCGCAGGGCCCTATCCGGTGCAACCGCAATATCGGCGCGGCCCACGTAAGCCGAGCGAGGAGTTGCATCGGGATGCCGAGGCGGCCTTGGCGGCCCGGATGGAACTTGGTCCGGAATACAACGAGTACGTCGCCGAAGGCCTGGCTGAGAGGGTCGAGGACATTGCGGAGGCGCGCGCTGCGGAGCTTCGGCAGCAGGCTTTGGACGCCAGTCGGGCCCAGGCGGCGGAGCAGAGCGGCCGAGGGCGGCAGTTCGCACTGGCCATCGTCTCCGTCGTGATGGGTATCCCCATCACAGCGATAACGGCGACCAACGTGGATCCGAGCGTCGTCGGCGTAGCCGTCTCCTGGGCCGGCATCGTTGGAGTGAACTGGATCCACGCACGCAGCCTGCGCAGGCGGAAATAGCGCGGCTAGCAAGCAGAGCTCGTTAAGGCACGACGAATCTGGATTCCACGCGTGCGGCGCCAATGCCTGACCACAGACCCGCCGATAGGCTGAAGCCACCATCGGTTTTCTGCTCCGGGTGGCTCTGAGGCCGCCTGGGCAGCATCGGAAAGGCGGCACTCGTGGCGAGCATTGAATTCATAGGCGCACGAGAGATCCTCGATTCCCGTGGCAACCCGACCGTTGAGGTCGAAGTCATTCTCGACGATGGCTCCGAAGGCCGAGCCGCTGTTCCCTCGGGCGCATCCACCGGCGCCTTCGAAGCCGTCGAGCTGCGTGATGGTGAGGCCCGTTATGGCGGCAAGGGCGTCAGCAAAGCGGTGCTCGGCGTCATTGATCAACTTGGACCGGAACTCATCGGATACGAGGCCAGCGAACAGCGGCTGGTGGACCAAGCCATGCTGGACCTGGATGGCACCGACAACAAGTCCAAGATCGGCGCCAACGCCATCCTCGGCGTCTCTCTGGCAGTCGCGCACGCGGCTGCGCACTCTGCCGACCTGCCGCTCTACCGCTACGTCGGTGGACCCAACGCCCACCTGCTGCCGGTGCCGATGATGAACATCGTCAACGGCGGTGCCCATGCCGACTCTGACGTCGACGTCCAGGAGTTCATGATCGCGCCGATTGGTGCTGCGACGTTCCGCGACGCCCTGGAGATGGGTGCCACCGTCTACCAGTCGCTCAAGTCGGTGCTCAAGAAGCAAGGACTTGCCACCGGTCTGGGTGATGAGGGTGGTTTCGCACCCAACCTGCCGGCCAATGTCGCAGCACTTGAACTGATCTCCACCGCAGTGCAGTCGACCGGCTTGAAGCTCGGCAGCGACATAGCGCTTGCACTGGATGTCGCAAGCACGGAGTTCTTCGAGTCTGGTACCTACACCTTTGAGGGCAGGGTGCTGTCGGCCGATGAGATGACCGGAATCTATGAGCAGTGGATCAACGACTTTCCGATCGTTTCGATCGAGGACCCGCTGGCCGAGGACGACTGGGCAAGCTGGACTGCGCTGGTGGCGAGGCTCGGTGACCGGATCCAGGTTGTGGGGGATGACTTGTTTGTCACCAACGTCTCCCGGTTGCAGCGCGGCATCGCGGAGCAGGCGGCCAGCGCTTTGCTGGTCAAGGTGAACCAGATCGGGTCATTGACCGAGACGCTGGACGCTGTTGATCTTGCCCACCGTGCCGGTTTCCGGTGCATGATGAGCCACCGCTCGGGCGAGACCGAAGACACCACGATCGCCGATCTCGCGGTAGCCACCAACTGCGGCCAGATCAAGTCAGGCGCCCCGGCGCGTACCGATCGTGTGGCCAAGTACAACCAGCTGCTGCGGATCGAGGAAGACCTGGACGACGCCGCCCGCTACGCCGGGGCATCGGCCTTCCCACGATTCAAGGCCGGATAGGTGCCATCCGGTCGCCGGCCCACGTCCCGCCCAAGCGCAGGTCCTGGACGCGGGAAGCCCCGAGCGCGTACGCCGGCCCGCAAGCAGTCGTCGCGTACCCCTAATGCGGCCGTCGGGCAGCAGCAGGAAGCAGCTCCACTGCGGCGACGCAACTACGGTCTAACCGCACGTGCCGTTGCCCTCGCAGTGGTGCTGCTGATCTTGACCATCTCGTACGCGACGTCCTTGCGGATCTACTTTTCACAGGCCCACGAGATCTCGGCGACAAAAGCGGAGATCGCCGAGCGTCAGCAGCGGATTCATGATCTTCAAGGCGAGTTGGCTCGATGGGATGACGAGGCTTACGTAAGGACCCAGGCCAGGGAGCGGCTGGGTTGGGTTGTGCCGGGGGAAACCGGCTACACGGTGGTGGATGCTGATGGCAAACCGTTGGGCGGGGGAGCTCACATCACTGCCGAGAACTCGCCGGAGCAGCAGCCGGAGGACTCCTGGTGGGCGAGGTTGTGGGGCTCGGTAGAGGCTGCCGACCGGCCAGCTCCAGTCAAGGTTCCGGCCGAGGAGAAGCCGATCACCGTCAAGACCAAGCCAAACCGCTAGTCAGCTATAGCTTGCTAGGAAGGCATCGACCGCTGCGGCAGTCGGGAGACTGGGGCTCGCTCCTCGGACCGAAACAGCCAATGCGCCAGCGGCAAGCCCACGCCGCAGTGCCTCCGGAAGTGAGGTACCGCGAGCCAAGCTCGCACCCAGTGCTCCGGAGAAGGCATCACCGGCAGCAGTGGTATCCACTGGCGTCGCGGGGAAAGCCGGATATTCCGCGACCCCGTCCGGCCCGACGAGGAGGGCGCCACGCTCGCCTAGCGTGATGATCGCGATCGCGACACCTTGATCGAATAGCCACCGAGCGGCCTGCTCGGCCGAACTGAGATCTGTGACGTGAATGCCTGTCAGAACCTCTGCCTCGAGCTCATTCGGTTTGACAACTGAGACGCCATGCCACACAGCAGCGGGGATGGGTTGAGCAGGTGCCGGGTCGAGCACTAGCCCCATGTCGCATGCTTGACAGACCTCGGCGACGCGCTGAACGACCTCGAGTGGAATCTCCAGTTGCGCCAGCACGATCGAAACGCGATCACGCAGATCCCTGAGCGAGGCCTCGACATCGTCAGCAGTCAGCTGATGATTGGCGTTCGGAATGATCATGATGTCGTTCTGGCCGGAGACAGCGTCCACCCGGATATGGGCGATCCCAGTTGAGGCGTCAGTTATCCGGACTGATGAGACATCGATGCCGTCAGCGGCGAGCGTGTTGAGCGTTAGATCACCGAACATGTCCTCACCTACCGCGCCGATCATGTACGTGGGCGCGCCCGCTCGCACTGCAGCGATGGCCTGATTGGCGCCCTTTCCGCCAAGCACAAGGGAAAAATCGCTGCCGATGACCGTCTCGCCGGGACGTGGCAGCGGTGATCCGAAGGCTGCCAGGTCTGCATTGATGCTGCCGACTACTGCGACGCCGTTTCGGTCTTCCATGCCCGGAGCTTATAGCTGCTGGAAGGATACGACTGTGCTTGAAGCTCTGACCCCGGCGGATGAGGCGATCGTTGCCGCGCAGCTGCAGCGACCGCCGCGGGGTGTCGCGGGCATTGCCTACCGCTGCCCATGCCGAAAGCCTGCGGTCGTTGTCACTCGACCCCGCTTGGACGACGGCACACCGTTCCCGACGACGTACTACCTCACGTGCCCGCGGGCAATCGAAGCATGTTCTTCGCTTGAGTCGCAGGGCCTGATGGCAGAGATGACGCAACGCCTAAGTCACGATCGTGATCTTGCTGAGGCGTATCGACGGGCCCATCAGCAGTATCTAGCCGCTCGGGAACAACTCGATGTGGTTCCAGAGATCGCGGGTATCAGCGCGGGAGGGATGCCGGACCGAGTGAAGTGTCTGCATGCGTTGGTGGCTCATTCCCTCGCCGCTGGCACTGGGATCAATCCACTCGGTGACGAGGCAGTGCGCGAGATAGCCAAGTTCTGGGTCCGGCCCTGTTTGGAGGAGGTCTCATGACCAGAGTTGCCGCCATTGACTGTGGAACCAATTCGATCCGTCTGTTGATCGCCGAACCAGACGGCTCGGGAGGCCTAAACGATCTTCAGCGGCGGCTTGAGGTGGTACGGCTCGGGCAGGGTGTGGACGCGAGCGGTGAGTTCCACCCGGACGCTCTGCGGCGTACCTTCGCAGCTGTCGACGAGTATGCAGAATTGATCAAGAAAGCCGATGTGCCAGTTGACAAGGTGCACTTCGTGGCGACTTCGGCCACTCGGGACGTCCAGAACCGCGACAGTTTCTTCGCAGGCGTAAGGGAGCGGCTGGGAGTGGTGCCGGACGTGATCAGCGGTGAGACTGAGGCGCGCTTGTCCTTCGCCGGAGCACTCAGCCGGGTCGCTCCGGAAGGCGAACCGGTTCTGGTGATGGATATCGGGGGCGGCTCGACCGAACTGATCACCGGCAGTGCTAATGGAGACATGAAGAGTGCCGTCTCGCTCGACATTGGATCGGTGCGAGTCACAGAACGGTTCCTCAAGCAGCACCCGATCGCTGATGATGATCTTGAACGAGCGATTGCGTACGTCGACGACCTGCTGGCAGACAGTGGCGTGGATTTCGCCTCGATCGGCACCTGGATCGGCGTCGCCGGCACGGTTACGACGCTGGCCGGGGTGTATCTGGAGCTGGACCACTACGACCGGGAGCGCGTCCACGGTGCAGTCATTCCACTTCCGGCGTTGCAGGACCTGCTGCACCGGCTGGCTGGCCTGACGGTTGAACAGATCCGGGCGCTGCCCTCAATGCATCCCGGACGGGCGGACGTGATAACCGGCGGCGCACTTGTCGAGGCCCGGGTGGCGGCGCGCTTGAGCGTCCCGGACCTGATCGTGAGTGAATCTGACATTCTCGACGGCATCGCCTTCGGAATCCTTGACCGGTGACACAATGCCGCGATGACCTCTCTTGCCATCACGGTCGTCGGCCACGACCGGCCCGGCATCATCGCCCAGGCGGCCGACGCGCTGTCAGGATGCGGCATGAACCTCGAGGATTCGTCGATGACGTTGTTGCGCGGGCATTTCGCAATGACCCTGATCTGCGCCGGAGAGGCCGACGCCGACCAGATCGAGGCCGCGCTGCAACCCCTGATAAACGGCTGGTTGGACGTCACCGTACGCAAAGTCCCAGAGGAACCTGACCTGCCCGCCCTTGGATCGACCTATTTGGTGACTGTCCACGGTGCCGACCGGCTTGGGATTGTCGCCCGGCTGGCCGGTGTGATCGCTGAGGCTGGCGGGAATATCACCGATCTCAGCACCCGCCTCTCAGGAACGCTTTATGTGTTGCTCGCGGAGGTCGACATACCTCAGACCACCAATGTGGAAGCACTCCAGGCCCGACTCGCGGAGGTCGCGGCCGAGCTTGGCGTGGATTGCACGATGCGATTGCTCGAGAACGACCAGCTGTGAGTCTGACGAAGGTCCTCCGGCTCCGCCTGCCTACGCTGCCCGAAGGCCGGGTGCTGGATGTGGTCCAAGCTCCCAGCCACATGTTGTCCGTTCCTGGTTCTCTTGTCGATCCCGCTGACCCTCTGATAGCTCAGCTCGCTGCCGATCTTGTGGCAACTATGCGGGTCTCGCCCGGATGTGTGGGGCTCGCCGCACCACAGGTCGGCGTATCGGCACAAGCCTTCTGCGTCGATGTCTCAGGTCATCCGAAGACGCGAACCAGCCATGGATTGATCGTGCTGGTGAATGCCGAACTACTGGATGCGAGCCGTAGTGAGAAGGGACGCGAGGGCTGTATGTCTGTCCCGGACCTGACCGGTGATGTCAAGCGTGCGACCAAGATCACTGTGGCTGGTCAGCTACCGCTAAGTGGCGAGCGGGTATTGATCAGCGCTGACGGCTTCGAGGCACGCGCCCTGCTCCATGAGATCGATCACTGCAATGGCATGCTTTTTCTTGATCGGGTTACGGGTGCCCATGCCGTATATCCGCGCAAGGTCTATCGCCAAGCAGGCGAGACAGCGGGCCAGTGACGCCGTGAGCGTGATCACTCGCCTGTCAGATCTGGCAGCCTGATAAGCGGGTAGGGTCGGCCAGCGATGAACGGTCCGGCATTTGATCGCAGGTCCTTTCCGCCGGGCGGCAATCGACGCCTGCGCTTGCACAAGGCGCTGCTGAGCCGCCTGGGGAAGGCCTTGTTGCTTACGCTGCTGGCGGCTCTGGCGGCGGCACCGCTTGCCACGGTGTGGGGAATCAGCCACGCGCAGGTCGATGATTACCTGGGACCGCATCGAGCGACCTTCGCCAGCAACTTCCGCGGCGAGGTGGAGGTCGATCTCGGCCCAATCGGAAATGCATTCCTTGCCAGCCCGGTACGTCCGGTTGGCCTCACCATCACCGTCGGCGGCGTGGGGCCGGCTTCGGAGCACCTCAGCTCGCTGTTCTCCGAACAGACGCTGGCGGCGTACACCAGCTTGTATACCGAGCCAGGGGAGGCGATCTCCGGCATCCTCGAGCGTCTGGCTCACGACGCGGTTCGTGAGGCGCTGAAGGCCGAGGCCGTTTTGTTGCTCGGGGTTGTGATCTGGCGGCTGCGTCGCCAGCTGTTGCCACCATGGATCGTCAGCCGAGTCACCAAACGCCGCGCCGCCGTGGTTTATGCGACGATCGTTGCGCTGGTTATCGGCTCCATCCTGGTACCGGAGAAGCCGAAGGATCCCCGGTATCCGGTATCGATCGCCGATGGCAGTCGCTTCTCGTCTCTGACGGTAGACAGCGTGCTGCTCGCCGACGTACTGGATCGCGGCATCAGGGGCATCCAGCTGCTCAGTGCGCGACAGCAGCGAGCAGTCAAGAACTACATCGACACGGCGGCAACGAGCATGTCGGAACAGCTCGATGCACTTCCGAAGCCAACCTCGGATGAATCGATGATTCTGGGATTCAGCGACCTGCACTGCAACCAGGCGACCACCGAATTGATCTCCCGGCTAGTTCTGGTGACCAAGCCCGCCGTGGTACTGAGCTCTGGCGATGACACCGTCAATGGAACGGCGGCTGAGCGTGGTTGCATCCGGCGGGAGGCGCCGATCTCACATGGGGTGCCCTTCGTGGTGGCAACCGGAAACCACGATTCTGATGTCACTGAAGCTCAGATGCGGACGGCGGGCATCACCGTTCTCGACGGCCAAGTCGTCGAGGCGGGCGGGCTTGGCGTACTCGGTGACGATGACCCTGAGCACAACATTCCTTTCAGTGTTGACCGGATCAAGGACCGGGCCGAGTCCGAAGAACAAATGGCGGAGCGCCTTGTTGATCTTGCCCGAAACAGGGACACCGACGTACTGCTGGTGCATCAGCCGGTTGCTGCGCGAGTGATCATGAACGCGCCAGATCCGCCAGCCTCGCTGGTGCTGTGGGGCCACTATCACGCTCAGGCGGGTCCGCAGGTGATCATGCATGAGGACGGGTCCTGGACAGTCGGTATGCAAGAGGGGACTGCCGGCGGAGTTCGACAGCCGACCATCACCTCGTTCAGCACACCCTTCTCACCACCGCTCATCAGCGCCGATGTGTACTTCTATTTCCGCGACAGCGCAACCGGCTTGATCACCGGAGTGCAGCCCGTGCACTTTCAACCGAATGCGAAGGTTGTCATCGACGACCGCATTGCGACAGGTGACCTCGCGAAGCTGCCGCCTGAGACGCGAATGAAACTGGGCGGCGCCTCGACGACTCCGACAGCGGAGGCCTCACGCTGAACACAGTCCCGGCTAGGATCGCACCGGCCCTTGGATAGCTGGCCCCCGTAGCCCAAATGGCAGAGGCAGGCGGCTTAAACCCGCTCCAGCATGGGTTCGAATCCCATCGGGGGCACTGTATTGATTGCCTCGCTCGCTGGCGCTCGCTCGGCGCGGATCGCGCCTTGGATCGCGCCTACTTCGTCGTCGCTCGAAGACGAAAAGCGTGTCCCCTCTCTCCTCCTCAGCACGGCGCGTGGCGCGATCCGGTTGATTGCCTCGCTCGCTTCGTTCGGTTCGCGGACGGATTGCTCCTTTTACGGAAACTGGTCGCAGACAACATGCGACACGCCGATGTGCCTGGTGGCTCTGACCAGTTTCGGGAGAAATCGATCGCAGCATGCCCAGAGATAGGTGCCGCGCCGGCCCAAACATCACAGCTTCTTCAAAGCCTGGAAGAAAGGCCCCCCGACCTTCGTTCACCTAAACTGATTGCAGTGCGCCAACCGAGGCGCCTGACCAGGAGGACAAATACATGTTGCGCAGTTCGAACCCGATCCTCTCTAAACAGGACGCGTTCACACCCGCAGCACCCCAGTACAACCAGAACCCCTACAACCAGCCGCAAGCCGGCTACGCACCGTACCCGACGCAGGGATATCCGCAGGTCCCGGTAGAGCCGGCCGAAGGTCGGATGACCTTCGACGACGTGGTCACTAAGACTGCGCTCACCATGGGCGTGCTCATCATTGCGGCCGCTTTGGCGTGGATGTTCGTACCGGACGCGCTCTACTTCCCGGCGCTCATCGCCTCAGGGCTGATCGGCTTCATTGTCGTCATGATCGTCGCGTTCCGGCGGAGGGTGCAGCCGGGACTCGTGCTCCTCTACGCCGCCATCGAGGGCGTCTTCATCGGCATGATCAGCAAGGTCTTCGAGAACCTTTACGAAGGCATTGTGGTCCAGGCTGTCATCGGCACCTTCGCGGCGGCAGCGGTGACCTTGGCGGCCTACAAGTTCTTCAACATCCGGGTCACGCCGAAGTTCCGTAAGGTCGTGATCATTGCCACCATCGCGTTCGCGGTCGCACTGTTGATCAACTTCGTGGTGTCGCTGTTCGGCGTAAACCTGGGATTGCGTGACACTGGCGGTGCGATCAGCATGCTGGCTGTCGTGTTCTCCCTGATCGGCGCCACCCTTGCTGTTCTCAACCTGGTGCTGGACTTCGACTACATCGAGCAGGGTGTCGCCATGGGCGCGCCGGCAAGTGAGTCGTGGCGCGGTGCCTTCGGCCTGACTGTGACCATGGTCTGGCTGTACATCGAGATCCTGCGATTGCTGTCCTACATTCGCAGGTAGTCCGCGACATCGTCGGCGATTCGCCATCCGATCGCAGATCTAAGGGCCGCGCTTCCAACCGGAAGCTGCGGCCCTTTGCTCACGTCGTCGCCGTAGAGTCGTGGGCGTGGAGTACGTCAACTCACTGATCGAGCTCGTCGGCCACACGCCGCTGCTCAAGCTGTCTCGGGTGACCGATAGCGCAAAGCCGCTGATTCTTGCCAAGGTCGAGTACCTGAATCCGGGAGGCTCGGTCAAGGATCGGATCGCGGTGAAGATGATCGAGGCCGCAGAGCGCGAGGGCAAGATCACACCAGGTGGCACGATCGTGGAGCCCACAAGTGGCAATACCGGGGTAGGGCTGGCCATTATCGCGCAGGCGAAGGGCTACTCATGTGTGTTCGTCTGCCCCGACAAGGTCAGTGAGGACAAGCGCAACGTCTTGACCGCCTACGGCGCTCGGGTGGTCGTCTGCCCGACCGCTGTGGAGCCTGAGCACCCCGACTCTTATTACTCAGTCTCCGACCGGCTGGTCCGGGAGATCGAGGGGGCCTGGAAGCCGGATCAATACAGCAACCCCAACAACCCGGCCAGCCATTACGAGACAACAGGTCCGGAGCTCTGGAAGCAAACCGATGGCAAGATCACTCACTTCGTTACCGGCATCGGCACCGGGGGCACGATCAGCGGAGCTGGCCGCTATCTGAAAGAGGTCTCGGGGGGAGAGGTGAAGATCATTGGAGCTGACCCGTCAGGTTCGGTGTACTCCGGTGGTACCGGGCGTCCCTATCTGGTCGAGGGGGTCGGTGAGGATTTCTGGCCTGCCAACTACGACCCCGGCATCGCTGACCGGGTGATCGAGGTCTCCGATGCCGACTCTTTCGCGATGGCACGCAGGCTGGCACACGAAGAAGCGCTGCTCGTCGGTGGATCGTCGGGAATGGCAGCCGCAGCGGCAATCCGACTCGGACACGAACTCGATGACCCAGATGCGGTGATCGTCGTGCTGCTGCCTGATTCCGGGCGCGGTTATCTCACCAAAGTCTTTAGCGACACCTGGCTCACCCGATACGGCTTCGCGCCGCGACCAGACCAGCGCGTCAGAGTTGTTGGCGACGTGCTACGGGAGAAGTCAGGCGATCTCCCATCTCTGGTTCACACCCACCCCAACGAGACGATCGCCGAAGCAGTCGCCATCATGCGAGAGTACGGCGTCAGCCAGATGCCCGTCGTCCGAGCTGAGCCGCCGGTGATGGCGGCCGAAATCGTTGGTGCAGTGAGCGAGCGAGGACTCCTAGCTGAGCTGTTCAGTAATCAGGTACGACCAGCGGACGCAGTGGCGCGGGTGATGGAGGAATCGCTGCCGATGCTCGGTGTCACTGAGCCAGTTGCCGACGCCGTAGAGGTGCTGAGAAGCTGCGATGCTCTGCTGGTCCTCGACGACGGCAAGCCCGTCGGCGTACTGACGCGGCAGGACCTACTTAGCGACATCAATATCGCCTAGCGACTGCGACCAAGATCAAGATTCGTTGAGCAGCTCAGCGAGCAACAGCTGCCAGTTCTGGGTCCATGACACCGAACGCCACGATTTCAGCGGCACCCACTGGGCAGACTCGGTGGTCCCACCTTGGTCCAGCACAACAGGATCGGTTGGATCCAGGCAGTCCGCGCGATAGATCAGGCGTACCGCATGGAAATCTTCAATGGTGCCGTACGGGCTGC
Source organism: Propionibacteriaceae bacterium (assembly GCA_045806785.1). Lineage (GTDB taxonomy): Bacteria > Actinomycetota > Actinomycetes > Propionibacteriales > Propionibacteriaceae > Microlunatus. The sequence goes on along the minus strand of JBJMIR010000076.1, from coordinate 82,775 downwards.
GCCCCACCCAGTGTGAGGTCTGTACCTTGATCAGCTCGCCGAGGATGATCTCCTGCGATGTCTCTTCGGCCACCTCGCGGAGCACGGCCGAAGTCGGCGGCTCATGATCATCTAAGCCACCGCCAGGCATGCCCCATCGACCTGTGACTGCAGTACGCGCGGAGTACTCGGTGGCCAGCAGACCTCGGCTTGAGGTCACGACCGCGTACGCTGCGAAACGCTGTCTGACAGCGGGCCTTACGCGCTGATTTAAGACCAGGCCGGCGTCGCGTCCCTGGCGGCGTACCTGCGGTCGCGGCTCGTCCGCCACCGGACGTACCAAGAGTCGGAGAATCAGCTCAGCTGAGCTGGCCCGGTTGGCGTCGAGTGGACGGACTACGACGTAGCCGCGGTCATAGGCGAGCACCTCCGGGTCGGCACCATGGTCGAGTAATACCTCGAACGCGTGCCCACCTTGCTCGGTAATGCCGACGACCAGCACCTGGTCATCATGGCGCAATGTGGCCCTAGGCGCGGCCGTCGACGTAGCGCTGGACGGTGGGGCCGATCTCGGCCACCAGATCATCTGTCTGGCGATTCACCAGCACCGGCAGTCGCAACACATAGCGGCCGATCACCAGTCCCAGAACCTGGGACGCGACTAAGCCGGCGCGCCTGTTCGCCTCCTCTGGTGGCAGATCATCCCGGCGCAACACCTGACCGATGACTTCAAGGGTGAGGAACTCACCGAGGGACCGAGTGAGGGCAGGGTCGGTCAGCGCCGTGCGAATCGCGGCTACCAGAGAGGGCTGGAGCTCTGAGTCCCAGACACCTAATACGGTCCGCACCACTCGCTCGCCAAGATCACGTCGGTCGCCTGCAGCGACTTGTTCGAGGACTTGCGGCAATCCGAGCGGTAGTGCGACCGTGGCGAGGAACAGCTGCTGCTTGCTCTCGAAATAGTGGTGAATCAGCGCGGCATCTACTCCGGCGTCCGCTGCGATGCCGCGAATCGAGGCACCTGCAAAACCTTTGGCGGCGAAGGCGTGACGTGCAGCCGTGATGATCTGGCCACGGGTGTCCTGATTGCCCGGACGCCGGCCAACCTTCGGCTCTCGCGGGGCGGCCACTGTTCCTCCTCGACGCAGACCATCGCACGAGATGGCTGCGGATTCCAAGTCTGGCAGGTCAACTCTCGTGCTCAGGTAGCGTTGGGCGGCGTGCGGAGCTCTCGAGTGGCTCAATGATCGACGCACTGGCATATAGCGTCATTGCCCTCGCTGGCGTGGCCGTCATATGGGGCATTGTGACGGCAATCGCCAACAAGCCGCCGGGTAAGGCACAGCTGGTGTACGCGGCAGCCCTCGAGATTGTCACTCTAGGCCAGTCGATCATTGCTGTGGCCAAGATCATCGGCGGTTTCCGGCCGGTCGAGCTCCCTACTACCATTGGTTACCTGATCGGTATTGTGATCTTGATCCCTATCGCATGGTTTTGGGCAAACGTGGAACGCAACCGATTTTCAGGAATCGTGCTCGCCGTAGCAGCTCTAGCAGTCTTCGCCATGACCCTTCGGCTGCTCGTGCTTTGGACACCAGCCGGATGAGCGGCGTACGCGCAAAGCCGACCGGCTCTACTCTTAAGACCAACAGCGGCGCCGGACGCGTGCTCGTGGCGATCTATGGCATCTTCGCTCTTGCCGCCACGGCCCGGGCGAGCGTCCAGCTGATCACGAGGTTCGAGGAGGCGCCGCTGGCCTATCTGCTCTCGGCGCTGGCTGGGCTGATCTACATCGTCGCGACGATCACACTTGCGCGTGGCACGCGCGGCTCTCGTCGGCTGGCATTTGTCGCAATCATCATCGAGCTGATCGGCGTCATTACGGTCGGTACTCTCAGCGTCGTCGACCCGGAGGCCTTTCCCCGTGCGACGGTGTGGTCGATCTATGGGATCGGCTACGGCTTTGTTCCGCTGGTGCTACCGATCTTGGGATTGGCCTGGCTCTGGCACACCAGGCCGGTCAATCCCTGATGTGACACGTCACAAGATCATCAGGGGCGAAGACCCGCAGCTCGACGTCGTTGGCGAAATGCACCGGCCATATCGAGATGCCGAGATGGCGGGCAGCCGAGACAAGGCCGCGAGCCCAGCTGCGATCCGCCTCATCCATCGGATGACGACCGGGTCGGGTCAGCAGGAACGCTACCGATCCAGCCGCACCGTTCCGACCAAAGATGTGCTGGCACATTTCCATCAGCGGCTGACAGATCTCGGCGTCCGCCCAACGCGGGATCTCCTCAATCTGTATGAGCTGTCGGCTCATCATGTCGTCCCGCTGAATCAACGTGAGCCACAGTCGCGGCTGACTGAAGCCCAGCGGGCCCATGAGAGCACGCCAGCGCAGGCAGAGATCTGCCCCGTTGCGGATGGGAGGCATCTCCTGCAGAGGTCGCAGGGCTGGAATGTCGGTCATGCGATAACGCTGTCGAATGACGGAGATGCATGCATTACGTGGGCTGCGCTATCCCCAGAATCTGTGGATATCAGCCAGGTATCCATCAGTCCGCAGGCTGGATCAAATCCGAATACTCATGATGCCGCCCCAGCCAGCTTCTGATGAATGGGCACAGGGCGCGTACGTTCAAGCCACGAGCACGGGAATCGTCGAGGGCGTATCTGGCTATCGCCCCGCCTACGCCTTGTCCTTCATATTTCTGAGCCACGACGGTGTGCAGGAAGATGATCGTGTCGGGCGTGAGCTCGTACTCTGAGATGCCGGCGATAGCGCCGTTGATCCGCGCCTCATATCGGCTCACCATCGGATTGTCCTCAACAGTCACGCTCATGCTCGTCAACTGTGCCAGAAGCTGCTAGCCGACTGGTAACGCCTATGGCGAGTAAGTACGAACCAGCGAGGAGCCGTCAAGTAACGGGAGCGGAAACCACGCTATCTGGCCGCCTTCACCCGCCCGCGGCTATGCTGCCGATCAAGGCGTACCCCAGCTGTCTGCTCGCGGTCGGAGAGATGTGAAATACAACGAAGGAGCCCAGCTCGATCCGTCGCAGATGAGTGGCGGCGGCCGAGGAAGCGGGGGCAAGATCGCGATCGGCGGCGGCGCCGGACTGATCATCCTCGTGCTTGCCTTGTTGTTTGGCATAAATCCTGGCGACATCCTGGGCGGCTCTACCCAGACTGCGCCCGAGCAGTCCAGTAACGCGAGCCAGTTCGCGCAGTGCACGCGTGGCTCGGATATCAACCGTGACCGCGACTGCCGGTTCGTCGCGTACACGAACTCGATTCAGGACTACTGGAACGACACGGTGCAGGGTTATCAGACGATCCAGGTAAAGACTTTCGAAGGCAGTATCAATACCGCCTGTGGGCACGCGACTTCGGCAGTCGGACCGTTCTATTGTCCCGGCGACACCACCGTTTACCTCGATCTCGGATTCTTCGATCAGCTCACCGGGCAACTTGGCGCCGAAGGCGGTGACGCGGCAGAAGCGTATGTGCTGGCTCATGAGTTCGGCCATCACATTCAGAACTTGACGGGCACTATGCGGAAGGTTCAGAGCAGCGGCCAGGGAACCGGGCCGACATCTCCAGGCGTCCGGCTTGAGCTGCAAGCCGATTGTTACGCCGGAGTGTGGTTCCGGCACGCCACGGAAGACCCACAGAGCCCGATTACCGAAGTAACCCAGGACGATCTGGATCGAGCAGTGGACGCGGCGCAAGCCGTCGGCGACGACAGAATCCAGCAGAAGATGCAGGGTCAGGTCTCACCCGAAACCTGGACCCATGGCTCAGCCGCAATGCGGCGACAATGGCTTGCCCAGGGCTTCAACACAGGCGACCCGAACAAGTGCGACACCTTCGCCAGGAACGCCCTTAACTGAGTCCTCTCGAAGAGGGTGGACTGACAGGAGAGTTGCAGGTGCCGCAACGTGCCGTCGTGGTTACAGGTGCATCGACCGGCATAGGACGCGCGACCGTCCTCGAGTTGGTTAGTGCAGGCTACAAAGTGTTCGCTACGGTACGCCGAGAAGCCGACGCGGAAAGCTTGCGGCAGCAATTTCCGGAGCTGGTCACGCCTTTGATGATGGATCTGCTTGACGAAGATTCCGTGCGTTCCGCCGGCGAGGTAGTCAACGCTGCAGGGCCGCTGTTCGGTCTGGTCAATAACGCGGGCGCGGCGCTTCCTGGGCCGTTGGAAACTATTCCGATCGAGGTCTTCCGCCGTCAGATCGAGATCAATCTGACCGCCCAGCTGCTGGTGACACAGGTGATGCTGCCGGCGTTGCGGCGCTCCGCCGAGGAGATCGGCGATGCGCGAATCGTCATGATCGGTTCGATCGGAGGACGGTTAGCCGGGCCGATGCTGGGCGGCTATGGCGCCGCCAAGCACGGTCTGGTCGGTCTCAGCAGCTCACTACGCGCCGAGCTGGCACCATTCAAGATCAAAGTCTTGTTGATAGAGCCTGGCATGATCGCAACACCGATCTGGGAACGGGGCCGGACTGCTGGGCAGGCGGTACAAGCACGTAACCCCGAGAGCACCGCTCGCTATGCCGATCAAATCGAGATGGCAGCCAAGATGGCAGAGCGTGGGATGAGGTCAGGACTTCATCCTTCGGCCGTGGCCAAGGTCATCCTCGACGCGTTGCGAAACGACAATCCGGCACCGCGTCAAGTGGTCGGCCGGGAGGCCAAAGTGCTGGCCGCGATGGTACGCCTGCTGCCATTTCGCGCGATGTACCGCCTTACCCGCGCGAGAGCGCGGATGCGAGCCTGACCGGCCGGCTTAGTTGCACGTGACACCCGTGGCGTGCACCGGGCAGTAACCGAACGGGTTCTTGTCCAGGTACTGCTGGTGATAGTCCTCGGCGTAGTAGAAGCCGCCCACAGGCGCTATCTCGGTGGTGACTCGCCCGTAACCCGCGCGACTGAATTCCACCTGGAACTGCTCACGTGCTCGCTCGGCGGCCTCCAGCTGCTCCGGTGAGGTCGTATAGATCGCTGACCGGTACTGCGTGCCGACGTCGTTGCCTTGCCGCATTCCCTGCGTAGGGTCGTGATCCTGGAAGAAGATCTTGAGCAGCTTGTCGTAGCTGATCTTGGCGGGGTCGTAACACACCTTAACTGTTTCGGTATGGCCGGTACGGGCGCTACAGACCTCCTCGTACCTGGGGTTGGGGGTAAAGCCGCCCGCATAGCCAACAGCTGTGTTGGTGACTCCCGGCGTATTCCAGAACAGCTTTTCAGCCCCCCAGAAGCATCCGAGGGCGAAGTAAGCAACCTCTGAGCCCTCCGGCACCTGCTGCACGGGAATACCGAAGATCTCATGGAATGTGGGATTAACAAGGACTGGCGTGCTGCGGCCACTGAGTGCCTGATCAGGCTCGATAAGGGTCGTCTTCATCCGCGAGAACAACATGTGATTCAGTCTGCCTTCCTGCCTCGCCGTTTGGAACGGCGATCGCACTTACACAACGCTGACAGGTCATCCACATGTTCCAACTCGGATCGCGCCGCCGCTGTTGGATGACGCGCTTGGACAAGCTCAGCGCGCGTGCTCAGCACTCCGCGTACGCTGGCCTCTTGTGACAATCAGCCAAGGCTTCTCGACGCGGGCGATCCATGCCGGACAAGACCCGGATTCTGCGGTCGGCTCGGTGGTGCCGCCCATCTATGCCACCTCCACCTTCATTCAGGACAAGGTCGGAAAGGCGCGTGGCGGCTATGAATACTCACGCTCCTCCAATCCCACCCGTACGGCGCTGGAAGAGTGCATGGCAGCGCTCGAGGGCGGCAAGCACGGCTTGGCGTTTGCGAGCGGCCTGGCCGCGGAGGACACGCTGTTACGCACCATCGCTTCGCCGGGAAGCCATTTCGTGGTGCCGGATGACGCGTACGGCGGCACCTATCGGCTGTTTGCGCGAGTGCACGAGCGCTGGGGTGTAGCCGCCGATCCAGCCCATCTGACGAATCTTGATTCCGTCGCGGCGGCCATTGCGCCAGGTGAAACGAAGGCGGTCTGGATCGAGACACCTACCAATCCGTTGCTGAACATTGCCGACATTGCTGCGATTGCTGATCTGGCTCATGCGGCGGACGCTCTGCTGATCGTGGACAACACCTTCGCCACGCCGTATCTGCAGCAACCGCTTGAGCTCGGCGCAGACGTCGTTGTGCATTCGACGACGAAGTACTGCGGCGGTCATTCCGACATCATCGGCGGCGCACTGGTGCTCAACGACGATGAGTTGGCGGAGCAACTGAGGTTCCACCAAAACGCCATTGGGGGCGTGGCCAGCCCGTTCGACTGCTGGCTGGTACTGCGGGGCTTGAGAACCTTGGCGGTGCGGATGGACCGGCACTGCGACAACGCTGAGCAGGTGGCTGCCTTTCTGAGTGATCATGATCGAGTCGCCGAGGTCTACTTTCCAGGTTTGGATGCCCATCCCGGACATGATCTGGCCAAGCGTCAGATGCGCCGGTACGGCGGCATGGTCAGCTTCCGGGTCGTTGGTGGCGAGCAGCCAGCGTTGGAGGTGTGCGAAGGCACCTCAGTGATCATCTTGGGGGAATCCCTCGGCGGCGTCGAATCGCTGATCGAGCACCCCCACACCATGACCCACGCATCAGTCGCCGGCACTCAGTTAGAGGTGCCTGGCGACCTGATCCGGCTGAGCGTGGGGATCGAGGATATCGAGGACCTGATCGCTGACCTTGATCAGGCACTTGCCTGAGAGTTAGTTCGTTGCCTCGAGCGCCCAGTTGATCGGCTCACCGCCCGCCCGGATAAGTAGCTCGTTCGCGCGACTGAAAGGACGGGATCCGAAGAAGCCTGCTGCCGCTGAGAACGGCGAAGGGTGCGCGCTCGCCACGTACGGCACGGAGCCGAGCATGGGAATCAGTGACTGGGCATCACGGCCCCACAAGATGGCTACGAGTGGGCCGCCGCGTGCGACGAGAGCCTCGATGGCCCGTTGTGTAACCTGCTCCCAGCCCTTGCCGCGATGTGACCCGGACCGGCCAGGTTGTACGGTCAGCACTCGATTCAGCAGTAGCACTCCTTGCTGAAACCAGGGCGAGAGATCGCCGCTGACAGCTGGCCGGATACCCAGATCGGCTTGCAGTTCGGCGTAGATGTTCTGCAGTGATCGTGGAATCGGCCGCACCTGGGATGCCACTGAGAACGACAGGCCCACTGGATGGCCTGGTGTCGGGTAGGGATCTTGGCCGACAATCAAGACCTTCACCTGGCTCAGCGGGCGGCTAAAGGCCCGCAACACATGCTCTCCCGCTGGCAGATATTGCCGGCCGGCGGCCAGCTCGGCGCGTAAGAAAGCTCCCATTGCCGTGATCGTCGCCGCAGCAGGCTGCAGCGCGTCAGCCCAATCCGGGCTCACCAGCTCACTCAACGGACGTGGGCTCATGCATATCCCCCTTCGACGGCCCTCTCTTGGACGTCCCACCATCAGACGACACCGCGTGATCTCGAGGCATCCGCCACGACAGTGCGGCCGCGACGAGCATCAAGGCGGCTCCGGCGCCGAACGCGGCGGGATACGACAAGGTGTCTGCAAGCAGGCCTGCGACCAGCGGTCCGATGATCGCCCCAACGTCGGAACACATCGAGAAGACTGCGACCGCTGTGCCGGCCTGAGTTCCTACCGCATCGCCCACCGCCGCAGCAGGCGCGGTGCCTAGGAAGGCCGAGGCGATGCCGTAAACGCAGAGTACGAGGATCAACAGCCAGATGTTCGGGGCGAACGGGACCGCCATGATCGATACCGCCGCGACGGTGCCACCGAGAATCATGGCAGGTCGCCGGCCTACTGTGTCGGTGAATCGACCAGCTGGTCCAACGGCAATCGTCTGGACGACGGCGGAGCACGCGAAAGCGATGCCTGTCCAGGAGGCGGGGCGGTGCAGCAGCTCCACCACAAGCACTGGAATCAGCGAGGACCGGACTCCGAACGAGGTCCAACCCTGGGCAAGGTTGGTGACGCAGGCAGCCTGATAGCGGGCGTCGCGTATGACTGCGCGAAAGGAGATGGCCGAGTCGCCGGACGCATCCTTCGGCTTTGGGCTGCGACGGTGTAACAGCACCAGTCCGACCGTGCCGGCGACGGCAAGTGTGCCGGCGTAAAAGAAGAATGGAGCGGTCAGCGATATTGCTGACAAAGCAGCGCCTACTGCAGGCCCGGTGATGCCGCCGATGAGGAAACCGGCTTGGAAGAAGCCGGCGGCTCGGCCGCGTACGCCGGCGTCTACCGAAGTCAGCAGCAGCGTGAATGCGGAGACGGTGAACATTGCCGAGCCGATTCCGCCGATGCCGCGGAGCACCAGCAGTTGCAGGTAGCTCTGTGAGATGCCAGCCAACCCGCTGGAAATAGCCACGATGAAGATGCCGGTGGCCATAATGATCCGCTCAGTGAAGACCTTGATCAGCCAGCCGCAGAATGTGCTGGAGACCAGCCGCATCAGGGCGAACGCTGAAATGACCGCTCCGACTTCGGTGTTTCCGACACCGAAGCTTCGGGCGAAGACCGGCAACACCGGGACTAGGACTCCGAACCCGACGGCCACACAGAATGCGACCAGGCCGAGCACGTATACCTCGCGTGGCAGCGTGCTGCGTGCACCGACCCATGCCCGCGCAACACCCAGCCTGCCCACCGGCACAGTCTGCCCTTTTGATTGCTTCACTCGCTAGCGCTCGCTTCGCGCGAATCGCGCCTTGGAGCGCGCCTACTTCGTCGTCGCTCGGGGACGAAAAGCGTGTCCCCTCCCTCCTCCTCAGCACGGCGCGTGGCGCGATCCGAATTGATTGCTTCACTCGCTAGCGCTCGCTGTGTCCGATGGCTCCTCCGCTCGCTGCGATGTTCGCCGGGGGAGCCGCCGTCTTCGTCGGATCCGACGAAACGATGGATTTGACAAGCAGCTCTGTTCTCGAGGCGTTTCGTCGGCTCCTCCTGCAGACGGCGCCGCGAACATCGCGGGCGCGGATCGCGGAGAGTATCCGAGTTTGATCGCTTCTGTCGCGCAGACACTAGGGTTGAGGAGCTCGACATGGAGACCCAGGAGGCACCGAATGGGATCATCAGCTCGTAATGGGCCGAGGCAATCCGCACGTCGCACTCGCCGTACACTGCCGGTGCTTGCCTCGGATTCCAGTAATGATCATGCAGTGCCACCTCCACCTGAAGCGGAGTCAGCACCCAGGCCCGAACCGGTAGTTGGCTCCGCAAATACTGCTGACTCAGCCGCCGCCGCCGTGCCTCGCGGTTTGCACATCGCTGCCGCGTGGTCTTGGCGAGTGATATTGGTGATCATCTTGCTCGCGGGAATTGTATGGCTGGTGCGCTATCTGTCCGAGGTTGTCATTCCCGTCGCGGTCGCCATCCTGCTGACTGCGCTGATGCTTCCGGTGGCCGAGGCCCTCAAGAAGGGCAGATGGGGGTTGCCGCGAGCAGCTGCCACGGCAATCACGGTGCTTGGTGCGATCGCCGCGATCGTCGCGGCTCTAATCGTGATTGGCGGACAGATTGCTGCCCAAGGCTCTGAACTGTCGGCCAATGTGGTCAACGGCTTCGATAAGTTGAGCGAATGGCTTAACAATGGCCCCCTGACCAACTGGCTCCGCAACGGCCCGCTACATCTGAGCGCCACTTGGCTGGATTCCTCAACGTGGATGTCGAAGATCACCGACTTTCTGAAAGCGAGCAGTAGCACGATCGCGGGCTATGCTGCCGAATTGGGCGCCGGGGTCGGGCATTTCCTTGCCGGGCTCGCCATCGCCCTCTTCTCCCTCTTCTATTTCATCTACGACGGCCGCGCGATCTTCGCCTTTGGGCTGAGGTTCTTCCCGCGAGCCTCGCGCGATCGGGTGGATCAGGCGGCACTGAGGGGATGGCGCTCGCTGTCGTCGTATGTGCGGGCGACGATTCTTGTCGCATTGGCCGACAGCATCGGTGTACTCATTGTGGCGCTGATCCTGGGTGTCCCAGCGGCTCCCGCACTTGCGGCGCTGGTCTTCATCGGCGCTTTCGTCCCGATCGTCGGCGCGCTGGTGTCAGGCTCTGTTGCAGTCCTTGTCGCCTTGGTGGCGCTCGGCTGGGTTCAGGCCTTGATCATGCTCGGCGGCGTGATCTTGGTGATGCAGGTGGAGGGCCATGTGTTACAGCCGTTCCTCTTGGGGCGGGCGGTGAAGTTGCATCCGCTGGCCGTTGTGCTTGCCATAGCGGTTGGCGTGATTGCAGCCGGGATCGTTGGGGCGTTGTTGGCAGTACCGCTGTTGGCCTTCACTAAGTCCTTTGTCTTGTCTCTGGCCGGGGGAGCGGAGCCGCCCGTAGGTAAAGCGCATCCGCCGGCTCTGCCTTTGCATCGCCGTCAGGCATCGCAAGCCGGGGAGGCCGCAGTCTAGAGCGCGGAGCCCTTCTTGTACTTCGCGTAGGACATGTTCCAGTCGCTGTAGCCGTTGCCGTACTCCACGCCGCGACTGCTGCCGGTAGTAACCACCGGGTCACCGATCAGGGTGCGGTTGAACAACCAGGCCGCGTTTCCGGTACTCATTCCGACGCATCCGTGGCTGGCATTGCTGCGGCCAAAATAGGCCGCATTCCATGGGGCGGCATGGAGGAATTCGCCTGACTGCGTGATCCGCATGGCGTACTTGACTCGAAGGCTGTAGTGCTCGCGGGCGCCGATCATCGTATTGGTCATCTTGGTGACATAGAGCTTGTCCATGACTAGCTTTGTGCCACTTCGGGTCTGCCATCCAGGCTTTCCGGCGCTCACAGCGATCGTGCGGGCCAACTTGCCATTGCGATACACCTTGGCAACATGGGAGGACAAATTGATCTTGGTGATCTGGGATCGACCAACTGTGAAGTTGGTCGTCGCGGAGTTCTGACCATAGATCCCGGCTCCGGCATACAAGCTATTGATGTCGGCTTTCACCTTCACCTTGGTCCCGGGCTTCCAGAACTTCTGTGGCCGATACCGCACCTCCTTGCTGGAATACCAATGCCACGTGCCGGCTTGGGTCGGGGATGAGGTGACGTGCAGGTTCTTTTCGAATTTGGCTTTGTTCTTGACCGGCACATCGAAGGTCAATACCACTGGCATACCGATTCCCACGTGACTGCCCTTGAGGGGATAGAGCTGTGGATAGGTCTGCTGATTCAAAGCCAACTTCTGCGTGTTGAATGTCGTAGACGTCGTCTTCGGCTGGTTGACCCAGTTCTTACCTGTGGTGATCAACTTGTAGACAGCGCCTGGCTCCAGCCGGTTGTTGGCGGTCCAGCGGGTGCGGTCCTTGCTGATCTTTCCGCTCACTGTGTCCTGCTGTTTGCGGCCCTGACGATCAGTGTTGGTGTAGGACAGTTTGACCTTCGTTAAGGTTCCCCAGTCGGCTGTCACGGTTACCACAGTGTCCACTTTGACGTTGCTCGCGCTGTTCTTGACATTGGACTTGAACGTGACCGGATTGGGCTTTGGCATTGGCGTGGGCGGCGGCTCGATCGGGGGAGGCGAATCCGGCTGCTGCGAACTCATCGCGGCTGGGTCCGCGGGGCCTCCAGCGCAGGCGGCCAACGTGGTTGCCAGGAGGACCGCTCCAGCAGCTCCGCACAGCCTGCGCATTCTCGTGATCGCCATCAGCACCCCTAAGTCTGGACCCTAAGTCTGGACCCCTCGTTTGACAGCCTGCAACACGGCGAGCGCACCGGCTAAGTAACCAATGTGCCATCCGCGGATTGCGTATTCCAATTGAGCTACTCACTGTGCCATCGAGGCAAGTTCGGCCTCGGCCGACTCGCGGGCTGTTGCAGAATCGGAATGCTGCCTGCCTTTGAGTGGCTTCTCTCGCATAGTGAGGGCGATGACGAAGCCAACCGCCATGAACGGCACGGCAACAAGGAACACATCATCCATGGCGTGGGTAAACGCCTCCAGAACCCAGCTCTTGATCGGTTCCGGTAGCTCTCTGATTGCGGTGACATCGTTGGTCTTGATCGGACCACTCGCCGCGTGACCCTGCGCCGCTGTGACGATCTCGTTCAGGTGGTGCTTGAGCCGGATGTTCAAGATCGCGCCCAGCAACGCGGTACCGATCGCGCCACCCATCGATCGAAAGAACGCCACAGATGCTGTTGCCACCCCCATATTCCGCCGATCAACGCTGTTCTGCACAGCGGTCACGACGACCTGCATAGTGAAGCCCAAGCCCATGCCGAACGCGTACATGATCAGCGCAATGACGTAGTACGGCGTATCGACTTCCAGTCTGGAGAAGGCAAACAGCGCGCCTCCAACGACGGCCGCGCCGGTGATCGGCATCCACTTGTAACGACCGGTCCGCGCCATGATCTGGCCACCTCCGATGGAGGTGGTGAAGATGCCGACGACAAGGGGCAACATGGCCAGGCCGGAGTGGGTTGCACTGTAGCCTCTCACGGCCTGTAGATAAATCGGCAGGAAGATCAACCCGCCGAACATGCCGATGCCCATGATCATTGCAAAGCTGATGTTCGAGGTGAACGTCCAGTGCTTGAAGAGCTCGAGCGGAAGGATCGGTTCTTTAGCCTTGGACTCCACCAGAATGAACAAGGCCCCCAGCACAACAGTGCCAATGAGAAGCCCAATGCCGGTTGCCGAGCCCCAGCCCTCGTCGGGACCCGCCCAACTCAGGTACAGCACCAGGCAGGTCACCGAGCCGACGATGGTCGCGGCACCGAGATAGTCGACCGCGGCTTGGCGGCGTACGTGGTGCAACTTCAGTGCCATTGAGGTCACGATCAGGGCAACGGTACCGATGGGAATGTTGATGAAGAAGATCCATTCCCAGCCCAGCTGGTCGGTGAACCAACCACCCAGCAGCGGGCCGGCGACGGATGAGACACCGAACACTGCGGCGAAGAGTCCCTGATACTTTCCGCGTTCCCGAGGCGGAATCACATCGCCGATGATGGCGAGTGCAAGTGACATCAGGCCACCGGCGCCAAGGCCTTGTACGGCTCGGCCGGTGATCATGACATTGATTCCGGGCACGCCCAGGAAATCTGCGATTTCCGGGGAGAACCCGCAGATCAACGAGCCGATCAGGAAGATCACGATTGCGGCCTGGAACATCGGCCGCCGGCCACGGAGATCGGAGATCTTGCCCCAGAGGGGCGTGGCGGCAGTTGAGGTAAGCAGGTAGGCCGTAACCACCCACGAGAGCTTGTCGAGCCCGCCCAACTCCGAGGTGATCTTGGGCAAGGCCACCGCGACAATGCTCTGATCGAGGGCGGCGAGGAACATGCCAGCCATCAGCCCACCCATGACGACCAGAATCTGGCGGTGGCTCAAGTAATCACCGCCCTGGCTGGATGCTGGCGGCATGCCGCTGGTCTGCTGCGCCGAGGTCAAGTGGTCTGTGGTCGCATCACCAGAACCGGCGGTCGTGGAATCCTCCTCGAGCGCGCGCCGCGGCTGATAGTTAGTCATGCTTTCTCCATTGACTGGGTGAGAGCCTCGACGTCAGCGGCGAAGCGAGTGAGAAGCTTGTCAAGTTCTTCAAGATCACAGGGGTCCCAGGCTTCGAGGCAGTTCTCGAGCAGCGCTCGGCGTGTGCTGAGGGCGGCATTGAAGCGCTCGATACCCGTGGCACTCAGCTCGACACGGTGTGCCCGGCCGTCGGCTGGATCGGGGCCCCGCTCGATGAGACCAGCACTATGCAGTTGCGCAATGTGTCTGGAAACCGTCGAGACATCAAGGCCGGCACAAGTTGCGAGATCGGTGACACGTTGCGGTCCGGAGGCAGCCAAGGTTTTCAGCAGCCAGAACGAACCGCTGTCCAATGTCTCGCCCTGAGTTCGCTGGCGCATCAGCCGGCCTACGCTCAAGAGGGCATGCATGAGCGAGTTCACCGATGTGGTTCGGGAATCAGAACCGGACTGACTAGAAACTTGCATGTAGCAAACATATAACTAGTTGCATAGTGCATCCAACATTCTGCTGATCGGAATGGGCGACAGAGCGAGTTGCCATTGTCAGGGAACAGCCCTATGGGTCCCTGAGAATGTAAAGCGGATCTTCTCTTCTCGAAAGAGCAGGTTTACATTCGGGGCATGACCACTCCCGACATCACCCCGATCCTTGAAGAACTTGCGGCCGGACGCATTGATGCCGCAGAAGCGGCCCATCGAATCGATGCCTTGAAGGCGTCGGAATCCAGCTCGGAGGAGCAACCGCAGGAACCGACGAACGAAGAACTGGCTGCATCGGTCGCCGAATCCGATGCCTGGGCCGCTGTTACTGATCAGCCGCAGCAGGGCGGTTACGGCGCTCAGGCTTCAGAACCTGAGGAGACCGTTTCCGAGGAGACAGTTTCCGAGGAGCCGGTTTCCGAAGAGCCGGTACGCACCAAGCCGGTCAACACCGGTGGCGTTGAGCGCATTTCTGTGCGTGCTATCGGCCGCCGAGTTCGGATCATCGGTGAGACTTCGGTCGCCACGCTATCGGCCGACGGGCCGCATGTGCTGCGTCGTAACGGCTCGGTGCTCGAAGTCTCTAGCGATGGTGAGCTGGGCGCCTCACTCGACGGGTTCAGCATTCTGCGCGGTGCCACCCGCAGCCTCGATGACTTCCGTTCCCTTGGGCTTGGTAAAGAACTCTTTCTCAGGGTCAACCCGAATGTGATCGTCGATGTCGAGGTCACTGCGGGCAGCTTGAATACCGAGCGGGTGCCGCGTCTCGGCAAAGTGCGTGTCACCGCCGGAGCCGCAAAGCTGCTTGACGTAACAGAGATCAGCGATGCTCTTGTTCAGGCCGGGCAGGCAACGATCAAGGGCACGATCAAGACCGGTCGCAACCGAATCCGTGCCGAGTCGGGAAGCTTGTCGATCACTTTGACAGATGATTCCGATGTCACAGTTACCGGCGAAGCTCAGCTCGGCAAGATCAGCTGGGCGGGCGGTCACAATGGTGCCGGCGATGAAGTCGTCATGGGCAACGGCAGCGCGAAGCTCGAGATCGAGCTCGTCATGGCTCATGCTCAGGTTCGCGTGGGTTCCGACACGACGAGCGACGCTGGTGTCGGATGATGGAGCGGTCTCGCAGGCCGCAAGGGCGAATTGAGCACCGTGCACCGAGCGACTGCCCGGTATGTGGTGCTCAGCTTGCGGTCATCCGGCTTGGCTGCACCTCGTGCGGCACGGAACTCGCTGGGATGTTTCGGCCATGTGAGTTCTGCGCCCTCAACGACAAGGAAACCGAGATGCTTCGAGTGTTCCTTTCATCGCGGGGCAATCTTCGTGAGGTAGAAAAACATCTAGGCGTTTCCTATCCCACCGCCCGACTTCGGTTCGCCGAACTGCTGGAGAAGCTCGGACTCGGCGGGGCTCCGGAACCCGAAACCGGATTGACCCAAGACCAGATTCTTTCCGAGGTGGCCTCCGGAGCGCTAAGCCCGCAAGAGGCGCAGGACTTGATCAGCCGGCTCTAGCTGCAGTCATCAGGAGTCGTGAAATAGCAGACGCTTCGGGCAACTTGTGCCTGGGGCGTCGACGCATCTGATGAGATCAGGCCCTGAAGGCCTCGACGTTTACAACCGTGACATTGATCATGCGGCCATTGGGCGCAACGTAGGAGACGGCGTCACCGGTCTTCTTGCCAAGGATGGCCGAGCCCAGCGGCGACTGTGGGCTGTAGACGTTCGTCGTATCGACGCTGTTGTCCAGACCCAGCAACTCACGCGAGCCGAGCAGGAAAGTATCGGTATCGGACTCATCTCCGTCAAAGGCGATCGTCACCCGCGTTCCGGGAGCCACCTCATCGGCGTTCGCGGGAGCCTCGCCGACCTGCGCCTGGTTCAGCATGTGTATCAGCTGGCGAATCCGGGCCTCTTGATGTGCCTGCTCCTCACGTGCGGCGTGATAGCCGCCGTTCTCACTGAGGTCACCTTCTTCGCGCGCCGCGGCGATCTTCGCAGTGACCGCAGCACGCCCTGGCCCAGAGAGATAGTCAAGCTCCATTTTGAGCTTGTCGTATGCCTCCTGAGTCAGCCAAATGGCCTGGGTGGAGTTTTCAGACATCCCATTAGGTTATCAAGGACGCGCTAAATCAAAGTCACGCAACAGTGCACCCTTTGATCACCACCCCAGTGGCTCGTCGCAAGGTGGTCAAGACCAGATTTACGTCAACAATCTTGCTTGGACTGGCCGCAACGAGCACTTCCTGCTCCCCGACCGGCTGAAAATCTAAGGCCTGAGCCAGTACCCGGCACCTGACCGGTATAGAGGGATCGCGCCGCTGGACGGAGATCGTGACTACGACGGAGGTGTCTGACGTAATCTGATACGCCTGTACGCGGCCATCGGCGACCGGCTGGGAATACCGGAGTGCTGCCCAGATCAGCCATGTCAATGCAATGACAACGCCGACGCTGATCATGCCCAGCAGCAGCGGACGAGGCATCCGCGGCTTCGGGTAGCGGCGGCGTAGCCGCTCAGCAGCACCGGTCACGCCGACAATCTATTTGCCCTATTTGCCGCCCATTGCCCACATCGCCGTTACGGACGACCTCCCCTCCGCAAGTGGTCAGAGACGACATCGAATACCGCGTGAGTGATGTGGATTGCGACCACTTTTTCGAGATCCGTCTCGCCACACGGGAGGTAACGGTAAAGGCAACGAACCGGATGGCAGCATGACGATCATGCTGCGACCGGCACTCCGCGTCGACACTGAGGGCGATCGTCTGAGGCTGCTACACGTGCATGCCCACCCCGACGACGAATCGAGTAGGGGCGCCGCGACGACGGCCAAGTACGTGGCCGAGGGAGTCGACGTTGTCGTCGCAACCTGTACGGGCGGCGAGCGCGGCTCGATCCTCAACCCGGCCATGGACCGACCCGACATCTTGGCCAACATCGGAGATATTCGCCGGGAAGAAATGAATCGCGCCCGAGAGATCCTTGGCATCAAACAGGTCTGGCTCGGTTTTGTGGATTCCGGCCTACCAGATGGTGATAGTCCGCCGCCACTCCCAGAGGGCAGCTTCGCGCGTACCGACCTCGCCATGGCTGCCGCGCCGCTGGTCAAGGTGATCCGGTCATTCCGACCCCATGTGATGACTACATACAACGAGAGTGACGGCGGCTACCGTCATCCCGACCACGTGATGTGTCACAAAGTCGGCGTCGCAGCCTTCGATGCGGCGGCCGATCCGGACGCCTACCCCGAGCTCGGCGATCCTTGGCAGCCGCTCAAGCTCTACTACTCCTTCACTTTCCACCGCGACCGGACGGCGGCGCTCGATCGGGCAATGGTCGCGCGTGGCCTCGAGTCGCCGTATACCGAGCGGCTCCGGGACTGGCCAGAAGACCCCAAGCATGCGGCAAGAATCACCACCCGGATCGCCTGCGCGGACTACTACCACATTCGTGATCGGGCATTGCTGGCGCATGCGACCCAGATCGACCCAGACGGGCCATGGTTCGCCGTGCCGCTGGAGGTACACAAGTCGGCCTGGCCGACCGAGGAGTGGGAACTGGCGCGGAGCCTGGTTGAGACCAGCATTCCTGAGGACGATCTGTTCGCCGGGATCGCTGTACCGGCCGAGAGTAGAGTTTCGGCATGATCTTTTTGGACGTCGACCCGAATATCGTCAGGCCGGGTTGGGCGCCCCTGTTCGTGGTCCTTCTCCTCGCCGCTGCCATGGTGTTCCTGTACTTCAGCATGAGGAAACAGTTCCGGAAGATCCGTACACCCGATGACGAGACCGCGAACCACGCAGAAGGTTCCGATTCCGAACGCCAGCCAGGTACGCCTAGCTAGCGCCGGTCGCCCAGACGATGACTGGCCGTAATCATCTCGCTTCGGCGACGAGCCCGTACCTGCTACAGCACGCCGACAACCCCGTGCACTGGTGGCCGTGGTCAGACCAGGCCTTTGCCGCGGCAGCCGAGCGACAGGTTCCGGTCTTCCTTTCCGTGGGGTACGCGGCGTGCCACTGGTGCCACGTGATGGCTCATGAATCCTTCGAGGATCCACAAACCGCGTCCATGATCAATGATCACTTCGTCGCGATCAAGGTCGACCGCGAGGAGCGGCCAGATGTGGACGCGGTCTACATGCAGGCGACGCAGGCGCTGACTGGTCAAGGTGGCTGGCCGATGAGCGTCTTCCTCACTCCAGACCGTAAGCCCTTTTATGCCGGTACCTATTTTCCACCGACGCCGCGGCACGGCCTACCGTCGTTCACGCAGGTCTTGGAGGCGATCAGCGACGCTTGGCGTGATCGACGAGCTGAGCTGCTCGTCAGCGCCTCAGGGATCGTCCGTCAGCTGTCGCAGCAAGCCACCCTTGCTGGGGCCGGAGAGCTGTCTCGCTCGGATTGCGACAAGGCGCTTCAGGCGCTGCAACAGGAGTTCGACCCGACCTACGGCGGCTTCGGCCGGGCACCCAAGTTTCCACCATCGATGGTCCTCGAGGCGTTACTTCGTGAGGGCTCCGAACCCTCGACGCTGATGGTCGATAAGACCCTGGAGGCGATGGCGCGCGGCGGAATTTATGACCAGCTGGGCGGTGGATTCGCGCGCTACAGCGTCGATGCGGCCTGGGTCGTGCCGCACTTCGAGAAAATGCTGTACGACAATGCATTGCTGGTTGGGATGTACACACACTGGTGGCGTCGGACCGGCAATCCGCTGGCCGAGCGCATCGTCATCGAAACGGTGGATTGGCTGGTTCGGGAGATGGGAACCGAGCAGGGCGCCTTCGCTGCGAGCCTCGACGCTGACTCACTAGATGATCATGGGCAACTCCACGAGGGCGCCTACTACGTGTGGAACCGTGATCAACTCCGGGCAGCGCTCGGCGAGGAGGACGCGGCCTGGGCCGCGGAAGTCTTCTCGGTTACTCCTGCGGGCACCTTCGAGCATGGTGCCTCGACCTTGCAACTGCTTTCTGACCATGATCAACTCCGGCTGGCAGATGTCCGGGAGGGGCTTCGAACCGTCCGTGATCAGCGGTCGCGTCCTGGACGCGACGACAAGATCGTCGCTGCTTGGAATGCGCTGTTGGTCGATGCACTGGTGCAGGCCGCGATGATCTTCGATCGTCCGGACTGGCTTGCTCTTGCGACTGAGGCCGCCGACTTTCTCTGGCAGGTTCACTGGCAAGACCGCCGACTGCGCCGTACCTCGCGGGATGGCGTAGTTGGCGAAGCGGCAGCGATCTTGGAGGACTATGCCGCATTTGCGATTGCCGCGATACGGCTGGCGGCGGTCCATGCCGAGCCTTCCTGGTTGAGCCGTGCAGAGGAATTGCTCGCGGTGATCATGGAGCAGTTCGAGGATCCTGCCGGTGGCTTCTTCGATACCGCTGCCGACGCCGAGCAACTGTATTCCCGGCCGCAGGATCCCACTGACAACGCCACCCCTTCCGGGCTCAGTGCGGCTGTGCACGCGCTGCGACTGATGGCCGAGCTAACCGGCGAGGACCGCTACGCCGCACGCGCCGATCGAGCAGCGGCGAGCGCTGCCGAGCTGGTCCGGCGGGCACCGCGATTCGCGGGCTGGCTGCTCGCCGACGCGATCAGCCAGATGTCGGTATCCGGCCCGGTTGAGGTTGCCGTGGTCGGCCCGGACAATGCGACTCGATCCGAAATGGTGCGGCTCGCTCACCACATGGCACCCGCCGGCTCAGTAGTTGTCGCCGGCATGCCCGGTAACCCGGGTCTGGCGCTGCTGGCGGACCGGCCGATGATCGATAACCGGCCGACTGCCTATGTCTGCCGGCATTTCGTGTGCAAGCTGCCGGTTTCCAGCGTTGCGGAGCTGGCAACGCAGCTCAGAGCGTGATCATGAAAATAGCCACGTAGTGGCAGGCAAAGCCGGCGATTGTCCCGACGTGAAAGATCTCGTGATAACCGAACCAGGCAGGGGATGGATCGGGACGCTTTCGGGCGTAGACGATTGCGCCCAGGGTGTAGCAGAGGCCACCGGCCACCATCAAGATCACTACCGGCAGCCCAGCAGCGTGGTAGAAGGCTCCGAGCCAGCCGAGGGCGGCCCAGCCCATCACGATGTAGAGCACCGTGTATAGCCAGCGAGGCGCCGACAGCCACAACATACGAAAGGTCAGACCGCCTAATGCGGCAGCCCAGATGAGCACCAGCAAGATCGTCCGGGAGGCTCCGTCGAGCAAGATCAACGCCAGGGGCGTATAGGTTGCGGCGATGAATACATAAATGTTGGAGTGGTCCATTCTGCGAAGGATCGCCTGACCACGTGCCCCCCAGGTCCCCCGATGGTAGACACCGCTGGTTCCAAAGAGCAGCACCGACGCCGTAAGGAAAACGGCGCCTCCCACCACCCCAGCAGGTGTTGCGGCGAGGCTGATGAGCACGATGCCTGCGGTAAGGGCCAACGGAGCCATGCCAGCGTGCAACCAGCCGCGAAGCCGAGGCTTGAGAACCGCAAGCGCCTCAGTTAGCGGGGTATCGGCGTCGCCTTCGGGATTCGGTTGCGGGGGTCGGCCTTCACCAAGATGAACAGTTGGCACGCTTCCCCTTGACGAGATCTCCTAAGTTACCCGATAGGTAGCTTTAGGCTAAGGGACTACGTGGTGCAGACCAACTGCTGCCGCGCGGCAAGATCGCATGTTGTCGCGGGATACGCTGCCAGTTGTGGTACGTCTCGACCGCTTGCGCGAGTTCGTCGATCGGCTTCACCCATCGGGACTGCTCTATGCCACCTACGAGCATCGGCTGATCGCAGAGCTCGACCCGAACAGGTTGCCGCGCCATGTCGCCGTGCTGGCCGATGGCAACCGCCGCTGGGCGCGTACCAATGCCCCCGCGCAACCACTGGTCGCGGCATACCAGGCAGGCGCAGACAAACTCAAGGAGTTCGTCGGGTGGTGCGACGAGATCGGCATCCCGGTCGTCACGCTCTGGGTGCTGTCGACTGACAACCTTTCTCGCAGTCATGGAGACGAGATCGAGCCGCTGCTGGGGGTGATCGAGCACATGGTGGGCGATCTTGCTGCGACCCGGCGTTGGCGGGTCCACCCGGTGGGAGCCCTCGATCTGTTACCCGCTCAGTCGGCGAAGCGGCTCAAGATGGCCGATCGCGACACGGCAGATATCAAAGGGATGCTGGTCAACATCGCCGTCTCCTACGGCGGGCGGCATGAGTTGCGTGATGCCGTACGCTCGCTGCTCGCTGAGCATGCCAAGAACGGCACATCCATCGACGAACTCGCACACACCCTCGACATCGAGCACATAGCCGAGCACCTCTACACCAAAGGCCAGCCCGACCCTGATTTGATCATCAGGACATCTGGAGAGCAGCGGCTATCCGGCTTCTTGATGTGGCAATCAGCGCATAGCGAGTTCTACTTCTGCGAGGCGCTGTGGCCAGACTTCCGTAAGGTCGACTTCATCCGTGCGCTGCGCTCGTACGGACAGCGGGAGCGCCGCTTCGGTACGTGATCCGGCCGATCTGAGCTCGGGGCCGCTCTGCTATCCGATCGGCTCGAAAAATGATTTCAACGCCGATGAACGGGTAGTCCGGTCATAGGCGTGGACGAACCCGCGCCGGTCAAGGGAGGCAGCAGATGTCCGCCGTCAGCCCAGTCCCTGCCACAGCACCGTCATCGGTGCGAAAGGTCATCGTGGCGAGCCTGATCGGCACGTCACTGGAGTGGTACGACTTCTTCATCTACGGGACCGCCGCAGCTCTGGTATTCAACAAGATCTTCTTTCCCAGCTTCGAACCGCTGGTCGGCACGTTGCTTGCCTTCACTACCTACGCCGTCGGCTTCATCTCCCGGCCGCTGGGTGGGTTCATCTTCGGCCACTACGGGGACCGGCTTGGCCGCAAGAACGTCTTGGTAGTGACCCTGCTGCTCATGGGCATTGCCACCTTCCTCATTGGCCTGTTGCCGACGTACGGGAGCATCGGCGTCTGGGCGCCGATCCTGCTCGTCGCCCTCCGCTTCGTCCAGGGTCTTGGCCTCGGCGGCGAGTGGGGCGGGGCAGTACTGATGACCTTGGAGTCAGGCGAATCCCATCGGCGTGGCCTGAACGCCAGCTGGCCACAGGTCGGCGTCCCCATTGGCCTGCTGCTTGCCAACGGCGTCCTGTCGCTGATGGGCGTGCTAACCAGCGACGCGGCGTTCTTGAGCTGGGGCTGGAGGGTGCCATTTCTGCTGAGCGGACTGTTGGTGCTCGTCGGCCTATGGATCCGGCTGACGATTGCGGAGAGCCCGCTGTTCCGCGAGGTTGAGGAGTCGCACGCCCAGGCCGGTGCGCCGATCCTCGAAGTCCTGCGACGTTATCCCAAACAGGTGCTGCTCGCCATCGGCGCACGCGTTGGCGTGGATGTGGCCTTCTACACCTTCGTGCTCTTCATCACCACCTATGTCGCAACCTACCTCAAGTTGCCACGCAACTACGCGCTGAACGCCGTGCTCATCGCCGCCGCCGTCCAGGTCGTGCTGATTCCGGTTTTCGGCAGCCTGTCTGACCGGTTCGCCAGGCGGCCCGTCTATCTGGCCGGCGCGATCGGCGCAGCGGTGTGGGTCTTCGTGTTCTTCGCCATGCTGGACACCGGCCAGTTCTGGCTGATCGTGCTGGCGACGGTTGTCGCGCTTGTCCTGCATGCCGCGATGTACGGTCCGCAGGCTGCCTTCATCTCCGAGATGTTTCCAACCAAGGTGCGGTACACCGGCGCCTCGATGGGTTACCAACTTGCCGGCATCCTGGGAGGTGCGCTCGCGCCGATCATCTCCGTCGCCCTGCTGAATCGCTATGGCACCTCGATCGCGGTGTCGGTGTACGCCGTGCTGATGCTGTTGATCACGATCATCTGCGTACTGCTGGCGCCTGAGACCTCGAAGATCGACCTACACGCTGACCCTCTGAACCAGTCGACGGGCGCGCGGTGAGCGAGCCGGCCGCAACACACGTCGTCGACCTCAATAGCGATCTCGGCGAGGGCTTCGGCATCTGGACGCTGGGGGATGACGACGCGCTTCTGGACGTGATCACTAGTGCCAACATTGCCTGCGGCTTCCACGCCGGAGACCCGAATATCATGCGCCGCGTTTGCGACGCGGCTGTCAGCCGCGACGTCTCCATAGGCGCTCAGGTCAGTTATCGAGATCTTGCAGGCTTTGGCCGGCGCAGCATTGATGTCGATCAGGCCAGCTTGATCAACGATGTGATCTACCAGATCGGCGCGCTGGATGGGTTCGCCCGGGTTGCGGGCTCTGCTGTGCGCTATGTGAAGCCACACGGAGCCCTCTACAACCGGACCGTGCACGACGAAGATCAGGCGGCCGCCGTCGTCGCTGCGGTAGTCGCGTACGACCCAAAGCTTCCAGTGCTCGGCCTGCCGGGGTCAGCGCTACTTCGGCATGGACAGCAGGCCGGGCTCCATACGGTCACTGAGGCCTTCGCTGATCGCGGATATAGCGCTCAGGCCACATTGGTCCCGCGGTCTCAGCCGGGTGCCCTGCTGGATGACCCGGCCACAGTGGCGGAGCGCATGGTGCAGATGTTGATCACCGGCCGCATCCGATCGGTCGATGGCGTCGACATAGCGGTATCAGCGCAATCCATCTGTGTCCACGGAGATTCTCCGGGTGCGGTGGCGATGGCAGTGGCGTTGCGGAAGGCGTTAGCCGAGGCGGGCGTCGATATCCGAGCCTTCGCGCCATGACCGAAAACCGCACCCTGCTGAGCTGCGGTGAGCATGCGGTGCTGGTCGAGGTCGGGGGGCTGGATGAGGTACTCGCGTTCAGCTCTGCCGTACGCGAGGCTGTCGCAGCAGGCACCTCAGGATTCAGCGGCGTCGTCGACATCGTCCCTGCTGCCACCACCGTGCTCGTCGTTGTCAACGACGAAGCCAGCATCGAGCCCGTACGCAAAACCCTGTCTACGTTGCCGGTCGCCGTGGGCGGCGATGTGCCGACCGGCGATCAGGTGATCGAGATCCCGGTGCACTACGACGGGCCCGATCTTGCCGAGGTGGCCGAGCTCAGTGGGCTCAGCGCTCAGGATGTGATCGCGGCACATACCGGGACCGACTGGCGAGTTGCGTTCTGCGGCTTCGCACCCGGTTTCGCCTATCTGGGTTGGGGTGATCCACGGCTCGCCGTGCCTCGGCGCCGTGAGCCTCGTACCTCTGTGCCTGCCGGCAGCGTGGCCTTGGCGGGTGAGTTCAGTGCTATTTACCCGCGGTCCTCACCTGGCGGCTGGCAGTTGATCGGCCACACAGAAACAGTCGTTTTCGATATCGCTCGGGAACCACCCGCGCTGCTGCAACCGGGTGTGGCAGTGCGTTTTGTCGACCTATCCAGGGCGCACGATGAGTCTTGAGCGAGCGCTCGAGGTATTGGCACCAGGACTGCGTACCTACATCCAAGATGTTGGCCGCCCTGGATTCGCCGCAATCGGAGTTGGACGTTCAGGTGCCGCGGACAGGGGAGCCTTCCAGCTGGGCGCCCGGCTGCTTGCCCAGCCGTACACCGCGGCTGCGCTCGAAGTGATCTTTGGCGGCCTATCAGTACGGGCCCATGGCGATCTCCAAGTCGCCCTGACAGGCGCTCCGGCCCCGGCGTCGGTGGATGGGCGTGGCGTCGGCTATTGCGGCCCCTTTGCCCTTGGCGACGGTGAGACCTTGACGCTGGATGCGCCCCAGGTCGGGCTTCGCACGTACGTCTCAGTCCGCGGTGGCATAGACGTTCCGCCGGTTCTTGGATCGCGTTCCACCGACACCCTCTCAGGCTTGGGCCCACCGCCGCTAGAGACCGGCGACATTCTGCCGGTCGGTCCAGCCCCGGCAACATTCCCCGACGTTGATCTTGCTCCAACCCCACCCTTGTCAGGCGAGGCGCTCATCCTTTCGGCGCTGTGCGGACCGCGTGATAACTGGTTCGCCGACATCGCTGCCCTCGATGGAAGGATGTGGACGGTCTCAAGCGACAGCGATCGGGTCGGGATCCGATTGACCGGCGAGCCGTTACAACGCCACGACTCCCGAACCGAGCAGGAACTGCCTAGCGAGGGTGTGGTACGCGGCTCAATTCAGGTCCCGGCGAGCGGTGAACCTGTCGTCTTCCTCGCCGATCATCCGGTCACGGGCGGATATCCCGTGGCCGCAGTTCTGCTCGATGACGACATCGACCGGATTGCTCAAGCGGTTCCAGGTCAGCAAGTCCGGATTGTTCTCGTTTCAGGGCACCCTTGAACGCGCCTGACGGAATGGTCCTTTCAGTAACTCCTTAGGTTGCCATCACGTGAAATTCGCGGCGTGGCACTCGCCTTTGACCCATCTGCCGTCGTACCGTCAAGATGCGGGACGCAGCAGGCGGCCCCGCCTGGGAGGCGATGCATGCACCGTCACTCGACGGGCAGCGGACCGACGAAGCTCGCTGCCAGTCACCTCTCCCGGTCGACCACGTAACGGTGGGGCCGGGCGCGGATCGCGTACGGCCCCCAAGAAGGGCAGTCCTGTGTCTTCTTCATCAAGCCGTCGCACGTACGTTCTCGACACCTCCGTCCTGCTGAGTGATCCGCACGCGATCCGGCGCTTCGACGAGCACGATGTCGTGCTTCCCGTTGTGGTGATCACCGAGCTGGAGGCCAAGCGCCATCACAATGAGCTGGGCTATTTCGCTCGTACGGCGCTACGCCATCTCGACGAGCTGCGGATGATTCATGGTCGTCTCGATGCGCCCGCTCCGGTCAATGACTTGGGCGGCACTATTCGCGTGGAGCTGAACCATACCGATCCCGCGGCTCTGCCGGACGGCTTCCGTTTGGGCGACAACGACTCGCGCATCCTGGCGGTCGCGCTGAACCTGGCCGCTGAAGGATGCGCTGTCACGCTTGTTTCGAAGGATCTGCCCATGCGAGTGAAGGCCTCGGCGGTTGGTCTCAACGCCGAGGAGTACCGAGCCGAACTGGCGGTGGAGACCGAGTGGACCGGGATGGCCGAGATCGAGGTCGGCGGCCGCGATATTGACCGGCTTTATGTGCACGGGTCGCTAGAGGTGGATGAGGCTCGAGATCTGCCCTGTCACACCGGCGTCGTGCTGCTCAGCGGGACCGCATCCGCTCTCGGTCGGGTGACGCCCAGCAAAGAGGTCAAGCTGATCAAGGCCGACCGAGACGTTTTTGGGATTCACGGCCGCTCGGCGGAGCAGCGAGTCGCTTTGGAGCTGCTACAAGATTCCTCGATCGGCATCATCTCCCTTGGTGGCCGGGCGGGTACCGGAAAGTCCGCCTTGGCGTTGTGTGCAGGACTTGAGGCGGTCTTGGAACGGCAGCAGCATTCCAAGGTTGTCGTCTTTCGTCCGCTGTACGCGGTCGGGGGCCAAGAACTGGGCTATCTGCCCGGCACCGAAGGCGAGAAGATGGCACCGTGGGCCCAGGCCGTCTTCGATACTCTCGGGGCCCTCACAACAAAGGCCGTCATCGAGGAAGTCCTAGCTCGCGGTCTGCTGGAGGTGTTGCCGCTTACTCACATACGCGGCCGCTCGCTCCACGACGCCTTCGTTGTCGTCGATGAGGCACAATCGCTGGAACGTAACGTATTGCTGACCGTGCTCAGCCGGATTGGCCAGGACTCACGCGTGGTGTTGACTCATGATGTGGCCCAGCGGGACAACCTCAGGGTTGGCCGCCACGACGGCGTAGTGGCGGTGGTCGAGAAGCTCAAGGGCCATCCGCTCTTCGCCCACGTGACGCTGACACGCTCGGAACGGTCGCCGATTGCCGCCCTCGTGACCGAGATGTTAGAAGATGTGGCGGTTTGAAACCGGATTTGATGCATTAAGCATCGAAAACATCTCAAGATGATGACATTTGGGTAACGAAATGTGGCATCCTTGGGCCCGTGCGTCGACTCGCTCAGCATGCCATAGTCGGGGTTGGCTTCTCAGCGTTTGTCGCAACAGCAGCCGTCGCTGGACTGAGTAGCCCCGGCCAACAGACCGCAGCCATCGCGGTGCCTGCCCCTACCGTTGCCGTCGCTACGCCAACACTTAGCTCTGCAACGGGTGAGCGCGCCGCGGAACGTGCGGTGGCCAATATTCGCGACAATCGCGACGCGGCCAGAGCAAAACTTATCGCAGCCAAGCACGCAGCCAAGCGCGCGAAATCCTTAGGCCTGGAGACCAAGGCAATAGCTGCTCAGGAGGCCAAGATCAAGGCCGAACTGGCGGCCGCTGCTAAGAAGGCGGCGGAAGAGAAGGCTGCTCGGGAGCGGGCGTTGCGGAACCGTGGCTACGAGCCCGGTGTAACTGACCCCAAGGAAATCGCTCGGCAGATCCTGAAGAACAAGTTCGGATACAGCTCGAGTCAGTTCGACTGCTTCAACAACATCATCATGCGCGAGAGCAAGTGGGACATCAACGCCACGAACCCGAGCTCAGGGGCGTACGGCATCCCGCAGGCGCTACCCGGCTCGAAGATGGCCAGCGAAGGTAGTGACTGGCGGACAAATCCCGCGACCCAGATCATCTGGGGCATCAAGTACATGAAGGGCCGTTACGGCAGCCCATGTAGCGCCTGGAGCTTCAAGTCGGCGAACGGCTGGTACTGAGTCCTAATTCCATCCGGCGTTTGCAAGGGGCTTCAGCGCGCAACCCGGATGCCGTAGTCAGATGGGCCGACGAGTCATGGCCAGGACATCCAATGCGGCGTCCAGCTGCTGTTCTGTGAGAGTGCCCTTGTCGACGTAGCCATTCTCGATGACCACCTCACGAATGGTCTTGCCTTCCTTCAGCGCCTGCTTGGCGATCGCGGCGGCATTTTCATAGCCGATGTACCGGTTGAGCGGTGTGACGATTGACGGCGACGATTCCGCGAGTGTTCTGCAGTGCTCGACGTTTGCCTCTATGCCCACCACGCATTTATCCGCAAGCAGCCGGCTGACATTGGCCAAAAGCTGGATCGACTCCAGCAAGTTGCGAGCCATGACAGGGAGCTGAACATTCAGCTCGAAGTTGCCGCTCGCACCGGCGAACGCGACAGCCGCGTCATTGCCGATCACCTGGGCCGAGACCATCATCGTTGCCTCGCAGATCACCGGATTGACCTTGCCCGGCATGATCGATGATCCCGGTTGCAGGTCGGGCAGCGAGATCTCGCCGAGTCCGGCGCGAGGGCCTGAGCCCATCCAGCGCAGGTCGTTGGCGATCTTGTAGAGGCTCACCGCGATTGTGCGCAGGACGCCCGATGCCTCGACCAAGCCGTCTCGCGCGCCCTGCGCCTCAAAATGATCACGTGCCTCGGTCAGCGGCAGGCCTGTCTTATCCGCGACCATGGAGATGACAGATTCGGCGAAGCCTGGCGGAGTGTTGATTCCCGTGCCAACCGCGGTCCCGCCAAGCGGCAGCTCAGCAACCCTCGGCAACGCGGCATCAACACGCTCAATACTGTGGCGAATTTGCGCGGCGTAACCGCCGAACTCTTGGCCAAGAGTCACCGGCGTGGCATCCATCAAGTGAGTGCGACCAGACTTCACGACCTCGGCGAACTCGGTGGCCTTCAGACTGAGCGCCTCAGCCAGATGACGCAACGCCGGCAGCAAGGTGTAGACCAAGTGGTACGTCGCCGCAATATGAATGGCGCTCGGGAAAACGTCGTTACTCGACTGCGACGCATTGACGTGATCATTGGGATGTACCACCTCGCCTAGCTGGGCTGCGGCCAGAGAAGCGATCACCTCATTGGCATTCATATTGCTCGAGGTGCCTGATCCAGTTTGAAACACGTCAAGCGGGAACTCGGCGTCGTGTTGGTTGGCAGCAACCTGGCTCGCAGCCTCTGCGATGGCGTCCGCGTAGTCCTGGCTCAAGACCCCGAGCCTGGCATTGGTCTTGGCGGCTGCCTCCTTGATCAGTCCGAGCGCGCCGATCAACTCCGAGTTGATCGGTACGCCGGAGATCGGGAAGTTCTCGATGGCACGCTGCGTTTGGGCCTTCCACAAGGCTTTGGCCGGCACCTTCACCTCGCCCATGGTGTCGCGCTCGATGCGATGCTCGGTCGCATCAGTTGGCTGCGTCATTCTTGCCTTGCCCTTCCGATAGAGTCCCTCGGCCTGGACAGTGTATAGATCGCATAGCTAAAGCTCCGCTGGCCTCGGGAAACCTCAATGATGTGTTCTGCTACCGATGGTGCTATGCCGCGCAGCGTCGCCAATAGCGCCGGTGCAGGACGCTGGCACCAGATAGCAAGCGAGCCGCCGGGAGCCAGCTGCTGATACGCGACCCGGAGGCTAGCGTCGGTATAGAGCTCACGGTTTTCGTCAAAGATCAGGAAGTCCGGCCCGTTGTCGACGTCGAGAACGATAGCGTCCCAGGGCCCGACCGGCCCGTCGTTTAAGCCCTCGAGGACACGCCCGACATCACCGGCATGCAGTCGGACCCTCGGATCCGAAGCAGCGGCCGCCAACGTCGTGGTGATCCCACGCTGAGACCAGTCGATCAGACAGGGCTCGATTTCCACGACGTCGATTGCGTCGACATTCTCTGCGGAAATGGCAGCGACCGT
Organism: Propionibacteriaceae bacterium; assembly: GCA_045806785.1. Taxonomy (GTDB): domain Bacteria; phylum Actinomycetota; class Actinomycetes; order Propionibacteriales; family Propionibacteriaceae; genus Microlunatus. The sequence continues at coordinate 53,229 of JBJMIR010000076.1, read as the reverse complement.
ATAGCCCAGACCCAAGCCGCCAACCAACACCCGGTGCGCGTGTCCGCTCGTCAGGGCCAGCTCCGCCAGCAGATACTCTGTTGATGTTTCGCTGCTGTCCATGGCGAAAACACCGTTGATGATCAACTCTTCAATACAGTGTCCGTCATCAATCCGGCGCTGCAGCGCGACTTCACCACGCGGGCCGGCATACCGGGCGAGCGTTTCAACACTCTTCACTGAAACAGTGTGGCCGACTGCTCGAGAGTGGCAGTTGGCGCGGTCTGTGAAGATAAGAACGTGGCGCGAACGACAAGGCAGGCGACGCTCGGCGACATGATCCGGTCGCTTGCTTTGCTCGTGATCCCGCTGGCAGTGATCGCCATCATTTTCACCAACGTCCCGCGTGATCACCCGGTTAAGGAGGTCGACTGGAAACCGGTGCTTGCCACAGCGCGAAAGGAGGCTCCGTACCAGGTGCTCGCACCCACCAACCTGCCAGACGGCTGGCGCGCTACCCGCGTGGCATGGGTACCGCAAGGCAGGCCCTACCTGAACGGCGAGGCTTCTCCACGCAATCTTTGGCAGCTCGGCTTTCTGACACCAGATGATGCGTTCATCGATCTCAATCAGGGTGATGCCCAGCCTGAGGAGATGGTTGATCAGCAGTCTCGGGCCGGTACCGCAGACGGCAGCAGTGTTGTCGCGGGTCAGAGCTGGGAACGGCTGATCAGCCCTGATGGGCGCACCCGGTCGCTCGTATTGCGCGGCCCAAATGTCACCACCGTGCTAACTGCTGATCTGCCTTATGCGGCATTGGAGGCGTACGCCGCGAAGCTATCCAGCAGCTGAAGCCGGCCGCTCAAGTCTCCTCAGCAGTCGCCTGATCGCGGGCTCGAGCAGACTCGATCTTTGCCTTAGCGCCGTCCAGCCAGGCTTGGCAGATTGCAGCCAGCATTTCACCGCGTTCCCATAGAGCCAGCGACTCCTCAAGCGGGGCACCACCAGATTCGAGCCGCTGGACGATGAGGATCAGTTCCTCACGCGCCTGCTCATAACTGAGCGTTTCGGGCTTGGCTGCGTGATCTGTCATGCCGCTCCTCTGGGTCTCAGCTCGAGTACCTCCACCACCAGCTGCCCATCGGCCAATTGGGCGACAAGATCTTCTCCGGCCTGAACCCTATCGATCGAGCGGACCGCCGTCCCGTCTCGATTGAGCAGGATGGAATAGCCCCGTTGCAGTGTGGCCTGGGGTGACATCGCACGGACCCGGGCTAGGTGATGGCCAACCAGGGCAGCTTCTCGTTCGATCGTCGCGCTCATGGCGCGATTGGCACGATGCCTAAGGTCTGCCAGCTGCTCATGGCGCCGACCAAAGCTCGCCATCGGATCCATGAAGACCGGACGGGAGCGCAGTGCGTCGAGAAACTCTTGTTGGCGGCCGACCAGACCGGACACAGCTTGGATCATTCGCTGCCGAGCCTGGCGCACCCGAGTCCTTTCCTCAGCCACATCAGGAACCACCCGCTTTGCAGCATCGGTCGGCGTCGAGGCGCGATAGTCGGCAACCAGGTCAAGGATGGGGCTGTCAGATTCGTGGCCGATCGCGCTCACCAGCGGCGTGCGGCAAGCGGCAACCGCTCGAATCAGGCCCTCATCTGAGAAGGCCAGAAGGTCCTCCACCGAGCCACCGCCACGCGCAACGATGATCACCTCAACATCGGGATGTCTGTCGAGTTGTTGCACGGCGTCGATGAGCTGTTCACAAGCCTGTGGTCCTTGCACCAGCGCATAACGGGCGACTATGCGTACCGCCGGCCACCGCCGTCTGGCGTTCTCGACCACATCACGCTCGGCTGCACTGCCTTCGCCCGTCACAAGGCCGACCGCCCTGGGGAGAAAAGGAAGCGCCTTCTTCAGGGCCGGGTCGAACAGTCCTTCAGCCTGAAGCAGGCGCTTAGTCTGCTCGAGCCTCGCCAACAAGCGCCCCTCGCCAATCGGAGTGATGGCATCGCAGACGAATATGAAGCGACCCGAGCTCTCGAAATACGTCGGCTTGAGCCGGGCAACAACAGTCGCGCCCTCGGCCAGCGGTCCAGCAGAATCCAGGGTTAGCGGTGAGGTGGTCACCGAAACCGAGACTTCAGCAAGTTTGTCCCGTAAGGTCAAGAAGATCGTGCGCGTCCCTGAGCGTCGATTGATCTCGATGAGTTGGGCCTCTACCCATACCGCGCCAAGTCGCTCTACCCAGCTCCGCACCGCATGCGCGATGACCCGCAACGGCTGCGGGTGCTCTGGGGAGGATTCCAAGGCCACCCCGCGAGCGTAGTACCGCGAACTGCCACTATTCGGCGGATCCGGACGGCCGCCGGCAGCACCTACACTGACCCGGTGACCGAGAGTGGCCAGGCAGCAGCAAACCCACGCCAGCCCAGCCCCAAGCAGGTTGTATTGGCGGCGCCCCGCGGTTATTGCGCGGGCGTCGATCGTGCAGTGATTACCGTCGAAAAGGCGCTGCAGACGTACGGGCCACCGGTCTATGTCCGCAAACAGATCGTGCACAACCGGCATGTGGTGGAGAGCCTCGAGGAGCGAGGCGCCGTCTTCGTCGCGGAGCTCGATGAGGTTCCTGAGGGATCGACGGTGGTGTTCTCTGCGCACGGCGTATCGCCGGCCGTCCAGCAGGAGGCTAGGGATCGTGCGCTCAAGGCGATTGACGCGACCTGCCCGCTAGTCACCAAGGTGCATCACGAGGCGCGACGGTTTGCCCGCGATGATCTGCAGATCTTGTTGATCGGCCATGCCGGACACGAGGAGGTTGAGGGTACGACAGGGGAGGCGCCCCGGCACATCACGCTCGTGCAGTCACCCGATGATGTTGATCGACTCGAGGTGCATGATCCATCACGGCTCGCCTGGCTAAGCCAAACCACGCTGAGCGTTGACGAAACGCTGGAGACCGTCAACCGGCTCCGGGAGAAGTTTCCGCTCTTGCAGGACCCGCCAAGTGATGACATCTGCTATGCGACGCAGAACCGGCAGCTCGCGATCAAGCAGATCGCAGCCCACAGCGACCTCGTCATCGTTGTTGGTTCGGCGAACTCGTCCAACTCAGTGCGACTTGTGGAAGTAGCGCTGGAGGCAGGGGCGGGGGCTGCACACCGGATCGACAACGCGGCCGAGCTCGATCCCGCCTGGCTCGATGGCGTTGACTCCATCGGCGTCACTAGCGGTGCTTCGGTTCCAGATGATCTTGTGCAGGGGGTCCTGGATTACCTGGTCGATCGCGGTTTTCCCGTAGCCCGTGAGGAGCGGCTCACTGAGGAGTCTCTGGTTTTCGCGCTGCCGCCGGAGCTGCGGAAGGATCTCCGCAGGGATGCCATCAAGGATTAGCTCCTCGGATCCCTGAAAACGCATCGCGGGTGTGTCGCTAAGGGTTTCAGTCAGTGAATTCAGAGCAATCATGATGCAAATTCAGGGGAACTCAGGATGACTGCGCAGCCTCGTCCGGTTCCGTAGGCGAGCTTTCCTCGATGAGCTCCAACAGCTCTGGGTCAGATCGGTATAGCTCGGTAGCCTCTGGCATTGCAGACTGCCGTCGCCTCCTGCCCCGACCCACCATCGGCTCGACCTGCACCGCATCGTCAACCAGCTCAGCCGCCTGAATCTGTCGGACCGCGTCGTCGATTTGCGTGGGTCCCGGCAGCTCCTTCTCGCTGACTTTCAGGTCCCGAAATTTGCGTGCGCGTACCAGCACGGTGCCCTCTACCGTGGCAATGGTGTCGTTGTAGGCATTTACCGAGCTGCGCAGGGCGCGGCCCAGCTTGTCGAAGCGGTTACCTAGCAAGCCCAGCTTCTCGTGCAGCTCGCGGCCGAGCCGGAACACTTCGTTGGCACTCTCGGCCAGCGCCGCCTGGCGCCAGCCGTACGCCACCGCGCGCAGCATGCCGATGAGTGTGGTCGGCGTGGCAAGCACCACATCGCGTGCCGCTGCGTAGTCGTACAGGTCTGGGATTTGATCAAGCGCAGTAGCGAAGAACATTTCGTTGGGCAAGAAGAGCACGACGAACTCAGGAGTCTCCGCGGCCTTCCAATACTGCTTGGAGGAAAGCTGGTCGATGTGGGTCCGGACGTTTCGCGCGTAGCGTGCCAAAGCCTCAGTCTTGAGCTGCGGATCATCGGTCTCGGCGGCTTCGAGGAAGGAGTTAAGCGGTACCTTCGCGTCGACGAAGACGTGTTTGCCTTCAGACAAATTGACCCGCATGTCCGGCCGAAGCACCCGATCGTCGTCCTTGGTGGTGTACTGAAGATCAAAATCACAGCGTTCGATCATGCCTGCGAGCTCTGCGACCCGCTTGAGTTGGGTTTCGCCCCAGGAGCCACGGATGTGCGGTTTGCGTAAGGCGTTCACCAGAGCAGCCGTCTCGCGACGCAGTGTTTCGCCAGTTTGTTGGACATGACTGACTTGGGAACGCAGCTCGGCTGACATCGCGGCCCGCTCCTTCTCCACCTCGGTAAGACGGGAATTGAACCTCTCCAAGCTTTCCCGGACCGGGGTCATCAGCTGTTCGGTTGCCTTCAGCCGCAGGTCCGCCTGCGTATCCGCGGCCCGGCCCTGCCGGTCGAGCGTCTCGGCCGAGAGCACCCGGAACTGGTTGATCATGGATTCCCGGTCAGCCGAGATTTCCCTTACTCGATCAAGAGCAGCGTCGCGTTGGGCGATTGCGCGGGCCACCGCAGCGGATACCTGGGCGGCCCCGGCTTGAGCGGCCGCTGCCTCGCTGCGTGCCTCGGCCACGTCGCTGCGGGCCTGAGCTGTTTCGGCCCGAGCGTGCGCAGCTTCCGCCCGCGCCGTGGCTGCTTCTCCATGCGACTGTGCGATCAACATCTGAACCTGGCCGGCGTTGGCCTGTTGACGGGCACGGGCGACCACCCAGCCTGAGATAGCCCCAACGAGGAGCCCTATAACCAGGCCGGCGATCAGTGCAATGACCGTCACAGCATCCATAGGCACGATCTTGCCGGGGCACAACGACAAAATGTCGTAAGCAACTCCGGAAGAGCACCATTCTCAGATAGATCTAGCCGGCTGAGCATTGACTTAGGTTAGAGCCATGCCTTCCGCTCTTGATCATGTCGCCGACTTGGCAGCCTTTGTGAATGCCTCACCCTCTTCCCACCATGCGGCAGCCGAGGGTGCGCGCCGGCTGGCCGAGGCAGGCTTCGCTGAGCAGCAGGAGTCGGATGGCTGGAACTCCGATCCAGGTGGTCATTACCTGGTACGCGATGGCGCCCTCATTGCCTGGCGAATCCCGGATAATGCAAGATCACTAACGCCGTTCAGGATTCTTGGCTCACATACCGATTCGACGGGCTTCACACTCAAGCCGCGGGCCGACCGCAGCGCCTACGGCTGGCAACAAGTGGGTCTGGAGATCTACGGCGCTCCCTTGCTGAACTCGTGGTTGGATCGCGAGCTTGGGTTGGCGGGCCGCCTTGTCCTCAGTGACGGAACGACATTGCTGGTGCGCACGGACGCGATCATGCGGATTCCACAGCTGGCGATCCATCTTGATCGAAGTGTGAACGACGAAGGTCTTCGGCTCGATAAGCAGACCCACACTCAACCGGTGTGGAGTGTCGGCCACCCTGACATTCATGTTCTTGATCATGTGGCGCAGGCGGCTTGCTGTTCTGCAGCCGACATCGACGGCTACGACCTCAGGGTGTACGACACGGCCGCGCCGGCGGTCTTTGGACCGCATCATGAGTTCTTCGCCGCCGGCCGGCTCGACAACCTGAGCAGCATGCACGCGAGCATCGTGGCCTTGATCAACGCGAGTGGCAGTGATGTCGTCCAGATGATCGCCGCGTTTGATCATGAAGAGCTGGGAAGTGCATCACGTAGCGGTGCATCTGGGCCGGTCCTTGCCGACGTCTTGGCGCGCATCTCCTCTGGCCTCGGGGCCACTCTCGATGAGCGATATCGCTCATTAGCTCAATCGTTCTGCCTCTCTGCGGACACCGGGCATGCCATCCATCCGAACTACTCCGGACGGCACGATCCGGTCAACCAGCCGATACTCAACTCGGGTCCACTGCTCAAGATCAATGCGAACCAGCGCTATGCGACTGACGGTCAGGGCGCCGCGCTGTGGAGGCGAATCTGCCGTTCAGCCGGGATCCGTACTCAGGAGTTCGTCTCCAACAATGCAGTGCCATGCGGCTCCACCATTGGTCCGCTGACTGCGACGCGACTGGGGATAGCCACAGTCGATGTCGGCATTCCGATGCTCTCCATGCATTCGGCTCGCGAATTGGCGGGCACTGAGGACCCGCAAGCGCTGACGCGTGCCATGGAGGTCTTCCTCATCGGCGAGGATTGAACTACGTCCTAGGCTTGTCGCCCGTGGCTCTTACGATCGGGATTGTCGGATTACCCAACGCAGGCAAGTCAACGCTGTTCAACGCGCTGACCCGCAACGAGGTGCTAGCAGCCAGCTACCCATTTGCCACGATCGATCCAAACGTTGGCGTGGTGGGCGTGCCAGATCCACGACTGGCGATTCTTTCGGATCTTTTCCGCTCTGATCGTACGGTGCCGGCAACGGTGAACTTCGTCGACATCGCGGGCATCGTTCGCGGCGCCAGCAAAGGGGAAGGCCTAGGCAACGCCTTCCTCTCCCACATTCGGGAGGCGGATGCGATATGCGAGGTGACGCGGGTGTTCAACGACCCGGATGTCACTCATGTCGACGGTGCGGTCAACCCCGCGAGCGACATCCAGACCATTGAGACAGAGCTGATCTTGGCTGACATCCAGACGATTGAACGGGTGCTGCCTCGGCTCGAGAAGGAAGCCAAGATCAACAAGGACAAATCCGCTGCGCTGGCTGCCGTCAAGCAGGCCCAGGAGGTGCTCGACAGCGGCCAAACGATCTTCGCCGCCGGTCTTGATCGGGGGCCACTCCGTGATCTGTTTCTGCTTACCACAAAGCCCTTTCTCTACGTTTTCAACTGCGATTCCGACGAACTGTCTGACGATGCGCTCAGGCAGCGGCTACGCGCGCTCGTCGCGCCTGCCGAGGCGATCTTTTTGGACGCCAAGATCGAATCTGAGCTAGTGGAGATGGAGCCTGATGAGGCGCGGGAGCTTCTCGCTGAGATGGGCATCGCTGAGCCCGGCTTGGACGTCCTGGCCCGGGTCGGCTTCGACACTCTTGGTTTGCAGACGTTCCTCACGGCGGGTCCGAAGGAGTCTCGGGCATGGACGATTCACAAGGGTGCAACGGCTCCTGAGGCGGCCGGCGTCATCCACACTGACTTCCAGAAGGGCTTCATCAGAGCCGAAGTCGTTTCCTTTGATGATCTTGTGGCCGCAGGATCAATGCAGAATGCTCGTGCCAAAGGCAAGGTACGGCTAGAAGGGAAGGATTACGTGATGGCCGAGGGCGATGTCGTCGAGTTCCGTTTCAATGTATAACTCGTGATGGATCGTGCCTCCACTGGTCAAGGCCAAGGCTTCTCAAGATCAGGAGCGGAGCGCTGATGTTCAGAGCCCTACGGGGTCCTGATCACAATCATGTTGCGTATTGTCCCCGCTGACTGGCAAGTCTTGTGGGTATTAGTTTGGTGGCTTAGAACTGTTTGTTCCATAGGGAGTCTAGATTTCCCCTTGGGGGAGTCCAGGTTCCCTAGGTCAAACTGATTGCGCCGCACCGAGGCGCACATTGGAGGAGGAAATCGAATGCGTGGAAGAACTGGCGGGATGGTCGCTGCGGCTCTGACTACCCTCGCCCTCTTCACCACGGCCTGTGGTGGTGGCGGCGGTTCAGAGCCTCAGCCGGGTACGAGTCAGGCGGGAGGGCAGGGCGGCGAAATCTCGGTCAGGAGCGGTACACCGCAGAACCCGCTGATTCCGGGGAACTCTCAAGAGCAGAACGGCAATAACATCCTGGACGCAGTCACGGCGAAGTTGGTGCACTACAACACTGAGACGGCTGCTCCCGAGCTCGATATCGCTCAGTCGATAGAGACCAAGGACAACCAGAACTTCACTGTCAAGCTCAAGCCTGGCTATAAGTTCCATGACGGTACGGAGGTAAAAGCCAAGAACTTCGTCGATGCCTGGAACTGGAACGCTCAGGGCGCGAACGGCTACCTCAACTCGTACTTCTTCGCGCCGATCCAAGGATTCGATGATCTCCAGTGCGGCACAGATGCCAAGGGCAATCCCGATTGCGAAGGCAAGCCGGCCAAGGCTAAGGAGATGAGCGGGCTCAAAGTCGTAGACGATCACACATTCACCATCAAGACCAGCACCAAGGTGTCCAACCTCCCGGTCCGCCTCGGCTACCTCGGCTTTGCGCCATATCCGGATTCGTTCTTCTCTGATCCGAAGGCGTACGGCGAGAAGCCGATCGGTGCCGGACCGTTCAAGGTGGACAGCAAGACAGACACCGAGGTGGTGGTTTCCAAGTTCGCGGACTACTCGGGGCAATACAAACCGAACGTCGGCAAGGTGACCTTCCGGTTCTACAACGACGAGGGGGCCGCTTACAACGATGTCGTGGCCAACAATCTCGACTTCACCGACGTGATTCCGAGCGACCGGCTCACCGACGATCTGTACAAGTCCGAGCTCGAGGGTCGTAACGCCCAGCGAGAGTCCGGCATTATCGGGACCACCGACTTCAGTCCGATCGATGAGAACCTGAAGAACATCGATCTCCGCCACGCCATCTCACTGGCCATTGACCGGCAGCTGATCAACAAACAAATCTTCAACGGCACTCGCCCGCCGCTGAACGGCTGGGTGTCCCCGGTCGTGGACGGCTTCAAACCGGACGCTTGCGGCGAGTGGTGCACGTTCAACCCGACCAAGGCCAAGGAGCTGTACGAGAAGTCCGGCGGCTATCCGGGCACCCTGACTCTGGCAGTCAACAGCGACGGCGGCCACAAGCCGTGGGCCGACGCTGCTTGTAATTCGATCAAGAACACGCTGGGTCTGGAGTGCGTCACCAAGCTAACCCCGGACTTCGCCACGCTGCGCAACCAGCTCGTGAAGAAAGAGCTCAAGGGCCTCTTCCGGGAGGGTTGGCAGATGGACTACCCGTCGATCGAAAACTTCCTGGCGCCGATCTACCAGACCGGGGCAGGGGCGAACGACACCGGATACAGCAACCCGAAGTTCGACGCCAAGCTGAAGGAGGCCGCCGCGGCGCCAACTCTCGACCAGGCCAACAAGCTGTATCAGGAGGCCGAGGCCATCATTGCTGCCGACTTCCCGTCGATGCCGATGTGGAGCTACGCGGTGACCGTCGGCTACTCGGATCGTGTGAGCGACGTCAAGATCACTCCGTTCGGATGGGTCGATCTGGAGTCCATCAAGGTGAAGTAAGAAAGTTCGATGGACAGATGAAGGTTCGGCTCGCTGGTCACTGACCGGCGGGCCGAACTATGTTGAGCACTAGCTGCTGAGAGCTCGGCCGATCGGGGCCGGTTTCGACCGAGCCGAGACGGTACGCCGTCCTCGGATCTGCGAGAGGAGTGGCGCATGGGCAAGTACATCGTGCGGCGCCTGGTACAGATGATCCCGGTCATCATCGGGGCGACATTCCTGATCTTTGTCATGGTGTTCGCCCTGCCTGGCGATCCCGCTCAAGGGCGGTGCGGCGAACGACCGTGCCCGCCAAGCTACGTGGCCGCCTTCAACAAGGAGTACAACCTCGACAAGCCCTTGGTGGTCCAGTACCTCCTCTACATGGGCAATGTGCTTCACGGTGACCTGGGCAAAACGTTCTATGGAAACTCTGTGGCCCACGAACTGGCCATTCGCTTCCCGACGACGATCAAGCTGGCCGTAATGGCGATCATCATCGAAATTGTGATCGGAATCTCCGCGGGGATACTCGCCGGGATTCGGCGCGGAAAGTTCGCCGACAGCCTGGTCACGGTCAGCACGCTGCTCGTCATCTCCATACCCGTCTTCGTCATCGGCAGCTTGGCCCAGCTCATCTTCGGGGTGAAGCTCGGCTGGTTCCCGGTGACGGCACTCAAAGGGACGACGTACGAGTTGATCATGCCAGCCTTCGTCTTGGCGTCGCTGTCGCTGGCATACGTGGCTCGATTGATGCGCACCAACCTGGTGGAGAATCTCCGAGCCGACTACGTCCGGACCGCGAAGGCCAAGGGCCTTACTCAGGCGCGTACCGTCGGCATTCACACGCTGCGCAACTCGCTGATCCCGGTGATCACCTACATCGGTATCGACCTCGGCGCGCTGATGGGCGGCGCCGTCATCACTGAGCGGATTTTCAACATCAACGGTGTCGGCAATTTCCTGTACCGGAGTATCCATCAGAAAGACGGCGTGGCCGTGGTCGGCACTGTCACCGTCCTGGTGCTGATCTTCCTACTGGCCAACCTTGTCGTGGACATTCTTTATGGTGTCCTGGATCCGAGGATTTCCAATGACTGAGCTCAGAGGCGAACCCGCTGATGTCTCCAACGACGCCATTGTTCCGCTGCAGGTTGACGCCGGCAGCGGGCCGGAGGCAGTCATATCCGAGAAGGCATTGGAGACCGGCGCCCGCTCGTTGGGCGCGAACGCCTGGCGCGACCTCCGCGTGCGTCCGATGTTCTGGATCTCCTTGGCATTGATTGTGCTCTTCCTGCTGATGGCGATTTTCCCCCAGCTCTTCACCAGCAAGGACCCGGCGTATGCGGACTTGGCGAAGGCGCGTCAAACTCCCTCCGCCGAGGCCTGGTTCGGCTACGACGCACAGGGCTACGACGTATATACGCGAACCGTCTACGGCGCCCGGGCATCCGTCAGCGTTGGCGTTCTGGCGACGCTGTTCAGCCTGATCTTCGGATCCGCGGTAGGGATCATTGCCGGCTATCGCGGTGGTTGGGTTGACTCTGTGATCGGGCGATTTGCCGAGATCTTCCTGGCAATCCCGCTGCTGCTTGGTGGAATCTTGTTCCTCTACACGTTCCCCAACCAGCTCGACACCCCCTTCTCGGTCGCCGTAGGCAAGGTAGCTTTTGTCATCGCGATCCTTGCGTGGCCGACCATCACCAGGTTGATGCGCTCCAGCGTGCTACAGGTCAAACCGAACGATTACGTTCAAGCCGCGCGGGCGCTCGGCGCTTCACCCTTACGGATCATCAACTCCCATATCCTGCCGAATTCGGTCGCCTCGGTGATTGTTGTGTCCACGATCAACCTTGGTGTGTTCATCTCCGTCGAGGCCTCGCTGTCGTTCCTGGGCGTTGGTCTACAGCCACCGGTCATCTCGTGGGGCAATATGATCTCCGACGCCTCTGGCATCGGACTGATCCGCGTAGCGCCGCACATGCTGCTCTTCCCCAGCCTGTTTCTATCGCTCACGGTGCTGTCGTTCATCATGCTGGGCGACGTTGTTCGCGACGCCCTCGATCCGAGATTGCGTTGAGGAGGCCGTCGTGACGCTATCAGCCCCAACTAGTGGGAGGGCCGAGGTCGAGGTCCTCGATACCAGGGGCGCCTGGATACCGGTCGACGGGCTGCTCCTCCATGTTGATCAGCTGCAGGTGGAGTTTCGCACCCGCGACGGAGTCGCGAAGGCCATCAACGGCGTCTCCTTCGAGCTTCATGAGGGCGAAACGCTAGCCATTCTCGGTGAGTCGGGATCCGGGAAGTCGGTTACCGCGCAGGCCATTATGGGAATTCTCGACTCCCCACCCGGTTTCATCACCGGTGGTGAGGTCCGCTACTGCGGGCAAGACATCCTTAAGCTGAGCGAGGATGAGCGGCGGCGGGTGCGTGGGCCCGAGATCTCCATGGTCTTCCAGGACGCGCTGTCCGCACTCAACCCGGTCTTTTCCGTCGGCTGGCAGATCGCGGAAATGTTCCGCAAGCACCGCGGAATGAACAAGTCCGACGCGCAGGCCCAGGCCATCCGGCTCATGCAGCGGGTGCAGATTCCGGGAGCTGCGCAGCGCGTCAAGGCCTATCCACACCAGTTTTCCGGCGGCATGCGGCAACGCATCATGATCGCCATGGCGATCGCACTCGATCCCGCCGTGCTGATCGCCGATGAGCCCACAACTGCGCTGGATGTGACGGTGCAAGCCCAGATCATGCAGCTTTTGAAAGACCTGCAGGAGGAGCGCAAGATGGGCCTCATCCTGATCACCCACGATCTTGGGGTCGTGGCCGACGTTGCCGACCGGATTGCCGTCATGTACGCCGGCCGCATTGTGGAGCAAGCGGATGCCTTTGAGCTGTACGCGCAACCCGCCCATCCCTATACCAAAGGCCTGCTCGACTCGATTCCACGGCTGGACCAGAAAGGCGAGACACTTTCTGCGATCGGCGGCTTGCCGCCGAACCTGATGCACATTCCGCCTGGCTGTCCGTTCAACCCGCGTTGCCATTACGCCCAAGACATCTGCCGTGTCGACCCACCACCTCCGCTTCGGGGGGTCGCGCGACATCGACTTGCGGCATGCCACTTCTCGGAGCTGCTGCTAGCACACAGCCCAGAGCTTGAAGTGACCCAGACGACCGAGGAGGTAGAGGCGCATCTGGAGCGCGAACTCCTCTATCCGACGACCGATGCGGGCCTTGATCACGAGGAACAAGTCGAGCGAGGAGTTGAGCCGCAATGAACGGCGAGGTGGTCCTCAAGGCCGAGAATCTTGTCAAGCACTATCCGATCAAGGCAGGAGTGCTCAGGCGTACGGTCGGGCACGTAAAGGCGGTTGACGGGGTCTCCTTCGAGCTCTTCAAGGGTGAGACGCTGGGCATTGTCGGCGAGTCCGGATGCGGAAAGTCAAGCCTGGGTCGGCTGCTCATGCGGCTGGAAGAGCCGACAGCCGGCAAGCTGACCTTCGATGGCGTCGATGTGTACTCGCAGAAGGGCGCTGAAATGCGCCGGCTGCGACGCGATATCCAAATCGTCTTTCAAGATCCATATACCTCACTCAACCCGCGTAAGACGGTCGGAGACATCGTCGGCGAGCCGTTCGAGATCCACCGTGACGTAGTGCCGAAGGGCGGCCGGCGTCGGCGAGTGCAGGAACTGCTCGATTTGGTCGGTCTCAACCCGGAGCACATCAACCGCTATCCTCACCAGTTCTCTGGTGGCCAGCGGCAACGCATCGGCATCGCCCGCGGTGTCGCGCTGAACCCGAAGGTGATCATTTGCGATGAGCCGGTTTCGGCGCTCGATGTCTCGGTTCAGGCTCAGGTGGTCAATCTGCTCGAAAGTCTGCAAAGCGAGCTCGGCCTGGCCTACATCTTCATTGCGCATGATCTCTCAGTAGTCCGGCACATCTCCGATCGGGTCGGCGTGATGTACCTAGGCAAGATCGCGGAAATGGGAGATGAAGATCAGATCTACTCGCGCCCGACCCATCCGTACACGCAGGCCCTGTTGTCAGCTGTGCCTTTGCCGGATCCGACGCTGCGTAACGTCCGTGAGCAGATCGTCCTTACCGGTGATGTGCCGAGCCCGGCCAACCCTCCGGCGGCGTGTAGGTTCCACACCCGCTGTTGGAAAGCGCAGGAAATCTGCAGCATTGAAGAACCCTTACTGGTCGAGCGTCCCGATGGCGAATCGGCTCACGATTCGGCATGTCACTTCGCTGAGCCTCGGGTGATCGTCGCGTGAGCTGATCTGGTGAGGCAAGCCTGCTAAGCCAGTATCGAGACGGCATAAGGTGGGGCCGTGATTGCTGATGTGACGTCCGAGCCCGACCGGCGGCTCATGTTGGTCCACGCGCACCCCGATGACGAGACGATCAACAACGGGGCGACGATGGCGAAGTACGTCTCTGAGGGCGCGGCCGTGTGTTTGGTCAGCTGCACCCTGGGCGAAGAGGGTGAGGTACTTGTCGAAGATCTGGCGCATCTTGCACCAGAGCAGAACGACGACCTCGGCCCGCATCGGCTCGGCGAACTAAAGCTCGCCATGGAGATTCTCGGAGTCAGCGACTACATCCGGCTTGGTGGCGACGGCCGATTCCGCGATTCCGGCATGGCGTACGACGCGGAGGGCCGCGCCATTGCTCGCGACGTGCTCCGCGAGGGAATCTTTTGGACTACGGACCTGCTCGAGGCGGCGAACGAGCTCGTTCCGGTCATCCGCGACCGGCGCCCGCAGGTTCTGATCACGTACAACGAGATCGGCAATTACGGCCATCCCGATCACGTTCAGGCGCACCGGGTGGCTATGTACGGCACGCAGCTGGCAGGAGTGCCGTCATACCGTCGAGACCTCGGTGAGCCGTGGACCGTCTCTCGAGTGTTCTGGATCACGATGAGCAAGAGCAGAATGCTGGCCGGCATCCAGGCGCTACGCGAGGCCGGTGACAACGAGACGTTCAAGAACTTTGATCCGGACGGCCCAATGTCGGTCATGCTCTCTGATGATGCCGACATTGCGGTCGAGATTGATGGCAAACCGTGGGTCGCCCAGAAGATTGCCGCCATGCGCGCTCACGCCACTCAAATCACTCCGGACGGACCATTCTTTGCCGGAGCCGAAGTCCTAGGCGATGATCGCTGGGCCCGTGAGTGCTACCGCCTGGCAAGTGGCGTCCCTCTTCCTGCAGGAGATGGTCCTGCGGACGACCTATTCGCTGGGCTGAGTTAGCGCTCGTGACGAGCGCAAGCAGAGATGGGGCATCTCCGGCAACCGCTCCAAATCGGGTGTCTGGTGTTCCGGGCTCGCCGGATGCATTGCGCCATGTCATGGGGCACTTCGCCTCGGGTGTCACCATCGCGACCGCGCTCCATCATGGGGTGAAGCACGCAATGACGGCAACTGCGGTGTGCTCAGTCTCTCTGGAGCCGCCTTTGGTGTTGGTATGCGTCAGCAAATCGAGTCGTTTCCACGGCGCCATCATGAAGGCCGAGAACTGGTGCCTCTCGCTGCTCACAGTCAGCCAAGAGCCGCTTGCCAGGCACTTCTCCAACCGCGGTCGAGACTTGCTTAGCCAGTTCGATAACGTCCCTCACAGTCCCAGCCCGCTTAGCGGATCACCCCTTATCGACGGCGCTCTGGCCTGGCTCGAATGCACCACATACAGCATCCACGACGGTGGCGATCACACGATCGTGGTCGGCGAGATTGTTCGTGCCAGTGGTCTGCCATCTGACGATGACCCAAACGCACCGGCTCCATTGACGTACTATCGGGGGGCTTATTCCTAAAAGGGGCGTGAGGTCCCACGGGGCGTGAGCGTCAGTGCCGTCCGATCAGAGGTAACCAGTTCGTGAGCACCCAGACGCCAAAATGGGATGTTGGGTCCGATGAAACGACCATCGACGAACCAGCTCGCCCAACCGATGATCAGCTCACGGATGAGCCGACCGGCGGCCCACAGATCAAGTGGGTCCTGGTTGCCGCGGTAGTCGGCGGTGTTCTGGTCATTATCGGAGTGCTGTACGTTGCCGCTTACCTTGTCGCCGGTGACAAGCTGCCGAAGAAGGCCCAGATCTCCGGCGTCGCCGTCGGAGGTCTCCATCCATCCGAGGCCGTCGGCAAGCTGACGGCCGAGCTTGGCGCCAGAGCTGCCAAACCGCTGAATCTCACCGTTAGGGACGATCGAGCCGAGCTGAAACCAGTCGATGCCGGTCTTTCAGTCGATTACGTTAAAAGTGTCGACGCCGCCGGTGGAGGCAAGAGCTTGAACCCCGCGCGGATCCTCACGGTCCTGACGGGTGGATCGGCCACCGACGCCGTGGTTGTCGCGGATGAACCAAAGCTCCAGGCAGCAGTAGGCGAACTGTCCAAGAAGTTCAATCGCGCTCCCGTTGATGCAGCAGTGGCGTACCAGGGCACGAACATCAAGCAAAAACCGGCCCGTGAAGGCATCACGCTGCGAAACGATCCAGCAGCGGCGATGATCAAGGGCAGCTTCTTGAGGACCACCGGCCCGCTCGAGCTGCCGGCAGATGTTGCCCAGCCTGCGGTTACCGACCAGGAAGCCGATCAGCTGGTTGCTAGCTTCGCCAAGCCCGCGATCGCGGCTCCTGTCAAAGTGAACGTCAGTAGCTCCCGATCATTTGAAGTCAGCCGCCGCATGCTGGCCGCATCGATTGATTTCGTTCCGCAAAATGGCACGTTGGTGCCTGAGTTTGATGCGAAGAAGCTGCGGCGGAACGCCAAACCGGCCATCAAGAGGGTTGAGCTGGTCGAGCCGCGGAACGCCCGCGTCCGGCTGGTCAAGGGCAAACCGAAGGTGATTCCAGCGGTCGACGGAACAACCGTTGCGGCCGACGACCTGAAAAAGGCGATCGAGCCGATTTTGACCAAGCCGGCTGCAGAGCGGACAGTGAAAGTCCAGCTCACCGGGGCCAAGGCGACGTTCTCCACTGAAGATGCGAAGAAGCTGGGCATCAAGCAGGTAACGGGTAAGTTCACGACCTACTTTCCCTATCTTCCATACCGCAATATCAACATCGGCCGGGCCGCTGCGTTGATCAACGGCACGCTGCTCAAGCCCGGCGATGTCTTCTCGCTTAATCAGGTCGTCGGTGAGCGGACCAAGGCCAACGGCTTCACCGAGGGCTTTGTGATCAAGGGCGGTCGGTTCCGTAAGGACCTCGGCGGCGGCGTCTCCCAGAGTGCCACAACGACGTACAACGCGATGTTCTTTGCCGGACTCAAGGATGTCTTCCACAAACCACACGGTCTTTTCATCGACCGCTATCCGCCAGGTCGGGAGGCGACCGTGGCCTGGCCGAGTGTAGATCTGAAGTTCCAGAACGACACCAAGTACGGCGTGCTGGTGCAGGCCTACATCGTGAAGGGAACACCCAGTAGTAAGGGATCGATCACAGTGAAGATGTGGTCGACCAAGACCTACGGCAAGATCGTCGCCACGGCCCCGGACAAGTCCAACTTCAAGAACGGGCGCGAGGTAACTGACGATTCGCCGAAATGCGAACCGAGCAGCTCGGTCCCAGGCTTCGATGTCCGTTATCAGCGGTTGTTCTACCAGAACGGCGATGTGGTACGCCGGGAGAACTTCTTCTGGCGCTATGCGCCTACCGACAAGGTGACGTGTAAGAAACCAAAGAAGGGCTGAAGGCCGGCGAGCTCCGTGCTGCGCCGTTAGCTGATCGGACTGAGATACAGGTAGCGGTGGTGAGGGACGAAGCCGAGTCTGGTGTACGCGGCGATAGCCGGCTCGTTGACCGTGGCCACTTGGACGTAGGCGTAGCGCGCGCCTTGGCGGGCCGCCCAGTGTCCTAGTTTGGCCATCATCGCGGTCGCTAGACCGCGCTGGCGGTGATCAGGACGGGTCCAGATACTGCTCAGTCCTAGCCAATCCGTGCTCCGATGCCCCCGGGCAATCGCAACAAGCTCAGCATGATCATCTGGTCGCTGGCCGGCTACCGCGGCGAAGGCTCGAGGCGGCCTACCTTCCAAGATCAACCGGACAATCGCTGGGTCGGCGGAGTTTGGCCGGCTTTGCTGATAGGCATCCTCCCAGTCGGGCTGCAGGCTTTCTCTTATCTGCACCTGTGGATCAGCAGAGCTGTTAGCGAGGAAATCGGCGAGCCGGCTGACCAGAACCACCGTCGGCTGAGAAGTACGGATCCAGCCAAGGTCGAGTAGCGCATCTTCCTCAGGCGAGTCTTCGATGACTTGGGCCAGCGCAGGAATGCCGCGGTCGGAAGAGAAGGCGATGATCCGATCAGCAGCCTGCTGGCTTGACATACCTGGATTCCCGACCGCGTGGCAGGAATTGGCGCGTCTGGTAAAGCCACCACCGGCCCGGAGCGTCCACTCTCCCAGGGCCTCGTGCCAGGCCAACCAGGCTTCCACCGTGTGCCGTTGCACGTCATGGGCGGGAATTCGCCGCGGGTCCAAACCACCAGCCGCCGCCGGGGCCCGGCGCGCGGCAATGATCATGGACCTCTCGATGACTTGGGACGCCGAATCAACGGTGCCGAGGCGTACCGTCGCAGCCTCCAGGGCTTCGATCCAGCCAATGACATCGGTCGCATCGCCGCCAGGCAACCAATACCTCACCACCCACCGCTCGTCTGGGAGCGCGCCCGCCAGCGGATCCGGTCTCTGTTCAGCCACCAGACCCGCCTTTCCTAGGTGGACCTTCGTAGGGAATGCTTTCGAAAGGCGTGATACTAGGCGATGAATATCGCGTTGCTCGCCCATGGCGAGGACGCATCAGCAAAATCGAGGAGCGACATCCGTGACGTATGTCATTGCGCAGCCATGTGTGGATCTGAAGGACGGCGCCTGCGTCGAAGAATGCCCGGTCGACTGCATCTATGAGGGCAAGCGAATGCTCTACATCCACCCTGATGAGTGCGTCGACTGCGGTGCGTGCGAGCCGGTGTGCCCTGTGGAGGCAATCTTCTATGAGGATGACACCCCCGAGGAGTGGAAGGAGTACTACACGGCCAATGTTGACTTCTTCTCCGATCTCGGCTCCCCGGGCGGTGCGGCGAAGCTCGGTGTGATCGACAAGGACCACCCGCTGATTGCGAGCTTGCCGCCGCAAGAACACGACGAGTGATCACTGGGCCGTGTTGATTGAGGGTCCGTCGCGGCGCAAAGGGCTCGCGGCGGGGCTACCCGACTTTCCGTGGGACACGATTGCGGATGCCAAAGCGACCGCCCAGTCGCATCCCGGCGGCATTGTCGATCTTTCGGTAGGAACGCCCATCGACCCCACTCCGGAACGAGCGATCCAAGCCTTGTGCCGGGCAGCAAACAGTCCGGGATATCCGTTTACGGCTGGCACAGCCTCGTTGCGCAAGGCCATCGCGTCTTATCTCGCCCGGCGCTGGGGAGCTGATCACCTGGCCCCTGATGACACGTTGCCGGTCATCGGCACAAAGGAACTCGTAGCGTGGCTGCCTAGCTTGCTCGGCCTGGCATCTGATGATCTTGTCGTTTATCCAACGATGGCGTATCCGACGTATCTCGTCGGCGCCCAGATCGCAGGCTGCCGTGCTGTTGCTTGTGACGATCTCGACCAGCTCGGCGATGCCCGGCCGGCGTTGATCTGGATCAACTCGCCGTCCAACCCGACGGGTCAGATCCTTGACCCGGCCGAGCTGAAGCATCGAGTGGACTGGGCCCGCGAGCGTGGGGCACTGGTGGCTTCGGATGAGTGCTACGGGGAGTTCGGCTGGGACGCTGAACCGATCTCGGTGCTGCACCCGTCGATCAACGGCGGCCGGCATGATGGGCTGCTCGCCGTCCACTCGCTCTCCAAGCGCTCGAACCTGGCGGGCTACCGGGCGGGCTTCATAGCAGGCGATCCAGATGTTGTGGCCGATCTCCTCTTGATTCGCAAGCACGCAGGAATGCTGGTGCCTCGTCCGGTCCAAGAGGCGATGATCGAGCTGCTTGATGATCATGATCACGTGGCACAGCAGCGGCAGCGATATCTCCGTCGCCGAACCATGTTGCGGCCGGCGCTGGAAGCGGCCGGCTTCCGGATTGAGCACTCTGAGGGCGCTATTTACCTATGGGCCACCCGCGATGAGGATTGCCATGTCTCGGTGGATTTCCTGGCTTCGAAGGGCATCTTGGTTGCGCCGGGAGACTTTTACGGCCCAGCCGCCAGTCGCCACGTACGCGTTGCTCTGACCGCTACTGATGAACGTGTCGCCGCCGCCGCGACTCGTCTGCTCGAGAACTCCTGATCTTCAGCTGCCGCATCTGGGGCACGTACAGGTGGGTTTTTACTGAGAGGCTCAGCGAACCGTGATTTCGACGCGGTCCGTCTTGAGCCTAGGAGTGGCTTCTTGCCAGTCCGGAAGGTTGAAGTCTTGGGTCTGCCAGGTACGGTTCCCGATCTTCACGGTGGTAACACCGTGCAATGAGGCGTTGGCGACGGCATAGTGGGCGTACGCCCAGGCGCGCCGGTT
The DNA here is from genome assembly GCA_045806785.1 of Propionibacteriaceae bacterium. GTDB lineage: Bacteria > Actinomycetota > Actinomycetes > Propionibacteriales > Propionibacteriaceae > Microlunatus. Next base: position 33,344 of record JBJMIR010000076.1, on the reverse strand, counting down.
CCCCTGTACCCGGATAGTGATCACTGATCCATCGATGGACTCATCAAGGTTGCCGAAGGTTCGTTCAAAGGACCGGCGCAGGTCCTTGAGGTCGCCAGCGGTGCCGCTACGGTCCAGGCAGCTGAATCCTCCCGGCGACTGACCGGTCAGGGCGCTGGCAAGCACGCGGGCATCGGCCTCATGATCGTTGTAGGCCTCCGGATGTCCACTGCGCTGTATTTTCTGAGCGACATCGTTGATCTCGTCAGTCTCCCAGTTATTGATCTTGACGAGCGCATCGTAGAACTTTCCGGCGGCGTAGTCGGGATCCATCAGCTGCCGTTTTGTGCCCCAACCTTGGGAGGGGCGTTGCTGGAAGAGGCCGACCGAATCACGATCGCCGTAGTCGAGATTGCGGATTCCGGTTTCCTGGTACGCGGTGGCAAGAGCGATCGAGGCTGCGCGCGCAGGCAGACCGCGGCGTACCGAAACACCGGCAATGATCGAGGCGTAATGTGCCTGCTCGAGATCGACCACCGCGGATTTGTCATTGGCCGTCGCAACACACCGTTGTTGACCGGGCACAGGCTCGGTCAGATTCCGCGAACGAAGCCACCAGAAGACCCCGACCCCAGCCGCGATCAAGAGGGCGAAGGCGATGGTGACGATGGCGAAGCAGCCAAGAACTCTTGTTGTTGTGGATCGCAAATGTGCTCAGTTCGCGTGCAGCTCGGCGTTCAACTGGACTGCGCCGGCTTCCCGGCGCCGCATCTCGACGGCGCCAGTCATCGAGTTGCGAATGAAGAGCAGGCCACTCTTACCGGACAGGGAACGCGCCTTGACTACCTCGCCGCCCGGCAGTGTCACCTTGGTGCCTGCTGTGACGTAGAGCCCGGCCTCGACCACGCAGTCGTCTCCTAAGGCAATCCCGATACCGGCGTTTGCACCGATCAGGCAACGCTCACCAATCGAGATCACCTCCGTGCCCCCGCCGGACAACGTACCCATGATCGACGCACCGCCGCCGATGTCGGAATCACCACCGACCACGACGCCGGCTGAGATTCGGCCCTCCACCATCGAGGTGCCGAGCGTGCCCGCGTTGAAATTGACGAAGCCTTCATGCATCACGGTCGTGCCCTCGGCGAGATGGGCCCCCAACCGAACCCGGTCAGCGTCGGCGACCCGCACTCCAGGAGGAACGACGTAGTCGACCATTCGCGGAAACTTGTCGACGCCGAAGATCGTGAGATGTCCGCCCCTGCCACGCAGCCGGGTGCGGACCCGCTCGAAGCCCTCGATGGCACAAGGACCAGCCGACGTCCACACCACGTTCGGAAGCACCCGGAACAGGCCGTCCAGGTTGACGTCGTGCGGTTTCGCCAGCCGGTGACTAAGAAGGTGCAGCCTCAAGTAGGCATCTGAGGTATCCGCCGGCGGTGCATCCAAATCGATCTCAACCAGGACAATTTCGGTTCGGACTTCGCGGGCCGCGTCGTCGACGACTGCGGAAATCAGTGCTGGGGGAGCGGCACTATCGTCAGTCGCACCCAGTCGGGGAGACGGGAAATAGGTGTCCAGCACCTGGTCCGACGCGTGAATCGAGGCGAGACCCCATCCCCACGCGGCTCGCATGGGCGCCCCAGGATCGAGCACATCAGCGGCGTCAGTCATGGGCCCGAGCCTACCGACGCTGTAAGGTTCCGCTCGTGTCTGCGCCTCTCGACCTCGACGCTGATGTCGTGAAGCTACTTCGGGCCTTAGTGGACGTCGAGTCGGTCAGCGGTCATGAAAAAGAGATCGCCGACCTGGTTGAGCACGCGTTGCAGCCGTATGACCATCTCGCGGTGCTGCGAGACGGGAATGTTGTTCTCGCTCGGACCGACCTGAGCCGCTCAGAGCGTGTCGTCATCGCAGGTCACTTAGACACCGTGCCAGTTGCTGGAAACCTGCCGTCGTGGACGACCTATGACAACACCGGCAGGGAGATCGTCTGGGGTCGCGGCGCCTGTGACATGAAAGGTGGAATCGCGGTCCAGCTGGCGGTTGCAGCGGCGCTGCGCCAGCCGCAGCGCGACATCACGTGGGTGTTCTATGACAACGAGGAGGTGGAGGAGTACCGCAATGGCCTCAGCCGGATTGCTCGTGAGCATCCTGATTACCTGGAGGGCAACTTCGCGGTGCTTTGCGAACCGACCAATGCCCGAATCGAGGGCGGCTGCCAGGGCTCAATGCTGCTGACCGTGGAATTCGCCGGCATTGCGGCGCATTCAGCGAGGGGCTGGATGGGCCACAACGCCATTCATGATGCTGGCGCTGTGCTGCAACGCTTGAGCTCTTACCAGCCTCAGCAAGTCCAGGTCGACGGCCTGACGTACCGCGAAGGGCTGAACGCTGTCCGGATCAGTGGCGGCATTGCCGGCAATGTGATTCCCGATCGCTGTGCCATCGAGATCAACTACCGGTTCGCCCCCGACAAATCCCCTGCCGAAGCCGAGGCGTACGTACGCAAGGTTCTTGACGGTTGCTCCGTACGAGTGCTCGATGTTGCCGCCGGCGCCCGACCCGGCCTGGATCAGCCGGCTGCCGCAGAGTTCTTAGGTGCGGTTGGCGGTCAAGCCACTGCCAAGCTGGGTTGGACCGATGTGGCGCGCTTCAGCGCGATGGGCATACCAGCGGTGAACTTCGGGCCAGGTGACCCCACCAAGGCGCACGCCGACGATGAGTTTTGTTCCGCTGAGGACGTCGTCGCCTGCCGTGACGCCCTCATCCGTTGGCTGAGCTAATGCCAGGATGCCCGCTTCGCCAGGCGGAACCGACGGTTTGAGCTGTACCAAGGTTTTCGACGAGGGGAAGTCGTCGGAGCACAGCTGCGTCCCGATGCAGGTCGCGCGTGTGAGTGCCCTTGTGAAGCGTGCAAACATTCACCCATGGAGTGGTTGATCGCTGTCGTTGCCGTCGCGGCATTGGGCGTCGCGGCGATGACGGCTGCGGGGGGAATGGGACAGATGAGCCGAGACCCGGTCTATGACACCTACCGGCAGGACCTTCCCACGGGCGGCGCCCTTACCGCGGAGGAGCTGAGAAACGTGCGCTTCGGAGTCACGCTGCGCGGGTACGCGATGGGCCAGGTGGATGACCTGCTCGACCGGCTGGCACTCGAGATCGCCGAGCGTGACGCATTGATAGCCGACTTGGCGCAAGGTGCCACCGTTTCTCAACGTCTGCTGGAATCAACCGCATCGGCTCGAGCGGCAGAACAGGCGATAAATCCAGATGATCAGGCCGGATTCGGTATAAGACCCGCACCACCGGAAGTTCCGCGAGTCGCGATTGACGACGGCCAGTCAAGTCAGTGAGCAGGACATCACGTGAGCGTTCGGCTCGAGGTCGCGGCCGACATCGACGCACCTCTAGCGGTGGTCTGGGAAGAACTCATTGACTGGGCCGGCCAATCCCGGTGGATTCCGATGACAACGGTCCAGGTCACCAATGATCGGAATGCTGGGATTGGTGTGCGAGCTGAGGCACTGTCTGGCATCTGGCTCGGCCGGATTCCGCTTGGCCTTCTGGACCGCTTCATCGTGACCGGCTGGTCGCCGCCGGCTGGTGACGCGGCAGAGTTGGAGATCTTGCACCTCGGTCCCTACTTCACGGGCGAGGGTGTCTTTCGACTGACCGGTCACCATGACAGGACCACGGTTTCCTGCATCGAGGTGTTCTCCTTACCCGGCGGCCGGGCGGTTGAGTGGCTGGTTCGGGTCGCATTGCCACTCTTGCGGGCTGGCTTTGCACACAGCCTTCGCGCGCTCGCCGCGATCGCCGAGGTCCGATGATCGGTGGAGCGGCGCCGGGCCCCGATGGCCTGCTCCGGTGTCCGTGGGCCCTATCGGCACCGGAGTATCTGGCATATCACGACAACGAGTGGGGCAGGCCCGTCACGACAGTGCAGGGAATCTATGAGCGCATGATGCTGGAGGCATTCCAGTCGGGACTGTCCTGGATCACGATCCTTCGTAAGCGGGAAAACTTCCGGCGAGCATTCGCCAACTTCCAACCCGGGCTGGTCTCCGGTTTCACCGAGGATGACGTCGCGCGCCTGCTGAACGATCCGGGCATCGTACGAAACCGGGCCAAGATCATGGCCGCGATCGAGAACGCTCGGGTAGTAGTCGGTCTTGGACCACGCTTCTCCGAGCTGATCCTCAGCTATCGCGTGGTGCGACGCGTGCGACCAGGCCCCGAAGAGCGGCGGGCAACGTCGCCGGAGTCGGTCGCTTTGGCACGGGAGCTCAAGGGCCTCGGCTTCCGCTTCTTCGGTCCCACCACGGCGTACGCCATGATGCAGGCAATTGGCTTGGTCGACGACCATATCGCCGGCTGCTTCGCGCCACCGCCGGTCTGGCCTGACTGAATTCCCAGGTCAAAAAACATTCCCAAGCCAGAACCCGAGTCCGATTACGACCAGCTGGTACGGAATAATTGAGCCGGCAAGTTGCCAGGTCACTACAGATGAGGATGCGCAATGGCAGCAATGAAACCGCGGACGGGTGACGGCCCTATGGAAGTCACCAAGGAGGGACGTGGGATCGTCATGCGGGTTCCGCTCGAGGGAGGCGGTCGGCTCGTCGTCGAACTCAACGCCGACGAAGCGGCCGAGCTGGCGGGTGCACTAAAAGAGGTCGTCGGATAGATCTACAGCTGACAGCACAAGGGACCTGGTCGTCACAGACTAGGTCCCTTCCTTTTGCTTGCTTGCTTGCCATGAAACTTGCTCATCACGAGAAGGGTGGGGCCGGACATGCATCCGAACTGCGAGGCCGTCAACCACATCCTGGAGGCCGCCGGTCTAGCAGGACGAGTCCGGATGCTCGGCGAGGCTGTCACCACGGCGCGTGCCGCGGCTCAGCATCTGGGCTGCCCGGTGGGGGCCATCGCAAACTCGCTGATCTTCTCCACCGATGGTGGAGAACCGCTGTTGATCATGACGAGCGGTGCGCATCGCGTGGACACTATCAAAGTCGGTGATCGGCTCGGGGTTGAGCTGCGTCGTGCCTCACCGGATTTCGTACGCGAACACACCGGTCAGCCGATTGGTGGCGTCGCTCCAGTCGGGCACCCGAAACCGATTCGGACGCTTGTGGATCGTGCGCTAGCTGACTTCGATGAGCTCTGGGCTGCTGGCGGTGTTCCCCACGCGATCTTCCCGTTGAGCTATCACGAACTCCTCACCTTGACCGGCGGCGTAGAGGCTGACGTCTCTTAGTTGGGCGAGACGACCTGATCGATGTCGCCACCGCTTCTGAAGGACGCTAGGAAGAGTGTTCGGTGAGGATGGCGATCACTTCCTCGTCAGTGAGCTGCCGGAAATCCTGGTAGGCGGCGCCGACCGCAATGAATGGCTCTGGACTGGAGAGGCAAACAACCGCGTCGGCGATCGCTCGTAGTGCCTGTACTGCCTGACGCGCTCCGACCGGGACTGCCACGACAACCCCGGCAGGCTTGAGACCACGGACAGCTGCGACGGCTGCCAGCATGGTTGAGCCGGTGGCCAAGCCGTCGTCCACAAGGATCACAGTCGAGTCGACAAGGTCGAGGTTGGTGGTCGGGAAGATGCCCCCGCGTCGTTCCAGCTCGAGCCGCTCCCGGTTTCGTGCGGCTTGGAACGCCTGGTCAGAAATCCGCAATCCGTCGACGATCTCGTCGTTGCGAAATTCCGAGAGCTGCCCGCCGACCATGGCCAGGGCTCCCATAGCGAGCTCGCTGCGTCCTGGCACTCCGATCTTGCGTACCAAGATCACGCCCAGCGCAGCCCGCAGCCGGGCAGCGACTTCGGCAGCAACGGGGACACCGCCGCGGGGGAGCGCCAACACGATCGGGTTCTGCAGTGTGGCCTGGTCAACCAATGCCTCAGCCAGGGCACGCCCGGCGACGGTGCGGTTGGCATAGCGCGTCGCCGACCTGCGCCGCCGAACCATCGGTCAGGCCTTAGCTCTTGTGAACCTCGATCGCCCGGCGGTAGACATCAACGGTTTCGGCCGCGATCTTGGACCAGTCGAACTCCTCGATGCAGCGCTCCCGTCCGGCGAGCCCGAATGTTCTAGCCTTCTCCGGGTCACTCGTCACTGAGTTGATCTTGGCTGCGAAGTCATCCTCGAAGGCTGCAATGGCAGCCGGATCGTCGGCTTGCGCCGGGTCATAGGGCACGAGATAGCCAGTCACGCCATCAACGACCACCTCAGGGATACCGCCCACCGCTGAGGCGACGACAGCCGTCTCACAGGCCATTGCCTCCAGGTTCACAATGCCCAACGGCTCATATACCGACGGGCAGGCAAAGACCGTGGCATGCGACAACACCTGACGCACCTGTGCCCGTGGCAGCATCTCCTCGATCCACAACACGTTCCCCCGGGTCGACTGCAGGTGGGCGAAGGCGTCGCCGATCTGCTGGGCGATCTCTGGAGTATCGGGGGCGCCTGCTAGCAACACCACCTGAGTGTCCGGATCGAACTTCTCGGCCGCTCGTACCAGATGAATAAGGCCCTTCTGGCGGGTAATCCTTCCTACGAAGACGACGGACGGCTTATTAAGGTCGATGCCAAGCCCAGTGACGACATCGGTGCCGGTATCCGGTTTGAATTCCTGCGTATCGATGCCGTTCTTGACCACATGCACCTTGTCGGGATCCAGATTGGCGTAGGAGTCCAGGGTGTCCTTGCGCATTCCAGCACTGACAGCGATCACCGCATCGGCGGCCTCGAAAGCGGTCTGCTCGGTCCACGACGAGAGCCGGTAACCCCCGCCGAGCTGCTCGGCTTTCCAGGGCCGATGCGGCTCTAGGGAGTGCGCGGTGACAACGTGTGGAATGTCTTGAAACAGGCCGGTGAGGTGGCCTGCCAAATTGGCATACCAGGTGTGGGAGTGGACCAGGTCCACTTCCGGAATGGCAGCCACCATCGAGAGGTCGGCCCCGAACACCCGGAGTGCGGCATTGGCTCCTTCTGGGTAATTCTCGGGATGCGCAGTGGCCCCTTCGCGTGGCTCTCCCATGCATTGCACGTCGACATCGATGAGCTTGCGCAACTGCGGAACAAGCTGGGCGACATGCACCCCCGCACCGCCGTAGATAGAGGGCGGGTATTCCCGGGTGAGCAGCGAGATGGACAGTCGATCAGTATCAGCGGTCGCCATAGTTCGCATCGTTCCACAGGGCTAGCGAAGTTGACCACAACGTGGGCTAGAACGGGTGCTTCCCAAGCCGCCTATGGGCTAGGTTCGACTCATGCGAGCGCGTCCAAAGGTTCTGGCGATGGTATTGGCTGGCGGCGAAGGAAAACGGCTGATGCCGTTGACGATGGATAGAGCAAAGCCGGCGGTGCCGTTCGGTGGTACATACCGCTTGATCGACTTCGTCTTGTCGAACTTGGCAAACGCCGAGATGCGGCAGATCGCTGTGCTGACGCAGTACAAATCGCATTCGCTGGACAAGCACATCTCCTTGACCTGGCGGATGTCTACCATGCTGGGCAACTACGTCACTCCGGTGCCGGCACAGCAGCGCCTCGGACCGAGGTGGTACCAGGGCAGTGCCGATGCGATCTACCAGTCGATGAACCTGATTCGCGACGAAGAGCCGGACTATGTCGTGGTCTTTGGTGCCGACAACATCTATCGGATGGACGTCGAGCAAATGTTCGACGCGCATGTTGACGGTGGGCGCGGCTGCACGGTGGCCGGTATTCGGGTGCCGCGAAGTCAGGCCAGCGCATTCGGCGTGATCGACGCCGGCGCGGACAACAAGATCAAGCAATTTCTGGAGAAGCCACCTGAGCCGCCGGGTCTGCCCGACGATCCCGAGGCTTCGTTCGCGTCGATGGGCAACTACATCTTTACGACAGATGCGCTGATCGAGGCACTGCTGGCAGACGCCGAGAATGACGACTCGCGCCATGACATGGGTGGCGACATCATCCCGAGCTTTGTCAATGGGGGCGACGCGCAGGTCTACGACTTCACCGTCAACGAGGTACCGGGTTCGACCGAACGTGACAAGGCCTACTGGCGCGACGTCGGAACCCTGGACGCGTACCACGAAGCCCATATGGACCTTGTTTCAGTGGATCCGGTGTTCAACCTCTACAACCTGGACTGGCCGATCTGGACCTACCCGGTGCAGATGCCGGGCGCGAAGTTCACCCTTGATGGCGTGTCACGGGACTCCATCGTCAGCCCAGGTTGCGTGATATCGGGCGGATCGGTCGAGACTTCAGTACTGTCACCAAAGGTCCAAGTAGACCAGGGCGGCACGGTCGACCAGTCGGTGATCTTGTCCCATACCTCGATAGGTCGCAACGCAGTCATACATCGCGCAATCTTGGACAAGCACGTCACAGTCGATGACGATGCCAAGGTCGGGGTTGATCCGGAGGCCGATGAAGCGCGTGGCTTCTACATTTCGGAGGGCGGTATCACCGTCGTTCCCAAGGGTGTCACGGTACCGGCGACATGAGCAGGCCTGCCTCAGGATCGGGGGACCACGAGGCAGGCAAACCTGAAGGTGGAACATTCGGGGTCGATGCGCCTAAGGTGCCCGCAGCGCTGGGGGCTACCGCCGTACTCCTGATCATCATCGGCTGCCTACTGATGATTACGGAGGGTTTCGTCCCCGGTTTGGTGACGTTGATCTTCGCGCTGTTCCTCGGGTCGTGTGCGCTCAGCTATCTGTACACCACGCTCTACGGGAAGTTCATCTGGTGGACTGACCTGCTCGACGACGCGCGGTTGAAGGGCAGCGAATATGCAGTCGATCTTGGTTGTGGTCGGGGTGCCGTCTTGATCAGCCTTGCCAAACGGCTTACCACCGGCCGGGTTTCAGGCATCGACCTGTGGCGTAACCAGGACCAGTCGGGTAACGACATCGAAGCCACCAAACACAACGCCCGGGTCTGCGGAGTGGAAGATCGTGTCGAGCTCAACACCGGTAACATCACAACGCTGCCGTATTACGACGAGCAATTCGATCTTGTGGTCTCCAGTCTGGCCATTCATAACCTGAAGGTCCGGGAGGACCGGCGGAAGGCAATCAGCGAGGCGGTCCGAGTGCTCGAACCGGGCGGCAAGATCATCATCACCGATATCAGTCATACCGACGAGTACGCCGACTGGCTCAGTGAAGCAGGCATGGAAGGGGTGAGGTTGCACGATCTGGGCGTACGCGGCTGGTGGGGCGGACCATGGATGCCTACCGGCGCAGTTACCGCCAATCGCCCAGGAGGACGCAGCCTCGGCGTTTGGTGATGGAGTTCGTTATCGAATGATCATCGCTTGACAGCGACGAGCAAGCCATCCCCGACGGGTAGCAAGGAGGGAACAAGACCCTCGTTGTCTCTGACGGCGTTCAGCGCTTTGCGAATCGCCTCGGTCTCCGGATCGATGTTGCTTTCATCGGCCGTACGGTCGTGCCACAACGCGTTGTCGACGGCAAGGACGCCACCGTGCCGCAGTAGACGCAGACCTTCCTCGACGTACTCGGCGTACTCAGCCTTGTCCGCATCGATGAAAACCATGTCGTAGCCGCCGTCACTCAATCGCGGGAGGACGCTGAGGGCCGGGCCGGCGATCAGCCGAAATCGCTGGGTCGGAATGCCAACCGCGAGAAACGCCTGCCGTGCTGCCTGCTGATGTTCTGCCTCGATGTCGACGCTGGTCAAGACGCCATCGGGCTGCATGCCGGCGAACAACGCCAGGCCGGAGACCCCCGAACCCGTGCCCACCTCAACGACTGCCCGCGCCTGCACGGCTTTGGCAAGCAGAGTCAGTGCGCTGACAGAGCCTCGACCGATTGGTGCCACTCCGAGCTGCACTGCTTTGTCACGGGCCTGCGCCGATTGCTCGGTTTCGTCGACGAAGTTCTCAGCGAAGGCCCACGATCCAGGCTTAGGCGCGGCTTTGGGCGAGGTCTTGCCAGGGACGAAATTCACACATCCGAGCCTATCGAAACGTATCCTCGACGAACCCTACGATGGCCGCATGAGCCATACCGTCGTCGCCGAACTCGTTGCGGCCGTTATGAAGGTCGAGGTCGAGGTGGGTCAGACGGTGGCGGCTGAGGATCCAGTGGTGATCTTGGAGTCAATGAAGATGGAGATCCCGGTGCTGGCCGACGTTGCCGGCTCGGTCTTGGAGATAGTGGTTTCAGCAGGCGATGTAGTCAACGACGGTGATCCCTTGGTGGTGATCAAGGAGGGGAGATGACGTGCCGTGGCTAAGATGACGGGCATGTCCACAGCTCCCTTCGGCCGGCTTCTGACGGCGATGGTGACTCCGTTTGCGGGGGACGGATCCTTGGACCTCGATGCAGCGGCTGGACTCGCAACGTATTTGATCGACGACCTTGGCAATGACGGATTGGTGATCAGCGGTACTACCGGGGAATCGCCAACGACTTCGGACACAGAAAAGGCCGACCTGCTTCGAGTTGTGCTCGACGCAGTCGGCGATCGAGCAACAATCCTGGCCGGGGTTGGCACCTTCAATACCGAACACACCTTGGAGCTGGCGGCTACTGCCGGCAAGCTCGGCGCACACGGGCTGTTGGTGGTAACGCCGTATTACTCCAAACCACCGCAGGCAGGACTCGTGGAGCACTTCCGCCGAGTTGCCGATGCCTCCGAGGTCCCGGTGATGTTGTACGACATTCCGGGCCGGGCCGGCGTCCCCATCGCCACTGAGACCATGCTGCGATTGTCCGAGCATCCGCGGATTGTCGCTGTCAAGGATGCGAAGGGTGACCTAGCGGCTTCCGCTCGGGTGATTGCGCAGAGTGACCTCGCCTATTACTCCGGCGACGATGCCATGACGTTGCCGCTGCTATCGGTCGGTGCCGTTGGCGTCGTTGGGACCTCTACGCACTTCAGCGCAGTTGGCACCAAACAGATGATCGAGGCGTATCTGGCAGGTGACGTTGCTAGGACGCTTCGTCTCCATCAGCAGCTGCTGCCTATCTACACCGGCATCTTCGCCACACAAGGCTGCATTCTGGTGAAGGCTGGTCTCAAGCTGCAGGGTCGTGACGTCGGTGGCCTAAGGTCTCCATTGCTTGAGGCAACTCCTGACGAGGTCGAGGGCCTGCGTTCTTCGTTGGCGGCCGCAGGTCTGCCGACCGGCGAGACAGTTTCGACCGACTGACTCCGTTTGGTTTCCTCGCCCAGCTCTGGAGCGCGGAAAGTCCGCAGGAATTCGACAGTTGCTGGGTGATTTTTCCGAGCCCGGGCGAGCCGAGAGACAATCAATATGGAACGTGTCTTGCTGTCGTACCGTTTGACGATTGTGAGGAAGGACACGGTCGCGCACAGCTTATTGCCAGGGTTCACTCAGGGCATTGCCAGGATGACAGGCAACAATAAGGCGTTCAGGCTGAGCCTGCCCAGACTGAAAAAGTGTGGTAAGGCCGGACGGCGTAGGGAGGTCGTACTTATGGCGGACTGGCCCGCCCCCGATCCTCAGGCTTGGCAGCCGCCTGTCCCGGCAACCTCACAACCTGAACCGGTGGAGTGGACGCCTCCGACGTGGGAAGAGCTGGTACGCGATCATGGTGCTCGGGTCTACCGGTTGGCCTATCGCCTGACTGGCAATCCGCATGATGCTGAGGACCTTACCCAGGACGTCTTCGTGCGCGTGTTCCGCTCACTTCATCGATTCCAGCCTGGGACGTTCGAGGGCTGGCTTCATCGCATCACCACCAACCTATTCCTCGATGGGGCCCGCCGGCGCCAGAAGATCCGCTTCGACGGCCTAGGTGAAAATTCTGACGAGCGCTTACCCAGTGCTTGGCCAAGTCCATCGGAACAACTGGCGGATGCCGATCTCGACCACGACGTGGCTGCTGCCTTGTCGGCGCTGCCACCGGAGTTCCGGGCAGCTGTCGTGCTGTGCGACATCGAGGGCCTCAGCTATGAGGAAATCAGCGAGGTTCTCGACATCAAGATCGGAACCGTGCGAAGCCGCATTCATCGTGGCCGCGCCCAGTTGCGGACAGCTCTAGCGCATCGCCGACCGACCGGGGAACGGCTGCGGTACCTGGGTGTGGAGGTGGAGTCCGGTGAGATTCCCGACAGGGCCAGTCCCAGGTTGGGAAGTCTGGAGCCAGCGAGGTCGACGTGAGGAAGCCGCCCTGCGCTGAGCTCGCCGAATTGCGATCAGCGTTTGTCGACGGGGCCCTGAACGACACCGATCGAGAACGGCTGCTAACCCACCTTGTTGACTGCTCCGACTGCAGGCGCGACATCGAGGATCTCCGCGCGGTACGCGAGCTGCTGAATCAAACCAAATCTCAACCGGGCCCTGCGCCGGCCGACCTTTCAGTACGTCTGGTCTCGATTGCCGGTCCGGAGTCGGTCGCGCCGCTGTGGACCAGGCCGTTCCGGCGTACCCAATCATCTCTTGCTTGGAGATTTGGCGGGCTGCCAAGTCATCGGCGCGCGGTCAAGCTCCGCATCACGGCAGTAACCATGGCCGTTGGAGCGACAGTCACCGCAATGGGGATTGTCGGGTACACGGCTGCGCCGAGCCTTGCGGCAATCGGTGACCCCACCAACGAGGCACAAGCAGCGTTCTCATCTACTCTGGGACAGTTTCCGCTGTCCAGCGATGCGCTGAACGCAGTCATCTTGGCCGACTCGCCCGACTTGTCCGCTAGCTCCTCACCCAGGAACGATGGCCCGACAGTTACCGCGGGCCCAGCGATGAGTGCGGCCGAGGCGAACGCAACAATGCAACGGGCTGCGGATGCCGCTCATTCGATCAGCTATTCCAGCCGCCAATCGTTTCTGGCTTACCGGAACGGCGGAGTCATCACAGCTCAGATCGACGTAGAGACACGTGCCGGTCAGGGCAGCCAAGTCATGGTCATCAACCAGACAGGTCGGCAGCTGCTCGAAGGATTCAGGCCAGCGCTCACCTCCTCCAGAGTTGTGGATGACGAGCTGCTCAGTTTGCTCGAGCGGAACTACCGCCTTTCTGGTAGCCGGGGGGCGAGCGTCGCCGGCCGCAGCGCAACGGTCGTCACCGCGACCCGCGATGGGAGCTCTCAGCCTGCCGCCCGCTGGTGGATCGATGAGGCGACCGGCATGGTGCTGTGGCAGGAAACTTATGACAAGGCTGGATCTGTCAACGTGTCATTCGGATTCACTTCAGTGGTCGTCGATCGTGCGAACAGCATCCTGGAACATTTGCCGCCACGCCTGGCAGTACCACGGACTAACACCTCGCTGACCCTCTCGTCCGCGACCGAACTGACCGCCTCCGGATGGTCCTGCGCTCGCAAGCTGGCTGGACTGTCGCTTGTCCGGCTGCGAAGCGACCGAGCCCTTAACCCTGAGACCATCCAGCTGGTCTACAGCGACGGACTGACCACGGTCAGTGTCTTCGAGCAGCGAGGCCGGCTGGCCGCGGCTCCCCAAGGTTCGGAGTGGGATGCAACGCTGGGAGCCCATATCCGGCGCGGTGCATCGGGCGTGGCTACCTGGCAGTCCAGCGACGTCGTCTTCACCGTGGTGACCGACGGAAACTCTGGTGTGCTTGCCGACGCGGTGGCCTCTCTGCCCCATGATCGGGCCGAGGTGCCTACTACGCTTGGCCGCATCAAAGCTGGATGGGCGAGGATTCTGGCCGATGTGAAGGGTTAGTACGTGGTGGATGAGGACCGTTCCGCGGCTGAGGCCGGAGGCGAAGCCCCGGACTCTCGCTATTTCGGTTCTTTTGGCGAGCCGCCGTCCACTTCTCACGGTTCGGATAACTCATATGAGCCCATTCCCGCATTCGAATCGAGCAGCTCAAGCTGGTCGCCGCCAGCCGGCGAGCCGGCATACCTGGGAGGTCCGGCGGGAAGCGGGACCACCACGACGATGCCGGTTGCCGGGCGTACAGGTCGCAAGCGCGCAGGGGCAGTCTGGGTTATCGCGGTCGCTGCGCTAACGGCGCTGATCATCGGTGGGGCCGCTGGCTTTGGGGGTGCGACACTTGCCCGACGGGCGGCGTCCTCGACTACAACGGCTAGCCCTTCGGCGGAGCCAGGTGTTACCCGTACGCCGGTGGCGCCTCCACCGCCTAGCGCGAACAGCGTTGAGGTTGCCAAGCGAGTGCTGCCCGCGACCGTGATGATCCAGGTTGGTCGAGGAACCGGATCGGGGTTCTTGATTGACAAGAACGGGCGCATCGTCACCAACAATCACGTTGTGGCTGGAGCCGCCGACGGATCCAAGATTCGAGTTCTGTATTCCGATGGGCGCCGGGTCAGCGCTGTGCTTGTTGGTCGCAGCCCTTCCTACGACATCGCGGTGATCAAGGCCAGCGGTTCCGGATCGCTGGAGCCGATCCAACTTGGCGATTCCGAACATGTCCAAGTGGGGGAGCCAGTGCTCGCATTAGGTTCTCCGCTCGGGTTGTCCGGCACCGTCACAGAAGGGATCGTTTCGGCCCGTAACCGTCCGGTGATCGTCAGCGAGACCAGTGACGCGGACGCGCCGACCGCGTACATCAACGCCATTCAGACCGATGCCCAGATCAATCCCGGGAGCTCTGGCGGCCCGCTGGTCGACGCGGGCGGTCGGGTGATTGGCGTCAACTCGGCGATCTTGACCTTCGGGAGCAGCCGCAATATCGGCCTTGGATTCGCGATCCCCATTAACCAGGCGGCCACCATCGCTGATCAGTTGATTAAGAACGGCAAGGCGACGTACCCAGTGATCGGAGCGAATGTAGCCGATGCCCCAGCAGGTGTTGAGCTAACCGCTGTCGACGCTCGAGGCCCAGCCGGGAAGGCCGGCCTGCGAGCCAAGGATTTGATCACGAAGGTCGACGATGAGACGGTCGACACGATGGAGGAGCTGATCGTCAGCATCCGCACTCACAGGCCGGGAGACGTCGTCGTTCTGCAGTACGCTCGTGGGTCCACGCGTGACCAGGCCAGTGTCACGCTGGGTGGCAAGGTGGGCTGAGCGTGACGCCGCTGCTGCTTGATATCAACGCGCCCGAGTTCGTTTTGCTCCTGGTGATCGCGGTGATCTTGTTCGGGCCAGAGCGCCTGCCCGATCTTGCTCGTAAGGCGGCTCGGCTGTTGCATTATCTGAGGACGATCGCTGGGAACGCCCAGCAGCAGCTGAGCAAAGAGCTTGGGCCGGAGTTCGACAACGTCGATTTCCGTGAGTTGAACCCCAAGGCGTTCGTTCAGAAGCACCTGCTCGACGATGTAGAGCCGATCATCGCTGATGTGAAAGCCGAGGTCAGCGATGCTGGCAAGACGATCAAGAATTCATCAGCAGAGATCACCGAAACGATCAGCTCCGCCGATTCTGGTGCCGGAACACACGATAAGGCCGACGCTGGGCGTATCGATGGCGGAGCCAGCAATGGCAAGGGTATGGATGGGGCCACCCGGGCCCTGACGCCGTTCGATCTAGAAGCGACCTGAACTTTTGGTGTTCAGCGGCCGCCCGGGGCCAGGCCCAACTGCTTGCCGAGCAGGCTGACACTGCGCTTGAGGAGCTTGTCGGCCAGGGAGTTGAGCACCCTCGCCGCGGGCTGCTGGGGGTCGGCCTCGACCAGGGGCACGCCAGAGTCGCCCGAAGCACGTAGCTGGGGGTCGAGCGGAATCTGCGCGAGTAGTGACACCGTGTAACCAAGACGAGTGCTGAGCGCTCGCGCGACCTCCGTGCCGCCGCCGGTCCCGAAGAGGTCGTAGGTATGCACCCTGCCGCAGTCAGGACACTTGATCACCAGATGCGACATGTTTTCCACGACACCGATCACGTGTTGATTCATCATTGATGCCATGGTGCCGGCACGCTCGGCAACTTCAGAAGCAGCCGCCTGCGGTGTGGTCACCACGAGCACCTCGGCGTTAGGCAGCTTCTGGCCAAGTGAAATTGCGACGTCCCCGGTGCCAGGTGGCAGATCGATGAGGAGAAAGTCCAGATCGCCCCAGTAGACGTCAGCAAGCATCTGGGTGAGCGCCCGGTCAAGGATGGGGCCACGCCAGGCAACTACTTGATCGCGACGTGGCTTGAGCATGCCGATCGACATCACCTTTAGGCCGTGCGCCGGCACCGGCATGATCATGTCCTCGACCGCCGTCGGCCGGGCGTCGGCGATGCCAAGCATCGCCGGCACGGAGTGGCCGTAGATATCGGCATCGAGTATGCCGACTCTACGACCAGGTGCGGCGAGTGCTTTGGCGAGGTTTACCGTGACCGAAGACTTACCGACGCCACCTTTGCCCGAGGCGACTGCAATCACCTGCGTCAGGGAATCGGGCCGAGCAAAGGGGATCTCCGGATCGGCCTGCCCACCCTTGAGCAGTTCACGCAGTGTCCGCCGCTGTTCGTCAGACATCACGCCCAGTTCGACATCGACTGCTGTAACTCCGGCCACCGCGCCGACCGCTGCCGTAACGTCGCGGTGCAACGTCTCACGCAGCGGGCAACCGGACACTGTCAGCAGCACGCGTACCCTAGCCCGGCCCTCGACGTCGACACCGACGTCGTCGACCATGCCAAGGTCGGTAATCGGTCGGCGAATCTCAGGATCATCCACGCGACGCAGTGCCTGACGGATCTGCGGCACAAGTGGATGCTCGCCGGTGGAGGTTGCCGAGACTTGACTGGACTGGTGGTCGCGCACGTACCCAGCCTAGGTGAGCTTGGCCATCACTCTCTGTCAGCGCTCAATGCACGGCGGGGGTCGCGAACACCATCCTCGCCGTCGAGATCAGCGAGCATGGCACGTAGCTCTGCCCTCAGTTCTGAGCGCACGTAATCGCGGGTGGCCAACTCACCAACCGACAGGCGTAGGCCGGCGATCTCGCGCGCCAGAAAGTCCATGTCGGCTCGGCTCTGGGCGGCCTGCTCACGGTCTCGCTCCGCGATCACCCGGTCACGTGCTTCCTGGCGGTTCTGGGCGA
This sequence comes from Propionibacteriaceae bacterium, assembly GCA_045806785.1. Taxonomy (GTDB): domain Bacteria; phylum Actinomycetota; class Actinomycetes; order Propionibacteriales; family Propionibacteriaceae; genus Microlunatus. The sequence continues at coordinate 16,405 of JBJMIR010000076.1, read as the reverse complement.
GCAAGATCAGGGGAGCGGCGTACGAAGCCTGCAGCGACAAGACCAGTGTCAAAAAGATGAACGGAAAAGGGTCGAAGCGCGGCCGAGGTGGACCGAAAGGGACATTCCAAAGGATCCAGATGACGATGACCACCGTCATGCCGAAGAGGAACCGCGCCGTCCCCATGAATCGTGCGAATGCCTCGGCGAACTTGCCGAAGGCTTCCCGATCGACCTTGATTGTCGGAATGGTGGAGCGCTTGCGCCTGCCCGGTACGTCGAGCCGCTCGGCCTCCCGCACGGCTCTAGCCATGGGCGACCGCTCCCTCCTCGGGGGGCTTCGCCGATACCGCGTCTAGCTCGATGCCGCGCCAGTCCTCGGGCAACATGTGATCGAGTACGTCGTCCACGGTGATCGCGCCGATCAACCGATGATCAGGATCAACCACAGGAGCGTTGACCAAGTTGTACGTCGCGAAGTACCGGCTGACTTCATGCACGTTGGCCTGGTCGGTAAGGGTCTCCAGCTCGGTGTCGATCAAACCCGAGACCAACGTTGAGGGAGGCTCCCGGAGCAGCCGCTGGAAGTGCACGGCTCCGACGAAGCGGCCGGTTGGAGTGTCAAGGGGTGGTCTGCAGACGTAGACCATGCAGGCCAGGGCCGGCGTAAGTTCTGAATCACGGATCCGAGCCAGTGCATCGGCGACCGTTGCATCCGGCGGCAAGATCACGGGCTCAGGGGTCATCATTCCGCCGGCCGTTGATTCGGCATAGCTGAGCAGTCGTCGGACGTCCTTGGCTTCCTCGGGCTCCATGCGTCCCAGCAGCACCTCGGCCATCTCGGGCGCCAACTCGGCAATCAGGTCAGCGGCATCGTCTGGATCCATTTCCTCCAAGATGTCGGCGGCGCGTTCAGTGTCGAGCTCGGAGATGAGCTGCACCTGCTCGTCCTCGGGCAGCTCTTCCAGTGCGTCGGCCAGCTTACGATCATCCAGCGCGGAAGCCACTTCGGCTCGTCGCTCTCGCGACATCTCGTGTAGTTCGCGGGCGATATCGGCGGCCTTCATGTCTTCCATTTGCGCCAGCAGCTGGTCGGTACCTTGGCCTCGATCAAACGCCAAGATCTTGATCGCTGACCAGTCCACGATGGTGACATGGCCGCGTCGGCCGAATCGCCGACGGTTTGCGGCTTCTCGCAGTGCCACCTGTGACAGCTCCCAGTCATGCGAACGCACTGGCCGCATCGCGACATCGAAAATGACCGAAGAACCGGGATGATCAGTGCGCTCTACGGTCAGGTCGAACAGATCGTCGATCACCAGCATCTCCGACTCCCGCCGCTCGAAGCGGCGAGTGTTCACAACACCGGTAATGACCACTTGAAAGCCGTCGATGCTGCGCACCCGAGCAATCGGGATGAAGATCCGATGGCGTGCGAACAGCTCAACCACGAGGCCCTTGACGCGTGGTGCCCGGCCGGCAGTACGGCGCTGCACGACAAGATCACGCACCTTCCCCACCTGGTCCCCAGCGCTGTCGAGGACTGGCAGGCCTCGGATGCGTGAGATGAAGACCGAGGTTGTGCTCGCTGCCACGCTTCGATTATCACAGCCCTTGGGTGCCTCCGTGGACGCCGAAACTCCTAGAAGGAGTGCGCTTTCTGGTGCGGCATAGTCAGCCTTGCTTGCGATCCCGGCCATACTCCATCTCTCAAGATCACCTCGGCTAAGGTCTGGACATGGCTGGAGCCGAAACGATCAGCTTCAAAGACCTCTGCATCGACGCGCTCGATCCTGGGGTTCTGGCGACCTTCTGGGCGCCGGCACTTGGGCTTCGTGCCGAACCGAGTGCCACTGGCCTTCGGCTGCTCGACGATCTTCCCGAGCACACGCTGTGGGTGAACAAGGTGCCGGAAGCACGGACGGTCAAGCAGCGCGTACACATCGATGTGAATGTTGCGGCAGTTGCCGACTTGACCAATCTCGGCGCGGTGGTCCTCGACGAGACGCAGCCATGGACCGTGCTAGCCGATCCTGAAGGCGGCGAGCTGTGCGCCTTCGTTCGGGATCCGGAGTCTTTGGCCGACTATCGCCTATACGAAGTCGTTGTTGACTCTGCCGATCCGGTCGGGATTGCGTCGTGGTGGGCCGAGCGGTATGGCTGCGAGGTTTGTCACGACCAGGATCGGGGATTTTCCTGGATCGATGGGGCACCCGGGATGCCGTGGGCGATGGTGTTCCAATGGGTTCCCGAGGCGAAGACCGTCAAGAACCGGATGCACTGGGATGTCTGGGGCGAGACGCAAAGCGTTCTCGCCACGGGCGCCAGACTGCTCCGTGGCCGGGATGAGGAGATCGGCTGGGACGTGCTCGCGGACCCGGAGGGGAATGAATTCTGCGTGTCCAGCCGGCACGAGATCTGAGAAGTTCAGGGAGCTGCTCGCGTAGTGCCGGCGCAGCACCTGCGGCAACGCACAGCCAGTCGACAGCACCAACGAGTAAATTGGTAAGCCAATCCTCAGGAGGGCACGATGGCTATGCCGCCGCGGCAGTTCGGCTCGCTTTTCGAGCTGCAGTTCCCGCAGTCGGTGGGCATCTACAGCAGTTATGAAGACGCGCAGAAAGCGGTCGACTTCTTGGCGGACCAGAAGTTCGAGGTCCAGAACCTGGCCATCGTGGGTACCGATCTGAAATCCGTCGAGCGCGTTCTTGGCCGGCGCAATTGGGGAACTGTGATCACCCAGGGCTTGCAGTCGGGTATCTCCACAGGCTTGCTGGTGGGTCTGGTGATGTTGATCTTCACTCGACCATCGAGCATCGTGCTGCTGTTGTTGGTGTCCCTGGCGATTGGCGTGGCCCTTGGCATTGGTTTCAGCGCCGCGGCGTACGCGATGAGTCGTGGACGGCGGGATTTCACATCGGTGACTCAGACGGTCGCCACCAAATACGAGGTGCTCTGCGAGCACAAACTCGCTGCTCAAGCCCGCGAGATGCTGCAAGGCATGCCGGGCGCTCGGGCAGCTGCTTTTGAATGAGCTCAGGGTCCCGCCCCGGCCAGAATTTTGGCCATCCAAGCTTCCACCTCAGTGCTGGTTTGCGGAAGCATGCCGGAGAGATTCTCATTCCCCTCGGTCGTGATCAAGATGTCGTCTTCGATCCGTACGCCGATGCCGCGCAACGGTTCCGGAACTAGCTCGTCATCAGACTTCAAGTACAGCCCTGGCTCCACAGTAATGATCATGCCCGGCTGCAGAACGCCTTCCCGGTACTCCTCCACCCGAGCCTGTGCGCAGTCATGGACGTCGATGCCGAGGTGGTGCGAGGTACCGTGCACCATCCAACGGCGATGCTGTCCACCTTGCTCACTGAGTGATTCCTCCACACTGACGGGCAGCAGTCCCCAGCCGTCCAGGTGTCGAGCGATCACCTCAATCGCTGCTTTGTGAACCTTGGAGAACTTGACACCAGGCTGCGCGGCAGCGATGCCAGCTTGCTGCGCCTCACAGACAGCGTCGTAGACCATCCGTTGTTCATCGCTGAAGCGTCCACTGATCGGCAAGGTACGCGTGATGTCTGCTGTGTAGAGGGAATCCAGCTCGATACCCGCGTCCAGCAACAGGAGCTCGCCGTCACGGAGCGGACCGTCGTTACGAATCCAGTGCAGCGTACAGGCGTGATCGCCGGCGGCGGCAATCGTGTCGTAGCCCACGGCGTTACCGACATGCCGAGCCTGTAGACCGATGATGCCCTCGATCCAGCGCTCGCCCCGGCCCCGCCGCACAGCCTCCGGAATGGCCGCCACAACGGCATCGAAGGCCAATGCCGTCTGCCGGCAGGCTTCCCGCATCTGGGCAATCTCAAAGGCGTCCTTGATCAGCCGCAGCTCGCTGAGCGCAATCTCGAACTCACGATCCGATGCCTCTATCGCCGGCTGCTGTTGATCAACCTCGGCTTCCGTTCGAGAACCGCGAAGCTCTTCGATGAGCTTGCGGGTTTCAGCATCCACATCTGATCCCAGTACTCGTAGCGGGACCGTGTCACTGTTCTTGTGAAGGTGATCCGGTAGCTCGGTGATCGAGGCACAGGGGATGCCACAGAGCGCACTCATCTCCTCCAGCGACGCGCGTCGACCGACCCACAGCTCACCGAAGCGACTGTCGGCGTAAAACTCCTCAGAATCGCGCGGGCCTCGAGGCTTGAAGTACAACGTGGCATCGTGACCAGCGTCGGTGGGCTCGAGTACCAACACAGCATCCGGCTCCCGATCGGTGCCGAGACCAGTCAGGTGAGCAAATGCCGAGTGCGGCCGGAACCGGTAGTCAGTGTCGTTGGACCGTACCTTCAGCCCACCTGCCGGAATGATCAATCGGTCACCCGGAAACTGAGCACTGACACGCTCGCGACGCTGCCGCGCCGGGACGGCTGCGGCAAGTTGATCAGGTAGGTCTTGGGTATCCGGTGCCCAGCCCTCGACGATGAATTCTCTGAACGCGTCGGAGAAGGGGATCTGGCGGTTCGGCAGCTCGGGCCGACGATCGCTCATAACCGCCATTCTTGCACCCGGTGATCATCGCAGATGTCTACTGCGATCGGGCCGGGGGAGCGATACGGTGAGGCGTGCCAACACGCCTGTTCCTGGTCCGGCATGGCGAGACAGAGTGGAGTCGGTCGGGCCGTCACACCTCGATCACCGACTTGCCGCTCACCGAGAACGGCAAGAAGCTTGCCAGGGCACTGCGGGGCCACCTATCACCTGAAGATTTCCGGCTAGTCCTCAGCAGCCCCCGGAGACGAGCGCGCGAAACCGCGGAGCTGGCTGGTTTCGTTGGCGAGCACGAGCCGGAGATCGACAATGATCTTGCCGAATGGTTCTACGGCGACTATGAGGGCAAGACCAGCCCCGAGATCTGGAAGACGGTCCCGGGCTGGACGATCTGGGACGGCGAGGTTCCCGGTGGCGAGACGGCTGCCGAGGTCGCCAGCCGGCTCGACCGAGTGGTCGCCCGAGTCCGCGACTCGGGCATAGATCAAGCAATCTGCTTCGGTCATGGTCATGCGCTCCGGGCGCTGACTATGCGCTGGCTCGGATTCGACTTGAACCTGGGCGTGCACTTTCCGCTTGACACCGGCACCGTGTCGGTGCTCGGTGAGGATAGAGGTGCGCCTGCCCTTGACCGGTGGAACGCCCGGCCCTGAGCATCCCGGTCTCAACAGCGCCCGACGAGTCGTGCAGGCTGGGACACCGTGAATGACCAGATTGTTGAGACTGCGCAGCGGGTTTTTGGTCACAAGTCGCTCCGGCCTGGTCAGTACGAGGCTGTCCGAGCACTGCTGGATGGGCACGACGTATTGCTAGTTCAGCCGACGGGTGGTGGGAAGTCGCTGGCGTATCAGCTGCCAGCTGTGCTGCTCAATGGCCCAACGTTGGTGGTTTCCCCACTGCTGGCTTTGCAGGAGGATCAGACCAGCCGACTTGAGGAATATGGCCACCGGACGGTTGCCCGCCGGGTCAGTTCGGCGGAGACCAAGACCGAGCGGGAAGAGGCATTGGCCGAGGCGGCGGCTGGAAAGGTGGAGTTTCTCTTTCTCGCGCCGGAGCAACTCGCCAACGACGAAGTGTTGGCCGCTGTCACCGCCATGCGACCCAGCCTCATTGCGATTGATGAGGCCCACTGCGTTTCATCCTGGGGCCACGATTTCCGGCCGGACTACTTACGGCTTGGTGAGTTGCTCGCCGGTTTGCGCGGCGGACGGGTTATTGCTCTGACGGCCACTGCCGCCCCGCCGGTGCGGGAAGACATTATGCAACGGCTCCAGCTTGACAATCCTGTGGTCGTGGTGGGGGGCACGGCCCGGGAGAACATCTACCTGAGTGTCGCTCGCTGCCTGGACGAACGGGATCAGGAAGCAAAAGTCATTGACACAGTCGCCACAACCGGAACCCCGGGCATTGTCTATGTCGCTACCCGCAGGGCGGCCGAGCACTACGCCGAGGAGTTGCAGAGGCATGGTGTCGACGCGACCACCTACCATGCCGGATTGCCGAAGCGCAGGCGTGAGGAAGCACAGCAGAACTTCATGACGGCCGAGTCCGGCGTCATGGTCGCCACATCAGCCTTCGGCATGGGGATCGACAAGCCGGATATCCGGTTCGTGCTACACGCGCAGGCGCCGGAATCTCCGGATGAGTACTACCAGCAGGTTGGCAGGGCAGGCAGAGACGGGCAGGCCGCCATCGGCATGCTGTTCTACCGACCACAGGATCTGGGACTGGCGCGATTCTTCAACTCCTCAATCCCGAAGGAGAACGATGTCGCTGCTGTGCTCGGTGCGCTGGCAAGGCACGTTCATGCCTCCAGAGCCGAGTTGGCGGAGGTGACGGGACTAAGCACCCGAAGGATCGGTCGGATCTTGAACCTGCTGTCCGAGACCGGACAAGGGCGAGAAATCTCAGCTCCAGATACTTCAGCGGTTGAGCAGGTGATTGCCCGGGCAGAGGCGTACCGCTCGATGCAGAGATCACGCATCGAGATGATGCGGGCGTACGCGGAGACCCTGCGTTGCCGGCGTCAGTTTCTGCTGCAGTACTTCGGTGAGGCCGACCCAAGGCCATGTGGCGACTGTGACAACTGCCATGCCGGAACCGCGACGGACGAGCCCGAGCCGGATAATCCCTTCGCGGTCGAGCAGCGAGTACGGCACGACAGCTTCGGGCCCGGAGTGGTGATGAGCCTGGACGGCGAGGAGATCACCGTGCTGTTCGACGACGTCGGCTATCGCACACTGTCCTTGCCAACGGTCATGGAACGGCGACTCTTGGAGCCGGCAACGGATCAGTAGGGTGGTGGCCGCGAGCAACGCAGGGCTCGCAGCTTTCTAGGAGGATGAGGGCGATCAGGGCCGAGAAGAGTGCGCAGCTGCGCTTGCTAGATCTGCAAACCGTCGACACAAGCCTTGCCCAACTCAACCAGCGCCGCCAGAGGCTGCCGCAGCATGCAGCGATTGCCCGACTGCAGACTGAGCGAGCCGCGCTGGCATCAGATCTGGTAGCGGCCGAGACGGCGATTTCAGACCTGGAACTGGAGCAGGCGAAGGCTGAAAATGATCTTGAGCCGGTTCGGGATCGACTTACTCGGAATCAGGCGCGGATTGCCAACGGTACGGTGGCCGATCCCAAGGCGCTCTCCTCAATGGTGGAGGAGGTGAGCCACCTCAAGAGGAGGATCAGTGATCTCGAAGATGCCGAGCTGGAGGTGATGGAGCAGCTCGAGGCGGCGGTCGCGAGTCGGGAGGCGCTGCGAGCGCGCATAGACCACGTTGATGACTCCTTGATCGAGACCACTGCCGAACGTGATCGACAGTTGGCAGCGCTCGACGCCGAAATGGGAGGGCTGCGGGCAGAGCGCGCTGAGATCACGCCGCTGATACCAGCCGATCTCATCGCCCTCTACGACAAGATCGGTGCCAGCCATAGAGGAATCGGTGCTGCTGAGCTCCGGCAGCGGCGTTGTACCGGCTGCCAGCTCGAGATCAACGCGGCCGATCTTCGCGCGTTTGCGGCGGCGGCGGAGGACGAGGTCTTGCGCTGCGAGGAATGCGGTCGGATCCTTATCCGCACGCCCCAGTCAGGTTTGGCGCGGTCGGCTTTGTGATGGCCGAGCAACCCCCCAACGAACGCAGTGGAGCCGATCTCTTCGATCGCACAGAAGAGTTTGTAGGTGGTAAGACCGAGCGTCGCTTGATCATTGAGGCGGATGGCGGCGCACGCGGCAATCCAGGGCCAGCCGCTTATGGAGCGGTGGTACGAGACGGCCAGACATCGAAGGTCTTGGCAGCCGAAGGCCTGCCGATTGGACGCGCCACGAACAATGTTGCCGAATATCGCGGCTTGATCGCCGGACTCGAGATGGCCCGTGAGCTCGACCCGACTGCGGCGCTGGAAGTGCGGATGGACTCCAAGTTGGTGATCGAGCAGATGGCCGGCCGGTGGAAGATCAAGCACGCCGACATGAAGGTGCTCGCACTTGAGGCGGCTCGGTTGCGGCCGACGACAGTGACCTGGACTTGGGTGCCGCGTGAACTCAACAAAGCGGCAGACGCGCTGGTCAATCGCGCCTTGGATGGAGATCCCGTCCCGCGGCAGTACACGCTCGACCGCCCTAGCTGATGTCTAGCCAGGGGAACTCAGCCCACTAAACTGCGGTCATGCCAGCCCGCAAGCTGGGACTGCCACCGGTTGTGCCCAAGGAGCTCGCGGAGGGCTTGGCCGCCATTCGCGCCAGCGCCGAAGTGCCTGCCGGCTTTCCGGCCGAGGTCGAGGCTGCGGCCGAAAAAGCCGCCGCGGAGCCGCGTCTTCCTGATCTTGATCGGACGGATCTGGAGTTGATCACCATCGATCCGGCGGGTTCTCGTGATCTTGATCAGGCGTTGCACATTGCTCGGGGGCCCAGTGGTGAATTTGTGGTTTCGTATGCGATCGCCGATCTAGCGGCATTCGTTCGGGCCGGAGACCCAGTCGATCGTGAGGCCCATCGGCGTGGCACAACGCTGTATGCGCCCGACCACCGAACCCCACTGCATCCATCGGTGCTCAGCGAGGGCGCGGCGAGCCTGTTACCGAATGAGGTTCGACCAGCGCTGCTGTGGACGATCACCTTGGACCATCGTGGTCAGATGCTGTCGGCGGAGGTAGTAAGGGCCAGGGTTCGCAGCCGCGCCCAACTCAGCTACGACGAAGCGCAGCAGGAGATCGACGCCAGCACGCCGCGCCAAACCCTCATGCTGCTCAAGCTGGTGGGTCAGTGGCGCGAGATCCGGGAACGTGACCGTGGCGGCGTCAGCCTGAAGATCCCGCAGCAAGAGATCCAGCGTCATGGAAACAGCTGGACGCTTCGTTTCCGGGCGCCCCATCCTGTCGAGGGCTGGAATGCCCAAATCTCGCTGTTAACTGGCATGGCTGCCGCGCACATGATGCTGTACGGGCAAATCGGAATTGTCCGGACTATGCCGCCGGCGGACGCCTACTCACTGGGCAGACTGCGCCAGATCGCCAAGGCGCTTCGGATCGTCTGGCCTCCAGAGATGCACTACCCCGATTTCATCCGTATTCTCAACCCGACTCGACCCGACCAGGCGGCCATGCTCAACTCCGCCACATTGTTGTTCCGGGGGGCAGGCTATCGAAGCTTTAGCGGCGGCCTTCCCGAGGATGTCGATCATGCCGCACTGGCTAGCGATTACGCCCATACCACGGCACCGCTGCGCCGCCTCGTGGACCGCTACGCCGGCGAGATCTGTGTTGCCCTGTGCGCAGACCAGCCGGTCCCCGGCTGGGTCTTTCACGCCCTCGACGACCTCCCGGAGCAGATGGCTTTCGCGGAACGAAGGGCCAAGAAGTATGAGCGAGCGATCATCGATTTGCTCGAGGTCTATCTGCTGGCCGATAGGGTCGGCCAGACCTTCACCGGCACGTTGATCGAGGTCAATCGCGACAAGCAACATGGAACAGTGCTGATCGAGGAACCGGCTGTGGAGGGCCGGGTCATCGGAGATCAGCTACGCCTCGGACAGGAAGTGGTAGTCCGGCTGACATCCGCGGACTACGCCAAGGGTGCGGTCTCCTTCGAGGTTGCGCGGACCGGTCAGCGGCCGATTTGACGCTTGGCCGCGGCCACCACCGCCTCCGGAGTGAACCCGAACTTGGACTGCAGCGCCTTGAGCGGGGCCGAAGCACCGAAGGTGCTCATCGCGATGATCTCGCCCTTCGTGCCCGCCCAACGATCCCAGCCAAATGAGGAGGCTTGCTCGATCACGACCCTGGCGGTTACATCGGGCGGCAGCACGCTGTCGCGATAGTCGTCGGTCTGGCGATCGAACAGCTCCCATGACGGCATGCTGACCACGCGTGCCTTGATGCCCTCCTCAATCAGCTGCTCGTACGCCGAGACCGCCAGCGCAACCTCGCTGCCGGTGGCGATCAAGATCACGTCTGGTGTCTCGTCGGGATCGCCGGCCAGCACGTACGCGCCGTTGGCTACACCGCGGGCCGATGCATATTTGCTGCGATCAAGGGTTGGCAACGCTTGCCGCGACAAGATCAACGCCACCGGGTCATGCCGCAGCGGCATGATCACTCGCCAGGCTTCGACAACCTCGTTGGCATCTGCCGGGCGCATGTCGATCATGCCTGGCATGGCTCGCAGCGAGGCCATGTGCTCGACCGGCTGGTGGGTGGGGCCGTCCTCGCCGACTCCGATGGAGTCGTGGGTGAAGACATGGATGACCGGTAGTTCCATCAGGGCCGAGAGGCGTAGAGCTCCGCGCTGGAAGTCGGAGAAGATCAAGAATCCCGCCTGATAGGCCCTGATCTTGCTAAGCGCCAGTCCGTTGCTGATAGCACCGGCAGCATGCTCGCGAACCCCGAAGTGCAGGTTGCGACCGGCCCGATTGTCCGGTTGGAAGTCTCCGGCGCCTTCGAAAGTGAGACGGGACTTGTTGGACGGCGCCAGATCCGAGGAACCACCGATTAACCAGGGAACGGCCTGCGCCACGATGTTCATGACCTTCTGGTTGCTGTCGCGGCTGGCGACACCCTTGGGATCCGCGGGATATTCAGGCAGGTCAGCATCCCAATTTTGATGGAGCTGGCGACGTTGCATGTTGTCGAGTTGATCGGCCAGATCGGGATACTCCTCGCCATACTTGGCAAAGAGATCGTCCCACGTCGCACGTATCTCGGCACCTCGCTTGCCGAGATCTGCGAAGTGACTGCGCACTTTTTCAGGAACCAGGAAGGTCTCATCTTCCGGCCAGCCGTAGTTCCGCTTGGTACCCCGGACTTCATCCACACCCAAGGGCTCGCCATGCGCGGAGTGGCTGCCCTGCTTGGTGGGGGCGCCATAACCGATGATGCTCTTGACCACGATCAAGGTCGGCCGTTCCTGTTCAGCCTCGAACCCATCGAGTGCTCGAGCTAGCGCGTCAAGATCATTGGCGTCGTCGACGTGCTGGATCGCCCAGCCATACCCCTCGAACCGCGTCGCGACATCCTCGGTAAAGGCCAGATCGGTGCTGCCCTCGATAGTGATCTTGTTGCTGTCGTAGAGCCAGCAGAGATTGGAAAGCTTTTGATGCCCCGCGAATGACGCGGCCTCGGAGGCGATGCCTTCCATCATGCAGCCGTCACCAGCAATCGCGTAGACGTTGTAGTTGAACAGGTCGTAGCCCGGTCGGTTGAAGGTGGCCGCCTGCCACAGGCCAGCGACTGCCATGCCCACGCTGCTGGCGATGCCCGTGCCGAGTGGACCGGTGGTGCATTCAATACCCGCAGTCCAGCGGTATTCCGGATGTCCAGGGCACTTGGAATCAAGTTGCCGGAACTTCTTCAGGTCCTCCAGGGGGACTGCCAGCTCGCCGAGAACCTCGTACTGAGGATTGACCGACTTGACCCCTGCCAAATGGAGTGTCGAGTAGAGCAAGGTGGAAGCGTGACCTGCGGAGAGCACAAAGCGATCGCGATTGCTCCAGATGGGATGATCCGGGTCGAAGCGGAGCTTCTTCCAGACCGAGTACATCACCGGCGCAAGTGCCATTGGCGTGCCAGGGTGGCCGGAGTTGGCTGCCTGGACGGCATCGATGCACAAGGTACGGATGGTGTCGATCGCGAGCTTCTCGATGGGATCGCTGTCCAAAGCAGGAAATTCGGTGCTGGCGGTCTGGGTCATGATCAACCTTCCTCGGTGCGCAACCGGCATTCGGGGTCGCGGTCAGTCGGTGAGCGTTGGCAGACAGGCCTGCCTGATTGCACGCTATCGCCCACGACTCCCGGCGGGAAGGATGGCCGCCTGTCTCAGATGCGGGCGCGGGAGGAAGGTGGGTACAGCTCCCTTCACCGGGTGGATCACTGGACTTGAGTCACTAGGGGACGAGTCGGTCGATAAGCCGGATATCGGCTGCGGTCGGTTCGTGACTGGGGGAGAGAGCCGCTAAACCCACTCTGACTAGGACTCTCACCCATCATCATTGACCGTTGCTACCCGTCTTTTATCAACGTACTGCGGACTTTTTGCGGACTAAACGCGGACAAGACCAAGAACACCACTGACCACAAGTGGCCCGCCAGGAACGGCAAATCCCAACGGGCCCGAGGCCCCACTAACCAGGACAGTATCGATATCAATCAAGCCTTCCTTGCCGCTGCGAAAGGCATACCTGACGGCGGCACTACAGCGGGCGGAGTCCTCGGCTGTAGTTGCTGAGCGTGTGCTGGCTGCTCGGGATCGGCAGCGTCGACGATTGGCCGGTAGCGGTTGGCAGAACAACGGCGAGGTTTCCGGCACCTACCTGCGGCGCCACTTGCCCCGTCCGAACGGTCTGCACGCTGTCGACGAGGCCGTCGATCGTGGTCGATTGAGTGCCCGGCGTGGACAAGGTGTTGCGGCTTGCTTGGACGATTGCCGATCTCCAAGGGCGGGATGTGCCCGGCCGCGATGAGCTGGCCATCGCATTGGCGATGCGGCGTGGAGAGCAACCCGGCGCCGTCAAACGGGGGGCGGTTGGACCATGATCAACTCGGATCGGCCAGCGACTGGCCGCCGCAGCAGCAATGCGTTTTGTCGTTCCGGGCGATGAGGAGTGGCCGGACGGCATTGATGATCTTCGACATGCCGAGCCCATCCAGCGTCGCGGCGGCGAGCCGTTGGGTTTGTGGGTACGCGGTCCGGGACATTTGGCTCACCTGATGCAGCGATCTGTGGCCGTCGTCGGATCACGCGCTGCGACGGCGTACGGAAACGGCATTGCAACCGACCTGGCGGCCGACCTTGTTGAGCAGGGCGTGACTGTGGTTTCTGGTGGCGCTTTCGGCATTGACGTGGCGGCGCACCGGGGAGCGCTCGCTGCGGGTGGGCCTACCGTGTGCGTGCTGGCTAACGGCGTCGACGTTGCCTATCCGCCTGCCACGCCGCCCTGTTTGAGACCCTGGCGAAGGATCAGTTGCTGGTCTCTGAGCTTCCGCCGAGCGCTCATCCAACACGGGTCAGGTTTTTGGCACGCAACCGGCTGATTGCCGCAATGTCTCGAGGCACGGTTGTGGTAGAGGGGGCCTTGCGTGCGGGCGCACGGAACACGGCCAGTTGGGCGCTTGGTTGCGGACGTCCACTGATGGCGGTTCCGGGTTCGGTGTACTCGCGAGCCTCGACAGCAACGCATCTGATGATTCGTAACGGGCAGGCGGTGTTGATCACCGCTGCGGCGGAAGTGCTGGAACTGATCTCCGACATGGGCCAGTCCATGCTGCCGCTGGCCCATGGCCAGACCCGAGCAACAGATGCGCTTACCGAGACTCAGCTCGCGGTGTTCGAAGCCATTCCTGCCCGCCGGCGCGCTTCGGTCGGCGACATTGCTCTTACCGCCGGCCTCAGCGTTCCTTCCTGCCTCGGCGCCCTCACCGCGCTCGAGTCTGCCGGACTAATTGAAGGCAACGAGCGGGGATGGTTGGTCACCGTCGGCGGACCGCGAACATGAGCCAGCGCCAACAAAGCAGATCTTCGAGACATTTCGACCTTACGATCGTGGCAGCCGTGCTTGCAGCACACGGAGTTTTCGGAGCCGAGCAGCTACGCCGTACAGCTCTGCTGGGCGAAGTCGGTCTGGACGGTCACCTCCGTCCGGTTCGCGGCGTCCTGCCTGCGACTCTGGCGGCTCAACAGGCAGGCTTCACGCGAGTGATCGTGCCGTTGCGGCAGGCCGGAGAGGCGCAATTGGTCGAAGGCATCGAGGTCTTTGGGATTGCCTCGATCACCCAGTTAGTCGCCTTTCTCCGAGGCGATTCGATGCCGCTTGTTGAGCCTGTCGAGGTGATGGGTGAGCAGGCCGGCAGGCACGCGAGCGGTCGTCTCGACATGGCAGATGTGGTAGGTCAAGTCGAGGCCAAATGGGCCTGCGAGGTGGCCGCAGCAGGTCGGCATCACATGCACTTTCACGGCCCGCCCGACGTCGGAAAGACGATGCTGGCCGAGCGAGTTCCAGGCTTACTTCCTGATCTTGATGTTCACGACGCCCTTGAAGTTTCGGCGGTCCACTCGCTTGCTGGATTCAATCTCGCTGACGAATTGATCATCAGACCGCCCCATAGCGATCCACATCATTCAGCATCGGTCGCCAGCATCGTCGGCGGTTGCCAACGAATGGCGAAGCCCGGTGCGATTTCGTGCGCGCATGCGAAAGTTTCGTTAGGTTCTAAGGGAGTCTGGAACCTCTTGCATCGATCCGTTGGTAACCGTTAAGCATGACCTAGCCGGTTCTTCGAAGTGGAGAGGTTTGTCATGCCAAAGGTGTTCGCGGCGCACGAAATGGAGCTGGCGCCAGGAGTGGAGCCTGAGGAGTATGAGCGGGTTTTCGCCGAAGAGATCGCACCGATGGCTGAGCTCCCGGGGTGGAAGACGCGCCTTCTAAAGGGTGATCGGGGAGCACGTACCGGAAAATATCTTGTACTCTTCGAGATCGAGAGCCTGGAGGCACGTGATCGGTACTTTCCCAGACCAGGCGAGGCGTCCGAGGAGTTCAGGCGGTTCTTTGAAGAGCGCCCGGAAGCCGCAGCGGCGATGGAGAAATGGGAGAAATATGCCCCATTCGACTCCGAAACCGACATTACGACCGATTACGTCGTCGTCGCTGAGTAGCACTTCGTCTCGAATGGGGAAGTTCGCCCAGGCAAATTATCACTTGGCCCGGTCATGTCACCGAGGTTTCACCCGCGAAGCTTGCCGAGGTGGTCAGCAACGTGTCTCGGCTGCTTGGCAATGCAAGCATCGAGTTAGCCCGCTGTCGCATCGGTCCTGAGAGGCCATGATCATCCGCGCAATAGTCAAGTCTTCATTTGTAGCCAAGTGCTCACCTGTGCACGCTGCTCGACGCTGTCGAGGAATTTGGATCGTGGCGACTTGGCAACAAGATCGTCAAATGCTCGGGATGAAAAGCCCAGCGCGGAAATGACGATGCGGCCCACGGATTCGAAACTCAAGAATTCTCGGGGCTTGTCGAGAACCCGCCAGCCAGCCGCGTTGCGCCCAAGCCAGGCGCTGGCCACCTGAGCACCCGCGTGCGTATGCGCGGACAGAAACCTGTAGCGAACGTACAGATCAGTGCCGCCGTAGAAGGGCTCACAGATCTTCTTGAATTTCGTCGCCGAATAGGCACCACGCGGCTCTTCCGATAGATCGGGAATCTCTGTAAGACGTGCCCGCAGTTCTGTTGCGCGCTCTCGCCAATCAGGTTCCGCAGAGGTTTCGAAATCATCGATGACCCACCCCATCTGTCGATCAAAGTCATCCATGAGAGTCATCTCTGATCCCGGAACCCACCGCAGCCACTGCGCCATGACACCGCACTCGAAGACTGAGCGAACGATTGGAACAGCCGCGATCGTCGACTCGGCAAGGATCGGCAGGCAACGTCTAGCCATGTAGTGGGCGTGAGCATTCAGCCCGTACAGGAGGGTAGCTTGCGCCGGGTCGCGCACCTTACGGTTTAGCTTGTAACTCTCGCGCTGCTGAAACTCGTCGAAGTCATCGCACATCTCCCGAAGCAAGCCGAGGTAATCGGGTTCCCCATCGACCTGGCCAATTGGCACGGAGGGACGGTAGCAGATTGACCCCTCACCATACGGCTGGCTCAGATCTGGCTGGGCGGCACTGAGGTATTGAGAATGCCGGAGTTGCAGTTGGGGGTGGTCGAGCAAATCCCTATAGGTTGCTGGCGTGGATGGCGTAACTGTCGGGAAGTTGGCGAGCGCGGTGATCATCCCGCCCGAGCAGGGTTTGCTCCATGAAGAACCAGCCGAGCAAGTGGTCGCAGCGCTCAGAGCGGGTCAGTCTACGGAGCGGTATGGGAGGGTCTCGACAGTGCCGCCCCCGGCGCCCAGATTTTTTTGACGCGGTCAGCAACGCCAATACGCACGCGCCGCGCACGCGCACGGGCACGGGCGCGCACGAGACTCTCCGGCTCACGAACGGCCTCATGCGCGCCTCCATGCCCAGAATTTTTTCTATGTGGACCCCAATCGCGCGCGCACGCCCGTGAGAATATGATCATGAACGTCGATCTGGCCGAGGTGCATCGCTGCCTGGCTGCCATCATTGCCGCCATCGGTGCCGGGGAGTTGGTCGCGAGTCCAGCCGAGCTGGCACACCTTCGTGGAGCGCTGGCTGCGGTGGAACACTTACAACTTGTACACAATACCACCGTTTAGTGTACATTTCGAGTTGTGGAATCTCCGGTTCGCGCTATCGGCTACGTGCGCGTATCCACCGACGAGCAGCAGTCCAGCGGAGCCGGAATCTCGGCCCAGCGAGCAGCCATCCGAGCCGAGTGCGACCGTCGCGGCTGGCATCTGTTGCGCATCATCGGTGAAGACTCCGGAGCGAGCA